>NZ_CP108041.1:1200000-1800000 GCF_036173065.1 Rhodococcus sp. NBC_00297
GAGGTCGCGCCGCCGGTCACCACCGAACCGCAGGTCGCGGTCGACCCCTCGCTGGTGTCGGTCCAGATCTCCAATGCCTCGGAGACCAGCGGACTGGCCGCCACCACCGCGGACGAACTGGCGGCCTACGGCTTCCAGGTCGTCGGGACCGGCAACGCCGAGACCACCGGTGCCGCGGCGACCGTCGTGCGGTACGGCGCCGGGTCGATCGCGGACGCGTCGACGGTGGCCAGCACCATTCCGGGAGCGGTTCTCGAGGAGACGCCGACTCTGGGCGGCATCGTCGAGGTCGTCCTGGGGACGGATTTCCAGGGCTTCCTGACGCCGCCGACCGTCGTCGGAGACCTGCTACCGACCTTCGCGACGGGGGTCTCCGGAGCGTCCACGGAGGTCGCGCTCCCCAGCGATCTGACGGTCACGAACGGGGCGGACGAGTCCTGTGTGTGAATCGCTGCTCCGCATTCACCGCCCGTTCACCGCCTGCATGCCCTGTACCCACGTACGGCCGAGTAAAATCGGGCCATGCGCGTGGCTTACAACGAACAGATGACAGAACTCGCCGACCTGCTCGGCGAGATGGCCGCCCTGGCCGGTAGTGCGATGGAGCGCGCCACGCAGTCCCTGCTGCAGGCGGATCTCCGGATCGCCGAGCAGGTAATCGGCGAGCACGACAAGATCACCGACCTCAGTGCCCAGGCAGAGGAGCGCGCCTTCGCGTTGCTGGCTCTCCAGGCACCCGTCGCCGGCGACCTCCGCTCGGTGGTCTCCGGTATCCAGATCGTCGCCGACATCGACCGGATGGGCGCTCTCGCCCTGCACGTCGCCAAGATCGCGCGTCGTCGCCACCCCCAGCACGCACTGCCGGAGGAGGTCAACGGTTACTTCGCCGAGATGGGACGCATCGCCGTCGCTCTCGGCTCCTCCGCACGTGAGGTGCTCGAGACCCGCGACCCCGAGCGCGCCGCGAAGCTCCGTGAGGAGGACGAGGCGATGGACGACCTGCACCGCCACCTGTTCAGCGTCCTCATGGACAAGGAGTGGAAGCACGGCGTCGCCGCAGCCGTCGACGTGACCCTGCTGGGTCGCTTCTACGAGCGCTTCGCCGACCACGCCGTCGAGGTGGGCCGCCGAGTCATCTTCCTGGTCACCGGCAGCCTGCCCAGCGACCTGCCGACGCCTCCCGCGCAGCACGTGTCCTAGTTCTTCCACTCGGTACCCGGACGCACGAAAGGGCGCCCTCCCCGCGGGGAGGGCGCCCTTTCCGTGTGTGGACGCGCGAGCTGCGGTCTAGCCGAAGCGACCGGAGATGTAGTCCTCGGTGGCCTTCTGCGACGGGTTGGAGAAGATCTTCTCGGTGTCGTCGATCTCGATCAGGTTGCCGGGCTTGCCGGTGGCCTCGAGGTTGAAGAAGCCGGTCTGGTCGCTCACACGTGCAGCCTGCTGCATGTTGTGCGTGACGATGACGATGGTGAAGTCCTTCTTCAGCTCACCGATCAGGTCCTCGATCGCCAGCGTCGAGATCGGGTCGAGAGCCGAGCAGGGCTCGTCCATGAGCAGGACGTCGGGCTGCACCGCGATCGCGCGGGCGATGCACAGACGCTGCTGCTGACCACCGGACAGACCGCCGCCCGGCTTGTCGAGGCGGTCCTTGACCTCGTTCCACAGGTTCGCGCCCTTGAGCGACTCCTCCGCGACCTCGTCCAGCTGCTTCTTGCTGCGGCCACCCTGCAACTTCAGGCCGGCCACGACGTTGTCGCGGATGGACATGGTGGGGAACGGGTTCGGACGCTGGAAGACCATGCCGATGGTGCGGCGGACGCCGACCGGGTCGACGCCGGAACCGTAGATGTCCTCGCCGTCGAGCAGCACCGAGCCCTCGACGCGAGCACCCGGGGTGACCTCGTGCATGCGGTTCAGCGAGCGGAGCACCGTGGACTTGCCGCAGCCGGACGGTCCGATGAAGGCCGTGACGCTACGAGGAGGAACGGAGAGCGTCACGTTCGACACGGCGTGGAACTTGCCGTAGAAGATGTTGACGTCCTTGAGATCGAGTCGTTTTGCCATGTCGAGATCCTTCTGTCAGAAGTTCTTGGGAGCGAAGAAGCGGGAGACCAGCTTCGCGCCGATGTTCAGCACCGCGACGATGAGGATGAGGGTGAGGGCGGCACCCCACATCCGCTCGCTGGTGAGGGCAGCGGTTCCGGCCTTCTGGAGGTCGACCATCATGAGCGGCAGCGACGTCTGCGGACCGGCGAACAGGTTGAAGTTGATGGCCGTCGCGGACCCGACCAGGATCAGCACCGGCGCCGTCTCACCCATGACGCGGGCGAGAGCGAGCATGATGCCCGTGACGATGCCCGAGAGCGCCGTCGGGACGACGATCTTGGCGATGGTCTTCCACTTCGGCACACCCAGCGCGTACGACGCCTCGCGCAGGTCCTGGGGAACGATGCGCAGCATCTCCTCCGCCGAGCGCACGATCACGGGGATCATGAGCAGGACCAGGGCGAGCGAGACAGCCAGACCCGACCGGTCGAAGCCGAACGTCGCGATCCACAGCGAGTAGATGAACAGCGCCGCGACGATGGACGGGACACCGGTGAGGATGTCGACCATGAACGTCGTGGCCTTCGCGAGCCGCGTACCCACGCCGTACTCGACGAGGTAGATGGCGACGAAGATACCGATCGGGATGGAGATGACCGCGCAGAAGAGTCCCTGGAGCAGCGTTCCGACGATCGCGTGGTACGCGCCGCCGCCTTCCTTGAAGGGGGTGACACCCGCCTGCGAGTACTGCCACCAGTCGGCCGACGCGACGGCCCCGATGCCGCGGGAGACGACGGTGTAGAGAACCCAGATCAGTGGGACGAGCGCGACGAGCACCGCGAGGGACACGAGGACCGTCGCGATCGAGTCGGAGGCCTTGCGACGGGCACTGACACCCTGGAAGGTCGGCTCCTTGACGGGGCGATCCATGGTGGCGGTTCCACCGGACGTGGTGTCGGCCATGGGTCAGTCCTTCTTTCCAGCGATGGCGGCGCGGGCGCCGGCGTTGACGACGAAGGTGAGGACGAACAGCACCAGGCCCGCGGCGATGTAGGCACCGGCCTGCAGCTGGTTGTTGAACTCACCCGCGGCCAGTGCGATCTTCGTCGCGAAGGTGTTGCCACCGTCGAACAGCGTCCAGCCGAACGTCTCCTGGGTGCTGCGGATGATGATGTAGAGCGCGATGGTCTCGCCGAGCGCGCGGCCCAGGCCCAGCATCGAGCCGCTGACGAAGCCGGACTTGCCGAACGGGATGACCGTGGTGCGCACGACCTCCCACCGAGTGGCGCCGAGGGCGAGAGCAGCCTCGATCTGGCCACGGGGCGTCTGGACGAACACCTCGCGGGTGACCGCGGCGATGATCGGCAGGATCATGACGGCGAGCACGATCGCACCGGTGAAGATGGTGCCGCCGCCGGCGATGGAGACGGAACCGGTGGCGAAGAGCGGGAACCACGCGAGGTTCGTGTTGAGCCACTCGGCGACGGGCGAGATGACCGGCGCGAGAACGTACAGGCCCCAGAGTCCGAAGACGATGGACGGCACGGCGGCCAGCAGGTCGATGACGTAGCCCAGCGGGCCCGCCAGGCGCTTCGGGGCGTAGTTGGTCAGGTAGATCGCGATGCCCAGTGCCACCGGCATGGCGATCAGCAGAGCCACCACCGACACCGTGGCCGTGACCAGGAACAGGTCACGGACGCCGAAGAGCATGGCGGACGTGTCCGACGTGCTCCACTGCCCGTTGTACGTGAAGAAGTTCACGGTGTTGTTCTGCAGCGCGGGGATCGCCCGCCACAGGAGGAACCCACCGATCGCCGCGATCAGGACGATGACGAAGACACCGGAACCGGTGGCGAGCGTCGAGAAGATGCGGTCACCCGGGCGGGTGACCGTACCTGAGGCTTTCTTGTCGGGCACTGGTGTCGGCGCTTCCGTCTTGCGAGCGGCGCTCACGGCCGATGTGGTGGCCGGCGTGACGTCGCTGATCGAATGGGTGTCGCTCATACCGCTCACTGTCTCGTGTGGGGTGGTACGGCATCGCCTGCATCACCCGGTGAATGGTCTTCGGGGGTGATGCAGGCGAGAACCAGTGTGTCAGGAAATGGCGTTGATCGCCGTCACCAGACGCTCCTTGAAGCTGTCCGGGAGCGGCACGTAACCGGCAGCCTCGAGGCCTTCCTGGCCCTCGTTGGCAGCGCTGAGCAGGAACGACTTGACGCCCGCGGCGGTCTCCGCGTCGTAGCCCTTGGAGCAGACGATCTCGTAGGTCGACAGCACCAGCGGGTAGGAATCGGCTTCCTTGCTGGCGAACAGTGCGTCGGTGTCGAGCGCGAGGTCGTTTCCGTCACCGGAGAAGGTGACCGTGTCGATCGCCTTGGCGGCGGTCTCGGTGGTGAGCTCGACGGCACCGGCGCCGAAGTCGATCTGCGCCGCGGTCAGGTTCTCCTGATCGGCGAAGCCCTTCTCGACGTAGGTGATGGCGCCCGGGGTGGCGGCAGCGGCCTGAGCGACGCCCGACGAACCGTTGGCGCCCTCGCCCACTCCACCGGCCCAGTCGGAGCTGTGGTCCAGCGTCCAGGACTGCGGTGCGGCGTCGGACAGGAAGCGCTGGAAGTTGTCGCTGGTGCCCGAGGAATCCGAGCGGTAGATCGGCGTGATGGCGGTGGTCGGGAGCGACGCGCCCTCGTTCAGCGCGGCGATGGCCGGATCGTTCCAGGTGGTGATCTTGCCGGTGAAGATCTGGGCGATGACGTCGGGCGTCAGGACCAGGTCGTCGACACCGTCGAGCGTGTAGGCCACGGCGACCGGACCGAACACGAGGGGAAGGTTCCACGCCGGGTTGCCTGCGCAGCGCGTGGCGGCCGCGTCGGCCTGCTCTTCCTTGATGGACGAGTCCGAGCCCGCGAAGTCCACGAGACCGGCGACGAACTGGGTCCGGCCGTTGCCGGAACCGCTCACGGTGTACTCCACGGCCTTGCCGGAGCACACACCCGAGTAGACGGACGTGAAGTTGGACATCGCGTTCTGCTGCGCCGACGATCCTTCGCCGGTGATGGGGCTCTTGCCCTCGCACGTCGCGGCGGAGTCACCACTGCCGGTGGCCTCGACGTTCGCGTCGGAACCACATGCAGCCAGCGTCAATCCGCCGACAGCCAGTACACCCATGAGGGCAATGCTGCGCTCGAGCTTCACCTGTCTCCTCCAGAAACAGCCCGTCGGCGACCGATCGGTCGGCGGGCGAGAAAAGATGCGGTGACGTCGTACCGCAACGGGCAGCGTGCGCTACCCGTGGGAGAACGTAAGCGCCGGTGGTGGACGGTTCACCGCGCCTTTGTGAACGGAGGGTGAACAGACAGACCGAAAACCCGGATCGGGATGCGATGCGCGTCTCAGGGACCGCACCGGTCCCGCGTCAGACGCGCGCGAACGCCGCGTCGACGTGGAAGGTGGCGAAGCCGAGCCGGTCGTACGTGTGCACGGCGGCCGTGTTGTCCGACTCGACGTACAGCAGCACGCCGGCGAGGCCACGATCGGCCAGATACCGCAGGCCGGCGAGCGTGAGGGTCCGGCCGAGCCCCCTGCCCTGGGCCGCCGGATCGATACCGACGACGTAGACCTCACCCAGTTCGGGATCGTCTCCGGTCGGCGGGTGCACCTTGGTCCAGTGGAACCCCAGCACGGTGTCCGGGTCGTCCGTCGACGTCGCCACGAACAGCCCCGCGGGGTCGAACCAGGACTCCGCGCGGCGCTCGTCGATCTCCGCCTGCGTCCAGCCACCCTGCTCGGGGTGCCAGGAGAACGCGGCGTTGTTCACCCGCAGGATCTCGGCGTCGTCGGACTCCCGGTAGGTCCGCACGGTGATGCCGTCCGGGACGGTGAGTCCGGGCAGGGGCGCCGCGTCGGGGCCACCGAGCGGGCGGCGCATCTGCAGCAGTTCGCGGACCACCTCGAGACCGACTTTCTCGGCGACGCGATCGGCGGCGGGCAGCCGCCCGTGGGCCCACACGCGCGCCCCCGGTGCTGCGAGAGCGCGGTCGACCAGCGCGGTGCCGACGCCGCGGCCCCGGTGATCGGGGTGCACGACGGCCTCCACCATGACCGGCGCGTCACCGCGCGCGGGCGAGAGCGTCGCGTACCCCAGGAGGTGTTCGCCGTCCAGTGCCAGCAGATGCTCGTCGTCCCGCGGAGAGTCCACGGCGCGCTCGGCCTGCTCCGACAGCGGCGGTGTCCCGTCGGCGGTCGTGGCGGCCTCGATCGCGTCGCGGACGCGTCGGGCCTCGTCGCCGACCGGTCGCCGTGCCTCGAGTCGAATCGCGTCGCTCACGTCAGAAGGCCGTCCGATCAGCTGGGGCGAACGAGGGTGTCGCCGTGTCGTTCTCGATGTCCAGGTCGCCGTCCGACGGCAGGTCCACCGCGTCGTCGCTGCCCGCCGCACCCTTACCTGCCCGGCTCGGTCTCACGGCCTTGTATCCCACGTTGCGCACGGTGCCGATGAGCGACTCGTACTCCGTTCCGAGCTTCGCGCGCAGACGCCGGACGTGCACGTCCACGGTGCGGGTACCGCCGAAGAAGTCGTACCCCCACACCTCCTGCAGCAGCTGCGCTCGGGTGAAGACGCGGCCCGCGTGCTGGGCGAGGTACTTGAGGAGTTCGAACTCCTTGTAGGTGAGGTCGAGCGGTCGCCCGCGCAGACGGGCGGTGTAGGTGCCCTCGTCGATGACGAGCTCGCCGAGCGTGATCTTCCCCGAGGCCTCGGGACTGCTGACGCCTCCGTGGCGGCCCACGAGCAGACGCAACCGGGCATCGAGCTCGGCGGGTCCGGTGGTGGGCAACAGGATGTCGTCGAGGCCCCACTCCGCGTTGACGGCGACCAGACCGCCCTCGGTGAGCACGGCCACCACGGGTACCGAGGAGCCGGCGCTGCCGAGCAGTCGGCACAGTCCGCGGGCGGCGGCCAGATCGGTGCGCGCGTCGACGAGCGCGATGTCCGCGCTGCCGGCCTCGAGCAACGACGAGACCTCGGTCGGCGCGGGACGCACCGTGTGCGCCAGGAGCGCGAGGGACGGGAGCACGGACTCCGGATCCGGATCGGAGGTCAGCAGCAGCAACTCCACAGGGCCTCCTCGTCCACTCTTCTCCGGCCGGACGAGCCCACCAGCGGGTCCGCGACCGGCACTTCCGGTTGTACTTCGGTCACAGACTAACCTGTCGGAAGGCAGGACAGTCGGCTGCGAGCCGCCACCGCCCGCCTCGGGACCCGCCCGCAGGACACCGAACCGCCCGAGAGGAACTCCGTGCGAAAACTGATCGTCGGGCTCGTCTTCGTCCTGGCGCTCGCTCTGGCCGCCGATTTCGGCACCGCCGCATACTCCGAGTACCGCGTCTCGCGGGCACTGCGGGACGGCGGAGATCTGGTGTCCGATCCGCAGGTGACCATCCACGGCTTCCCGTTCCTGACCCAGGCGGCCGACGGCAGGTACGGCCGCGTGGAGATCCGAGCGCAGGACGTCCCCACCGACTACGTCGAGAAGACGACCATCGAGGCGACGTTGCGCGGCGTGCGCATTCCGGCCTCCGACCTGCTCGACGGATCGGTGCGCACGGTGCCCATGGATCAACTCGACGCGCGCGTCCGTATCGACGCCACCGACCTCGGCCGGTTCCTCGAGATCCCCGACCTCCAGGTCTCCACTCCCCCCGCCGACCGCTCCGACGGCACGGGCGGTTCGGGCGGTTCCGGCGAGACCACCGCCGGGGCCGTGGTCCTCACGGGCACCGTGCCCGTCGGTCCCCTGGACACCGCGGTCAGCGTCACCGCCGAGCTCCGGCTCGACGGTGGAACCGTGTCCATCGTCGCGTCGGACCTCTACTTCGGGCCCGAGGGCCAGGCCGACTTCACCATCCCCGACTTCCTGAAGCCCGCGGTCCTGGGCCTGTTCACCCGCACGATCGACGAGCAGCAGCTGCCGTTCGGCATCCTCCCCACGTCGGTCTACGCGGAGGGCGGGCAGATCGTCATCGAGGGCAGCGCCGAGGACGTCACCATCGAACTCGACGAGATCCGTACGCCGTGAGCGCCGTCGTCGTCCTTCTCGTCGCCCTGGCGCTCGCCGCCGTGGTGGGCCTGTGGGTCCGCCGCCGCGAGGGCGCCGTCCGCACGTCGGATCGCGGCGGCGCGTCGGGCTCGCGAGCTCACGCTCTGCGCGCCGCCGGCGTCACCGACGGCGCGGTGACCGTGCTCCACTTCTCCGCCACCTGGTGCGGCCCGTGCGCGGCGGTGCGACGCGTCGTGTCCGCCGTGGTGACCGACCTCGAGTCGGCGGGGCACCGCGTGTCCGACGTCGAGGTGGACATGGACGAGAACCCGCAGCTCGCCCGCGACTTCGGCGTGATGTCTCTCCCGACCACCTTCGTGCTCGACGGGGCGATGCGGGAACGATCGCGCGCGTCGGGTGTGCCGTCGTCGAAGGACCTGCGGGCCGCCGTGCTCTCGGCGTCCGATTCACCCTCGTCGGAGTGACGAGCGACACCCGGAACTTCTGGATCGGGACCGGCGTGGGTACCATGGCCGACGTGACCGCCAGCCACGAGCTTCTGCTCACCCGACGCCGCACAGTGGACCTGTGCCGCCTCGGTGGCTGTTGCTGCCGTTGCCGCTGACGACGGTCCTCCCCTCGTCGATCCGTCCGCCCGGGTACAGCCGTGCTGTACCGACCTCGGACCGCTCGACGATCGCCGGAGACCACGCGCATCCGCTCGGTCCCCCTTCCTCCACTCCAGGAGCATCTCGATGTCATCCATTCCCCCGCAGGTCGACGTTCGTGGTCCCCGCTTCGTCGCCTGGATGACCACCGGCGTCCTCGTCGTGACGCTGCTCGTGTCGACGGTGTCGCTCACCGCTGCAGCGGTGCTCCTGGGCCTGCAGACGCTGGTCTTCGCGTACGGCGCTGCTGCCGGGCCTGCAGCGCATCCTTACGGACGCGTGTTCCGCGCCGTCGTCGCACCGCGCCTGGGCCCGGTGTCGGAGACCGAACCGACGACCCCCCTGCGGTTCGCGCAGGGACTGGGATTCGCCTTCTCGATCGTGGGAACCCTCGGGTTCGCGCTGTCCTCGACGACCGTCGGCACCGTCGCCACGGGTCTGGCCCTGTTCGCCGCGGTGCTGAACGCGGCGTTCGGAATCTGCCTGGGCTGCAAGATTTACCCACTCGCGAGTCGGCTCCTGCCGGCTCGACATGCCACCACCTGAACCACCCACCACCTGTCAGAGAAGAATCGAAAGGAACCACATGGCTCGCTCCGACGTCCTGGTCACTGCCGACTGGGCCGAGCAGAACCTGCATGCTCCCAAGACCGTGTTCGTCGAGGTCGACGAGGACACCAGCGCCTACGACACCGGCCACATCGAGGGTGCCGTCAAGCTCGACTGGAAGTCCGACCTCCAGGATCCGGTCCTTCGTGACTTCCTGAACCAGGAGCAGTTCTCGGACCTGCTGTCGACGCGCGGCATCGCCAACGACGACACCGTGATCCTCTACGGCGGCAACAACAACTGGTTCGCGGCCTACGCCTACTGGTACTTCAAGCTGTACGGCCACAAGGACGTCCGTCTGCTCGACGGCGGCCGCAAGAAGTGGGAACTGGACGGTCGTCCGCTGAGCACCGACGCCGTCTCCCGCGAGGGAACGTCCTACAGGGCCGAGGCTCCCGACCTGTCGATCCGCGCGTTCCGCGACGAGGTCATCGCCGCCATCGGCACCAAGAACCTCCTCGACATCCGCTCCCCCGACGAGTACTCGGGCAAGATCCTGGCGCCGGCGCACCTCCCGCAGGAGCAGAGCCAGCGTCCCGGCCACATCCCCGGCGCCGTCAACGTGCCGTGGAGCAAGGCAGCGAACGAGGACGGCACCTTCAAGTCCGACGAGGAACTGAAGGAGCTCTACGACGGTGTCGGCATCGATCCGAGCAAGGGCACGATCGCGTACTGCCGCATCGGCGAGCGCTCGTCGCACAGCTGGTTCGCACTGACGCAGCTGCTGGGCTACGAGAACGTCAAGAACTACGACGGCAGCTGGACCGAGTACGGCTCCCTCGTGGGAGCACCTATCGAGTTGGGAGCGTAATCATGTGTGGAGCACCTGCTCAGGGACAGACCCTTCCCGCCGGCGTCGACGTGGAGAAGGAGACGGTCATCACGGGCCGTGTCCTGGCCGCGTCGGACGGTCAGCCCGTCGGCGGTGCGTACGTGCGCCTGCTCGACAGCACGGGTGAGTTCACCGCCGAGGTCGTCGCGTCCGGAACCGGCGACTTCCGCTTCTTCGCGGCCCCCGGCACCTGGACGCTGCGCGCGCTGTCCGCGTCCGGCAACGGCGACGTGACCATCTCGCCCGAGTCCGCCGGCCTCCACGAGGCCGAGATCTCGATCGGCGCCTGACCGAACACCTCTCGTTTCAGCCGAACACCCTCCCCAGCGTGCTGGGGAGGGTGTTCGCGTCGTGGAGGGTGTGCGATCCGACCGCGGGAACTACTTGCCGGGCTCCGGCGGGAGGCCGAGGGACTTCAGCACTTCCTCCCACGTCGACGGCACCGTCTCCATGGGCTGCGCCGGCGGCGCGAGATAGCCGGGATTCACCGGGGGAATCACGCGGGGCTCGGCGGGCGCCGTCGTGTCTCCCGCAGGAGGAGCGGCCGGCTCGTCGACCGGAGGGGCCTCGCTCTGCTCACGAGCGAGGTCGGTGATCCAGCGGATCATCTTCTCGCTCTCCCAGTCGCGGCCGTTGTCCGGGAAGTTGTCCCAGTAGTAGAGGTGCTGCAGGAACCCCAGTTCGACGTAGGGCTTCTCGAACAGCTGCGGGATGTCGGCGTTGTCCTCGCCGAACCCCACGGCCTCCGCCTGCAGCTTGGCCTCGACGACGGGGCGGCCGGGACCGAGCGCCCACGTCACTGCGTCGAACATCTCGCGCGGCGTCGGCGACCGCTCGTCCGGCAGTGGCTGGGTGCGGTCCGACACCCGGAGCATCACGTCGAGCAGCGACTCGTCCGACGTGGCGAAGTCCGGGTCGCTGAAGACGTGCGCGATGGTGCGAGCCGCGACGTCGGACGAGACCGCGACGAACTCGGTGACGGTGCGGCCCGGATCGAGCAGGGTGAAGTGCATCCGCCCGAAGACGTTGAGCGCCAACGGCAGGACTCCGAGGTTCTCCGGTGCGTCACAGGCGATGTCCATCGGACGGCACGCCCACCGGATCTTGTTCGTGAGGGTTCCGTAGTCCTTCGGCTCGGACGACATGAAGCCACCACCCGGCGGACCGGGCTTGTCCAGGGACGCAGTGCCGGCAGGGCGGTACGGATCTCCGACGAGGGCGACCCCGGCGATGTCGTCGGACGTCACGTGCGCCGTGGACGGTCGGGACCCGATGTCGACGGCGAGGCGCTCGACCACCTCGGCACCCACGCTGTAGCCGAGCAGCACGTACTTCGTCGACGTGCCGCACGCGGTCTTGTTGGCGTCGATCATCCGGCCCATGGTCGCGAGGCCCTCGGCGACGGATTCCTGATAGGTGGGCACCGGCTCGGCCACGGCCACGCCGTACTCCGACGCGTACGGCACGTACACCCAACCGACTCGTCCGGGCGTGGACGCCGAGGCCTCCCCCGCGGGCACGGTCACGTTGCCGACCCAGTTGGACCACGGCAGCCGGTCCACCTCGTCGACGGGGTTCCGGTCCGACTCCGAGTCCGTCGCGCCCGTGATGGCGACGATGAGCACGTCGGGGCAGTCGTACGCGTAGTTGTTCGGATCCTGATCGACCTTCGTGCCCAGCCCGAACGTGTCGAGCACCGACTCGACGGGGTCGTCGCCCAGACCGAGCGGATCGGAGGGGGTGATCGGTGCCGCCCCCGCCAGCCCTCCGGGGATCGCGCACAACAGCAGTGTCGCGAGGGCAGCGGTCGCCGCGCGCAGCACGATCCTCGTCGGCCCGGTCCGCCGACGGTCGGTCGGGTCGAGCCCGGTCACACGAAGCATGGATGGATCACCCTCGTCTCTCGGTTCCAGAACCTCACGACCTTAAACAATGAATCGCGTCACCGGACCCGGCACAGGTTGTCATCGGTCACACAGTCTGCGGACCGCCTGCGTCGACCGATCGCGACGGCGGCCCGTGGCAGATCCACGACACCGCCGGTCTACAATCGGTGCGTGGTCCTATTCTTCGAAGCACTCCTCATCCTGGCGTCGATCCTCATCGCCTGGTTCTCGCTGTACGTCGTCTATCGCCTGGTCACCGACGAGTCGTGACCGACGAGTTCGGCACCCCGGCGCCCCGCCTGAGCGGTGACGCCGCGGTCGCGCGTGCAGAGGAACGGGCCAAGGAGACGGCCGGGCGCAACATCCCGCTCCTCCCCGATCTGCCCGGTGACGGTGACACCGCCAATCTGCGGCAGGGTCCCGACATCTCGCACTCCATGCTGGCACTGCTGCCGCTGGTCGGCGTGTGGCGCGGCACCGGTGAGGGACACGACGCCGAGGGCGACTACACACTGGGACAGCAGATCGTCGTGAGCCACGACGGCGGTCCCTACCTGTCGTGGGAGTCCCTCACCTGGCGCGTCGACGAGAACGGCGCCTACGCCGGTCGCGACCTGCGCGAGTCCGGCTTCTGGCGGGTGAGCGGAACCGGTGAGCCCGGTGACGATGGCGAGGAGACCCTCGAGCTCCTACTGACCCACGCGAGCGGGCTCATCGAGCTGTACTACGGCCGCGCACTGACGCAGTCGTCCTGGGAGCTGGCCACCGACGTGGTCATCAGAAGCACGTCGGCGGCGCTGGTCGGGGGCGCGAAGCGTCTCTACGGCATCGTCGAGGGTGGCGATCTCGCGTACGTGGAGGAGCGGGTCGGACCGGACGGCGATCTCGAGCCCCGGCTGTCCGCCCGCCTCGAACGCTACGTGGGCTGACGCTCGCCCTTCTCGCTCTCCGCATCCTTCCCGGAACCGGTGTCGGCCTTGTCGGTGTCGGATTTCTCGGTGCCGGATCTCTCTGAGGCACCGTCCTCGTCGAAGTCCGCGAACGCGGTACCGGACACGGTGCCGCCGGTGCCGGGCAGCGTCACCGTCTCACGCGCACCGGTCTCGTAGCGCGCATTGAGGCCGTCCATCTTCTCGCCGGCGCGATCGAGGTCCTCCTGCGTCAGCTCGGGGCCCACGGTCTCCTCGTTCGCCGAACCGGTGTCGGAGGACGTGTCGTCGGTGTTCGTCGTGTCGGGCTGCTCGTCACTCGTCATGTCCCCCACAGTGACACAGGCGAGGGGGTCTGCTCGGCAGAACGGGAAAGACCAGGCGCGCGGGCCTGGTCCGGACATGGGACGACCCCCGAGCCCTACCGGTACACCGTTGCAGGAGTACGGGTCTCGGTCTGGACGGACCGAGGGCTCGGGGGTCGGGTAGCTGCCTGGTATTCGCCCGCCGCTCGCGCGGTGAGAGAAGAACCGTCAGCGGTTGCGGCTAGCGGGCAGCCACCTCACGCGTCCAAGAGTCATACAATTCCAGACCACCTCCTCTCTCGTGTACAGACGACGCTACGCGTGGATCAGCCCGGTCGGCAACGTCTTTTTCCGTGAGCGAACACACCTGACGTTCACCGCTCACGGTCACCACTCGAACGCCCGTCGGCACCGGTCGATGCGTCACGACCAGAACGGTCGTCGCCCGATCGAACAGTCCACCGTCGGGATCGAGCATCGCGGCGAGCAACGCGGCGGAGGACACGTCGTCCACGTGTTCGGTGGGCTCGTCGACGATGATCACCGCCGCCCGCGAGAGCGTCGCGCGGGCCAGCAGCAGTCGGCGACGCTGTCCGCCGGACAGCACCTCCGCGCCGCCGTCGAGGTCCGTGTGCACACCGTCGGGCAGTGCGCGCACCCAGTCGCCGAGCCCGACCCGGTCGAGTGCCGCCGTCGCCTCCGTCTCGGTCACGTCACCGCGCACCACACGGAGGTTCTCCAGAACGGTGGTCCGGAAGACATGGGCGTCCTCGGCGACGTAGGACACCGTCCGGCGCACCGCGTCCTCGGACAGTTCGCCGACGGACCTGCCGTCGACGAGCACGGCGCCCGCGGCGGGGGCGACGAGCCCCGCGATCGTCATGGCGAGCGTGGACTTGCCGACGCCGCTGGGTCCGCTGATCGCCAGGCGCGCACCGGGTTCCACCACCAGAGATACCGGCGCGGTCCGCGATCCGCCGCGGCCTGCGACGACGTCGCACACCTCGAGGCGCACCGACGGCGACGGCGACGGCGACGGGTCGTCCTTCGGCGTCACCGCCGGCCCGGAGCGGGCCTCGTCCACGAGAGCCATGATCCGCCGAGCCGCCGCGGATCCGCGCACCCACGCCACCGCGGCGGCGGGTATCGCACCCGTCGCCTCGAACGCGGCGAGCGGAACCAGCACCACGACGGCGAGCCCGGTGGGGTCGGTGCCGCCCGCGAACCCCGATGCGGTGCCGTACGCCGAGATGCCGACGGCGAGGGCGCCCAGCACCGCGACTCCCATCGACAGCGGGGTCGCCGCGGCGGACAGGGCGGACCACCCGGCGGCGCGGTCCTGCGCGGCACCGACGGCGCGGTCGGCCTCGTCGGCGCGGCGTCGCACGTCTGCCAGTCGCCCGGACACCCGGAGTTCGGCGGCGTGGTCGATCGCGGTGACGGCGTGGGCGGCGAAGTCGGCTCGCGCAGCGACGAGATCATGGGCGACGGCCCGCTCGGCCCTGGCGCTCGACCAGGGCGCCACGACCCCGGAGACGAGCAGCGCGACCGCCAGGACGATTGCCGCGGCAGGGGACCACACGGCGACGAGTCCGACCGCGAGGGCCGAGACCACCGCGGCGACGGCGACGGGAACGAGGGCGCGCACCACCACGTCGCCGACGGCGTCCACGTCGGCGCCGGTCCGCACGAGGAGATCCCCTCGCCGCGTCGTCACCGCCGTGGCCGAATCACCCTGCGACAGATCGCGGTACAGGGTGGACCGCGCACGGACGGTCCCGCGCAGTGCGACGTCGTGAGTGGCCAGTCGTTCCAGATACCGACACACGCCGCGCGTGATGCCGAGCGCGCGCACCGCGACCACGGCCACCGAGAGGTGCAACACCGGCGGCATCTGCCATGCCCGCGTGATGAGCCAGGCCGAGAGCGCGGACAGCGCGAGTGCACTGCCCAGCGTCGCGACTCCCGCCGCCACGGCCCGCGCGACGCGCCCCGGCGGCAGGTCGAGCAGCCGCAGTGCCCGCGTCAGATCGCTCATGCCGACACCGCCGCTCGGTCCACGTGCACGACAGTGTCCGCGGCGGCGAGCACCTCGGGCGTGTGCCCCACGATGACGACGGTGCGGCCGCCGTCGGCCGCGGCCCGCAGGGACCCGAGCACCCGACGCGCCGATTCCGGGTCGAGGTGGGCGGTCGGTTCGTCCAGGAGCACGACGGATTCCGTCGCGGCGAGAGTGCGCGTCAGGGCCAACCGCTGGGCTTCTCCGACGGACAGTCCCACTCCCCCGGCGCCGAGCATCGTCGCGGCTCCGCGGGGCAGGGACGCCAGGACGGACGAGAACCCCGTGGCGCGAGCAGCTTCGGCCACGTCACCACGCGCCCCGAGGTCGAGGTTGTCGGCGACGGATCCGGCGACGACGGCCGGACGCTGCGGCTGCCAGGTCACACGGCGCCACCACCGGTCGAGGTCGACGGTCGACAGGTCGACCCGCACCCCGTCGGAGCCCACGAGGGAGACGGACCCCTCGTCGGGATCGACGAGCCCGAGAACGGACGCCAGGACCGTGGACTTCCCGGTCCCGTTGGCGCCGGTCAGCACCGTCACCCGTCCCGCCCGGAACGTCGCGTCGAGGTGGCGGGGTGCCCACCCGTCCCGCCCGCGGACCGACAGGTTCGTCAGGACGACGGTGACCGGACCGGTGGGCGGCGCGGCCGTCCGCTGGTCATGCGGCGCCTGCGACTCGGCGCTCTCGAGCAGAGCGAAGGTACGTCCCGCGGCCTCCGCACCGTCCTCGGACGCGTGGAAGGCGGCACCGAGTGTGCGCAGCGGCAGGTAGACCTCGGGCGCCAGAATGAGCGCGATGATGCCGGGCGCCAGCTCCATGTCGCCGTACACGAGGCGTAGACCGATCGACACCGCGACGAGTGCGACGCCGAGCGTGGCCAGCAGTTCGAGCACCATGGACGAGAGGAAGGCGACGCGCAGTGCGGCCATCGTCCGGCGGCGGTGCTCGTCCCCGAGTTCGCCGACCCGCGCGGCCGGCCCGTCCTGCCGGCCGAGTGCGCGCAGTGTCGGGATTCCGGCGAGCAGGTCCATCAGCTGAGAGGACAGTCGCGTCATCGCGTCGAGGGTTCGTCGGGACCGCCCGCGGGTCATCAGACCGATCAGCACCATGAACACCGGGACCGTCGGGAGTGTGACCGCCACGATCACCGCGGAGAGCGGATCGACGAACGCGATCACCAGGGTCGCGATCGGCGTGACGGTCGCCGCCAGGACGAGGGCCGGGACGTAGTCGGTGAGGTAGGGCGCCAGTCCGTCGAGACCACGCGTGACCACCGTCGACCACTCGCCCCGATCCTCCCCGCCGCGCGAGCGCGTCGTCGTGGCCGCGTCCAGCATGTCCGCGCGCAACCCGCGCACGACTCGGACCGCCGAGCGGTGCGCGTACCTCGACCGCGCCCACGACGCGAGGACGCGGACCAGCACGGCGGCAGCCAGGACCGTCAGCTCGGTGGTCCAGGCTCCGACCGTCCGACGGGTCGGGTCGGTGACCGCGCCGCCCAGCACGGTCCCGACGACGACGGCGATGACGACGACACACGCGGTCGTCACCAGGGAGAGCGCCACCGACCCCACGAGGTGACGACGGACGGGCACCGACCGGCGCCACAACCGGGGGTCGACCGGTCCCCGGGGCCGCCTCGTCGCGGTCATCGGGTGCTCGCCAGGCCGATGGACGCCGGGATCTGCGTCGTCGAGATGCGTCGACGGAAGACCCAGTAGGTCCAGCCCTGGTAGGCCAGGACCACCGGTGCCACGATCGCCGACAGCCACGCCATGATGCGCAACGTGTACGCGGAGGACGACGCGTTGTCGACGGTCAGCGAGAACGCGCCGTCGATGGTCGAGGGCATCACGTTCGGGAACAGTGAGCAGAAGAGCAACAGCACGGCTCCGCCGATGGTCACGGTGGTGCCGACGAAGGCCCATCCGTCTCGCCCGCGCAGCACGGCCACCGCTGCCGTCACCAGCCCTGCCACGGCAGCGGCGACGATCCACCAGGTCCAGCCCTTCCCGTGCGCGAGCTGAGTCCACAGTGCGAACACCCCGGCGCCCACCACGGTCGGAACGATCAGTGCCGCAGCGAGTCTCGATGCGTCCGCTCGAACCTCGCCGGCCGTCTTGAGGGCGATGAACACGGCACCGTGGAACGCGAAGAGCATCGCCGTGGTCGCACCACCCAGCAGCGCATAGGGAGTGAGAAGGTCGAACAGTCCCGAGGTGACCTTCTTGTCCGCGTCGATGGCGACACCGCGCACGATGTTCGCGAAGGCGACGCCCCACAGCACCGCGGGCACCCAGGAACCGATCCCGATACCGAGGTCGCACCGACGCCGCCACACGGGGTCGTCGATCTTGCCGCGGTACTCGATGGCACAGATACGCAGGATGAGCGCCACGAGGATCAGCAGCAGCGGCAGATAGAAGCCGGAGAAGAGCGTCGCGTACCACTCGGGGAAGGCCGCGAAGAGCACTCCTCCCGCCGTGATGAGCCACACCTCGTTGACGTCCCACACCGGACCGATCGTGTTGAGCACGACGCGACGTCGGGTCTCGGCGTCGTCCCGGCCGGATCGACCGAGAACGGGCATGAGCATGCCGACCCCGAAGTCGAAGCCCTCGAGAACGAAGTATCCGACGAACAATGCGGTGACGACGGCGAACCAGAATTCGGGCGTTCCCATGATCATGTCTCCGGCGGGTCAGTAGGCGAACGACAGCGGGCGGGCGTCGGCGTCGGTGTCGTCACCGTCGTCGTCGTGGGGGTGCCTGTCGTGCTCGAGCGGACCTGCCTGCACGTAGCGACGCATGAGCAGGAACCAGACGGCACCGAGCCCGGCATAGAGGACGGTGAACGTCGCGAGGGACGCCGCCACCAGAGCGACGGGGTGGTCGGACACGCCCTGGTCGACCGTCAGGCGGATCATGTCGACTCCGCTGGGGTTGGGCGCGACGATCCAGGGTTGGCGGCCCATCTCGGTGAAGATCCAGCCCGCACTGTTCGCCAGGAAGGGTGTCGGGATCGCGAGCAGTGAGAGCCGGGAGAACCAGCGCTGGTCCGGAACTCGGCCACCTCGAGTGACCCACAGGCCGGCGATTGCGAGCACGGCGGACCCGGCGGCGAGGCCGATCATCATCCGGAAGGCCCAGTAGGTCACGAAGAGGTTGGGCCGATAGTTACCCGGTCCGTACTGCTCCTCGTACTGCTGCTGCAGCTCGGTGACCCCCTGGACGGTCGCGTCGACGTCGCTCTTCGCGAGGAACGACGTCAGGCCGGGGATCGCGACGATGTGCTGGACGCTGTCGCAGTTGTTGTGGGTGCCGATGGTGAGGATCGAGAACGAGGCGCCGGTCTCGGTGTGACACAGCGACTCTGCCGATGCCATCTTCATGGGCTGCTGCTCGAACATCAGCTTGCCCTGCACGTCTCCGGTGATCGCGAGTGCAGCGCCGGAGGCGATCATGACGACGAATGCCAGCCGGGCCGCGGGGCGGAACATGGAGCGGGCCTCCGACGAGGGACCGACGTCGCCGCGACGTGCGCTGCGCACCATCCACCACCCGGCGATGCCGGCGACGAATGTCGCTGCGGTGAGGAAGGATCCGGCCACCGCGTGCGGGAACGCCGCGAGCGCCGTGTTGTTGGTGAGCATGGCCCAGAAGTCGACGAGCTCGGCACGCCCCGTGTCCGGGTCGTAGACGGCCCCCACCGGGTGCTGCATCCACGAGTTCGCGGCGATGATGAAGTAGGCGGAGGCGTTGACCCCGATGGCCACCAGCCAGATCGTCGCCAGGTGAACGACTTTCGGCAGCCGTTGCCACCCGAAGATCCACAGCCCGAGGAACGTGGACTCGAGGAAGAACGCGACGAGGCCCTCGAGCGCGAGCGGCGCACCGAAGACGTCGCCCACGAACCGCGAGTACTCGGACCAGTTCATGCCGAACTGGAACTCCTGGACGATGCCGGTGGCGACGCCGAGTGCGAAGTTGACGAGGAAGAGCTTGCCGAAGAACTTGGTGAGCCGATACCAGGAGTCCTTGCCGGTGATCACCCACATGGTCTGCATCGCGGCGACGATCGGAGCGAGTCCGATGGTCAGCGGGACGAGCAGGAAGTGATAGACGGTGGTGATTCCGAACTGCCATCGTGAGACATCGAGTGCGTCCATGACCAGCTTCTTGTCGTCGGCTGCGAGGCGGGGATCCTGCCTACGGGGCCGACGCTACTACTACGCGTAGTAGTAGGCGATGGACTGTGTCCACCGTTACCTGTGGCGCGCGTCAACGCGCGACGGCGGTGTCCACCAGTTCGCGCACGACGCGGTCCGACGGCATCTCCTTGAGGTGCGTGGTGTCGAGCGTGTGCACGCGCGCGGCCAGCGTGACGGAGGAGATCAGCCAGACACTGTCGGCCAGGATCAGATCGGCCACCCGCAACGGCTCGTGCGCACAGTCGAAGCCGGCGTCGCCCGCGACCTCGAAGAGAGCGTCCACCGTGGTGCCGCGCAGCACCCCGTGCTCCACCGGCGGCGTG
Organism: Rhodococcus sp. NBC_00297; assembly: GCF_036173065.1. Taxonomy (NCBI): domain Bacteria; kingdom Bacillati; phylum Actinomycetota; class Actinomycetes; order Mycobacteriales; family Nocardiaceae; genus Rhodococcus; species Rhodococcus sp. NBC_00297. The sequence continues at coordinate 1,219,909 of NZ_CP108041.1, forward strand.
ACCATGCGGCGGTCCACCACGGCCAGCACGCTCGACCGTGGACCCTCGAGCACCTGCCCCTCGATACTGCGGAACACGACCTCGTCGAAACCCTCTCGTGCCGCGTGGCGCAGGGCCGCCATGTTGGTGGCGTAGGACAGAGTCTTCGCACCGAGCAGCGCCCAGGGCGACTGCTGTGTCGCGTCGATGGAGAAACCCCGGTTCAGGGTCAGGGCCGACACGCCCTCCGCGCGCGCCTGGGTGACGCGATCGGCGACGGCGGAGACCATGACGAGCGCCGTCTCGGCATCGTCCGCCCCCTCGCGCCCCCGGCTCAGCAGCAGCCGCATCGCACCCTCGCCGCCACCGGTCTTCTCCCACTGCGCGAGTGCCACGTCCACCGAGCGCCGCCATGCGTCGACGTCCGGTTCCGCGAGGTCGAGCATGGCCGCCGACCGGGTGAGGCGGGCGAGGTGGGCGTCGAGTCGGCACGCCCGACCCTCGCGGATCAGCACGGTCTCGAAGATGCCGTCCCCGCGCACCGCCGCCAGGTCGTCGGCATGCAGAACAGGCTCGGTCGGATCGAGCACGGCACCGTCCAGGGTCACCACCACGCGTGAAGTCATGGCCCCGAGGGTAGTGCCGTGGCCGGACCGGGCAGTCCGCTCCTAGACTGGTGGGGTGTCCGAGACCCCTGGCCTGTACTCCTCCCCCGTTCTGGCCCGCCCCGGCGCGGTGGCCGCACCCCAGGACGGTCCCGATCGTGGAACCGCCTGGCACTACGGGGATCCGTTGGGTGAGCAGCACGCCGCCGTCACGACCGCCGCGGTCGTCGATCGGTCGAACCGGTTCGTCATCGCGATCACCGGCGAGGAGCGACTGACCTGGTTGCACACCATCTCCAGCCAGCACGTCGCGACGCTTGCCGACGGAGCCTCCGCGGAGAACCTGAGCCTGGACGTCAACGGGCGCGTCGAACACCACATGGTCATGACCGACCTGGGCGGCACCACCTGGATCGACACCGAGGCGGACCGCGGACCGGACCTTCTCGCCTTCCTGTCGAAGATGGTGTTCTGGTCGAAGGCCGCGCCGCGTCGCGGCAGCGAACGGGTCGTCGTGGCGTTGCTCGGCCCGAAGGCCGGCTCCATCCTGCGAGCGGTGGGCGCCGAGGTGCCCGCGATGCCGTACGACGCCCTGCCGCTCGACGCCGCGAACCCCGACGCCGGTCTCGTCCGCCGGATGCCGTGGCCGACCCGCACCGATTCCTTCGACGTCCTGGTCCCCGCCGACCGTCTCGACGAGTGGTGGGCGAAGTTCGTCGTCGCGGGTGCGCGTGAGGCGGGCAGCTGGGCGTTCGAGGCGCTGCGCGTCGAGTCCGGTCGACCACGCCTCGGTCTCGACACCGACGACCGCACGATTCCCCACGAGGTCGGCTGGATCGGCGGGGTCACCGAGTTCGGGGCCGTCCACCTCGAGAAGGGGTGCTACCGCGGACAGGAGACGGTGGCGCGCGTCCACAATCTGGGCAAGCCGCCGCGCCGACTGGTCCTGCTGCACCTCGACGGCTCCGCGGACGGTCGACCGGAGACGGGCGACGACGTCACCGTCGGCGGCCGGTCCGTGGGCCGCATCGGCACCGTCGTCGATCACTTCGAGCTCGGACCGATCGCGCTCGCTCAGATCAAACGCGCGGTGCCGGTGGAGACCACGCTCGACGCCGGGCCGTGTGCCGCCTCGATCGATCCCGACTCCTACGTCCTGGACACCGCGGTCCAGGCGGGCCGCGCCGCGGTGGATCGGCTGCGCGGCCGGTGACGCAGCCGGCCCCGTCGGGACGCGTGCTGTCGGTGTGCGTCGTGCACACCATCCACCCCATCTCTCGGCCGGCGGTGGTCGACTCCGCCATCGACAAGCGAGCGGTGTCCGGACCGGTCGACGTCACCGAGCTCGGCCTGCACGGTGATCGCTCCTGCGACGTCACCTTCCACGGCGGCGCGGACCAGGCGGTCTACGCGTACGACGAGGCCGAGGCCGACAGGTGGGCCGAGGAACTCGGCCGAGAGGTTCCCGCGGGGTGGTTCGGTGAGAACCTGCGCGTGAGCGGACTGCCCGTCACCGATGCGGTCGTCGGAACGCGCTGGTCGGTGGGCACCGCCGAGCTCGAGGTGACCATTCCGCGGCGCCCGTGTGCCGCCTTCGCGCGGTGGACGGGCGAGAAGACCTGGGTCAAGCGTTTCACCGCGCGGGGCGATGTCGGGGCGTACCTGCGCGTCGTGCGAGTCGGCGCGCTCTCGGCGGGCGACGACATCGAGATCGTGTCCGTTCCCGACCACGGAGTCACCGTGCGGGACCTCTTCACCGGGGTGTCGGCGGAGGCGATGCAGATCCTTCTGAACACCCCCGATCTGGCGCCCAAGGTCTACCGCGAGGCCCGCGACATGGCGGCCCGGGCGGCGCGGCGCGCACCGTCGGTGTGACACCGGCGCCGGTGGAAGCGCAGACCCGATTCGCACGCTAGAGTGTGGGCAGGAAGAACACACAATCAGACGGGGCCGCCAAAAAATCCCAGGCCGCCCCGCTACTCGCGAGGGGGTTAGCCATGGGCCGCGGCCGGGCTAAGGCAAAGCAGACCAAAGTTGCACGTGAGCTCAAGTACAGCTCACCGTCCACGGACTTCGAGAGTCTCCAACGAGAGCTCACAGGTTCCCCCGACTCGCACCGCAACGGCATCGCCGATCGGGAGCCGTCCCGACACGACGATGACGACTACGACGACTGGCGGCGCTGACCGCACCCCTGACACGGGGGGAATCCTCACATCGCACACACGACCGTGCGGGGCGTTCCGACTCAGGGACGCCCCGCACGGTCGTGTGTGCGAGGTTCTTCACGCGAGGTCAGATCGCATACTGTCGCGGCGTGTGCTGGACGCTGATCCAGTGGTCGGTGGTGAACTCGTCGATGGCCCACTCGCCGCCGAAACGACCGATGCCCGAGTTCTTCTCGCCGCCGAACGCGGTGTTGGGCTCGTCGTTGATCGTGGTGTCGTTCACGTGTGTCATTCCGGCCTCGAGTCTCGTCGCCACCCGGACCGCACGCCCGACGTCTCGCGAGAACACCGCGCTGGAGAGCCCGTACTCGGTGTCGTTCGCGATCCGGACGGCGTCGTCCTCCCCGTCTGCCCGGATCACCGTGGCGACGGGTCCGAACACCTCCTCGGCGGCGGTCGCGACGCCGTTCGTCCCTAGCACGAGATGTGGGCCCAGCACCCGCCCGGCCGGTCCCGAACGCTCCCCGCGCACGCGGACTTCCGCGCCGTCCGACTCCGCGCGAGAGATCCGGTCGAGAATCGACTCCACCTGCGCGTCGTTGATGATCGGGCCGATCTGTGTGTCGGGATCGGCGGGGTCGCCGGTGCGCAGTGACCGGACCCGCTCGGTGAGCCGGTCCACCACCTCGTCGTGCACCGCATCGACCGCGATCACCCGGTTGGTCGCCATACACACCTGACCCTGGTGGAAGAACGACCCGAAGACCGCCGCGTTCACGGCTGCCTCGACGTCCGCGTCCTCCAGCACGACCAGAGGCCCGTTGCCCCCGAGTTCGAGGGACATTCTGGTGAGCGGCGCCGACGCCGCGATGCCCGACCCCACGGGCGTCGAACCCGTGAACGACACGAGCCGTGTGAGGGGATGCGAGGTCACGGCGTCACCGATCTCGCTGCTCTTGCCGACGACGACGGACAGCAGGCCGGCGGGCAACCCGGCATCCTCGAGGATTCTGGCCAGCAGGAGTCCGCCGGTGACGGGGGTGTCGCTCGCGGGCTTCAGCACCACTGCGTTGCCGAGCGCCAGCGCGGGCGCCACCGAGCGGGCGGACAGTTGCATCGGGAAGTTCCACGGACTGATCACCGTGACCACGCCGAGGGGCCGCCGGTACACGCGGTTCTCCTTGCCGTCGATCAGGGCGGCAGGGAGGATGCGCCCGGCCGATCGAGTGGGGTAGCTCGCCGATTCGAGCATCACCGCGCGGACGGCCAGCCATTCCCACTCGGCGCGGGGGCGGATGGCGCCGACCTCCGCGACGAGCCAGTCCACGATCTCGTCCTTGCGCTCCTCCATGATGCGCGCTGCGCGGTGGAACACGTCCGCACGCTCGGTCGGGAGCGTGGACTCCCAGTCCCGCTGCGCGATGCTCGCCGCCGTGAACGCTGCGTCGACGTCGGCCGCATCGGCCAGCGGGAGGGTGGTCAGGACGTCGCCCGAGTACGGGTTCAGGTCGTCGGCGGTGCGGCCGTCTCGGCCCACTCGCCACTGACCGGCGATCGGGAGGGTGTCGAATCCGTCGTACGTCGTCATGCCGGTCGGGTGCCCGACCAGTCCTGCGACAAACGAGAACCTAGAAACGCGGGTGATTACCCGTCAGCACGGCGCGCTCGTCGGTTCCGCTGTCGGCGGACTTCTTGACCGTCCCCAGCGTCCAGCAGTCGATGTGGCGAGCAGTGAGCACGGCGAGGGCGCGGTCGACGTCCTCGGGTGCCACGATCGCGACCATGCCGACGCCCATGTTGAACGTGCGGTCCATCTCCTCGCGCTCCACGCGTCCGCGCTGCGCGATCATCGCGAAGATCGGAGCCGGGCTCCACGTTCCGCGATCGAGCTCGGCGACGAGGCCCTTCGGCATGACGCGAGCGAGGTTGGCAGCCAGGCCACCACCGGTGACGTGGCAGAACGTCCGCACGTCCGTCTCCGCCGCGAGGGCGAGGCAGTCCTTGGCGTAGATGCGGGTGGGTTCGAGCATCTCCTCGCCGAGCGTGCGGCCGAACTCCTCGACATGACCGGTGAGCGACATGCGGCTGATGTCGAGCAGAACCTTGCGAGCGAGGGAGTAGCCGTTGGAGTGCAGTCCCGAGGACCCCATCGCGAGGACCACGTCGCCGGGACGCACCCGGTCCGGGCCCAGTACCTGGTCGGCCTCGACGACGCCGACACCCGTCGCGGACAGGTCGTACTCGCCGTCCGCCATCATGCCGGGGTGCTCGGCGGTCTCGCCGCCCAGCAGTGCGCATCCGGCCAGGATGCAGCCGTCGGCGATGCCCTTGACCAACTGCGCGACGTGCTCGGGCACCACGCGCCCCACCGCGATGTAGTCCTGCAGGAACAACGGCTCGGCGCCGCAGACGACGAGGTCGTCCACGACCATCGCGACCAGGTCGAGTCCCACCGTGTCGTGCTTGTCCAGAGCCTGCGCGACCGCGATCTTGGTGCCCACACCGTCGGTGGACGCGGCGAGCAGCGGCTCGCGGTATCCGCCCTTCAGCGCGAACAGGCCGGCGAACCCACCGAGACCGCCCATGACCTCCGGTCGCGACGCCCGCTTGGCGAGGGGCGCGAACAGCTCGACGGCACGATCACCGGCTTCGATGTCCACTCCTGCCGCTGCGTACGAGGCTCCTGCGCCGGGCTGGTGGGTGTCATCGGTCATGGGTGTACTGCTCCAGCCTGATCTGTGTGTGAGTACCCGGGAGGGTCGGATGCGGCCCTAACGGTACCGGAGGCCTATCGGTCCTTCCGGTCTCGTGTCACCTCGGGCCTGGGAATGGCCGCGATCAGGCGCTTGGTGTACTCCTCCGCCGGATCCCGGAGGATCCGTCCGGGCGTCCCGAGCTCGACGACGGCGCCGCCCCGCAGCACCGCCACCCGATGCGCGAGGCGGTCGACCACGGCGAGATCGTGACTGATGAACAGGCACGCGAAGTGCAGTTCGGTCTGCAGTTCCTCGAAGAGGTCGAGAACCGCGGCCTGCACCGAGACGTCCAGCGCGCTGGTCGGTTCGTCGGCGACCAGCAGATCCGGCTTCAGGACGAGTGCCCGCGCCAGCGATGCCCGCTGACGCTGACCCCCCGACAGCTCGTGCGGGTACCGCTTCTCCGTGCCCTTCGGGAGCTGGACCGCATCGAGCCACTCCACGACCGTGCGCGCGATGTCCGCCTTCGACCCGGCCTTGTGCACGATCATCGGCTCGGCGATGCACTGGCCGACGGTCAGTCGGGGGTTGAGCGACGTGGACGGATCCTGGAACACGAATCCGAAACGCTTGCGCAGACTCTTCAGCGCGGACCCCCGCAGCCTGCCCACGTCCTGACCGAGGACGTCCACCGAGCCGGACGTCGGCTTCTGCAGTGCGGCCACGCAACGGCCGATGGTGGACTTGCCCGAACCGGACTCCCCCACCAGACCGAGGGTCTCACCGCGGTGCAGATCGAAGGTCACCGAGTCGACGGCCCGGAAGACGGGCTGACCGATGCCGCCGGGGAACTGCACGACGAGATCGCGCACCGACAGCACCACCTCGTCCGAGACGGTGCGATCGGTGACCACGGGATCGAGCGTCGGGACCGCCGCCAGCAACGTCTTCGTGTAGTCGGCCTTCGGCGCAGCGAAGAGATCGTGGACGAGTGCCTCCTCGACCACCTCGCCGTCCTTCATGACGACGACCCGATCGGCGATGTCCGCCACCACGCCCATGCTGTGCGTGATCAGCACGATCGCGCAACCCAGACGGTCCTTGAGGTCGCGCAGCAGGTCGAGGATCTCGGCCTGCACGGTCACGTCGAGTGCCGTCGTCGGCTCGTCCGCGATGATCACCTTCGCCTCGCACGAGATGGCGATCGCGATCATCACACGCTGCTTCTGGCCACCGGACAACTCGTGCGGGAAGTAGCCGAATCGCCGCTCCGGGTCGGGCAGACCCACCATGGTGAGCAACTCGATCGCCCGGACGCGGGCGGACTTCTTGTCCAGCACCTTCCCGTCCGGTCCGGCGTGAGCTCGCAGGGCCTCGACGATCTGGAAACCGACGGTGAACAGCGGGTCGAGGGCGCTGCCGGGTTCCTGGAACACCATCGCCACGGCGTTGCCGCGGAGATCGGCCCACTGCTTGTCCGACAGCGACGTCACCTCGCGGGACCCCACGGTGACGGTTCCGCGTACGCGGGCGGTGTCCGGGAGCAGCCCGATGGCGGAGCGGACGCTGACCGACTTCCCGGAGCCCGATTCGCCGACGACGGCCAGGACCTCGCCCGGGAAGACCTCGAAACTCACTCCCTTGACGGCGTCGACGGGCCCGGCGTCGGTGGCGAAGCTGACCGACAGTGCCTCGAGGGTCAGAGCCGCCTGCGGGATGGACGCTGAGGCCGTCATGAGGGATCTTTCTGCTTGCGTCTGGTTCTCAGAACGGGATTGAGTGTCTCGCTCACGCTCTCGCCGACCATGGTCATACCGAGCACGACCAGGACGATGGCGGTGCCGGGGAAGATCGACGTCCACCAGATGCCGTTGGAGATGTCCGGCAGCGCCTTGTTGAGGTCGTATCCCCACTCGGACGCGGACGTCGGCTCGATGCCGAACCCGAGGAAGCCGAGACCCGCCAGAGTCAGGATGGCCTCGGCGCCGTTGAGCGTGAGGATCACCGGCAGTGTCTGCGTGACGTTGGCGAGGATGTGGCGGAACATGATCCGCACCGGGCCGGCGCCGGTGACCCGCGCCGCGTCCACGTAGGGCTCGGTCTTCACCGAGACCGTCGCGTTGCGCACCACGCGGAAGTACTGCGGCACGAAGACGGCGGTGATGGCGATCGCGGCCGAGAGGACACCACCGAAACTGCTGGACTGGCCTCCGGCCACGACGATCGAGACCACCACGGCGAGAAGCAGACTCGGGAACGCGTACATCGCGTCCATGAAGAGGACCAACACCCGGTCCACCCACCGGCCGACGTAGCCGGAGAGCAGTCCGAGGGGAACGCCCACCACGATCGACAGCACCAGCGACGTGACGATGACGAGCAGGGCGGTCCGAGCGCCGTAGACGACGCGGGAGAACACGTCCTCTCCGCGCACCGACGTCCCGAAGATGTGGTCCGCACTCGGCGCCGCCTGGCGCGCGAACTCCACGCCGTCGGCGGACGTCTGGGAGAAGGTGTACGGCGCGATGAGCGGAGCGAAGACCGCCATGATCACGAACAGCACCACCAGCACGAGCCCGATGACGATGGTGGCCTTCTGCAGTCCGGCACTCGAGCGGATGATCGACAGGCCGGGCACACCCCGACGTCGCTTCGGCGCCTCGATCGAGCCGACGCTCACCTCGATACTCATCAGAACCTCACTCGTGGATCGACGATCGCCACGATGGCGTCGGTGAGGAAGCTGACGACCGCGACGACGATGGCCAGGAACGTGACGATGCCCTGGACCGCGATGAAGTCGCGTGCCTGCAGGTAGCGAGCGAGCTGATAGCCCAGTCCTTGCCACTCGAACGTCGTCTCGGTGAGCACCGCGCCGCCCAGCAGCATGGCGATCTGCAGCCCCATCACAGTGACGACCGGGATGAGCGCGTTGCGGAAGGCGTGCCGCCGGGCGACGACGCGCGCCGAGAGTCCCCGTGCGCGCGCAGCTTCCACGTAGCCGGACTGCAGGGTCTGCAGAAGGTTCACCCGCACCAGGCGCAGGAACACGCCGGCGGTGAGAAGTCCGAGCGCGACCGCGGGGAGCACGGCGTGCTTCAGCACGTCGACGGTGTAGCTCGGCTCCCCGTAGAGAATCGAGTCGATCAGCAGGATGTTGGTCTTCGGTGACACGTTCTGCAGTGCCAGTTCGACGTTGGTGCTCGCCCGGCCCGCCACCGGCAGCCACCCGAGCTTCACGGCGAAGACCAGCTTGAGCAGCATGCCGACGAAGAACACCGGCGCCGCGTAGAACAGGATCGCCAGGATGCGCAGGGTGCCGTCGGAGATCGAGTCGCGGCGGGTCGCGGCGTAGAAGCCGAGGGGGATGCCGACGGCGAACGCGACGAGCAACGCCCAGAACGCGAGTTCCAGCGTCGCCGCGCCGTTGGTGATCAGCACACCGCTGATCTCCTGGTTGCTGGTCGCGGAGCGACCGAAGTCTCCCCGCAGCAGACCGGACAGGTACTCCCAGTACTGCACCAGGATCGGCCGGTCGTAACCGGCCGCGGCGCGTCGTTCGGCGATCTGGTCGGCGGGCAGTCGTCCACCGAGGGCAGCACTGATGGGATCGCCGAGAACGCGCATGAGGAAGAAGACGACCGTGACCAGGATCCATGCCGTGGGAATGATCAGCAGGAACCGGATCACGAGATAACGGGCGAGCGCGCCGTAGCGTGACGACGCGCTCGCCCGTGACTGCTTCCCCACCGACGCCTCGTCGGGCGTGGTGGTGACCATGGATCAGCCCTTCGTGAGCGGGGTGAAGCGGAACTTGAACGAGGCGTCGAGAGTCTCGTCGACACCCTGGACCTCGTCCGTCGAGATCGCGATCTGCTTGCCCTCGAGGAGCGGCAGCGTGGACACGAAGTCCTGCGCCATCCGCGTCTGAATCTCACCGATGATCTCGGAGCGGCGAGCCGGGTCGGTCTCGGTCCGCTCGGAGTCGATCAGCGCCGTGATCTCGGGGTTCTCGAAGTGGTTCTGCAGGAAGTTGTCCGGTGCGAAGAACGGCGTCAGGTAGTTGTCCGCATCCGGGAAGTCCGGGAACCAGCCGAGCTGATAGACGGGGTACGTGTCCGCGACGCGTTCCTTGTTGTAGGTGTTCCACTCGGTGGACTGCAGGTTCACCGTGAACAGGCCCGAGCTCTCGAGCTGCGCCTTGACCGCCGCGTACTCCTCCGACGACGAGGAACCGTAGTGATCGGGGTTGTACTGCAGATTGACCGCGACCGGGGTCTGCACACCGGCGTCGGACAGGAACTTCGCTGCCTCGTCCTTGTTCGGGGCCTCGCCGTAGACGTCCTTGAACGCGGTGTTCGCGCCCTCGAGGCCACTGGGCACCACGGACCAGGCCGGCGTGAACGTGCCCTTGTAGACGTTCTCCGACAGTGCGTCACGGTCCACCGAGGCGGCCATGGCCTTGCGGATCGCGAGCTTCTGCTCGGGTGTGCCGCCGGGCATCGTGTTCTGGTTGAAGACGATGTAACGGAGCTCGCCGCCGGGGCCCTCGTGGACGGTGAGGCCGTCCACCTGGTCGAGCGACTCGATGTCGGTCGGGGTCAGCGAACGCCACGCGACGTCGATGGACTTGTTCTGCATGTCGAGCTTGAGGTTGTCCGCGCTGGTGTAGGTGCGCAGGGTGACCGATCCGGTCTCGGGCTCGCCCAGCACGCCCTTGTAGTCCGCCGCGGCGGAGAAGCTGACGAGGGAGTTCTTCTCGTAGCTGTCGATCGAGTAGGGGCCGGCGAAGGGCTTGGCCGCCACGACCGCGTTGTCGTCCATGATCGAGTCGGCCGGGAAGACCTCGGAGTCGATGATGGGCCCGGTGTTGGTGGCGAGAACCTGGGGGAAGGTCTGGTCGTTCGCGGCCTTCAGCGTGAACTCGACGGTCTTGTCGTCCGGCGCGGCCACCGAGTCCAGGTTGGCCAGCAGCGAGGACGGGCCGTTGGGATCGTTGATGGACACGATGCGATCGAACGAGAACTTGACGTCCTCGCTGGTCAGCGCGTGGCCGTTGGCGAAGGTCAGGTCGTCCTTCAGCGTGCAGGTGTAGACCGTCGGCTGACTGAACTCGCAGCTCTCGGCGGCGTCGGGCTGCAGTTCGTCGCTGCCGGGGGCGTAGTTCATCAGGAACGGATAGACCTGGTTCATGATCGTGAACGAGCCGTTGTCGTACGAGGCGGCAGGATCGAGCGAGTAGACCTGGTCGGTGGTGCCGACGACGAGCGCCTCGCCGCCGCCCTCACCGCCTGCGCCGCCGCCGTCGTCGGTGCGGCCGGAGCCGCACGCTGCCGCGGTGAGAGCCGCGACGGACAGGATGGACACGGCTGCGGTGCGCCGCGCCGTGCGTCCTCGGGAGGGCACGCTCATGGTGTGGATGTCCTTCGTGAGTCTGGGCCCGCGGTGTCGGAAGCGCGCGTCGCGTCCCGTCCGGCCGGGTCGTTCCGGTGGTTCGGTGAACGGCACGTTACCGAGTGCGCATGTCGTTCATGTGTCGAACCACACGAAATTTTTAACATGACCGGTACTTACCTGTCCGACCGCCTGATGTCCAACAGCTTCTCGCCTCGCGGAGACAGCCGATATCCCACCTTCAGACTCTCGGTCAGACCCAGCGCCTTCAGCCGTCGCACCCTCGGCTTGAACACGTCGCGTTCGAGTCCCAGCACGGCGCCGAGGTCCGCCGCCAGCACCGCCGGGCGCTCCCGGATCAGCTCGAGGGTGCGCCAGGCCCACGGCGCGTCGGCACGCTCGTCCATGCGATCGAGCTTCGTGGTCACCATGGCGACGTCGTCGTCGGACAGATCGTCGTCCGCACGCAGCCCCACTCGCGGGTCCTCGCCCCGATCCGGCCGGCCTCCGGCCTCCCCGCCACCGAACGACACCTCGACCCGCCAGACGGGATCACCGTCGGCGCCCCGAAACCCCTTGCGCAAGGCCGAGATCGAGAGCTCCCCCGCCGCGCGGGCATCGTCGTCCGTGAGCGACTCGGGGTCGCACTCGGAGATCGAGTCCACGACGACGACACCGGCCGGCGTGTGGATCCACGTACCCGCCTTGACGCGCCGCTTCGCCCAGCGCCGGTACTGCACCCGGATCGTTCCCGCCGCGATCGCCTCGGCGATCGCGAGCCGGATCAGCATCTGGGTGTCAGGGGCGCGAGAGAGCGCTCACGTTGTCGACGGCCGCGGGCATCGCGATGCCCGCTGCGGTCGCCAACATGCCCTCGAGGACGTTCTTGCCCATGGCGGTCTCCTTGGGGAGCTCGATGGGGTACTTGCCGTCGAAGCAGGCGGAGCACAGCCGCGTCGCGGGCTGCTCCGAGGCGGCGATCATGCCCTCGATCGAGATGTAGCCCAGCGAATCGGCGCCGATGGCCTGCCGCACGCCCTCGAGCATGCCGTCCTCGGAGTCCATGCCGTTGGCTATCAGCTCCGCCGGCGAGGCGAAGTCGATGCCGTAGAAGCAGGGCCACCGGACGGGCGGCGACGCGATCCGCACGTGGATCTCGAGCGCGCCGGCCTCCCGCAGCATCCGCACGAGCGCACGCTGGGTGTTGCCGCGGACGATGGAGTCGTCCACCACGATGAGTCGCTTCCCGCGGATGACCTCGCGGAGAGGGTTGAGCTTGAGGCGGATGCCCAGCTGGCGGATGGTCTGCGACGGCTGGATGAACGTGCGCCCGACGTAGGCGTTCTTCATCAGGCCCTGGCCGTACGGGATGCCCGAACCCTGCGCGTACCCCACGGCGGCGGGGGTACCGGATTCCGGAACGGGGATGACCAGGTCGCCCACCGCGGGGTGTTCCTCCGCGAGGCGGCGGCCGATCTCGACGCGTGTCGAGTGGACCGAGCGGCCACCGATGACACTGTCGGGACGAGCGAGGTAGACGTACTCGAAGATGCAGCCCTTGGGCTCGGGAGCCGCGAATCGCGACGACCGCACGCCGTCCGCGTCGATGGCGAGCAGTTCACCGGGCTCGATGTCGCGCACGAACGAGGCGCCGACGATGTCCAGGGCGGCGGTCTCGGAGGCGACGACCCAGCCGCGGTCGAGGCGACCGAGCGACAACGGGCGCACGCCGTGAGGATCACGCGCCGCGTACAGGGTGTGCTCGTCCATGAAGGTCAGGCAGAACGCGCCCTTCAGTGTGGGCAGCAGTTCCATCGCGGCCTGCTCGATGGTGCTGTCCGCTGCGCCGTGCGCGAGAAGAGCACCGACGATGTCGGAGTCCGACGTGGCACCGGTCCCACGGGGGCGGCCCATGATTCCCGCATCGCGGGCGCGCTCCGACAATTCGGCGGTGTTCACAAGGTTGCCGTTGTGGCCCAGAGCGATGCCGCTGCCGGCCGCGGTGGTGCGGAAGATGGGCTGCGCGTTCTCCCACGTCGTCGATCCGGTGGTGGAGTACCGGCAGTGCCCGATGGCGATGTGGCCGCTCATCGCGCCCAACGTCTGCTCGTCGAACACCTGGCTGACCAGGCCGAGATCCTTGAACACCAGCACCTGCGAGCCGTCGGCGACGGCGATGCCGGCAGCCTCCTGACCGCGATGCTGCAGAGCGTAGAGACCGTAATAGGTCATCTTGGCGACGTCCTCGCCCGGAGCCCACACACCGAAAACGCCGCATTCCTCGCGCGGGTCGTTCTCGTTGATGTCCAGTTCCGGACCGGATGTGTCATCGAGCAGATTCGGGCTGTGGACCGATGGTTCACGAGTCACGACGCGCTCTCCTTGACTACGGCGAGGGGTGGGGTGCAGAAGATGCGCTGCACACACACTGCGTGAGTCTACGGCCATCACGACCTCGAACCAGCCCCCGGCGGCAATCCATACCGCCGCTCGGTGTGATCCCCGACTCGTTCATCGGTGCCATGATGGATGCATGGCCAGCAGACTCCCGTACGGCGTGACCCCCGAACAGCCCGGCGAGGGCCAGGAATCGGTGTGGGACTACCCCCGACCGCCCGCACTCGAAGCGTCGGACAAGCGACTCGTCGTCCGTTTCGGGAACGTGGTCGTCGCCGACAGCACGTCCGCGTACCGGGTGCTCGAGACCAGCCACCCGCCCACCTGGTACATCCCTCGCGCCGACATCGACGAGAGCCGACTCCGCCGATCCGGTGCCCGATCCACGATGTGCGAATGGAAGGGTTCGGCGACGTACTGGGACATCCTCGGCGAGGACGGCGCCGTCCTCGAGGCCGGCGGATGGAGCTACGAGAACCCCACTCCGTCGTTCGTTCCCATTGCCGGCGCGCTCTCCTTCTCCCCCGTCTCGTTGACGTGCGAGCTCGACGGCGAAGTCGCACGTGCGCAGGAGGGCGGCTTCTATGCCGGCTGGATCACCCGCGACGTCGTCGGGCCGTTCAAGGGCATCGCCGGGAGTTGGGGCTGGTAGTGGCCGAGAAGAACTTCTACAGCCACTCCGACGCGGCCGAGAAGTCCCGCCGCGACAAGGCCGTCGCTCTCGCTCGGTACTTGTGGGACCGCGACATCTCCGCAGACGACCTCGCGGCGATGGCCGCGGACGTCCGCCGCAAGGTGGCCCGAGCCGCGGACATCAACCCGCCCAGCTCCGACGAGACGTGGACGGTGGTCTCGACGCTGTTGCGCGAGAAGGCCGAGTGGGCGCGCGATCACCCCGATCACGACGCGGCCCGCCGAGCGCACTCGGACGAGAAGATCCTGTGGGTCAAACCGCCGGTGCAGCCCTGGCGGTGAGAGTCAGATGCGCACGAGCGGAAGCCAGTGCGCCACCTCGCCGGCGCGGCCACCCGAGGCCGTGACGCCCGCTCCGCGCACGGCGTCCTCGAACGCCACGCGCCCCGTCACCATCAACAGCCATGTCCGCGGGTCGCATTCGACGACGTTGGGGGGCGTACCGCGGGTGTGACGCGGTCCGACGATGCACTGCACCGCGACGAACGGCGGCACGCGCACCTCGACACTCGACCCCGGTGCCGTCTGCTCGATGGTGCGCGCACTGAGACGCACCGCGGCGGCGAGATCGGCGCGCGGCGGCTTCGGGAGGTTCGGATCGTCGAGCCATGCCGATACTGCTTGGAGGGACGAGCGGAGTTCGGCCGGGTCGACGGGTTTCGAGGGTGCCACGCCGTTCAGTGTCTCACCGAGCGCGGTGTGCCCCGAGGCGTGCCTCACAGTCCAGAAGTCGCCCGGATCGACGGGATCCCGTCGATTCGTGAGAGTTGCGGATGCTGAGGCACGGTCTGATCAACGAGGACCGCCACTGTCCGCGATGGACGCTTCACTGTCTCCATGACACCGAACCTCTATCAAGGATCGACCATCGACCACCTCAACGTGACGGTCACGGACGTCGACCGCTCACTCGAGATCTACGTGCCGGCTCTCGGCGTGCTCGGGATCGAGAAGCTGCTCGACTTCACCGGCGGGCCGGACGACGACTACGTCCGCATGGTCGGATTCGGCAGTGGCCGCAAGCCGTTCTTCTGGCTCGTCCAGGGAACCACCGTCGATCCCGAACTACACGTGGCGTTCTCGGCACCCACCCGTGACGTCGTCCGGGAGTTTCACGCCGCGGCCCTTGCGGCGGGCGCACGGGACAAGCTGTCTCCGCGCGTCTGCCCCGAGTACCACGAGAACTACTTCGGTGGCTTCGTGTACGACCCCGACGGCCTCAACCTCGAGGCGGTCTGTCACCTCGAGTAGAGCGCCACCACGTCGATGCGATAGCACCGACCGAGTTGGCGGCCCAGTGCAGTGCCATGGGCGTCAGAATGGTGCCGGTTCGCCGCTTCGACTCGACGAACAGTGCGCCGGCCGCCCCGGTGAACAGGACGACGGGCACCGACCTGCCCGAGTCGTACCAGTGCCAGACCCCGAATGCCGTGGAGCCGACCACCAGTGCGGCACGGGGACCCACCACGGCGGTGGCCACGGTGTCGACGACGCCGCGGAACAGGAATTCCTCGGGTAGCACTGTCCCGATGGGGATGTCGAACAGCACCCATCGGGCCAGTCCGGTCACTTCTCGGGACCGTCGGCGTCGGCGTACTCGTTCATGACGACGCGGATGCGTTCGGTGTCGGCCTGCGTCCACCCGTCGGGGGCGGCCACAGCGGCGAAGCCGTCGAGCACCGTCGTCCCGTAGTTGTGGCCGTGCCCGTCCGGCACGCCGGCCGCGTTCGTGAGGTCGGCACTCACCTGCCAGAAGGTGACGAACGGGAACCACCGCATGCTGGGCAGTCGGTCGTACCCGGGCGGCTCGGCGAGCCAATCCGGACGCTGGAAGATCAGATCCGGCGTCCACCACACGATGGGGTCGGACGGGTGCTGGATGTACAGCACGCGCGGGTAGGGCCAGTCCCCGCTCAGCGCCTCGACGTCACGGGTGCTGTCGGCGAACCGCATCAGCAGTCCGCCGGCGTAGACGGGTTCCACCTCGGTGGTTCCCGGATCGCGTCGGCTGACGTAGGTGTCCCAGATGCGATTGGAGTTCGGCGGGCCCACCCACAGCACTCCGTCGACGGTGTCCCGGATGTCGGCGATGTCCGCGAACGCGCCTTCGCCGGCCTGGGTTCCGAGACTCTCGCCGTAGACGTAGAACTTGGGCCTGGTCGCCTCGGGCTCCTGCTCCCATCGCTGGTGCACGGTGTCGATGAGCAACTTCCCCGCGGCCGCCGCCTTCTCGCGATCGGCGAGGAAGGAGATCCAACTCGGAAGGTACGAGTACTGGGACGCCACGAGCGCGACGTCCCCGTCGTACATCAGTTCCACGGCCCGAGCTGCGGTGGGATTGACCCACCCGGTTCCCGTGGTCGGGATGACGACGATGGCCTTGCGGGAGAACGCATCGGTTCGATCGAGTTCGCGTACCAGGAGATTCATGCGCTCCTCGTCCGTCTCCGCGCTCTCGAGTCCCACGTACGCGCGGATCGCCTCCATGCCCGTGCGGCCGGTCGCTCGGGTCATCTCGTCGGCCGACAACCCACCCGAGACGAAGTTCCGGCCCTCGAATCCCAGTGTGTCCCAGTCCACGAGCGAACCGGTACCACCGGAACGCTCGGGCACCGTCGGCTGTTCGGCACCCTCACGCGTGTTGCTGTTCTGAGTGCTGAAGACCGAGTTGGCGACGGTCATGGTGCCGCGCAACAGCACACCCTGCACCAGTGTGACGAGCACCGTCAAGACGAGGAGGAACCCCACGAGGTTGGCAACCCACTGCGGGAGTCGGATCAGACGCAGGATCGAGCGCACGACGAAGCGGCGGATGTCCCGGATGACCCGCCACAGTCCGATGAGCGCGGCGCACACCGCGAAACTGATGATGCCGGTGCGGATGAACCCCGTGGACGTGAGCCCCTCGGCGCCCATGAGCGCGGCGAGCTGACGCTGCCAGTCCGCAGAGGCGTAGAGCATGACCGCTCCGGCGACGGTCGCGATCACCGGGACAGCGACCAGGAGTGCGCGCTCCACGCGGATCGGCAGCGGCCACCACGGCTGCTGACGAAGCACCGTGCGCAGGAGAATCCAGCCGACAGCGACGCCCACCCCGTACCCGATGGCCGCGGTGATGCCGCTGACGATGCCCTGGAACAGCCAGCCGCGTGGCAGCAGTGACGGCGTCAGCGACCAGCAGAAGAACAGGGCGCCGAACGCGATGCCGGTGACGTCGAGCCGCAGCAGACCCCACGCCCAGATCCACGCGGGGTGCTTGCGCACCGTGCGGGTCGCCGAGCTCAGGACGTACGCCGGCAGTTCCTCGAAACTGTGGGGGCGCTGCAGTTCGTCCGACGACCGAGTATCGGTGTCGGTCATCGGACGGTGCCGGTGCCGGGAAGGTCGGTCAGCCGAAGAGCGCCGGAAGCGTCCCCTCGTACGCCTCGCGGAGTTCGGTCAACGGGACACTGAACAGTCCCTGGAACTCCACCTCGTCCGACCCTTCGTCGGCCACCCCGATACGCGTCCATGGCATCCCCCTCGCGCTGCACATCCCCGTGAACCTGGTCTCCTCGGTCCGAGGGACAGCAACGAGTACCCGCCCGGACGATTCCGAGAACAAGGTGACGAAAGGATCTGTTCCTTCGGGCGGCAGAATGCGGCACCCGGTCTCGCCGGCGAGCGCGACCTCGACGACGGTCTGCGCGAGCCCGCCCTCGGAGAGGTCGTGCGCCGCGGTGACCAGACCGTCGCGGCTCGACGCCGTGAGGATGTCGGCCAGCAACTGCTCGCGAGCCAGATCCACCTGCGGCGGAACACCACCGAGATGGTCGTGGACGACCTGGGCCCAGATCGAGCCGTCCAATTCGTCGTGCGTGTCACCCAACAGGATCAGGGTCTCGCCCGGCTCCAGGCCGATGCCCGTGGGGATGCGGCGGTGGACGTCGTCGAGGACACCCAGCACACCCACCACCGGGGTCGGCAGGATCGGCGTCGACCCGGTCTGGTTGTAGAAACTGACGTTTCCGCCGGTGACCGGAATGCCCAGTTGCACACAGCCGTCCGCCAGGCCGCGTACCGCCTGCTGGAACTGCCACATGACACCCGGATCCTCGGGCGACCCGAAGTTCAGGCAGTTGGTGACGGCTTTCGGCGTGGCGCCCGTCGTCGCGACGTTGCGGAACGCCTCGGCCAGCGCCAGCTGCGCACCACGGTACGGATCCAGCGCGGTGTACCGGCCGGACGCATCGGTCGCGAGAGCGATTCCGCGGCCGGTCTTCTCGTCGATGCGCACCACACCGGCATCGGCGTGCTCGGCGAGCACGGTGTTGCCGCGGACGTACCGGTCGTACTGCTCGGTGATGAGCCGCCGACTGCAGAGCTGGGGGGAGGAGATCATCTGCAGCAGGGTCTCGCGCAGTTCCACACCTGTGGCCGGACGGGGCAGACCCTCGGTGGTGTTCGCCTCCAGGGCATCCTGGCTCGCGGGCCGCTGCACGGGACGCTCGTAGACGGGACCGTCGTGGGCCACCGTCTTGGGCGGCACGTCGACGACGACGTCGCCGTGCCAGGTGATCTCGAGATGCTCACCGTCCGTGACCTCGCCGATGTCGGTCGCCAGCACGTCCCACTTGGCGCACACCGCCATGAAGGCGTCGACGTTCTCCGGTGCCACCACGGCGCACATGCGTTCCTGCGACTCGCTGGACAGCACCTCCGCCGGCGTCATCCCGGTCGCACGCAGCGGAACCCGATCCAGGGCGATGTGCATACCGCCGTCACCCGCCGAAGCGAGCTCGGAGGTGGCACAGGACAATCCGGCACCGCCGAGGTCCTGGATACCGACCACGAGCTTCTGCTGGTAGAGCTCGAGGCAGCACTCGATGAGAACCTTCTCGGTGAACGGGTCGCCCACCTGCACCGCGGGGAGCTTGCGTCGGCCCTGCTTCTCGTCGAACGTCTCGGACGCCAGCACCGACACGCCGCCGATCCCGTCGAGGCCCGTGCGCGCACCGAACAGGATGATCTTGTTGCCCGAGCCCGACGCGAACGCCAGGTGCAGATCCTCGGTACGCATCACTCCGGCGCACAGCGCGTTGAGCAACGGGTTGCCGGCGTAGGACGCGTCGAACACCGTCTCGCCGCCCACGTTCGGGAGCCCGAGTGAGTTTCCGTAACCGCCGACGCCGCGCACGATGCCCTCGAGCACCCGGCGCGTGTCCGGAGCATCAGCCGCACCGAAACGCAACTGGTCCATCACCGCGATCGGACGAGCACCCATGGCCATGATGTCGCGCACGATGCCGCCGACGCCGGTGGCCGCACCCTGGTACGGCTCGATGTACGACGGATGGTTGTGGCTCTCCACCTTGAAGGTGACAGCCCACCCGTCGCCGACGTCGACCACGCCCGCGTTCTCACCGATTCCGGCGAGCATCCCGGACCGCATCTCGTCCGTCGTCGTCTCGCCGAAGTACTTGAGGTGCACCTTCGACGACTTGTACGAGCAGTGCTCGCTCCACATCACCGAGTACATCGCCAACTCGGCGTCCGTCGGACGGCGGCCGAGGATCTCCCGGATGCGGGCGTACTCGTCCTCCTTCAGACCCAACTCCGCCCACGGCTGAGCGACATCGGGCGACCCGGCCGCAGCGGAGACGGTGTCGACCGGAGGGGTGGGGAGGGCGTCGACCTGAGGAGTGGACTCGACAGACACGGTGGATGGGGTCCTTCCCTCGGCAGAATGTCGAGGTCATTCTATGTGCAGGACCCGACACCGTCCGACCGGCCTCCGGCCTGCCCGTTCGTCAGCCCCGACCGGCCTCCGGCCTGCCCGCTCGTCAGCCCCGACCGGCCTCCGGC
Organism: Rhodococcus sp. NBC_00297; assembly: GCF_036173065.1. Lineage (NCBI taxonomy): Bacteria > Bacillati > Actinomycetota > Actinomycetes > Mycobacteriales > Nocardiaceae > Rhodococcus > Rhodococcus sp. NBC_00297. Next base: position 1,239,685 of record NZ_CP108041.1, read on the forward strand.
CTGCCCGCTAGTCCCCCTTGACGGCGTAGTCGACGACCACGTTGCCCTTGCTCGTGACGAGGGAGTTGGTCAGGACGAGACGAGTGAGCGGATCCCCCGGCTCGAACAGGTGCCGGCCCTTGCCCACGACGACGGGGTGCGTCATCAGGGTCAGGGTGTCGAGCACACCGGCCAGGAAGAGCTGGCGGACCAGAGAGACGCCGCCCACCAGCGCGATGTCGCCACCGTCGGCCTGCTTGAGTCGACGCACGAACTCCACCGGATCGCCGTCGATGAGCGTCGAGTTCTGCCATGCGAGATCTCCGGTGAGCGTGCGTGAGGCGACGAACTTCTCCACCGGATTGATGAAGCCGGCGAAGGGGTCGTCCGCCCCCGCGTTGCCGAAGTGATCCGACCACGACTCGTAGGCGACCCGACCCATGACGGCGGTGGTGGTCCTGCTCATGAACCCGCCCATGGACTGGCCGAGTTCGTCGTCGAAACTGTCGAACTGCCACTGGTCGGGAGCCTCGACCACACCGTCCACCGAGTGGAAGAGCCCTGCCGTCACCGCACGCATCGTGTACCGCCCTCGTGAAGAACCGGCGCCGATCGCCGATCACTGCGGGACAGACCATGCCAGACGCCGGAACTCATCACCCGTCGTTCGCCGCGGACTCGATCCAGTCCGTCGCCGCGTCCGTCAGCTCGGACGACCCGTCGACGGACTCACCGGCCCACCAACGACGGGTCGGTGAGATCGCCGTTCACGCGCAGCACGTCGTCCTTCACGGCGGACGGGAGCGGCTCACCGTTGTGCTCGACCAGCCAGTCCCGAGTCTCGGCCGTGACGGCCGGCCACCACTGCGCGATCTCCATCCCGCCAGTCTCCCCCGCCGGGCCCTGTACGGCAGCAGGATTCGTCGGCCGCGTCGACGGGGTTCCCGTACCACCACGCGGCCCGCGCGCACCGCCCGGTGCAGCGCGCATCCCGTAGCGTGCGCTGACCATCGCGCGCACCGCCCGGCGGCGGCATCGGATCGACAGGCGGCCCAACGGCCAGGATGCAACCGGCACTCAGCGCAGCCCGACCCAGCGCTACGCCCCCAGGAACGCAGCCAAGGCGTCGGCGTACATGTCGACGTCGTGTGCGCCCATCACCTCGCGCGCGGAGTGCATGGCGAGCTGCGCGGCACCCACGTCGACGGTGGACAGGCCGGTGCGCGAGGCGGTGATGGGGCCGATGGTGGATCCGCACGGAAGGTCGGCCCGGTGGACGTACCGCTGCAGTGGGACGTCGGCTCGCTCGCACGCCAAGGCGAAGGCCGCGGCACCGGCGGCGTCGGTGGCGTAGCGCAGATTCTGGTTGACCTTGAGCACCGGGCCACCGTTGACCTCGATGCGGTGCGCGGGCTCGTGCCGCGAGACGTAGTTGGGATGGGTCGCGTGCGCCATGTCGCCCGAGGCGTGGATCGACCCGGCCATCGCGCGCAGGAATTCCTCGCGGCCGCCGCCACGCGAGAGCACGATGCGCTCGAGGACGGTGTTCATCAGATCCGAGAACGCGCCACGGTCCGACATGCTGCCCACTTCCTCGTGATCGAAGAGTGCGAGGACGGGGATGCAGTCGTCGGCTTGCGCGGCCGCGACGACCAGCGCCTCGGTTCCGGCGTAGCAGGTGCCCTGGTTGTCCAGTCGCGGCGAACTGACGAGGTCGTCCGAGAGTCCCACCACTGCAGCAGGATTGAGGTCGTGGGTCATCAGTTCCCACCCGAGCACGTCACCGGGATCCACCCCGACCTCGTCGGCGAGGAACCCGATGAACGAGTGGGGTGATCGCCCGACGCCCCAGATCGCGTTCACGTCGTTCTGCGGATCGAGGTGCACTCCCTTGCGATCCTCCGACAGGTGGATCGCCAGCTGGGGCACCCGCAGGATGGGACGGTCGACGCGCACGAGGACGTCTCGCACCGAGCCGCCGTCACGCACACCGAGACGGCCGGAGATGCCGAGATCGCGGTCGAGCCAGGAGTTGAGCCACGCGCCGCCGTACGGCTCCAGGGCGACCATCTGCCACCCGGCGACGTCGAGATCGGGGTTCTGCTTGACGCGGAGGTTCGGACTGTCGGTGTGCCCGCCCACGATGCGGAACGCCGCGTCGGGCGCGCGTTCGGTGGACCAAGCGATGATCGAACCACCGCGGACGACGAGGTACCGGCCGGGCTCGGAGGGCCACGCGTCCGTCTCGGCCACGGCGGTGAACCCGTGCGCCGCCAGTTCCGAGGCCACCGTCTCGACGACGTGGAACGGCGACGGGGACGCGTCGACGAAGGAACAGAGGCCGGCCGCGGTCGCGGAGGTGAGGGACGCCATGGTCACCGATCGTAGAGAGACGGGGTGCGGAGACAGCGATGCCGGGCCCACCACGAGGGTGGACCCGGCATCACGAGTCGAGAAGGGTTCAGCTGAAGAAGCTCAGGCCGTCGAGGAAGCTTCCGGCGCCACCGAAGATGTCGGACAGTGCACCGAGAAGGTCGACGAAGCTGGCGAGGTCGGTCATGAGGAGCTCCCTTTGTGAGGTTGGTGGGCTTGTTGCCCGCTTGCTAAGTAATCCACACAAAAGAATGGCTCGCAACCCGAAAATTGTCGCGATTCGATGACGAGAATCGACTCACGGGTCGATCTGTGCACCACCTGCAACGCCGGGCCATGGGCGAGCCATTGTCACCAGCACTGTCGCCTCGCGTGGACTCCGACCCGATCCGACGCCGACTCCTGCCATTCCACGCCGGGCACACCTGTGGGGCGGACTCGGCCGAGTTCGCCCCACAGGGATGATCGGGTCAGCTGAAGAAGGACAGTCCGTCGAAGATCGATCCGAGCGCGTCGACGATGCCGGACAGGTTCTGGAAGAGTTCGAGCAGATCGGTGAGGTCGGAGGACATGATGACTCCCTTGGCACGGTGGTGACGAACGGTCGTCCGCCGACGTCAGTTACTCATAGTGACAGTCACTACACAACCGGAATCGAATTGTGCGATCCGACAAGCAGACCGTCGCTCGGCGAACCCTCGCCGAGACCGGGAAAAAGGGGGAAATGCGATGCAGGACTGGGTCGATCACGTCATCTGGTGGCAGGTGTACCCCCTCGGGTTCGTCGGCGCCGAGGCCGAGGCAGTGGACCGCACCGAACACCGACTCGACCGGATCGAGGGCTGGTTCGACTACCTCCTCGAGCTCGGGTGCAACGGCCTCGCACTCGGCCCGGTGTTCGCGTCGGAGACCCACGGCTACGACACCGTCGACCATCTCCGCATCGATTCCCGTCTGGGAACCGACAGCGACATGGACGCGCTCATCGGTGCGGCACGCGCCAAGGGCATCCGAGTTCTGCTCGACGGCGTCTTCAACCACGTCGGCAGGAGCCACCCGCAGTTCGTTCGTGCGGAGCAGGACGGGCCCGACTCGGACGCGGGGCGGTGGTTCCGCTGGAAGGACGGTCGGCCGCGCACGTTCGAGGGCCACGATCTGCTGGTCGAGTTGAACCACGACGAGCCGGCGGTGCAGGAGCACGTCGCACAGGTCATGACGCACTGGCTCGACCGCGGTGTCGACGGATGGCGGCTCGACGCGGCGTACGCGGTCTCACCGGCCTTCTGGGCGGCGGTGCTCCCCCGTGTGCGAGAGGCACATCCCGACGCCTGGATCGTCGGCGAGATGATCCACGGGGACTACGCGTCGTACGTGCGGGAGTCCGGACTCGACTCGATCACGCAGTACGAGCTGTGGAAGGCGACGTGGAGCGCCCTGAAGGACGCGAACTTCTTCGAGTTCGCCCACGCGCTGGGGCGCCACGACGAGTTGCTGCCCACGTTCGTTCCGGCGACGTTCGTCGGCAACCACGACGTCACCCGGATCGCGTCCACCCTCGACGACGACGATGCCGACATCGCCGCCGCACTGCTGTTCTTCGTGGCGGGAACGCCGACGGTGTACTACGGCGACGAGCAGGGATTCCGCGGGATCAAGGAGGAGCGGGTGGGTGGCGACGACGCCATCCGACCCGAGTTCCCGGCGACACCCGACGATCTGGCGCCGTACGGATGGCCACACTACCGGCGCCACCAGGCCCTGATCGCGATGCGGCGACGATTCCCGTGGCTGCACCGTGCGCACGCCGAGGTGTCCGGACTGGAGAACACCGCGGTCACCCTCACCGCGACGGACGGCACGACGACGCTGGTGCTGTCGGCGAACATCGGCGACGCACCCGTGCCTCGACCGGCCGGAGACATCGTGGCAGCAGCCGACGGAGTGGAGAACGACCTGCGGCCGCACGCCTGGGCGGTGACCGTCAGGCCGTGACGATCGCGTCCAGCGCAGAGTAGAAGATGCCGAGGCCGTCGTCGCTGGGGCCCGTGAGGGCCTCGGTGGCGTGCTCGGGGTGCGGCATGAGTCCCACGATGCGTCCGTCGGCGGACGAGATGCCCGCGACGGACCGCTGCGAACCGTTCGGGTTGTCACCCGAGTAGCGGAACACGACGCGTCCCTCGCCCTCGAGTTCGTCCAGGACCGCCTCGGACGCCTGAAAGCGACCCTCACCGGACTTGAGCGGAACGAGGATCTCGGCGCCCGCCTCGTACCGCGAGGACCACGCCGAGGACGTGCTCTCGACCGTGAGCCACTGATCGCGACACGTGAAGTGGAGGTTGGCGTTCCGGGTGAGGGCGCCGGGCAGGAGTCCGGCCTCGCACAGCACCTGGAAGCCGTTGCAGATACCGAGGACGGGCATGCCGCCCTTCGCTGCGTCGATGACCGCATCCATGACGGGGGCGAAGCGCGCGATGGCGCCGGCGCGCAGGTAGTCGCCGTAGGAGAAACCGCCGGGGACGACGATGGCGTCGACGTTCTTCAGATCTGCGTCGCCGTGCCAGAGGCTGACGGCCTCACCACCTGCGAGCGTGACCGCGCGCGAGGCGTCGATGTCGTCCAGCGTGCCGGGGAAGGTGATCACACCGATCCGGGCGGGAAGGCCGGAGGCCGGTCGATCTTCGAGGCGAGTCACAGCCGGGTCACTTTCCATTCCTCGATGACGGTGTTGGCCAGGAAGGTCTCGGCGATCTGGTCGAGAGTCGCATCGTCGACGTCGTCGCCGACCTCGAGCTCGAATCGCTTGCCCTGACGGACGTCGGAGACACCGGCGAAACCGAGTCGCGGCAGCGCCCCGACGATGGCCTGTCCCTGGGGGTCGAGAATTTCCGCTTTGGGCATGACGTCGACAACCACACGGGCCACGTGAGAGCTCCTGAGCTAAGAGGGCAGATCCAGCAGGCACTTTACCCAGTCCCGAACCACTCCACGAATCCGGCGCATACTGGGGAACCATGGAGCTGACTCACTTCGGACATTCGTGCATTCAGGTGTCGATGGCGGGATCGACGGTGCTGTTCGACCCCGGCGCCTTCTCTCACGGGTTCGAGGGCATCACCGGCCTCGACGCCATCCTGATCACGCACCAGCATGCGGACCACGTCGACACCGATCGGTTGCCGGCGCTCCTCGAAGCCAACCCCGACGCGGCGCTGTACGCGGACCCGCAGACGGCCGACCAGCTCGGGGATCAGTGGACCGCCGTGAACGCGGGAGACGTCTTCTCCATCGGGGGCGTGCAGGTGACGGGTGCGGGCGGCACGCACGCGACGATCCACCCGGACATCCCGCTGATCGACAACATCGCGTATCTCCTCGGCACGCCGGAACAGCCCGGGCAGCTGATGCATCCCGGCGACTCGCTGTTCGTTCCCGACGTGGAGATCGGCGTGCTGGCACTTCCCGCAGCGGCCCCGTGGATGAAGATCGGCGAGGGCATCGACTTCCTCCGCGCCGTCTCTCCGCGACTGGCCGTTCCCATCCACCAGGCCATCGTCGCGCCGGACGCGCGCGGCATCTACTACGGCATGCTGTCGGGCCTCGCGGGCGAAGGGACGGAGTTCCGTGCCCTGGAGGAGGAGACGGGCACGTCGCTCTAGACATTCCCGGACCGTCGTGGACACTGACCCGATGACGTGGACCAGGAGTACCTCGAAGGTCATCGGATCTGCCGCCCTGCTGGCCGTCGTGGCGGCGACCGCGGCATGCGGGACCGGGGAGTCCGGTGCGTCGGCCACCGACACACCGCCGGGGATCTCCGTGTCCGGGGTCGGCGAGATCCAGGGCACCCCGGACACTCTCACCGCTCAGATCGGTGTCGAGACGACGGCGGACGACGTGACGACGGCGATCGACGAGGCGAACACCGCGGTGACTGCGGTGACCGAGGCGATCGCCGCTGCCGGAGTGGACCGCGCGGACATCCAGACCCGCCAGGTGTCCATCGACCCGCAGTATGCCGACGGGTTCGGGGGCGGAACCTCCACGATCTCCGGCTACCGGGCGTCGAACATCCTCGGTGTGACCGTGCGCGACCTGTCGCGAGCGTCGGCGGTGCTGGGCGACGCCACCCGCGCAGGTGGGAACGCGACCCGAGTGTCCGGCGTGTCCTTCCGCATCGACGACGATTCCGACCTCATCGCCGACGCTCGGTCACGGGCATTCGCGGACGCTCGCGACCGAGCCGAGCAGTACGCGTCCCTGGCGGGAAGCGATCTAGGTAAAGTCCTGTCGATCACCGAGAACATCACCGGCCAGGAGTCGGCGCCCAGCTTCGACAGAAGCTCCGCCTCGTCCGCGGTGCCGATCGAGCCGGGGCAGCAGACCGTCAGCGTCTCGGTGAACGTGCAGTGGGCGCTGGGATGACTCCCCGGCTGCAGTACAACTAGCGCCGCAGGGCGCGTCCCGCGGCACGTCCGGAGAAGATGCACCCCCCGAGGAATGTGCCTTCGAGCGAGCGGTACCCGTGCACACCGCCGCCACCGAAGCCGGCGACCTCGCCGGCCGCGTAGAGCCCCGGGAACGGCGTGCCGTCGACTCGAAGCACCCGGGAGTTCAGGTCGGTCTGCAACCCGCCCAGCGACTTTCGCGTCAGAAGGTGCAACTTGACGGCGATCAGCGGACCCGCTGCGGCACGCCCGGTCTCGTCGAGCAGCTTGTGCGGTGTGGCGATGCGCGCCAGGCGATCGCCTCGATAGTTGCGCGCCGCGTGGATCGCCGAGACCGAGAGGTCCTTGCTGAAGTCGTTGACCATCTCGCGGTCTCGCGCGACGACCAATTTCTCGACCTCGGCGGCGTCGAGCGTGACGTCACCGATCTTGTTCATGCCGGCGACCAGTTCGGCCACCGTGTCGGCGACGACGAAGTCGACGCCCTTCTGCTTGAAGGCCTCGACGGGGCCGGGTGCGCCGGGACGGACTCGCTCGAGAAGCTTGCGCAGATCGCGGCCGGTGAGATCCGGATTCTGCTCCTGACCGGAGAGTCCGAACTCCTTCTCGATGATCTTCTGGTCGAGGAGGAACCACGTGTAGTCGTGTCCCGTCGACACGATGTGTTCGAGAGTGCCGAGCGTGTCGAAGCCGGGGAACAGCGGCGCCGGTAGCTGCTGACCCGACGCGTCGAGCCACAGCGACGACGGACCCGGCAGGATGCGGATGCCGTGGTTCGGCCACACGGAGTCCCAGTTGGTGATGCCCTCCGTGTAGTGCCACATGCGGTCCTCGTTGATGATGTTCCCGCCCGCGGCACGCGAGATCTCCAGCATCCGACCGTCGACGTGCGCCGGTACGCCCGAGAGCATGTGAGAGGGGGTGCGGCCCATGCGCTTCGGCCAGTTCTTTTGCACCAGGTCCCAGTTGCCGCCGATGCCGCCGGAGGTCACCAGCACCGCGCCGGCCCGGATCTCGAAGTCCCCCACCACGGTGCGGGAGGACGTCACGCCGCGGGCGACGTCGGTCGGCTCCAGGACGGCGCCGCGTACACCGGTCGCGACACCGTCGGTGACCACCACCTCGTCGACCCGGTGCCGGAAGGCAGGGATCACGCTGCCGCGGTCGATACCGTCCCGCACGATGCGTTCGAAGATCTCCACCAGTCCCGGCCCGGTACCCCAGGTGAGATGGAATCGCGGCACGGAGTTGCCGTGGCCGGTGGGGCCGTAGCCGCCGCGTTCGGCCCACCCGACGACCGGGAAGATCTTCCAGCCGCGCTCGCGCAACCAGGAGCGCTTCTCCCCCGCCGCGAAGGCGACGTAGGCCTCGGCCCACTGGCGAGGCCACTCGTCCTCGGGACGGTCGAAGCCGGCTGATCCCATCCAGTCCTGCAGGGCGAGTTCGTAGGAGTCCTTGACGCCGAGACGACGCTGCTCCGGGCTGTCCACGAGAAACAGCCCGCCGAACGACCAGAACGCCTGGCCGCCGAGGTTCGCCTCGTTCTCCTGATCGAGCAGGATCACGCGCTTGCCCGCCTCGACCAGTTCCGCTGTCGCGACCAGTCCTGCGAGACCCGCACCGACCACGACGACATCGCACTCTCGTATCCCCATGACCTCACCGTATACGGCGAACCATGTTTTCGATACCGTCGGTATCGAGCGGTACTCTTCCCGAGTGAACATCACCGAGCCGACCACGCGCCCCCCTCGCAGCGAGGTTCGCGAGCGAATCATCGCGTCCGCGATGACGGAGTTCGGTCGACGCGGGTACGCCGACGCCACCCTCGATGCCATCGCCGAGCAGGCCGGGTTCACCAAGGGCGCGGTCTACTCGAACTTCGGTTCCAAGGAGGGGCTGTTCTACGAGCTGATGGACCGGCAGGTGCTCGGTCGGGCGCGGATGTCGGTCGACCTGCTCGCCGAGCTCCCCTCCGACCTGCGGGACGCCCAGCGGGTGCTGAGTACCCGTCTCACGGAGGCGATCTCGAACAATCGCGACTGGCATCTGCTGTTCATGGACTACTGGTCGAGGGCCCTTCGCGATCCCGAGGTGGGTGCCCGCTTCGCCCAGCACCGGGCGCAGCTCCGGGCGGCGGTCACCGACGCCGTCGTCAGTGTCACCGAGAGCTCCGGAGCGACGTTGCACGTTCCCGCGGAGTGGGTCACGTTCGTCATCCTGGCGCTCAGCAACGGTCTGGCCGTCGAGGAACTCGCCCAGCCGGGCATCGTGCCCCCGCAACTGATGGGCGAGGTCGTCGGGCGCCTCCTGCACATCCCCTGACCACGAAGGTCCTCAGCGCCCCGAATACGTCGCCTTCACGTGCATCCGTTCGCCCTGCGGTCCGAAGATTCCCAGGTACTCGACGGGCCGGCGGTCGGCGCTGCCGAACCAGTGCGGAAGGTGAGTGTCGAATTCGGCCACCTCACCCGGACCCAGCACCAGGTCCTTGTCGCCCAGGATGAGTCGTAGCTTCCCGTTCAGCACGTAGATCCAGTGATAACCCTCGTGAGACCCCAACCGCGGGTTCTCCTCGTAGCGATCTCCGGGGACGATCTGCTTGAACGCCTGCAACCCGCCCGCCCGGCGCGTCAGCGGGACGACGGTGACGCCGTTCGTCGTGACCGGCGTGAACTGCACCCGCGGATCTCCGGTCTCGGGGGCGTCGACGATGTCGTCCAAGGGAACGTCGTACACCTTGGCCAACGGCAGCAACAGCTCGAGGCTGGGCTTGCGTTGCCCCGATTCGAGCCGGGAGAGCGTGCTCACCGGGATGCCCGTGCGTTCGGACACCGCGGCCAGGGTCACGTCCGCCGCGACGCGGAGAGCGCGCAAGCGCGGACCGATCGCACTGATCACACCGTCGAAGTCGTCCATACCTCATATTGCAGTTTCGGCAAATATGTTTGTCAAATCCGCAGACTCGGGCGCACAGTGTCCGCATGACCTCACACCACCACGTCGACGCCGACGTCATCGTCCTCGGCGGCGGGTCCGCCGGACTGTCCGCCGCACTCATGCTCGGCCGCGCCCGCCGGCGAGTCCTGGTTCTGGACAACGGAACTCCTCGCAACGCGCCCGCGTCACACATGCACGGCGTGCTGGGTAGGGACCACACCTCGCCGCTCGACTACCTGAAGAACGGCCGAGCCGACCTCGAGCGGTACGACGTCACGATCGTCGACGCCACGGTCACCGCACTCGGCGGTCACGTCGGGCACTTCTCCGCGACCACGGACGACGGACGCGCCTTCTCGGCGCGGCGCATCGTGGTGACGACCGGACTCACCGATCTGCTCCCGCCCGTCGACGGTCTGGCGGAACGCTGGGGTCGGGACGTCGTGCAGTGCCCCTACTGCGACGGGTGGGAGATCCAAGATCGCCGCATCGGCGTCCTGAGCACCGGGCCGTTCAGCATCCATCACGCCTCGATGTGGCGGCAGTGGACAGAGAACCTGACCTTCTTCACCGACGGCGGACCTCTGGCGGACGAGGATCGCGAGAAGTTCACCGCGCGCGGCATCGAGATCGTCGAGCACAAGGTCACCGCGGTGCTCGCCGGCGAGGATCGTCTTCGTGCGGTCGGGCTGGCCGACGGGACCGAGGTCGCGGTCGACGCTCTCGCCGTGGGACTGCGCTTCACCGCTCGCAGTGAACTTCTCGGATCGCTCGGCCTCACCACAGTGCCGCACGCGACCGGACTCGGCGACGTCGTCGAGGTCGATTCCTTCGGTGCCACCACCGTGGCGGGAGTGTGGGCGGCGGGCAACGTCACCGACCCGTCGGCCACGGTCATCGCCTCCACCGCGCAGGGAGCCCTTGCCGGCGCTCATGTGAACGCGAACCTCATCGCCGAGGAGTTCGACCAGGCGGTCCAGGCAGGGCGACCACGTCCGGCGTTGGACGGGCACTTCTGGGACGAGTTGTACCGGGAGTCGGACAAGCGGTGGAGCGGCAATCCCAACCCGACGCTGGTCCAGTATGCGGAGCACCTCTCCCCCGGACGTGCCGTCGACGTCGGATCGGGTGAGGGCGCCGACGCGGTGTGGCTGGCCGAGCGCGGCTGGACCGTCACGGGAGTCGACATCTCCGAGGTCGCCGTCGAGCGAGCGCGCGGACTCCACGACGGTGTGATCTGGCTGGCACAGGACCTGCTGACCGATCCGCTGCCGCCGCACTCCACGGATCTGCTGACGCTGCACTACTTCGGCATCCTGCGGTCCGGGCCGGCGGACGGGCTCGCGCGCCTCGTCGACACCGTCGCTCCCGGCGGGACGCTGCTCATGGTCGGCCACACCCCGTCGCCCGGACACCGCTGGGCAGGGTTCGATCCGTCGGACTTCCACAGCCCCCACTCCGTCGCCGAGTCCCTCGACCCCGCCGAGTGGACCGTCACGGTCGACGAGACGCGTCCACGACTGGTGGAGGCAGCACCCGGAACCCCCCACGTCTCCGACGACATCCTGGTGGCCGTCCGGGTGCCGGAACGGGTCGGACAGCGATAGCGTCGTCGCATGATCCCGGCGTCCGATCTCCGCGCTCGTTTCGCAGTCGCCCTCTCGGCGATGTACGGCCGTGAGGTCCCGGCGTACACGACGCTGGTGGAGGTGGCGACCGCGGTGAACGCAGATGTGGTGGCTCGCGAGGGTGCCGAGGCCGAGCGCCTCGGCACCCTCCACCGCGTCACGGCGGAACGGCACGGAGCCGTCCGGGTGGGGACCGTCGCCGAGTTGCGCGACGTGGCACGACTGTTCGGGGGATTCGGCATGCACCCCGTCGGCTTCTACGATCTGCGTGACGCCGCCACCCCGATACCGGTGGTGTCCACGGCGTTCCGGCCCGTGGACTCGATCGAGCTGGCCCGCAACCCGTTCCGGGTGTTCTGCTCCATGCTCGTCGTCGACGACCGCAGATTCTTCACCGCCGATCTGGAGCAGCGACTCTCGACCGCACTCGAGGCGCGCACGCTCGTCCCGCCCGACCTGGTGCGCCTCGCGGTCCGTGCCGCCGAGGACGGCGGGTTACCGGAACCGGAGGCCACCACGCTCGTCGACGGCGCCGTCGCCGTTTTCGAACTCGGCACGGAGCCCGTCGATCGCGCCTGGTACGACGAGCTCGAAGCCGTGTCGTCGGTGGCCGCGGACATCGGCGGGGTGTCGTCGACGCACATCAACCACCTGACGCCGCGGGTGCTCGACATCGACGACCTGTACCGCCGCATGGCCGAGCGCGGTATCGAGATGATCGACAGGATCCAGGGACCCCCTCGGTGGGCCGGACCGCCGGTGCTGTTGCGCCAGACGTCGTTCCGAGCTCTCGCCGAACCTCGACTCTTTCGCGACGCGTCCGGTGCCACGTTCTCCGATCGGCTCCGCGTGCGCTTCGGAGAGGTGGAGGCACGGGGCGTCGCCCTCACCCGCCGCGGCCGGGAGGTGTACGACACCGCTATGGCGCGGGTGGACGGCCTCTCCGACGAGGTTGCTGCCCGGGAGTGGGCGCAGCACTTCCCCGGCACCGATCAGGAGATGGCGGAGCGCGGACTGGCCTACTACCTTCGCACGCCGGACGGGCTCGAACCCGTTGTCTACGAGGACTTCCTACCCGCGTCCGCCGCGGGGATCTTCCGGTCGAACCTCACCTCGGACGGCGCCGTGGACACCGATGCCGAGGGAACGAGCTGGTCGGCGGAGTCCCTGTCCGAGGCCCTCGGGATGCCGATCGCGGATCCCTACGACCTGTACGACGCGCAGGTCGCGGCCGGGTCAGGCGACAGCGGTGCGTGAGCGCGGAACCCACTCGTAGCGGGCCGACGTCGCACCGTGGAAGCGCGCCAGGTCCACCGCGTCGAGCATGGCGGCACGGGGGCCCGGACGGCCGAGCTGCTTGGCGCTCACCGACAGTCGCACCACGCCGCCGCGGCGAGCCGTACGGCCGGCACCCATGACGAGCGCGCGGCACCACCACGGTTCCGTGGACCCGGGCTCCCAGACGTAGCCACCGGATCCGGTGCCGAAGCCCTCACCGATACCGTGGACCCGACCGCGCACCGTGGTGCCCCGCTCGAGGTCCTGGATGCCGGCGAGCCCGGCGAAGACACGGAACCCGACCGTGGGAAGGGCGGACACCGCACCCGGTGAGGCTACCCAGCGGGGCGGTGCGAACACGCGGGTGCGCATGCCGATCTCCTCCATGACCCGGTCCGCGGCGCGCAACCGCAGCTGCGCCTCGTGAGCCGGGAGGGTCGCGAACTCGGCACGACGCCGCTTGGTGGCCGCCTGGTCGTATCCGTGCAGGACCAGTGCGTCTCCGTGATCGCGGCGCATGCGCAGCCAGTCCTGCGTCTCGGTGTCGCGCGTGAGGCGGTACTTGTCCTTCAACCGCGGGGCCACGAGAAGCGACAACTCGATGTCGCGGCGATCCATCTCCGCGGCGAACTCGGCGGCGGCGTCGCGGGTCTCGTCGCGGATACCGGACACGGACACGATCAGACGTGCACTCATGAAGAAACCGTCGCACACCGAGGTGTACGACGGTCTCGTCCCGCGTGAACGCAGGGCGACGTCAGAGAGTCGGAACGGGCAGCACCTTGTCGATCGCCGCGAGAACCTCGGGGGCGTCCGGTTCGGTGCGGGGGCGGAATCGGCCCACGACCTCGCCGTCCGGCGAGACGAGGAACTTCTCGAAGTTCCACTGCACGTCTCCCGCGTTCCCCTCGGAGTCCGCGGTCTGCGTCAGGATCTCGTAGAGCGGGTGCCTGTTCTCGCCGTTGACGTCGACCTTCTCCATCAGCGGGAAGGTGACGTCGTACGTCGTGGAGCAGAACGTCTCGATCTCCTCGGCCGAGCCGGGCTCCTGGCCACCGAACTGGTTGCAGGGAACGCCCACGACCGAGAGTCCGCGGTCCGCGTACTCGCGGGCCAGCTTCTCGAGCGTCGTGTACTGCGGGGTCAGGCCACACTTCGAGGCGACGTTGACCACGAGCACCGCGCGGCCGCTGTACTCCTCGAGCGAGGTGGGAGCGCCGCCGAGAGTGCTGATGCCGACGTTCTGCAGTTCTGTCATGGGCTCACAGTACCGGCCGGTAACCCGTGAGCACGAGAGCGGGCGCACCCTCCCTGTGTGGAGGATGCGCCCGCTCTCGGTCGGTGCGTGCGGTACTAGTTCTTCACGAGGTCGGGCTTGGCTTCCGGATCGCGGGCCTCTCCGTGTCCGTCGTCCACCATCGTGGTCTCGTCGAACGGGAGCTTGCCACCGAGGACGTCCTTGACGCGCTCGTTGTCGATGGTCTTCGTCCAGGTGCCGACCAGCATCGTGGCGACGGCGTTGCCCGAGAAGTTGGTGACGGCGCGAGCCTCGGACATGAACCGGTCGATGCCGACGATGAGGCCGATGCCGTCGAGCAGCTCGGGGCGGTGGCTCTGCAGACCACCGGCGAGCGTGGCGAGTCCGGCGCCGGAGACGCCGGCCGCACCCTTGCTGGCGATGATCATGAAGACGAGCAGCGAGATCTGCTCGCCGAGTCCGAGCGGGTTGCCCATGGCGTCGGCGATGAAGATCGAGGCCATCGTCAGGTAGATCGCGGTGCCGTCGAGGTTGAAGGAGTAGCCGGTGGGGACGACGACGCCGACCGTGGTGCGCTGCACTCCGACGTGCTCCATCTTGGCGATGAGGCGCGGCAGGGCCGACTCGGAGGACGAGGTGGCGACGATGAGCAGGTACTCACGGGCCAGGTACTTGACCAGCTTGAAGATCGAGACGCCGGAGACGAAGCGCAGGATCGTGCCGAGGATGCCGAAGACGAAGATGGTGCAGGTCAGGTAGAAGGCCAGCATGAGGGTGGCCAGCTGGACCACGGCCTCGAAGCCGGTGTCACCGACGACCTTGGCGATGGCGCCGAAGGCACCGATCGGGGCGAGCCACAGGATGCCGGCCAGGATGCGGAAGACGAGCTTCTGGATCGAGCCGATGCCGCGGAGGATGCCCTCACCCTGCTTGCCCATGGCCTGCAGGCCGAAGCCGACGAGCAGCGCGACGAAGAGGGTCTGCAGCACGCTGCCCTCGGTGAGCGACGACAGCAGCGACGTCGGGATGATGCCCTGGATGAAGTCGAGCGTGCCGCCGGCACCTTCCGCGGTCTCGACGAGCTTGCCGACAGCGCCGGAGTTCGGCTCGATGTTCAGGCCGGTTCCCGGCTGGATCAGGTTGCCGACCACCATGCCGATGGCGAGGGCGAAGGTGGACATCGTGATGAAGTAACCGAGGGCGAGGCCGCCGACCTTGCCGACGCTGGCCGCGGCCTTGACCGACCCGATGCCGAGCACGATGGTGCAGAAGATGACCGGGCTGATCATCATCTTGATCAGATCGACGAACATGGTGCCCAGCACGCCGAGGCTCGACCCGACCTCGGGTGCGACGAGACCGACGATGACACCGCCGATCACGGCGATGATCACGGCGATGTAGAGCCAGTGGGTCTTGTCCCGCTTCTTCTTGGGCGGCGGGGTCGCGTCGTACGGTTCGGCGTCGATGCTGGCGGTCATGGTTGTCCTTACGATCGTGGCGTGAGGTGGATCACGCTTGTCTGAATGGAATGGTGGTCCATGAGCGTGACCCGAGTCACCAATGAGTTCATTTCGTTCATGTGTACAGCGGTCACGCGCACGTCGTGAGCAGAACAGTCGAACCCGGAGGAACCCCGTGAGCAGCACGAACACCCGGCGTCGCCGCAGTGTGGCGCGGCAGCTCCTCGTCGGCCAGCTCGCGGTCGTGGTGCTCCTCGTGACGCTCGGCGGCGCTCTCGCCCTCGTCGACGCCCGCCGGGACAGCGACGAGAGCATCCGCCGGGAGGTCGTCGACATCGCCGTCTCGATCGCGACTGCCCCGTCCACGGTGACCGCACTCGCGAGTGCGGATCCCACAGCCGCGCTGCAACCGGTGACCGAGCGCGTGCGCATCGCGACGGGGATGGACTTCATCGTCGTCATGTCGCCCGACCGCACGCGTTTCACCCACACCACCACCGAGCTGATCGGCGGGCAGTTCACGGGCACGATCGACCGGGCGCTCGCCGGCGAGACGTTCACCGAGACGTACCGCGGATCTCTGGGACCGTCGATCCGCGCCGTCACGCCCGTGCTCGACGACGGCCGCGTCGTGGGGCTCGTCTCCGCCGGGGTCACCCGCCAGAAGATCTCCAGTCAGTTCGTCGCCGGGCTCCCGGCAGTCCTCGGCATCATCGCGGCGGCACTCGGCGTGGCCCTCGCGGCGTCGTATCTACTCAATCGGCGGCTCAGTCGTCAGACCCTCGGGCTCGCGCCCGACGAGCTGCGCAGCATGTACGAGCACCACGACGCCGTCCTGCACTCCATCGGCGAGGGGCTGGTGGTGTGGGGCGACGACTCGGAGGCGGAGCTGGTCAACGACGAGGCGCGGCGGCTGCTGGACCTGCCCGAGGGTCCCGTGACGCGCGAGCGCCTTCCGGAATCGCTGCGCGGACTGGGCGACACCGCCGTTCGCGACGAGATGCACCTGACGACGACGCGTGTCCTCGTGGTGACCCAGGACCCCGTCCTGCACGGGTCCCGCCGGCTCGGCACGGTGACCGTGCTGCGCGATCACACCGAATTGCAGCGTGTCATGGGCGAACTCGACTCGATGACGTCCTTCGCCGAGTCGCTGCGCTCGCAAGCGCACGAGTCGGCGAACCGTCTCCACACCGTCATCACGATGGTCGAACTCGGCCGCACCGAGCAGGCGGTCGAGTTCGCCACCCAGGAACTCGAGCTGTCGCAGAACCTCATCGACCGGCTCATGAGCACGGTGCAGGAACCCGCGGTCGCAGCACTGTTGCTGGGCAAGGTGAGCCAGGCCGCCGAGCAGGGCGTCGAGCTCACGGTCACCGAGGACACCGCCCTCACCGACACCGAGTCCTTCGACCGACGCGAATTGGTCACTCTCGCCGGAAATTTGATAGACAATGCGATCGATGCAGCGAAGCAGTCGGACGAGCCGTGGGTGGAGGTGACCGTGCGCGAGAGCGAGACGGACCTCGTGATCCAGGTGGCGGACAGTGGACCGGGAATGGACGCGGACGCCCTGGCGAGAGCACGGACCCGCGGTTACTCCACCAAGTCCGGCTCGCGGGGCCTCGGTCTCGCGCTGGTCACCCAGGTGGTCGAACGCCATCACGGGACCCTGACGTCGGAGACGACCTACGGATCGGTCGTCACCGCGAGCATCCCGCATGAGTGAGGCACCCGGTCCCGACGACACCACCATCCGCGTGCTGATCGTCGAGGACGAACCCCTGATCGCGGAAGCCCATTCGAGCTACGTCGGTCGTGTCCCCGGCTTCACCGTGGGTGCGATGGTGCACACCGCGTCGGGCGCCATGCGCGCGGCGTCCAAGGCCATCGCCGACGGGTCGCCGTTCGATCTGGTCCTGCTCGACATCGGGCTGCCGGACGCCAACGGCATCGACGTCGCCGCCGCACTCGGTGGACTGCGCCCCGGACCCGACGTCATCGCCATCACCTCCGAGCGCGACCTCGCCGTCGTGCGCAACGCCGTCGCGCACGGGGTGGTGCTGTACCTGCTCAAGCCCTTCACCTTCGCGGCGTTCCGGGACAAGCTGGAACGGTACGGCGAGTTTCGCAGCGCCCTGCGCGACGGCGAGTCGGCGGTGAGTCAACGCGACATCGACCGCGCCATGGCCTCTCTGCGCACCGCGGACGAGCGCGCAGCCTCCCCCAAGGGCATCGCTCCGGCGACACTCACCGAGATCTCGAACAGCGTGCGGGCACAGCCCGCGGGACTCGGGGCCTCCGAGGCAGCCAAGGCCGTCGGCGTCTCCCGGGTGACGGCGTGGCGCTATCTCGAACGGCTCGCCGACGACGGGCTCGTCGAGCGGCACACCGAGTACGGCAGGGCCGGACGGCCCCAGGTGCGGTACCGCTGGCGGTGAGTCAGCCCAGCGGGACCGTGCGCTCCAGGAACGCGATCTGATCGGCCACCACGTGCTCGAACGGGTCGCCGACATAGATCTCGAAGTGGCCGTACGGGTACACCTCGATCTGTCCGCGAGGCGCCTTCGCCGCATGGCGCAGGGTCGCCTTCGTCGGTGCGACGGTGTCCGGATCGCACACGCAGAACAGCACCGGCGCGGTGATCTTCTTCGCCGCCCGGCCGGGGAAGTACCGGGTGATGGCGAGTGCGAACCGAGCCGCCACCTCGTTGGAGAAGGCGGAACCGGGGGGCTGCAGACCGAGGTACCCGTCGAGTGCATCGGTGCTGGCCATCAGTGCGACACCACGGTGTTCCGCGGCGAGCGGCACCATCACGGGAGGCTTGCCCCGGAGCGATCCGACGATGTCCCGGACGGCGAGCGGGGTGATCCTGAGCGTCGTGCTCAGCGGCGTGGCCAGGGCCGACGCGAGCCCGTCGGTGAACGGGCACTGGGAGATCACCGCGGCGACCCGGCCGTCCCGAGCGGCGGCCTCGAGGACGTGGCCACCGCCGAACGAGGACCCCCACAGCACCACTCGGGTCGGATCGATCCCGTCGATCGTGCGGGCGTACGCGATGGCCGACGCCCAGTCCTCGAGTTGGAGCCCGATGTCGAGGAGCTGCCGTGGCTCGCCGCCACTGGCGCCGAAGTGGCGGTAGTCGAACACCAGGCACGCGTAGCCGGCAGCGGTGAACCGTTCGGCGTACGCGTCGAGCCGCATCTCGCGGACACCGCCCAGACCGTGGGCCAGGACGACGATCGGCTGCCGCTCGCTCGGTGTGTCCGGACGGTACAGCCACGCCGCACAGGTGGCGTCCCCGGACACGAACTCGACATCACGACGTTCACTCACTGCGGCCCCCGACCGTCATTCGCTGCAGTCCACCCCCCCGGCGAACGCCGTCAGCTTGCCGTATCGCGGCCATCCGTGGCAATCGCACCCGTGCGTTCGATCACCCACGCGTACTCGAAGGCGATCTCCTTCCACTTCTCGTATCGACCGCTGACCCCGCCGTGCCCGGCACTCATCTCGGTCTTCAGCAGAATCGGCTCGCTGCCGGTGTTCTTCACCCGCAGAGCGGCGATCCACTTCGCGGGTTCGACGTAGAGCACGCGCGTGTCGTTGATCGAGGTGATGGCCAGGACGGCCGGGTAGTCCTTCTCCGCCACGTTCTCGTACGGGCTGTACGACTTCATGTAGTCGTAGACGTCCTTGTCCTCCAGCGGGTTTCCCCACTCGTCCCACTCGATCACCGTGAGCGGCAGCGACGGGTCGAGAATGGACGTGAGCGGATCCACGAACGGGACGTTGGCGAGGATGCCCGCGAACAGTTCGGGTGCGAGGTTGGCCACCGCTCCCATGAGGAGGCCGCCCGCGCTGCCACCGTCGGCCACCAGACGATCGGGAGACGTCACCCCGGTGTCGATCAGATGCCGTGCGCACGAGACGAAGTCGGTGAACGTGTTCTTCTTGTGCAGCATCTTGCCGTCCTCGTACCAGAGGCGGCCCATCTCCCCGCCGCCGCGCACGTGCGCGATGACGAACACGATGCCCCGATCGAGCAGGGACAGTCTCGACACCGAGAAGCCCGGGTCCATGCTCGCCTCGTACGAGCCGTACCCGTAGAGCAGCGTCGGCGCGCCACCCTCGGACACCTCGACGTCGACGCGCTTGATCACCGAGAGCGGCACTCGCGTGCCGTCCTCCGCCGTCGCCCACTCCCTGGTCTGGGTGTACCGCGTCGGGTCGAAATCGCCGAGCACCGGCTGCGACTTGCGCAGGATGCGCTCGCCGGACGCCAGGTCGTAGTCGTAGACACGCGAGGGCGTGATGAACGAGGTGTAGCCGAAACGCAGCAGCGGTGCGTCCCACTCCGGATTCGAGCCGAGACCCACCGAGAACAGTTCCTCGTCGAACTCGAGCTCGTGACGCTCGCCGTAGCCGCTGTCGAGCAGTGGCCACAAGGCCATGCGCGGCACGGCTTCCCGGCGGTACGACAGCACCAGGTGGTGCGCGAACGCGTCGACGTCCTCGAGCCGCACGTCGTCGGCGTGCTCCAGGAGAATCGTCATGTCCGACGGGTCCTCCACCGGCGCGTCGGCCAGGACGAAGTTCTCCGCCTTCACTCCGTCGACGACGTCGTTGTGCAGGATCAGGAACCGGTCGCGGCCGGCGACCACGGCGTGCTCCGCGCTGTACTCGACGCCGTCCCTGCGCGGCAGGATCACGTGGAACTCGCCCGTCGCATCCTGCGCGTCGAGGTACCAGCCCTCGGTGGTGACCTTCGACCCCACCCAGATCACGAGGTATTTCTCGCTGCGCGTGGATCCGAAACTGACCCAGTAGGACTCGTCCGGCTCGTGGAAGACCACCACGTCCTCGGACGTGGGCGACCCGATCCGGTGTCGCCACACCTTGTCCGGACGCCACGAGTCGTCCACGGTCTGATAGAAGAGGTACTGCTGATCGGCGGACCAGGTCGCTCCGGGAGCGGTCTGCTCGATCTCGTCCGGGAACAGCTCTCCGGTACGAAGATCCTTGATGCGCAACGTGTACCGCTCGTCGCCGGCGGTGTCGACGGAGTACGCGAGCAGGTGTCCGTCGTCGCTCAGGGAGAATGCGCCGAGCGAGAAGAAATCGTGTCCTTCTGCCAGCACGTTGGCGTCGAGGACGATCTCCTCGCCGGGGACCTCGACACCCGGTTCGAGCGCGGGCGGCGTCCAGTCGTCCACCGAGGCGACCGGGCAGCGGCACTGCATGCCGTAACTCTTGCCCTCCAGCGTGCGCCCGTAGTACCACCAGAGTCCGCGGCGCGTGGGCACCGACAGATCGGTCTCCTGTGTGCGCGACTTGATCTCGTCGAAGATCGCCGTGCGCAGCGGCTCCAGGTGGGCCGTCTGTGCCTCGGTGTAGGCGTTCTCCGCCTCGAGGTACGCGACGACCTCGGGATCCGACTTCTCCCGCAACCACTCGTACGGGTCGACGACGACGTCACCGTGGTGGGTGCGCGTGTGCGGAACGGTCTTGGCGATCGGTGGTGTCGTCTGCTGCGCGTCGTGCGTCTGCATGTCGGTCACGGTCGTACCCAATCGTCGAAGGAGAGACCCGAGAGTCGTTCGTACGCCTCGACGTAACGCGACCGGGTGCGGTCGGCGATGTCGTCGGGCAGCGGCGGGGGCGGTGCATCGCCGTGGCGGTCCCATCCGGACTCACCGGTCAGCCAGTTCCGGACGAACTGCTTGTCGAAACTCGGCTGCGCCTGCCCCTCGGTGTAGCCGTCGAGCGGCCAGTACCGGGACGAGTCGGGAGTCAGCACCTCGTCGGCGAGGACCACCTCGCCGTCGTCGTCGACACCGAACTCGAACTTGGTGTCGGCGAGGATGATTCCGCGTCCGGCGGCGAACTCCGCGGCGCGCGCGTAGATGTCGAGCGTCGCCGAGCGCAGCTTGTCCGCCGTGTCGGCTCCGACTAGGGCGACCACGGAATCGAAGTCGATGTTCTCGTCGTGATCGCCGATCGCCGCCTTGCTGGCGGGGGTGAAGATCGGCTCCGGGAGCGTGCTCGCCTCGGTGAGACCGTCCGGGAGCGGAACGCCGCACACCGCACCCGTCTCCCGATAGTCGAGCAGCCCGGACCCGGTGAGGTAGCCACGGGCGACACACTCGACCGGTGCCATGCGCAGCGCGCGCACCACCAGCGCGCGGCCGAGCACCTCCTGCGGGATCCGCGGATCCTCCGCGTCTCCGGCGAGGTGATCTCGCACGCCGAGAGTGTCGAAGAAGAACACGCTCATCGCGGTGAGCACGCGACCCTTGTCAGGAATGGGCGTCGACAGCACGTGGTCGTACGCGGAGATGCGGTCGGTCGCCACCAGGAGCAGATGGTCGTCGTCGATGCGATACAGGTCGCGGACCTTGCCGGCCGCCAGATGGGGATACTGCGAGAGAGAGGGGCGCACGACGTTCGAGCGTAGTCGTGCCGCGCATCGCGGTGGTGGCGGTGTCTGGCAGTGTTCGGAGGGACCCTCGGTACCGAGGCGAACGAAGGAGCGTGGCGGGTGACGACGACGGACAGGGTGCAGGTCGGATTCCGGTCCGAACGAGGCCCGATCCTGGCGGCGCTGATGCTCTGCAACTCGCTCGTCGCCCTCGACTCGACGATCATCGCCACGTCCGTCCTCACCATCGTCGACGATTTGGGCGGCTTCTCCCAGTTCCCGTGGCTCTTCTCGATCTACCTGCTCGCACAGGCCGTCACCGTGCCGGTCTACGGCAAGCTGGCGGATCTCTTCGGCCGCAAGCGTCTCGTCCTGTTCGGCATCGCCGTCTTCGCGATCGGCTCGGTGCTGTGCGGGATTGCCTGGAGCATGCCCGCCCTCATCGTCGCCCGGGCGATCCAGGGCATCGGCGCGGGCGCGATCCAACCGATGGTGCAGACGATCGCCGGCGACATCTACACCGTGCGCGAGCGCGCGAAGGCGCAGGGCTACCTGGCCAGCGTGTGGGCGATGTCGTCCATCGTGGGTCCCAGTCTCGGCGGCATCTTCTCCGAGTTCCTGTCGTGGCGCTGGATCTTCTTCGTCAACATCCCGCTGTGCCTGGTCGCGGCGGTGATGCTGATCCGCAAGTTCGACGAGACGGCGAGGCCGTCGACGCGGCAGAGCATCGACTACGTCGGCGCCGCGCTGCTCACCGTCGGCGCGGGCGCCCTCATCCTCGGGCTGCTCGAGGGTGGTCAGTCGTGGGCGTGGACGTCGGGAGCGAGCGTCGCGGTCTTCGCCGTCGGAGTGGCCGGGCTCGCCGCCTTCGTGCTCGTCGAGAGACGCGTCGCGTCCCCCGTGCTGCCACTGTGGGTGCTGACGCGTCGCGTCCTGGTCGCCACGAGCGCCGTGGGCGCCGTCATCGGCGCCGTCGTGCTCACGCTCACCACGTACGTCCCGACGTTCGTCCAGGGCGTACTGGGGCTGAGCGCACTGGCGGGCGGCTTCACCCTCGCACCGCTCCTGCTGTCGTGGCCGCTGATGTCGTCACAGTCGGGTCGGGTGTATCTGCGCATCGGGTTCCGGCGCACCGCGGTCATCGGTGGGTCGATCGTCACGGCCGGTTCGCTGCTCACACTGGGATGGACCACGACGTCGTCGGTGTGGGAGATCTGCGTCGGGTGCCTCGTGATCGGAGCCGGGATGGGGCTGATCGCGGGCCCTGCGCTCATCGCCGCGCAGTCGAGTGTCGACTGGTCCGAGCGCGGAGTGGTCACCTCCACCAACACGTTCGCCCGCAACCTCGGCAGCGCCGTCGGCATCGCGGTGTGCGGGGCCATCGTCAATGCCACTGTCGGGGACGACGCATCGCCGGCCGAACTCGGCGACGGTCTGCACATCGTGTTCTACACGGTGATCGGCGGAGCGGTCCTGCTGCTGATCGCCGCGCTCGCGATGCCCGGTGGCCGTATCGCCGATCCCGAGAAGAGCTAGAGGCCGACGCGCTCGAGGAGTGCCTCGAACTCGTCCTGCGCCTGCGCTTCCGACTTGCCCTCGCGCAGAGCGCGCTTGTAGCCCGCGAGTGCCATCGCCTCGTACCGCTTGTAGGAGGCCAGCCACTCCTCGGCGCGCTCGCGCCAGTATCCGATGACCGAGCACTCACGGGTGCTCATGCCCCACTGCTTGCGCACGTGGGAGCGCACCGCGCGGGACGCGCCCGCCTCACCGGCGAACCACACGTATCCGGAGCCCGCGGGACGCTCGTACGACGCGACCGCATCGGGGAGAACACTCGGCATCACACCGTTGCCGGTACCCACGCGCCAGTCGACGGTGACGTCCGCCGCCGTGTCGAACGACTGGATGTCGGCGGGGTCGAGGACCTCGAGCACGACGTGGGTCCGCAGCCCGGCCGGTGCCTGTTCGAGTGCTCGGGCGATGGCCGGCAGACCCGTCTGGTCCGCCACGAGCAGTTGCCACGCGGCGTCCTCGGGACACCGGTACCAGGAGCGGGGGCGCGAGAGGACGACGCTGTGGCCCGGGCGCGCCAGCCGCGCCCAGTTCGACGCGACGCCGCTCTCGTGCAGGACGAAGTCGATGGTCAGCGTGTCGTCGTCGCGCATGCGGACGGTGTAGTTGCGGCACTCCGGCCGCGTCGCCGCGTCGTGGTAGCCCCACACGCCCTTACAGCAGGTCATCGGCGGCAGGACGTCGTCGACGGCGGACGGGAAGTACACGGTGACGCACTCGTCCGGTGCCTCGACGCCGACGTACCGTTCCACCCACGGGCCGCCGAGAACGATGCGCACCATGCTGGGTGAGATCGCCGTCGTGGACAGCACCGACGCCGGATAGAAGCCGGGTTCCGCATCGAGCGTCGCGGCGTCGAGTTCGAACGCTGTCGACATCGGACCTCCTCGCCTGCGGCACGCTCGGGGAAATCGAGCGACTGTAAGGCGAGCCTAACCATGCCTGGCGGTGGAGTGCAATGGGGCCGGTCACAGACAGCTGTGACCAGCGCGTCACGATCTCACGAGAGCCGCGTCAGGATCCCGAGCAGTCCGGCACGTCGACGGTGGCGGTGCCGGGGAGCGTCGCAGGCTGGAGCGGCACCCGCGCAGCACCCGGCGCCGTCGGCTCCACGAGGTCGAGGACGAGGGTCTTGGTCTGCCCCGGCTCGACGACGAACGGCGTGTAGAAGAACGGATGGCCCCGTTCCTGCCCGGTGAGCACGAACACCTGCTGACCATCGATCGACGCCTTCGTCAGCGTCGACCCCGTCGTCGTGAAGACCGACACCACCGATCGATTGGTTCCGGGGGGACCCTCGTACGCGGTCGTCTCGTTCTGACGTCCGGCGATGTACGTCGGGTACTCCTGCGGCGGAGCCGTGTTGGTCACGGAGGCGGTGATCTGGGTCGTCCGGGTGTCCCCCTCGCAGGACGTCGCGGTGTAGGTGATGTCTCGCTCGAGGTAGTAGTCGAGCTTGCCACCGGCACCGTTGTTGACCACCAGCGCGGCGTACGGCGCGGGATCGTCCGGCACCTCGTGCGCGATCTTGGTTCCGGAGAGCACACTCTGGATCGCGGGGTCCGCGCTCCAGACGGCGGTGTGGCCCTCGCTGACGCCACGTCCGATGGCGTCGAGAAGTCCCGCAGGATCGTTGATTTTGCCCTCCACCTTGGAGAAGACGCGGGCCGCGATCTGCTGCAGGTAGTCCTTGCGCGCGAGGTTGTCGTCGGCGAAGCGGAAGTACGCCTCCGACTGCGTCAGGTTCACCACGTTGTCCGACGTGACCTGCTCGCCGTCGGCGAGAGTCACCGGGCCGACCACGCCGAGGATGTAACTCAGCGCGACCGGGTCGGTCGCCAGCACACCGTCGACGGACTGACCGGACTCCTGCTGCCAGATCGACCGGAGGATCTCCCCCGTGTACGGGAAGTGGGGACTCACATTCGCGTTCTGCCAGTTGGCCGTCGCGTTGTACTGGTTGCCGTACGCCTTGGCGAAGTCGGGCCCCAGATCGATCGGGTCGTAGAGGGCACCGAGCTCGCTGTTCTTCGCCAGTGCGTCGAGCGAGATCTTGCCCCGGTCCGCGTCGATGATGGCGAATCCACCCATGAGCCCGCCGGTACCGCGCGACTCGGCATTGGTCTGGAACGCCAGGAAGTAGCTCTTGGGTGAGTTCTCGCCGAGCATGTCCGGGAGGATCTTCGACGCCAGGCTGGTGTTGGTGAGCAGCCCGGACAGATCGTCCAACTGCGCCTTCAGCGAATCACCGGCCTCGGTGACCTGCGGTAGATAACTGTCGGTGTCGATGGACTCCGCGCGCTGGTTCAGTGCGGTCGCCGAGGCGGACACCTGCTCGAGGGTCGGCGACGCCTCGCGCAGCGCACCCAGATCGATCGTGCCGTCGTCGGCGCGCAGTTCACTCGGGTTCAGCACCGCACCGACGTCGACCGCGGGCTGAAGGACCTCGGTCGTGAGGTCGTGGACGAGTCCGGTGAGCGGACCCACGACATCGAGAGGGGAGCCCACACCCGGAATGGCGGCGACGGCCTTCCAGATGGGCGACTCGGTCGCATCCAGCGCATCTGTCGACGCGGCGGTCGCGTCCGCGACGCGCTCACGACCCTCGTCCGCGTTGCCGGCCAGGATCGCCGACCGTGCCGCGAGTGCATCGTCACGGGCGGAGCTCAGCCCCTTGTACGCCGTGGAGACGGTCCACCCGAACCACGCGACCAGAGCCAGGAGGACGACGGCCACGATCCACACCCAGATCGGGACCCGCCGTCGCCGTGCCGTCGTGGTTCCACCGAGCTCATTCGACACGACAATCCTCTGCTCGTTCTCGGACCGATATTCGGCAGGAGTGTATCAATGGCGTTGTCGACTGTCGTTTCGTCGGACTCAGGGTCGTCCGAGACCGCGATAGTGCCACCCGGCAGAACGCCACATATTCACGTCGAGGCAATTGCGTCCGTCGATGATTCTGCGTTCTCGCACCACGCCCTCCAGATCGGCGGGAACCAGCTCGCGGAATTCACGCCATTCGGTGAGCACGAGTACCACGTCGGCCTTCGCGCACGCCTCCAGCGCAGAGCTCGCGTACCCCAGCGTGGGGAACAGCGCGCGCGAGTTGTCGTTGGCCTTCGGGTCGTACACGGTCACACCGGCACCCTGAAGTTGCAGTTGCCCAGCGACATTGAGAGCCGGCGAATCGCGGACGTCGTCGGAATCGGGCTTGAAGGCGGCACCCAGCACCGCGACCTGAGCTCCCAGCAGAGTTCCCACGGTGTCGCGCACGACCTCGACCATGCCGGTGCGACGACGCATGTTGATGTTGTCGACCTCGCGCAGGAAGGTCAGCGCCTGATCGGCTCCCAACTCACCGGCACGGGCCATGAATGCGCGAATGTCCTTGGGCAGGCAACCGCCACCGAAACCGATCCCGGCGTTGAGAAATTTGCGTCCGATTCGATCGTCGTGACCGATTGCGTCGGCCAGAACGGTGATATCGGCGCCTGCCGCGTCACAGACCTCGGAAATAGCGTTGATGAACGAGATCTTCGTCGCGAGAAATGCGTTGGCCGACGTCTTGACCAATTCGGCGGTGGCCAGATCGGTCACGATGAAGGGGATCCCCTCGGCGAGCAGGGGCGCGTAGACCTCGCGCGCGACCTCCTCCGCGCGCCGAGGACGGTTCCTGTCGACCCCGAGCACCAGCCGGTCCGGGTGCAGCGTGTCCTCCACGGCGTGACCCTCGCGCAGGAACTCCGGGTTCCAGGCCACCTCGAGGTCCTCGCCTGCCGGCGAGAGCGCATGGGCCATCGTGCCGAGTCGCTCCGCCGTGCCCACGGGGACCGTGGACTTGCCGAAGAGGACAGCGGGTCCGGTGATCAGCGGTGCGAGGTTCTCCACCACCGAGTTCACGTACGTCACGTCAGCGGCGTACTCGCCCTTCTTCTGCGGCGTGCCCACCGCGAGGAAGAAGATGTCACCGAACGCTGCAGCGTCCGCGTAGGACGCGGTGAAGCGCAGGCGGCCCGCTGCGATGTTGCGCTGCAACACTTCCTCGAGCCCAGGCTCCCAGAAGGGCACCTCCCCCGCCTCGAGCTTGGCCAGCTTGCTCGGGTCGACATCGACCCCGAGGACGTCGTGTCCGATCTCGGCCATGCACGCAGCGTGCGTGGCGCCCAGGTAACCCGTTCCGATGACGACAACTTTGCTCACATGACGAACCGTAGGGTCTGACGGCCGTCACTTCCACCGGGAGACCGCCCCGTCGTCACGGTTCACATCACAGAATGGGAGCCGGTGTGTACCGAGCCGCCTCCGGGTTCGCGTCGACCAGTGTCTGCACCGCGGCGACGACCGCAGCGACCTGAGCGTGCGCGGCGCCGATGAACGCCGACCGATCCGCCAGCGCCGTGTCGAGTGCCGCGCGGTCGAGCGGCAACCGCTCGTCGGCCGCGAGTCGGTCGAGGAGGTCCGGTTCCCTCCCCTGCTCCCGCATCGCGAGAGCGACGGCCACGGCATGCTCTTTGATGGCTTCGTGGGCGGTCTCCCGACCGACGCCTGCGCGGACGGCGGCCATGAGCACCTTGGTCGTCGCCAGGAAGGGCAGATAGCGATCGAGCTCGCGGGCGATCACTGCGGGATAGGCACCGAACTCTGCGAGCACGGTCAGGAAGGTCTCCATCATCCCGTCGATGGCGAAGAATGCGTCCGGCAGCGCGACACGACGCACGACGGAACAGAAGACGTCGCCCTCGTTCCACTGTGCGCCGGCCAGCTCCGCAGCCATGGACCCGTAGCCGCGCAGGATCACCTGCAGGCCGTTGACGCGTTCGCAGGACCGGGTGTTCATCTTGTGCGGCATGGCCGACGAGCCCACCTGACCCGGCTGGAAACCCTCGGTGACCAGTTCGTGTCCGGCCATCAGGCGCACCGTGTGGGCGAAGGAGGACTGCGCCGCACCCACCTGCACCAGCGCCGACACCACGTCGTGGTCGAGGGAACGAGGGTAGACCTGGCCGACACTCGTGAAGACGTGGGCGAAACCGAGATGCTGCGCCACCGCGCGTTCGAGGGTCTCGAGCTTGTCGGCATCGCCGCCGAGCAGATCGAGCATGTCCTGGGCCGTCCCCATCGGACCCTTGATGCCGCGCAGCGGGTACCGGTCGATCAGCTCCCGGAGCCGGGTCGACGCCACCATCAACTCGTCGGCAGCCGACGCGAACCGCTTGCCCAGCGTCGTGGCCTGCGCCGCGACGTTGTGGCTGCGGCCGGCCATGACCACCTCGGTGTACTCGGCCGCGCGCTCGGCCAGACGCGCCGCGACAGCCACGCCGTGCCCGTACACGTGTTCCATCGACCGCAGGATCTGCAGCTGCTCGACGTTCTCCGTCAGATCGCGGCTGGTCAGACCCTTGTGCACGTGCTCGTGGCCGGCAAGGGCGTTGAACTCCTCGATCCGCGCCTTCACGTCGTGACGAGTGACCCGCTCTCGATCCGCGATCGACTCGAGATCGACCCGGTCGGCCACTCGCTCGTAGTCCGCGATGGCCTCCGCCGGGACGTCGACACCGAGATCGGCCTGCGCTCGCAGCACGGCGATCCACAGCTGACGCTCGAGCACGATCTTGTGCTCGGATGACCACAGACGGGCCATGTCGGGACTGGCGTAACGGTGGGCGAGGACATTCGGGATACGGCTCACGAGCGGCCAGTTTACGGTCCCCTCACTGCGCGACCGTCCCCCGGACTGCGCCTCTACTGCGCGACCGTCCTCCGGACTTCCCGCGACAACGGCGCGTGACGGTCCACCGCATCCAGCAGGACGTCCCGCACGCGTGACCGCAGGTCCGCCCCATTCTCACCCAACGCGCCCATCACGACACCGTCGACGAGGGCCAGGAGCGGGCGGACGTGGTCACGGTCGGTGGGCCGACCCGCGGCGGACAGCACGTCGGACAGCATGTCCTCCAGCTCACCACGCAGCCGGCAGTGCAGTTCCTGCAGCTGCGGATGCCGCGCCGCAGCCAGCACCCGCTCGTAGCGCGCCACCATCAGGTCCCGCCGGACCTCGTCGCCGTCGTCCGGACCCACGAGCAGGTCCACCACCAGGTCCACCGTGTCCGCGGTGTCCAACGCAGCCGGCGCGAATGCGGTCATCCGGTCGCGGATCATCGCGATCTCGCGGACCCCGTTCAGTTCCGCGGCGTGCGTGACGAGGTCGTCCAGGGAGTCGAAGTAGTAGGTCGTGGACGCCAGCGGAAGCCTTGCCCTCGCCGCGACGCTCCGGTGCCGCACGGCGTCGTACCCTCCGGCCAGCAGAAGATCCGCTGCGGCCGAGATGAGGGCCTCGCGCCGACGCCGACCCTTGGGCGTCGAGCGGGGAGCGGAGCCGGTCGACATGCGTACACATGCTGCCACCGGCGCTTCTCCCCCGTGCGCCTTTTGCGTATCCCTGGATGCGCAAAGGGCGCACGGGGGCGCAGCCCACTACCGCAGGCGCGGGGTGAGCCGACGCAGCGCCTCGGTGATGTCCTCGGTCGCACCGGCGAAGGAGAAGCGCACCGTGTGGTGACCGTGCACCGTGTCGAAGTCCGCACCCGGGACGACGGCCACGCCGGTCTCGTTCAGGGTGTCGGCGCACCATCGGAACGAATCGTCCGTCAGGTGCCCGATGTCGGCGTACGCGTAGAAGGCGCCGTCCGCGGGAGCGAGCCGGGTGATGCCGGCATCACGGAGACCGCCGAGCAGTTCCTCGCGGTTGCGGGCGTACCGCCGCACGTGACCGTCCAACTCGGCGAGGGACTCGTCCGTGAAGGCGGCGCCCGCGGCGAGCTGCGAGACGGTCGGCGGACACACCGTCATGTTCGAGGCCAGCCGCTGGACCGCTCGGGTGAGCGAACGCGGGAGCACCATCCAGCCGAGACGCCAGCCGGTCATGGAGAAGTACTTCGAGACCGACCCGATCGAGACGGCGCCGTCCGAGAACTCCCGAGCGCTCCGGCACTCGACGTCGCCGTAGGAGATGCCGTGGTAGATCTCGTCGGAGATCAGCAGCGTGCCGTGCTCGTCGCACCATCGCGCGAGCGCGGCCAACTCGTCGGGATCGATGATCGTGCCGGTCGGATTGGCCGGACTGGCGATGATCAGTCCCTTCGGAGGTTCGGGGAGCGCATCGAGCATCGCGACCGTCGGCTGGAAGCGCACGTCCTCGCCGCAGTCCAGCTCGACCACGCGACACCCCAACGCGGACAACGTGTTGCGATACGCGGGATAACCGGGTCGCGCCATCACCACGGTGTCGCCGGCGTCGAACGCCGCGAGGAACAGCAACGTGAACGCACCCGACGACCCGGTGGTCACCACGACGTCCTCGGCCTCGATGACGACCTGCGATCGCCTCGACAGGTAGGCGGCGATCGTCGCCCTCAGCCGCGCGGTACCCAACGTCTCGGAGTAGCCGATCACGTCGTCGTCGAGCGCCGTGCGCATGGCAGCGAGGACCGGCCCGGGCGCACGCGTGGACGGCTGTCCGGCCGCGAGGGACACGACGTCGCCGTGAGTCTCCTGGCGGCGCGCCGCAGCGGCGAACACGTCCATGACGCGGAACGGCTCGATACGCGAGCGCGCGGATTCCTCGACCATCGTCAGGAGGGGATCGAGATCCGGCCCTCGACGGCCGAGAGTCCGATGTCGGTGCGGAAGTGGCCGCCGGTCAACGACACTCGCGCCATGATGTCGTACGCCTCGGTGCGGGCGGCGGCGAGATCCGCCCCGGTGCCGACGACGCTGAGCACGCGGCCCCCGGCCGACACGAGGCCACCGTTCCTGCCGTGCGCCGTCCCCGCGTGCAGCACGCCGGGGTTCTCGGCGCCGGTGATGGCGTCTCCGGTGCGCGGTCGGCCGGGATAGTTCTCGGCGGCGAGCACGACGGTGACCGCCGAACCCTGCTTCCACTGCAGCGGCGGCAGGTCCGCCAATGTTCCGGTGGATGCCGCGTACAGCGCCGCACCGAGCGGTGAGTCGAGCAGTGCGAGCACGGCCTGGGTCTCGGGATCACCGAAGCGACAGTTGAATTCGATGACCGCGGGGCCCTCACCGTCCACCGCGAGGCCCGCGTAGAGCAGGCCGGTGAACGGGCCACCCCGTGCCACCATCTCCGCTGCCACGGGCGCGACCACCTCGTCGACGATGCGCTGGACCATCGAGTCGGGCAACCACGGCAACGGTGTGTAGGCGCCCATCCCGCCGGTGTTGGGCCCGGTGTCGCCGTCTCCGACGCGCTTGTGGTCCTGAGCGGGCAGGAGCGGCACCACGGTCTCGCCGTCGACGAGACAGAACAGCGACACCTCCGGGCCGGACAGGAACGATTCGAGCAATACGGGATGGCCGAGTTCGAGGAGCTCGGCGGCGTGAGCGCGCGCGGTGAGGCGGTCCTGCGTGACGACGACTCCCTTGCCCGCGGCCAGTCCGTCGTCCTTCACCACCCACGTCGGCCCGAAGCGGTTGAGGGCGGCATCGAGCAGTGCAGGCGTGTCCACCACCTCGCTGGTCGCGGTGCGGACCCCGGCCGACGCCATGACGTCCTTCGCGAACGCCTTGGAACCCTCGATCCGGGCGGCGGCGGCGGACGGACCGAAGCAGGCGATCCCGGCCTCGCGCACCGCGTCGGCGACGCCGAGCACCAGCGGTACCTCGGGGCCGATGACGACCAGATCGGCGCCGCGCTCGCGAGCGAGCGCTACGACGGCCTCCCCGGAGGCCACGTCGACGGGGTACGTCTGGGCGACGGTCTCGATGCCGGCGTTGCCGGGGGCGCACATCACCGCGCTCACCTCGGGGTCCGCCGCCAGGGCGATCAGCAGGGCATGTTCACGGGCTCCGGAACCGATGACGAGTACTCGCACGAGAGCAGCGTACTGGCCACGACCTCTGGACCAGCGCACCCGTTCGCGCTATGGTAATTCCGGAATTACGGAATAGCCGAACGATGCGATTCGAGGAGAACCGATGATGCGCACACTCACCGCCGTGACCGCGACGTCGATTCTGCTGGCCGGGTGCTCGTCCGCACCGCCGAGCACGGCCGAGCCGACGTCCACCACGACGTGCGCACCGGCCCCCGTTGCGGACATGACCACACCCGACGGCTGGATCGGCTTCGCCGCCGAGCACCCCGAATCGGTGTCCTTCGCGGTGGACGACGGGCTCGGACACACCGCCGAGCACGACGCGGACACGCCGCACCCCCTCGCCTCCGCCGTGAAGGTCGTACACCTCGGTGCCTACGCCCGCGCCGTGGCCGACGGCACACTGGACCCGGACGAACGCATCCCTGTCGCCGACTGGCAGCGGTGGTACGCACCCGGCACGGACGGCGGTGCCCACATCGCGGCTCTGAATCGCCTCGGCATCGCGAACGACGGAACATCGCCGACGGATCCGGCCGCGACGGTGCGGCTCGACGACATGGTCACCGCGATGGTGCGTGAGAGCGACAACGGAGTGCCCGACTACCTCCGGTACCGCCTGGGCGACGACGCGTTGCGGGACGCCGCCGCAGCGGGCGGGTGGAGCGACTTCACACCACCCACCCTCGTCGGCGTCACGCTCGGCGCCCTCGACGCGACCGTCGACACGGACGATCTGTGGTCGCTCGCACAGCGGTTCGCCTTCGACGCCGACTTCCGCGCGACGTACGGAACGACTGCGCGACCGCACGACGAGACGGAACTCCTCACGTATTTCGATCGGTTCGGCCCGACCGGGACGGCCGCCGAGCTCGCGCGATTCCACACCGCCGTCGCCGACGGTTCCTACGGCTCGGGGGTCGACACCGTCAGGCGCCACCTCGAATGGCAGGACCCGCCTGCGGACGCCGGGTTCGTGGACATGGGGTTCAAGGGCGGGAATCTGCCCGGAGTTCTCACGCACGGCTTCGAGTTCCGCCGCGCGGACGGCGCCCCCGCCGTGGTGGTGTGGCTGAACCATGGTCTGACCGCAGCCGAGTACGAGTCCGCGACGACGAACCTGACCCAGCATCAGACGCTGCTCCTCGAGGCCGCGGCGGATCCGGCGACAGTGGGGCGGCTAGCCTGCATCTCGTGAGCGAGCTGGAGGCACGCGTCGCAGCCCTGGAGGCTCGGGTCGCGGCGCTCGAGGGGGACCCCCGACAGACGGCGGCGTCCACCGGGGGCCTCGTGTCCTACTCGGGTGACGTCCATCTGGCCGGCGACGTCACCTGGTCCATCGAGTACGTGCCCGACGCCGTGCTCGATCTTCCTCCCGACCGGGCGGTCGAGGTGCTGGCGGCGCTCGGCCACCCTGTGAGGCTCGCCGTGGTCCGCGCACTGTTGCGCGGTCCCGCGGTCGCCGCCGATCTGCAGGCGGCGGTGGGACTGTCGTCCGTCGGTCAGCTCTATCACCATCTGAAAACCCTCACGTCGGCGCGGATCGTCGAGCAGCACGGCCGGGGCGACTACCGGCTCGCCGCACGCACCGTCGTGCCCGCGCTGGTGCTGATGCTCGCCTCGGCCGACATCGCCGGAGAACTTCGCTGATGTGAGATCCGGTGCAGTGAACCGTGGCCAGCACGGTTCACTGCACCGGATCCGGGTCAGGCGGTGAGGTCGTACAGTGTCACGCCGTCCACGGTCTGGGCGGTGAAGGTCGCGGTGACCCACTCGCTGATCTCCGCCGAGGTACCGGACGCACCGCCTCCCATACCGCCGCCCGCGATGAACCAGTGGATCTCACCGTCAGCGACGTACTGCTGGAACTCGGCCAGCGTCGGGGAGGGATCGCTGCCGTTGAAACCACCGATCGGCATCACCGGGTCCTCGGTCGCCAACTGGTAGCCCGACGCGGCATTGGACCCGATCGCCGCGGCGACCCAGGTGTACGAGTCCGAGTTCTCCTCGAGCAGGGCGACCATCTCGGCGCTCGGAGTACTGCCATCGAGCAACCCGCCCATGCCGCCGCCACCGTCCGCGCCACCCGGCATCTGCGCGGCGCCACCCGGGAGCTGACCGGGCGCACCCGTCGGCGCCTGTCCCCCGGCGGGCATCCGGCCGGCACCGCCGTCGCGCATGCCGCGCCCGCCGTCCATGCCGCCACGCCCGAAGCCGCCACCGGTGTTCGGCCCGGCCGTGACGATGGAGCCCTGATGCGGTGTCGCGATGGTGTTCGCGGCGTAGGCGGTCGGTCCTGCGAGACCCGCGATCACCGCCGCCAGAACCGTGACCGCGGCGAGCCTGCCGCGAGTCAGCCGCGGAACGAGCAGCCCCACGACCGCGAGCACACCGACCAGCACGACGACGACCTTCAGCCACGGAACGAAGGATGCGCTGCGGGACAACAGGATCCAGGACGTCACCACGGTCGCGACCACCGTCGCGGCGAGAACGATGCGTGCGACGAGGCGCTCGCGGGCCCGCCAGAGCGCCACGCTGCCCATGCCCACCAGCGCCGCGACCGCCGGCGCCAGCGCCACGGTGTAGTACGAGTGGAAGATGCCGGCCATGAAGCTGAACGTCAGCCCGGTGACCAGGAGCCACAGTCCCCAGACGATCAGCGCAGCGCGCCGCTGGTCGGTACGAGGAGCCCTGCCGCGCAGCACGATCGCCGCGATTCCCAGAATCAGCGCAGCGGGAACGAGCCAGGCGATCTGACCGCCCTGCGAGGCGTCGAACATCCGCAGGATGCCCGTCTCCCCCCACATTCCGCCGCCACCACCGCCGCCGCCGGGCGTGACCGAACCGGTCTCCTCACCGTTGAGCCGACCGAGACCGTTGTATCCCAGCGTCAGTTCGAGGATCGAGTTGTTCTGCGACCCACCGATCCACGGCCGCGACGACGCCGGCCAGAGTTCCACGACGGCGATCCACCATCCGGCCGACACGATCATCGCGCCCAGCGCGGCACACAACTGCAGGATGCGCCGTCGCAGCGACACAGGCCCGGCCAGGAGGTACGTCAGCGCCAGAGGGGGAACCACCAGCATGACCTGCAGCTGCTTGGTCAGGAAGCCGAGTCCGACCATCGTGCCGACGACCACGAGCCACCGGGTGCGACCGGTCTCGACAGCCCGCATCATCGCCCACACCGCCGCGATCATGAGCAGCACCAGCAGCGCATCGGGGTTGTTGAAACGGAACATCAGTGCCGCCACGGGAGTCAGCGCGAGAACCAGTCCTGCGAGCAGTCCGGCGGCCGGTCCCCACTGTCGCCGTACGGTGCGCCACAGCAGCGTCACGGAGGCGGCACCCAGCAGGACCTGAGGCACGAGGATCG
Organism: Rhodococcus sp. NBC_00297; assembly: GCF_036173065.1. Classification (NCBI taxonomy): domain Bacteria; kingdom Bacillati; phylum Actinomycetota; class Actinomycetes; order Mycobacteriales; family Nocardiaceae; genus Rhodococcus; species Rhodococcus sp. NBC_00297. Next base: position 1,275,321 of record NZ_CP108041.1, read on the forward strand.
CCCACGAGTTCAGCCCGAACACCCGGACGGACAGTTCCATGAGCCACAGCGACATCGGCGGCTTGTCGACGGTGATGGAGTTCGCGGCATCGGAGGAGCCGAAGAAGAACGCCTCCCAGGACTGCGAACCCGCCTGCACCGCAGCGGAGTAGAAGGAGTTGGCCCATCCGTTGCTGCTCAGGTTCACGAGGTAGGCGACAGCAGTTCCCAGGATCAGGGCCGCAGCGGCCCATGGTTCCCAACGAGTACGGACCGGGCGCGGAGCCCCGTCGTGCACGTGATCTTCCGGGGCGGTGAGGAGGGTGGTCACGAGGTGGACTCCATCTGACGAGTGCGGGCGGAGGATGCGGCCCGGAAGACCCAGCGCAGCGCGACGAAGCGCGTCACGGTGGCGACCAGGTTGGCGAGAACGAGAACGAGGAGCTCGACGTGCTTGGACGCACCCGGAGCCCACTCGTGCAGAGCGACGAGAGAACCGGCGGTGACGAGCCACCCGAAGGCGAACACCGCGAGACCCTGAAGATGATGCGCCGCAGCCCCGTCGGAGCCTCGGACCCCGAATGTGAAGGCTCTGTTGGCGGCGGTGTTCAGCACTGCGGTGACGAGGAGCGCGACGAAGTTGGCGCCCTGCGCGCCGAGGATCGTGTGCAGGATCAGGTACAGCACCGCGTAGGCGACAGTGCTGGCGACGCCGACGAGCGCGAACCGCACCAGTTGACCGATCATGCCGACGGGCACTCCCCTCAGTTCGGAGACCTCGGTGGTGGAGGCGGTGGACGACAGGGGTCCACGACCCAGGCTGAGACGCAGGTCCGCGATCGGGAGGGCGCCGGTCGCGAGCGCACGCCCGACGCGCCAGCAGCCCTTCAGATCGGCCAGTGCGGTGTCGACGATGTCCACGCTCGAGTCGGGATCGTCGACCCAGTCGACGGGCACCTCGTGAATGCGGAGACCGACACGCTCCGCGAGGACGAGCAGTTCGGTGTCGAAGAACCACCCGGTGTCCTCGATCAGCGGAAGCAGTTCCCGGACGACCTCGGTGCGCGCGGCCTTGAACCCGCACTGAGCGTCGGAGAATCTGGTCCGCAGACCCGTGCGAAGGAGGACGTTGTAGGTGCGGGAGATGAACTCTCGCTTCGCCCCTCGCACCACCCGCGAGGACGAGGCGAGCCGGGACCCGATCGCGAGATCGGAATGGCCCGATGCCAGCGGAGCCAGGAGGGGCACGAGTGCACCGAGATCCGTCGACAGGTCGACGTCCATGTACGCGACGATGTCGGCCTCCGACTCCGTCCACGCCGCCTTGAGCGCGCGACCGCGACCCTTGTCGTCCAGATGTCGCACCGAGACACCGTCGAGCTCCCGGGCGAGGCGCTCGGCGATCGACCGTGTCGCGTCCGTGCTCGCGTTGTCGGCGACGGTGATCACCGTCGACCAGGGAACGTCGGCCCGCAGGAAGGCGTGCAGCCTGCGGACACAGGCTTCGAGCGCGGCCTCCTCGTTGTACACGGGCACCACGAGCTCGACGGTCACCGTCCGCGCCGCACCCCCACCCGGCCCCGGCTCCCGCCCGCGCCCGGGCCCGGGCCCACGGCCTTCCCGCCCGTCACCGGCCGGCCTCCGGCCTTCCCGCCCGTCACCGGCCGGCCTCCGGCCTTCCCGCTCCACCACTGAGTTGGTTGTCATGCACCGAACACTCGTGCGCCGCCCCGGGACCGACCCGGGGCGAACCCGGGAAGTACCCGGGAGCCGATGCGGAGCCGACGAATAGAGTCGGCCCATGACATCCGTGTTCAGCGCAATCATCGCCGGCGACATCCCGGGCCGCTTCGTGTGGGAGGACGACGACGTCGTCGGGTTCCTCACCATCGCCCCGGTCACGCAGGGTCACACCCTGATCGTCCCGCGAGCCGAGATCGATCAGTGGCAGGACGTCGATCCCACGACCTTCGGCTCGCTCACGTCTGTCGCTCAGACCGTCGGCAAGGCCGTCCGGTCGGCGTTCGACGCCCCTCGGGCGGGTCTGCTGATCGCCGGTCTCGAGGTGCCGCACCTGCATCTGCACGTGTTCCCGGCCTTCGACATGGCGGACTTCGACATCTCCGGCGCCGACACCTCCCCGTCGCCCGAGTCGTTGGACGAGGCGCAGGAGAAGATCACCGCAGCGCTCACGGCACTCGGCCACGGGCAGCACGTCCCCCGTCGCTGATCGGTCGTCCGAGAACCGCCCGCGCGGCTCCGACGATCGCCGCGGCCACCGTGTCGAGCGCCGGCGACGACAGCGTCCATTGCTGCCAGTGAAGCGCCACGTCGATCACGGTGTCGTCGAGTTCGACGACGTCGAGTCCGCCGCGCTGCTGGTCCGGCAGCATGCCCCAGCCGAAGCCCAGATGCACGGCACGCGCGTACTCGGTGGACGACGGCACCAGGTGTCGCGGCGGCACCGACGCGGACACGCCGTGTCGCGAGAGGTAGCGATCCTGCAGCGCGTCCTTCTCGTCGAACACCACGACGTGGGCTCGGGCCAGGGCGTCCGGAGTGACGCCGTCGTCCAGGAATCGAGTCACGAACGACGGAGACGCGCAGGGGCGGTACCGCATCGAGCCGAGCCTGGTCGAGGTACAGCCGCGCACAGGTGTGTCCACGGACGTGATCGCCGCCGTCACCGTTCCACCGCGGAGGAGTTCGGCGGTGTGGTCCTGATCCTCTCGATGGATGTCGAGGATCACGGAGCCCGCCAGTGGCGCGAGCGCCGGCAACACCCACGTGGCCAGGGAATCCGAGTTGACGGCCAGCGACACCCGAGCGACGTCGTCCGCGGTGCGCAACTCCCGCACGGCGCCGTCGGTCAGAGTCTGGATCTGCCGGGCGAGCCGGAGCAGCACGACGCCCGACTCGGTCGGCATCACGGGCTTCGTGCGCGAGACGAGAACGGCACCGACCCGCAGTTCCAGCGCTTTGATGCGCTGACTCACCGCCGACGGTGTGATGTGCAGCGACCGCGCAGCCGCTTCGAACGTGCCGTCGTCGACGACGGCACGCAGAGCCTCGAGCTGGTCCGACTGCATGATGTGAAGCTACGCTCATCAGTCCTGAAAAACATGAGCTGGACTACATCGTCGGGTTCGACCTAGCGTTCCGGTCATGTCCTCCCTGTTCGTCGGCTTCGGTGTCGGCCTCTCCCTCATCGTCGCGATCGGCGCACAGAACGCATTCGTTCTCCGTCAGGGCATCGCACGACAGCACGTGCTGGCCGTCGTCCTGGTGTGCGCTCTGTCCGACGCGGTCCTCATCCTCGCGGGAGTCTCGGGCATCGGCGTGGTCGTCGAGACCTACCCCACGGCTGTCACCGTCGTCACGGTCGCCGGCGCCGTCTTCCTCACCGTGTACGGACTCATGGCCTTCCGACGGGCACTGCGCCCGACGAGTCTGACCGTCGGCGGGAACGGAGCGAGTGTGTCGCTGCGGTCCGCGGTCCTCACCTGCCTGGCACTGACGTGGCTCAACCCGCACGTCTATCTGGACACCGTCGTCTTCCTCGGCTCCGTCGCCAATCGCGAGACCGGGTCAGCGCGCTGGTGGTTCGCCCTCGGCGCGACGCTGGGCAGCATCGTCTGGTTCACGGCCCTCGGATTCGGCGCGCGATTCATGACGCCGATCTTCGCCAGACCCGTCGCGTGGCGTGTGCTCGACGTCCTGATCGGTGTGGTCATGCTCCTCATCGCCGTCGTCCTGGTCGAGGGGCTCGTCTCCGGCTGACTCCACCCGTCCACCCGGACGCCGGCCCGCCAGGGGCAGCTCCACGCGGAACGTCGCACCCCGGCCGGGCGCGCTCGCCACCGAGACCCGACCGCTGTGGGCCGCGACCAGCGCGGACACGATCGACAGACCCAGACCACTCCCGCCGCTCTCTCTCGTGCGCGAACGATCCGCCCGATAGAACCGCTCGAAGACGCGCTCGGCATCGTCCTCGGTGAGTCCCGGCCCGGTGTCACGAACCTCCAGAACAGCTGTCTCACGGACGGTTCCGACCGCCACGGTGATCGACGCCGTCGGCGGGGTGTGCCGGAGCGCGTTGCCCACCAGGTTGCCGAGAACCTGGCGCAGACGCGCATCGTCCCCCAGCACCTCCGGCACGCCGCTGCCCTCGAGCACCTGCAGACTCACGGCTCGTTCCGGAGCCGTGGCGGCCGCATCGTGCACCGCGTCCGCTGCGATCACGAGGAGGTCCACGGGGCTCCGATCGAGCGGACGCTGGGCGTCCAGCCGCGCCAACATCAGCAGATCTTCGACGAGCAGACCCATCCGCGCCGACTCTCCCCCGATACGGGTCATCAGCAACTCGGTGTCGGTCATGGCCCCCTGCCGGTAGAGCTCGGCGAAGCCGCGGATCGTCGTCAGCGGGGTCCGGAGCTCGTGGGAGGCGTCGGCCACGAAACGGCGCATCCGGTCCTCCGACGCACGTGCCGCGTTCTCGGACTCGCGCGCGGCGTTCTCGGACGCCTCCGTCGCAGCGAAGGCGTGCTGGATCTGGGCGAGCATTCCGTTGAGTGCCGCGGACAGTCGCCCCACCTCGGTGCGCTCGTTCCACTCGGGAACGCGTCGATGCAGATCCCCGGACGCGATGGCCGCGGCCGTCACCTCCACCTCCTGCAGCGGCCGCAGGCTCCGGCGCACCAGGAAGTACGCGGCGACACCCAGCACCACCAGCACTGCGAGACCGATGGACAGTTGCAGAGTCACGAGCCTGGAGACGATGGCCTCGTTGCCTGCCAGCGGAATCGCGACCGTCGTCTGGCCGTCCTCGTTCGAGACGGTCACCGTGCGCCACGACTCGTCGGGATCGCCGACCGATCCGACAGTGGTCGGCGTGGCGGTCAGGACGCCGGTCAGATCGGGCTGATCGTCCCCGACATCGTTCACGGGGGTACGTACGGTGCCGTCCGCCGCCACCGAGCGGACGTAGAACGCCGTGGGCGGACGCTGCGGGTTCGCCTCCTCGGGGGGAGGTCCGAGGAACCGCTCCCCACGAGGTCTGGCCCAGCCGGACGCCGCCTCCATGAGCTGTTCGTCGACACGTTGGGTCAGCGTGTTCTGCAGTGCCGAGGTCACGGCCACACCCGAACCGACGAGACCGAGGGCGACGAGAAGCAGCAGCACCGACACCAGGGTGACGCGGAGCGGGACGGCGCGTAGGTGCCGCTTCACCGTCGCGGTTCCCGCAGGACGTAGCCGACGCCTCGCAGTGTGTGGATCAGTCGGGGTTCCGTCGTGTCGACCTTCCTGCGCAGGTACGACACGTAGGACTCCACGACACCGACCTCACCTCCGAAGTCGTAGTGCCACACGTGGTCCAGGATCCGGGGCTTGGACAGCACCGTCCCGGAATTGACCATGAGGTAGCGCAGGAGCGTGAACTCCGTCGGGGACAACGAGACGGGTTCGCCCGCCTTCCACACCTCGTGGGTGTCGTCGTCGAGCTCGATGTCGGCGAACGTCAGGCGTGACGGCTGCGCCTCCGGACCGCGAACCGACCGGCGCAGGATCACGCGCAGGCGCGCCACCACCTCCTCGAGGCTGAACGGCTTGGTGACGTAGTCGTCCGCACCCATGGTCAGACCGGTCACCTTGTCCTCCACAGAGTCCCGTGCCGTGAGGAACAGTGCGGGCGCGTCGATACCGTCGGCGCGCAGTCGGCGGAGCAGCCCGAAGCCGTCCATGTCGGGCATCATCACGTCCAGGATCAACGCGTCCGGCCGGAAGGTCCGGGCGACGTCCAGAGCCGCGGGCCCACCCAGCGCCGTGCGGACCTCGAAATTCTGGAACTTCAGACTGACCGACAGCAGTTCGACGATGGTCGGCTCGTCGTCGACCACCAGTACCTTCGCCTCGGCGGTGGTCTGCGGTCGGGGAGTCGTCATGACGGAATTCTCGCTCACGAGTGCCATGGTGTCCGGCGTTGCTGGTTCCTGCCCGGGGTGTCGCTGTGAGGTTCCTGTGAGCCCCGATCCGGCGTCGTGTCCGCTTTGCTACCGTGGAGGACAGACTGCGACACAGACCCGGACGAGCGCACCGTACCCGGCCAGCGACAAGACGGTGCCAGGAGAGTCGACTACTCATGGCATGGATCATTCTGGTGTTGTCGGGCGTGTTCGAGGCCGTCTGGGCCACCGCACTCGGCAAGTCCGAGGGCTTCACGAAGCCCATCGCCACCATCGTCTTCGGTACGGCGCTCGTCGTCAGCATGGGCGGTCTCGCCTTCGCCATGCGGACCATCCCGACCGGCACCGCCTACGCGGTGTGGGTGGGCATCGGCGCCTCGCTCACCGTCGTCTACGCGATGGTGTCCGGCACCGAGTCCGCGACGCCGATCCGCATCGCCCTCATCGCAGGGCTCGTGGGGTGCGTCATCGGACTCAAGCTCGCCCACTGACCGCGCCCCCGGCCGTCCCGCCGTCCCATCCCGACCGGCCTCCGGCCTTCCCGCCGCGGGTTAGAGTGACCCCATGAACTGGGTGTCCGCGGTCACACTGCCGGTGCGTGTCGGATTGGCTGTCGCCGAGTCGGCGGTCGGGGTGGCCGAGTCGGCCGTCGCGACCACCCGGATGGCGCTGGCCGCAGGCGCTTCCGGGTCACTCGACGCCATCACCCTGGCCAATCCTCGGAGCGGCCCGCTGCAGCTTCTCGGACAGTTGGCCGAGCTCACCTCCGACGACCGCGCACTGGGTCACGCGCTGCGGCCCGGTGGCCCGCTGGACCGACTGCTCGAGCCCGGTGGCGCCGTCGACAGGTTGACGAGCAAGGGCGGCACCCTTGATCGACTGCTCGAGCCCGGCGGTCCTCTCGAACGCATCCTGGCGGACGACGGCCCCCTCACCCGAGTCCTCGCGGAGGACGGTGCGCTGGATCGCCTCCTCGCCGAGGGCGGTCTGCTCGATCGACTCACGGCCGTCGACGGACCCATCGAGCGCCTCACCGCGAAGGACGGCCCTGTCGAACTCCTGACCAAGGAGGGCGGCGTGATCGAGGCGCTGACCCGTGAGAACGGGGTCATCGACAACGCCCTCGCCAAGGGCGGGCTCGTCGAGACGCTGCTCGGTGAGGAAGGCGCGATCCAGCGGCTGACGGCACGCAACGGTCCGCTGGATCAGCTCGTGACCGTCGCCGAGTCGCTGAGTTCGCTGGCGCCCAACCTCGAGCGCATGAGCGTCAGCGTGGAGATTCTGCAGGACACCGTGGACGTCCTCGCCGCTGCGGTGAACCCGCTCGGCGAGCTGGTGGGCAAGCTGCCGAGCCGCTGGGTCAAGAGTCGCGGCGCGGTCGAGCCCAAGACGGGCGAGGTGCGCGGAGCGCTGCAGGGTCCGGCCGTCGGCCGCTGAGCCTCGTGGACGTCAGCGCGACCGGACGTGCTCGCCGAAGAAGGTGAAGACCCGAGCGAAGGCGTCCTCGGCCTGCTCGTGCTGATAGCCGAATCCGGTGACGCGCATGACCAGTGCACCCGGACCCGATCCGAAGTCGTTCGCGAAACTGTGGCCGGCACCGGGATAGGTCACGACGTCGTGGGCAACGCCCTTGTCCTGCAACACCTTCTCGAGCTTCGGGCCCGCGCCCGGCAGCATCGGATCGCGCTTGCCGAAACTCGCGACCATCGGGCACGTGCCCTCGAGGGCCGACTCGATGTGACGGGGCAGGATGCCGTAGAACGGCGCGCTCGCCTCGAACCCCCGGGGCGCCAGCGCCAGAGCGAAACCTCCACCCATGCAGAACCCGACGATGCCCACCGCGCCGGTGGTGTCGGCGCGCGCGGTGAGGGTGTCGCGGCACGCCAGCAGGTCGTCCACCGCCCGGCCCGAGCGCGCGAGAAGCGACCGGAACACTCCTGTCACACACTTGGCGCGACCACCGCGGGCGTAGAGATCCGGCACCAACGCGACGTAGCCCTGGTCGGCGAAGCGCCGGGCGATGGACCTGATGTCGTCGGTCATGCCGAACACGTCGTGCACGATCACGACGGCGGGCCAGGGCCCCTCCCCTGAGGGGACCTCGAGTGTCGCCTCGATGCGATCTGTTCCGGTGTCGACCTCGATGACAGTCATACCGGCCGACTCTAGCGACCCAGCGCCGTTCTCACGGTGTCCGACAGCAGGTTGCCGGCGTGCACGCTGAGACCGTCTGCGAGCCCGGGAACGGTGGCGCACGCCTGCTCCCAGCCCTGGTCGGCGAGAGCGAGAACGAACGGGAGCGTCGCGTTGGTCAGCGCCTGCGTCGACGTGCGGGGAACCGAGCCCGGCATGTTGGCCACGCAGTAGAAGATCGAATCGTGCACCGGGAAGGTGGGATCGTCGTGCGTGGTGGGACGCGAGTCCTCGAAACACCCGCCCTGATCGATGGCGATGTCGACGAGCACGGACCCCGCCTTCATCCGTGCGACCAGTGCGTTGGACACCACCGTCGGGGCCTTGGCACCCGGGACGAGGACCGCCCCGATGACGAGATCGGCGGCCACGACGGCCTGCTCGAGCTCCCACCTGTTCGACACCATGGTCTTGACCTGGCCGCGGTACTGCGCGTCGATGGTTCGCAGCTTGGCGATGTCGAGGTCGAACACCGTCACGTCAGCACCGAGCCCGTGTGCCATCGCCACGGCGTTGGATCCCGACACCCCGCCGCCGATCACCACCACCTTGGCCGGACTCACTCCCGGAACGCCGCCCATCAGCACACCGCGGCCGCCTGTCTGCGCCATCAGGTGATACGCCCCGGCCTGGGTCGCGAGCCGGCCGGCGACCTCGCTCATCGGTGCGAGCAACGGCAGACTGCCGCCCGCGCCGGTCACCGTCTCGTAGGCGATCGCCGTGGTGCCGGACGCGACGAGGGCATCGGTGCATGCGGCCGACGCGGCGAGATGGAGATAGGTGAACAGGACCTGGCCCGACCGCAGCCGGTGGTATTCGGCCTCGATCGGCTCCTTCACCTTGAGCAGCAACTCGGCCCGCGCCCACACCTCGTCGGCCGAGTTCGAGATCTCCGCGCCGGCAGCCTTGAAGTCGTTGTCCGAGAACGACGATCCCGCGCCCGCCTCGGTCTCGACGACGACGCGATGACCGTGCACGACCATGTCGTGCACTCCCGCCGGGCTCGCCGCCACCCGGTACTCGTGATTCTTCAGTTCCCGAGGTATGCCGATTCTCATGGTGCGCCCTTCGCCTCTACCGGATGACTCGTCATGTCCGATAATCGTGAACTTCGTTCGACCGAGCCGCAATCGAAGTGACGATAATTTCGTAGACTGGCCTCATGGACATCGAATCGTCGAACACAGGTCTGTCCGCCCCGGTGCGACCGAACAATCTTCGGGCGGCATCTCTGGACCGCATCGATCGCGTCATCCTGCGTGAACTGGCGAACGACGCCCGCATCCCCAACAACACCCTGGCCGCCCGCGCCGGGATCGCCCCGTCGACGTGTCTGGGACGCGTCCGTTCACTGGTCGAGCGCGGGGTCGTCCGCGGTTTCCACGCCGACATCGATCCGGCGGCACTGGGGCAGGGCCTGCAGGCCATGATCGCGGTGCGGCTGCTGGCGGGTGCCCGGCGCCACCTGGGCGAGTTCGCGGAGTCCTTCACGACGTTCCCCGAGGTGCTCGACGTCTACTTCATCGCCGGTGCCGACGACTACCTGATCCACGTCGCGATGACGGACTCTGCGCACCTGAGGGACTTCGTCGTCCAGAACCTCAGTGCTCATCCGTCGGTGGCCGCGACCGAGACCACACTGATCTTCGAGCACCTGCGGCCGCGACTGGTCGACGAGGGCGGACCGAGCTGACGCCCTCCGCCCATCCGGTGCGGCGAGCGCACCGAATACCCGGTGTATCAGCCAGGAGAGCACGGCCGTGGATGTGACGGGGGTACTTTTCGCCCACTCTTACTGACCCACCGACCACACGCATGGAGGCAGCCCGAGATGAGCGATCACGGTTCGCCCGAACGACCCGTGCAGCTGCCGGATCGGGACCTTCTCGAGCTCGCGTACCTGTGTGCCCTCGACGCCATGGCAGCCTCGGAGCAGTACGAGACCATGACTCGCCTCGACGACACGGACGCCCACACCAGGCGGAGGTTCGACGCGATCGTGCGTGACGTCCGCGAGACGATGGCCGTGACGTCGGACGCGACACGCACTCCCGCCCCCGCCGATCTCCGGGTCCGCATCCTGGGGGCCGTGGAGGACACGGCGCAGGTCGACCCCGACGGCGCGACAGTCCTCCCCCTTCGTCCCAGCCGCCGACGCGGATGGCGCATCGCCGCGATGGCGGCCGCCGCTGCGGTGGTCGTCGGTGTGGGCGGGGCGGTGGCCGTGCAGCAGAGCGCGACTCCGTCGGCTCCCACCGCGACCGTCGCGGCACCGCTCGAATCCCCGGTGGCCGGAGGCGGCACCATGAGCGTGCAGTACACCCCCGGTGACGAGCGCGCCGTGCTCCGCATGACGGGTGTCGCAGCACCTCCCGCCGGGTCGGTCTACCAGGTCTGGCTCATCGAGGGCTCGCCCGTGTCCGTCGGGACGATGGATGCCGACGACCTCTCCCAGCCGGCATCCGTGCCCGTCGACGGCGCCACCGCACTGTCGGTGACCGTGGAACCCGCGGGCGGATCACCGTTCCCCACCTCGGGCGCCGTGGCGCGCGTCGCGCTCGCCTGATCCGTCCCGGATCGGATCCACCGGAGTCGAACATGTGTTCGACACCGTGTAGGGTGGGTGTCACTGCACCACCCGACGTCAGACCTTCCCTCGTGACGTGTGATTCCCGAGGAGACGTCCGTGATGAACCGTCGGCGCCGACTGCACCTGATGAACGGGGTCTGGCACGAGGAGGCACCGGCCACCTGCGGTAACGGTCATGCGCTGCAAGCGCGTTCGGTTCTCGTGGGAGCCAGGTCGTGCTCGTGCGGCATCGGTCACCATCGCACGCACCACTGCCGCACCTGCGGTGACACCGTCTTCACTCCCGCCCTCGGCGAGGGGTGCCGGGACGGGAGTTTCGACGGACGCGCGAATCGCGCGCGCGGCGAGGGGTCAGGAGCGGGTCAGCAGTGACCGGAGGAAGAACGTCAGGTTCGCCGGACGCTCCGCCAACCGCCGCATGAAGTATCCGTACCATTGCGTACCGAAGGGCACGTACACGCGGACGCGGTACCCCTCCGACACCAGGCGTGTCTGCTCACCGTCGCGGATGCCGTAGAGCATCTGGTACTCCATGTCGTCCGGTCCACGTCCCAGTTCGGCCGCGTCTCGTCGCGCCGCCTCGATCATGCGGGGATCGTGGGACGCCACCATGGGGTAGCCCTCCCCCTCCATGAGCACCCGCAGGCACCGCTCGTACGAGGCGTCCACGTCCGCCTTCTTCTGGAAGGCCACACTGGCCGGTTCGCGATATGCGCCCTTGCACAACCGGATTCGCGATCCGGGACCGGAGAGATCGCGGCAGTCCTGTTCGGTGCGGTGCAGGTACGCCTGCAGGACGGTGCCGAGAGTCGGGAAGTCCTTGCGGAGCTCCCGCACGATCGCGAGAGTCGAGTCGGTGGTGGTGTGGTCCTCGGCGTCGACGGTGACCCACACTCCCGCGGCGTCCGCGGCGGCGCACACCTTGTGGGCGTTGGCGAGGGCGACGGCGTGGCCGTCGTCGGGGAGCGACTGTCCTAGCGCCGAGAGCTTCAGCGAGATCTCCAGCGGGAAGGCCGGAGGCCGACCGGAGGTGGACGAAAAGGCCGGAGGCCGGTTGGAATTGGACGGGAAAGCCGGAGGCTGTGGGGTGTGGAGGCGTGAGTATGCCTGCAGTAGGGACAGATACGCGTCGACGGTCGCGGTGGCCTGCGCCGCGTCGGTGGTGTCCTCACCCAGGTGATCGACGCTGACGACGCGGCCGGACCCGAGCAGGTCGGCGACGGCACCGACCACCTCCGGTTCGGTGCTCCCGGCGATGAAGCGTTCGACGAGCGACCTGGTCAGGACGGACCGCGCGACGACGCGTTCGAGGCGGCGCGATCGCCCGGCGGCGAGCAGGACGGGGCGGAGCGGGTTGGTGGCCATCGGTCAGACTCCCTGGTGAGGGTAGGTGTGGTCCACGGCCGGCACGAAAGTCTCCTTGATGGTGCGCGCGGAGGCCCACCGGAGCAGGTTCTGCGGTGATCCGGCCTTGTCGTTGGTGCCCGACGCGCGAGCACCGCCGAACGGCTGCTGCCCGACGACGGCGCCGGTCGGTTTGTCGTTGACGTAGAAGTTGCCGGCGGCGAAGCGCAGGGCCTCGGTGGCCTGCGTGACGGCGGCGCGATCGTCGGCGATGATCGATCCGGTCAGGGCGTACTTCGACCCGCTGTCGACCATGGCGAGCGTGTTCTCGAACGCATCGGGCTTCGAGTCGTCGTAGACGTGCACGGCGAGGATCGGGCCGAAGTACTCGGTGTGGAACGCCTCGTCGCCCGCGTCGTCACCGAGCAGGATCGTCGGGTCCACGAAGTAGCCGACGGAATCGTCGCAGGTGCCGCCGGCGGCGATGGTGATGCCCGGGGTGGACTTCGCGCGCTCGAGTGCAGCCGCGTTGCGGTCGAAGGCCTTCCGGTCGATGACCGCCCCACCGAAGTTCGACAGATCGGTGACGTCGCCGTAACGCAGCGACGACGCGGTGTCGACGAGCGTGTCCCCCATCCTCTTCCACACCGACGACGGCACGAAGGCCCTCGACGCCGCGGAGCACTTCTGACCCTGGAAGTCGAAGGCACCGCGGATCAGCGCCGTGGTGAGCACGTCCGGGTCGGCGGAACTGTGGGCGACGACGAAGTCCTTGCCACCGGTCTCACCGACCAGTCGCGGGTAGGTGTCGTAGCCGGCGATGTTCTCGCCCACCTCGCGCCACAGCCGCTGGAACGTCGGTGTGGAGCCGGTGAAGTGGATGCCGGCGAGACGACGATCGGCGAGGGCGACCTCGGAGACGAGGGGTCCGTCACCGAGCACGAGGTTGATGACGCCGGGGGGCAGTCCGGCGGCCTCGAGAAGCTGCATCGTCAGGTACGCGGCGACGGCCTGGGTGGGCGACGGCTTCCACAGCACGGTGTTGCCCATGAGCGCCGGCGCCGACGGGAGGTTTCCCGCGATGGCGGTGAAGTTGAACGGGGTGATGGCGTAGACGAAGCCCTCGAGGGGGCGGTATTCGACGCGGTTCCAGACGCCGGGCGCGGAGATCGGTTGTTCGGCCATGATCTGTCGGGCGAACGAGACGTTGAAGCGCCAGAAGTCGATCAGCTCGCAGGGTGCGTCGATCTCGGCCTGGTACGCGCTCTTCGACTGCCCCAGCATGGTGGCAGCCGCGATGGTCTCGCGCCACGGCCCGGCGAGGAGATCGGCGGCGCGGAGGAAGACTGCGGCGCGCTCGTCGAAGGGCAGCGATCGCCACGCAGGTGCGGCGGCGGTCGCCGCGTCGATGGCGTCGCGCACGTCCTGGTGGGTGGCATTCGCGAACGATCCGATGACGGACGCGTGCCGGTGCGGTTGCACGACGTTCTCGCGTGGGCCCGTCGCGTCGCGGTGGTCTCCGCCGATGACCTGGGTGATCTCGGTGGGCGTGGCGGCGAGTCGATCCAGATGGTGCGTGAGCCGCGCTCGCTCGGCGCTGCCGGGTGCGTACGTGTGCACCGGCTCGTTCAGGGGGGTGGGTACTGCGGTGACGGCGTCCATGTCGGTCCTCGGTGTCGGGTCTTCGTGCCGGGTCGGTGGGTTCAGCCAAGCGGACACGGCATCCTCGATATTCGGCCCAGCGTCCAAAGAAATACACCGACCCCTGTCCGATCGGATGAAGGACACCTAGAGTGCACGGCATGACCCGCACCTCGTCGACCCTCGACTCGATCGTTCGTGCGCTGCACTCCGCCTTCGTCGAGGTGCTCGTGGCACCGGCGGGGTCGGACGTGCCGATCGGGTCGGTGACGCTCGTCGACGCCGACGATCTGGCCGCCGAGCTCTACACGACCGCCGCCGCGGCGGACCTCTATCTGCTGGCGGGTGTGCGGGAAGCGGACGCCGTGGCGTGGTTCGACGACCTGGCGACGCGGAGCAGCGACCTTCGACCCACCGCGGTGATGTCGAAGATCGCCGCCTCGTCGACGCTGATGCAGCACGCGGCTCGCACGGCCGGCGTCGCTCTCGTCGCGGTGCACACGCAGACCCGCTGGGACCGCCTCCTCTCGATGGTGCGCGGCGTGCTCGACCATTCCTCGCCGTCGATCACCACACCTCCACCGTCGTCCGCGGAACCGTCCGAACTGGCGGGACTGGTGGGCGCGGACACCGATCTCTTCGGGCTGGCGCACACCGTCGCGGTGCTCACGCGCGGGATGGTGAGCATCGAGGACCAGCGGTCGCACGTGTTGGCGTACTCGGCGTCGGACGATCAGGCGGACGAGCTGCGGACCCTGTCCATTCTCGGACGAGAGGGCCCCGCGGAGTATCTCCGGCGACTCGAGCAGTGGGGTGTGTACGACGCGGTCCGCCGTTCCGACGAGGTCGTCGAGGTGCCGGCGCACTCCGATCTGGGTATCCGACGGCGACTGGTCGCCGGTATCAGAACGACTGCCACGCAGGATGGTTCGGGCACACCACGACTGGTCGGCACGCTGTGGATCCAGGAAGGTCGTCGCCCGCTCACCGACGATGCTCCGAGCGTGCTGCAGGGGGCGGCCGCGGTGGCGGCACGGTTGATCACGCGCATCCTCGAGGCACCCACCAACGAGGCGGTGCAGATCCAGCGACTGCTCGGCGCTCGTGGCGGTGGGGTCGACGTGCCCTCACTCGCCGCGGCGCTGTCCATCCCGACGGACGGGCCGGCGGCGGTGATCGGTCTCGCCGCGCTGGACGGCGCCGCGCCCGATGCCCCCTCGTCGGCCACGATGGCCGATCTGTCCGGCGCGATCCGACTGCACGCCAGTTCCTTTCACCGACTGTCCCTGGTCACCACTCTCGGCGACCGCATCTACGTCCTCGTTCCACGGACCCGCGCGGAGACCTCGGTGCCGTCGTGGACTCGCCGGTTGCTCGAGGGCATCGAGGGACGCACGGGGATCCGGTTGCGGGCCGCGGTGGCATCGCCGGTGGCCGCCCTGTCCGAGGTCGCCGCCGCTCGCCGCGAGGTCGATCGCGTCCTGGACGGGACCGCCGGAGCAGACGACAGGGTGACCACACTCGCCGATTCGCGGACGTCCGTGCTGCTCGGTGAGATCGTCGATCTGCTCCTCGCGCACCCCTCGCTGCACGATCCGCGCATGGCGGCGCTCGTCGAGTACGACGCACGCACGTCCTCGTCGCTACGCGAGAGCATCGCGACGTATCTGCGGCACCCGTCCGACGTGCGCCGGGCCGCGGCCGACCTGCACGTGCACCCGAACACGTTGCGCTATCGGGTCCGACGGGCCGAGGAGATCACCAAGACGGACCTGTCGGATCCCGCCGCGCGACTGCTGATGGAACTCCAGTTGGCCGTGCTGGCACGTCAGGCCAGTACCTGACGGCACCATTCGAGAAGTGGTGTGAGATCACGCCAGGCGCCACGGATGTGATCGGCGCACTCTGCTGTGTCGAGCCACGGCGGGCAGCCGAAGGACCGTCCTGCCGTCAGGGACTTGTGGCGCAGCAGATCGATGCGGGGATGATCCGCGTCGTAGCCGCGCGGCGAGGTCTTCAGCCGGTCACCGCCGCGGTCGTAGCCGCGGCTCTCGAGATCGGCCACGATTCGCGCGAGCTCCGACCCGCGGACCTCGTCGTCGACGACGGCGCGGAACTGGGCGATGGAGTCGGACGTGGACGCGTAGAACCCGCCGGCGACCATGAGGCCGGAGGCGTCGACCTGCACGTACCACCCCGTGGACGGGGCCACCTGCACGTAGGCACCCTGGTGCGTCTTGTACGGCACCTTGTCCTTGGAGAAGCGGACGTCGCGGTGCGGCCGGAAGAGCTTGGCCGTCCCGAACTCCTCGGCCAGTAACTCCGTGAGCGCGGTCATGGGCGCGCGGACCGATTCGTCGTAGACGTGCTTGTGTTCGGCCCACCAGGTCTTGCTGTTGTCGACCTCGAGATCCTCGTAGAAATCGAGGGCGGCCTCCGGGATTCCGGTGAACGAGCTCATAGCGGGAGGCTATCGCCCCGTGCGCCCTGTGCGTACCGCTGGATGCGCATAGTGCGCACGGGGGGTCAGGCCAGCGACCGGCTGATCACCAGACGCTGGATCTGGTTGGTGCCCTCGAAGATCTGCGTGATCTTGGCGTCGCGCATGTACCGCTCGACCCGGAAGTCTCGGGTGTACCCGTAGCCTCCGAACACCTGCACGCCGTCGGTCGTCACCTTCATCGCCGCGTCCGTCGCCACGAGCTTGGCCACGGAGGCCTGACGTGAGAACGGCAGTCCGGCATCCTTGCGGCGTGCCGCGTCGATGTACGTCGCCCGGGCCGAGTCCACCGCCGCTGCCATGTCGGCCAGCACGAACCCGAGCCCTTGATGATCGATGATCTTGCGGCCGAACGTCGTTCGCTCCTGCGCATAGGCCACGGCATCATCGAGCGCGGCCTGGGCGATGCCGACGGCGACGGCGGCGATGCCCAGCCTCCCGGCGTCGAGGGCACTGAACGCGATGCCGAGCCCCTGCCCCTCCTCGCCGATGCGGCGATCTGCCGACAGCACCGCGCCGTCGTAGTGGGCGGCCGTCGTGGGTATCGCGTGCAGCCCCATCTTCTCCTCCGGAGCTCCGAAGGAGAGCCCCTCGAGGTCGGCGGGCACGAGGAAGCAGGAGATGCCCCGCGAGCCCTCGCCGGTGCGCGCGAAGAGCGTGTAGAAGTCCGCCTTGCCGCCGTGCGTGATCCAGGCCTTCGACCCGGTGACGGTGTACCCGTCCGGACCGGCCACGGCCTTGCAGGAGAGGGCGGCCGCGTCGCTGCCGGCCTGTGGCTCCGAGAGGCTGTAGGCGCCGATCGTGCGCCCACCGAGCATGTCCGGCAGCCACCGCGACTTCTGGTCCTCCGACCCGAAGGACATCAGCGGGTGGCACGAGAGCCCGTGCACGCTCACGGCGACGGCCACCGCGGCCCAGCGCGACGCCAGTTCCTCGAGCACCTGCAGATAGACCTCGTAGGACTGACCGCCGCCGCCCCACTCCTCCGGATACGGCAGGCTGAGCAGCCCCGCCTCGCCGAGCGTGGCGAAGACGCCGTCGGGATAGGTCTCGGCCTTCTCGTGTTCGTCGACGATGGGGTCGAGGACCTTGTCCGCGATGTCGCGGGTCAACTGGAGAAGGTCACGTGCGTCGTCGTTCGGCAGCAGTCGTTCGACAGCCATGGGTCCTCGTCTCGGTCGCGGATCGGATGAGGCGGCACCAGTACTGCAGCGGGCCCCTCAGTACTACGACAGTACTGCATGGCGTTCTGCAGTACTGTCGCTCACCATGACAGCAGCTCACGCGACGGCGCGGCGCGCGCAGCTCTTCGATTCCGTGGTGGCCCTGTTCCTGGCCGAAGGCTTCGCGCACCTCACTCTCGACGACATCGCCGCCCGCCTTCGGTGCTCGAAGAGCACGCTGTACACCCTCGCTGCGAGCAAGGACGACCTCGTCCGCTCCGCCGCGGTGCACTTCTTCACCTCGGCAGCGGTCCGCGTGGACGCGGCCTCCGACGCCGCGACGGGCACCCGCGAGCGCCTCGCGGCGTATCTGGGCGCGGTCGGTGAAGCACTCGCGCCGGCGTCGGAACGGTTCATGACCGACCTCGCCGACTTCGAGCCGTCGAGGCTCGTCTACGAACGCAACACCGCCATCGCGGCCGAGCGAGTCCGCGGCATCATCGACGACGGGGTCCGCGCCGGCGACGTGCGGGACGTCCACGCCGCGTTCGTCGCCGACGTCGCCGCGTCCGTGATGGTCTCGATCCAGAGCCGTGCCCTCGCCCGTCGCACGGGTCTGGACGACGCCGCCGCCTACCGGGAGCTGGCCACACTGCTGACCGCCGGCATCGCGCGATGACTTTCGCCGTCGGCCGGAGTCGACACGGCTGACGGGTCGAGTTCGCTCCGCCATCCGAAGACGAAGGACCTCACGATGCAGAAGATCACCCCCACACTGTGGTTCGACGACCGGGCCGAGGAGGCCGCGGAGTTCTACCTCTCGACGTTCGGCACGGGAGCGATACTGAACGTCAGCCGCTACGGCGACGGTGGACCCGGCGCCCCGGGCCGCGCGATGATGGTCGACTTCGAGCTCTTCGGTCAGCGATTCAACGCCCTGAACGGGGGACCACAGTTCCCGTTCACCGAGGCCATCTCCATGGCTGTCAGCTGCGACGGGCAGGAAGAGGTCGACCGCTACTGGAACGCGCTCACGTCCGACGGTGGATCCGAGGGCCGGTGCGCCTGGTGCAAGGACAAGTTCGGGGTCTCCTGGCAGATCGTCCCGGTCCAGCTGATGCAGCTGATGAGCACCCCGGATCCGGCGGCGTCCCAGCGCGTCGTGCAGGCCATGCTGTCGATGTCGAAGATCGTGGTCGCCGACCTGCAGAAGGCCCACGACGGAGCCTGAGCGGCGACGTTTCCTCACGTCACACACCGGGCAATCCCCGAGCGTGAACGAGACGTCGATGCCCGTGCGCGTGCTCGCCCTGCCGTTCGGGCTGGGGTCGGCGCTGCGCCACGCCAAGCTGTTCCATCCCCACGGGAAGGTTCTGACGGGCACACTGCGCCGTACCGCCGAGGGCGACGCCGGACTGCCCGTGTGCACGTGCGAGGTGACGGTGCGCCTGTCCACCGCGCTCGGGCTGCCCCGACGAGTTCCCGACGTCGCGGGTCTCGCGTTGCGTCTTCCGCAGACCGACCGGGCCGACGGTGCCTGGGACATCCTCCTTGCCAGCGCCGGGCGGGACGTCGTGACGCGGTGCGTTCCGCTCCCGGTGCTCGCGTTCGAGACGGCCTCCTTCTCGACGCTGATGCCGCTGCAGTTCGAGGGTGGTCAGTGGTGGGTCCGCGCGCGGGCCGTCGCCGCGCCGCCGCTGCCCACCCTGGACTCCATCGTCGACGCCGTGCGTGCGCGTCCGCTGGTCTTCGAGTTCGAGCAGGCCGAGGGCACCGGGGCGTACGTCCCGTTGGCCGAACTGACGCTCGGCTCGGTCGACCAGTCCGGTGGCGACCTGTCGTTCGACCCGATCCGGCGCACTCCCGACAGTGTCCGGCCCGGTCCGGAATGGCTGCGGTCCCTCAGGGCGAGGGCCTACCTCGACAGTCGACGCGGCCGGTCCGACACCTGACCGGAATGCGACCGACTCAGGTTCCCTGACCGATCTCGCGCCCACACCCCACTCAGCGCGCCACACCCCTGTCGACACGCGGCACAGAGTGTGCCCCTGACGAAACCCGTGCACGCCGGCGGCGACCACGCACCCGCGCACCCGACCGACGGGGTTCGACTGCCGCATTTGTGGATATTCACACGCGAAGTAGGATTTGTTCACATACGCGTGTGCCGATGGGGGTGGGCGCGTCCCAGGGGAAGGCTCCACGTGACCAGCAATTCGGTGACCGACGACTCCGTGACAGGTGCTCACGAGACTCGCCCGCTCGTTCCGCACGAGCCCGATCACCGGTTCGAACGCAGCTCCCGCCTGGTCGGACACGCCTACGTCATCCCCGACTACTACGAGGTCGGCCGCGAGAAGATCCGCGAACTCTCCCGCGCCATCCAGAACGAACATCCGGCGCACCACAAGGAGGCCGCTGCGGCCGAGTTGGGATACGAGGGACTCGTCGCGCCCGCGACCTTCGTGAGCGTCGTCGGATCCATCGCCATCGACTATCTCTTCGCGCACATCCTCGTGGAGTACGAGATCACGGCAGTCATGCAGACCGATCAGAGCTTCGTTCTGCATCGCCCGGTCATGCAGGGAGATCAGCTGGTGTCCACTCTCCAGGTGCTGTCGATCCGCCAGTTCGCGGGCAACGACATCCTGGTGGTCCAGAACCATCTGACGTCGCACGGCGAGGACGTGTGCACCAGCACCACGACGTTCATCGCCCGGACCGATGCCGACGTGGACCCGCGAGCGGCGGCTCTCGTCGACGCCGTGCTCCCCGCCAGCGTGCCGCGGATGGGCCCCACCGCCCGCCCGACCGCCTGACCGCCTGACCGCCTGCATTCCGACCGGCCTCCGGCCCTCCCGCCACACCCCGACCGGCCTCCGGCCCTCCCGCCACACCCCGACCGGCCTCCGGCCTTCCCGCTAGAGTCCCCCGTGTGGAGGACGAATTCGCCGACCGGTCGTTCGAGGACGAGAACTACAACGAGATCGACGCACACGGCCAGCGGTGGGACAGGCGTTCGTACACGTCCTGCAGCTTCATCGACGCGGACCTCGGCGGTCTGACCACCCACGGTGTCGTCTTCACCGACTGCGACTTCTCCGGCGTGGATCTGACGGACTCGACGCACATCGGGTCGGCCTTCCGCAACTGCGAGTTCCGGCGGAGCCGATTGTGGCACAGCACTTTTCGCAGCACATCGTTCCTCGGTTCCGCCATCGCGGACTCGCGCATCACGCCCGCGGTCTTCGACGAGGTCGACCTCATGCTCACCTCGCTCGGCGGTCTCGACCTCCGCGGACTCGACCTCACCGGGGCGCGCCTGCGTGACGCCAACCTCGTCGGGACCGATCTCCGCAAGGCCACGCTCCGCGGCGTCGACTTCGGCGGTGCCCGCACCTCCGGGCTCCGGTTGAACGATGCGGATCTGCGGGGCAGCATCGCCGATGCCACGTTCTGGACGTCGGCCGTGCTCGACGGAGCCCGCATCGACACGGTCCAGGCACTCGCCTACGTGCACGCGCACGGTCTCACCGTCTCGGACTGAGTAGATCCGACCTCCGCCCGACTCCGAATAAGAGACGGAAACGGCCTCCCCGCCCGCGTGGTCCGTGCGGGAAGGCCGTTCCATCGGCAGGCTGTGGTCTCAACCTCACCGGGCGTCCACGCCGACGCACGCGCCGCCGCTGCCGCCGCACGTCTTCTACCCGAGCCACCCACTTCCGAAACGGACACAGGTGCTCGACCGCGTCGAACCGCGATGATCGGAACCCTGGACCGGACGACACCCGAGGACGCACGATGACGGGGAACTGTCACCGAGTGAAGGGCACACCATGAGCGACAACGTCTACCGCGTCACCGAGATCGTCGGAACCTCGACGGAGGGTGTCGACGACGCCATCCGCAAGGCCATCTCCCGCGCGAGCAGCACACTGCGGGAGCTCGACTGGTTCGAGGTCACCGAGACCCGCGGACACATCGAGAACGGCGCGGTCGCGCACTTCCAGGTGACGCTGAAGGTCGGCTTCAAACTCGACGACTGAGTGATCGGCGGGCACCGAATCGAGATTCACCCACCTGTTCGGTGTTTCCCCGCACGCGGGTCGGGTAGATCGCACCGCGTGAAAGCCATGACTTATCGAGGCCCGTACAAGGTCCGAGTGCAGAACAAGGACATGCCGACCATCGAGCATCCGAACGACGCCGTCGTCCGGGTCGAGATGGCGGCCATCTGTGGATCCGATCTCCACCTGTATCACGGCATGATGCCGGACACCAGGGTCGGGACGACGTTCGGTCACGAGTTCATCGGCGTGGTCGAGGAGGTCGGGCCGTCGGTCCGGAACCTGACACCGGGCGATCGGGTCATGGTGCCGTTCAACGTGTACTGCGGGTCGTGTTTCTTCTGCGCACGCGGCCTGTACTCCAACTGCCACAACGTCAATCCGAATGCGACGGCCGTCGGCGGCATCTACGGGTACTCCCACACGTGCGGCGGGTACGACGGAGGTCAGGCACAGTACGTCCGGGTACCGTTCGCCGACGTCGGGCCCTCGATCATCCCGGACTGGATGGACGACGAGGACGCGCTCCTGTGCACCGATGCCCTCGCCACCGGATACTTCGGCGCGCAGCTCGCGGACATCGTCGAGGGTGACACCGTGGCGGTGTTCGGAGCCGGTCCCGTCGGGCTGTTCGCCGCCACGTCTGCGTGGCTGATGGGCGCCGGCAGGGTGATCGTCGTCGACCACCTCGAGAACCGTCTCGCCAAGGCCCGCACCTTCGCCCACGCCGAGACGATCAACTTCGCGGAGCACGACGACCTCGTGGTGACCATGAAGAGGGCCACCGACCATCTCGGTGCGGACCGCGTGATCGACGCGGTGGGCGCCGAAGCCGACGGGAACTTCCTCCAGCACGTCACCGCCGCGAAGTTCACACTCCAGGGCGGGTCCCCCATCGCCCTCAATTGGGCCATCGACAGTGTCCGCAAGGGCGGGACGGTCTCGGTCGTGGGCGCGTACGGGCCCATGTTCAGTGCGGTCAAGTTCGGCGACGCGATGAACAAGGGGCTGGCCCTGCGCATGAACCAGTGCCCCGTCAAGCGCCAATGGCCACGCTTGTTCTCGCACATTCGTAACGGCTACATCAAGCCCAGCGAGATCATCACCCATCGAATTCCGTTGGAGCACATCGCCGACGGTTACCACATCTTCTCGTCCAAGCTCGACGGCTGCATCAAGCCGATCGTGCTGCCGAACGCGAGCTGAGAGGACCACCCATGGTCTACCGTGCCGATCACCCACCCGTACCCGACCACGACGAGTTGCGCGCACGAATTCCCGGATGGGGTGTCGACCTCGATCCCGCAGACCGTCCGTCCGTGCCGCGAGAACGATTCGACCCCGGCGCGACCGGTGCGCACTGGGACTTCCCGGAGCGTCAACCCGAACTGCGTCCCCGCGAACGATCCATCGAACACGGAACTCTTCCGCCGGTCTTCGGCACGACGGCACCTCTGCGCGGGGTGTCCGGCGCCGTGCGCCGGTTCGCTTATCGCTACAGCGAGGGCCGGGCGGCGCACTGGCTGCTACTCCTGGCGGGCGACCGCGTGGACGCCGTCGAATCCCACCTGCGTTCGCTGACCACCGTGCACCCCGACAACCCGATCACGCAGACCGGGATCCGCACCGAGATCACCCACCACGGGGTGCGGTCGAGGCGGGGAACCACCCGCGTCGACATGCACCACGCGTGGATCGATCCGATCATCGTCGGCGGTCCGTGGGTTCTGGCGGGCGTGGCGGCCACCACGATCGTGCGCTCCCTCCGGAGGCGCTGACAGGGTTCCTCGTCACACCGCCGTCATGGCGGAACCGATCCGGTCGAAGCGCTTCTCCCGGGCGATCCTGCGCATGTCCGGATCTTCGGCCAGCAGATCGGCCAGCTCCCGGTGCAGCACCGAACCCACGCGATCGCAGAACGGCTGGACCTCGTCGGCGGCGTCGGGGTACTCCGGCACGATCAGATCCACGATGCCGGCGCCACGGAGGTCGAGCGACCGGACACCCTGGCGCACAGCCATGTCGGGGGCATGAGCGGTGTCGCGATGCACGATGGCGCTCGCACCTTCGGGTGGCAACGGAGAGAGCCACGCGTGCTGTGCCGCCAGGACGCGGTCCGCCGGAACCAGCGCGAGGGCGCCACCACCGGTGCCCTGGCCGAGCAGCACCGAGATGGTCGGCGTGTCCAGATCGACCATGTCCGCGATGGAGCGCGCGATCTCCGCGCCGAGCCCACCTTCCTCGGCCTCCTTCGACAGCGCGGCGCCCGCGGTGTCGATGACGGTCACCAACGGCAGTCGTAGTTCCGCAGCCAGGCGCATTCCCCGCCTCGCTTCACGCAGTGCTGCCGGACCCAGCGGGGTCAACGGCGTCTGGCCCCGGCGATCCTGCCCCAGCAGCACACAGGGCATGTCGCCGAAACGCACCAGCGCGAGAATCAGTCCGGGGTCCGTCTCACCCTGCCCGGTCCCGTTGAGCGGCAGCACGTCCGAGGCCGCGTTGTAGAGCAGCTCGCGGACACCCGGGCGGTCGGCCCGCCGGGACGCCACGATGGAGTCCCAGGCCGGGACGTCGTCGATCGACCACTCCGGCGCCGGCGCCGGCCGCGGGCGTGTCCCCGCCGGAAGCGTCATGATGCGCAGAGCGCGATCCACCACCTCGCCGAGTTGATCCGGTCGCTTCACCGCGTCCACGAGTCCGTGCGCCTGCAGGTTCTCCGATGTCTGCACCCCCGTCGGGAACGGCGTGTCGTAGAGGGCCTCGTACACCCGCGGGCCGAGGAACCCCACCAGCGCACCGGGTTCGGCGATGGTGACGTGACCGAGCGATCCCCAGGACGCGAACACTCCGCCGGTGGTGGGGTGCCGGAGGTAGACGATGTACGGAAGATGTGCCGCTTTGTGGGCGGTGACCGCAGCCGTGATCTTGACCATCTGCAGGAACGCCACCGTGCCCTCCTGCATTCGCGTGCCGCCCGACGTCGGGAGCGCCAACAGCGGAAGCCGCTCGGCGGTCGCCCGGCGTACTGCCGTCGTCAGACGTTCCCCGGCCGCGACCCCGATGGAACCGCCGAGGAAACGGAACTCGCACAACAGGATCGCCACCCGCCGACCGGAGATGGTGGCGACACCGGTGATCACCGACTCGTCGAGTCCGGTCTTCTCCCGCGCCGCCGCGAGTTCCGCGGTGTACGCCTCGTCGACCGGATGATCGTGCGGGGTGGAGTCCCACGACTCGAAACTTCCCGCGTCGACCACGATGTCGAGCAGAGCGAGGGCACCGACGCCGGCCATCAGACGCTCTCCGCCAACCATGCGCGGACCAGATCCTCGTCGGCGCCCAGAACGGGCGGAGCGAGGTGCCGGGTCTCGGTGGTCTCCGCTCCGTCGGCGTCGAAGAAGCGCAACGGCGGTCCGGGGAGCGTCACCTTCCCGAGCGTCTCGTGCTCGACGTCGACGAGAAGACCCTGCGACCGGGTCTGCTCCCATTCGTAGACTTCCTGGACGTTGCGTACCTTGCCGGCCGGGACGCCGATCTCGTCGAGAAGAGCGAGCAGCGGCTCGGTCTCGTACGTGCGGAAGATCTTCGACACCAGCTCGACGACGTCGTCCCGGCTACCGACGCGCTGCGGGTTGGTGGCCATGCCCTCGAGGTCCGGATCGATGCCGAAGCCGTCGCAGAAGCGATGCCACAGACCCTCGCTGCCCACCGAGATCTGCACCGCGCCGTCGGAGGTCGGGAACAGCCCGTACGGGCAGATGGAGGGGTGGTGATTGCCCTGCGCCTGTCCGATCTCCCCCGCGACGGTCCACTTCGTGCCCTGGAAGGCGTGCACTCCCACGACGCTCGCGAGAAGCGAGGTGCGCACCACCTTTCCGCGCCCCGTGCGATCTCGTTCCCGAAGTGCGGCGAGCACTCCGAAAGCTCCGTACATGCCCGCCAGGAGGTCGGCGATGGGAACGCCCACGCGTTGGACGTCGTCCGGCCCGGAGCCCGTGAAGGACATGAGGCCGGCCTCCCCCTGTGCGATCTGGTCGTAGCCGGAGCGGCCGCCCTCCGGACCGTCGTGGCCGAAACCGCTGATGGACAACACGACCAGGCCGGGATTGAGCTCGGCCAGTCGCTCGGTCGTGAATCCCAACCGGTCGAGAACACCGGTGCGGAAGTTCTCGAGCAGAACGTCAGCCTTGGCGATCATCGCCTCGAGGGCGTCGCGACCGTCGTCCGTCTTGAGGTCGAGGGCGATCGACCGCTTGTTCCGATTGGCGGAGAGGAAGTAGGTCGATTCGCGGTCGGCGTGACCGTCACCCGGCTCCGGTGTGACGAAGGGCGGGCCCCACACGCGGGTGTCGTCACCACCCTTGGGCGATTCGATCTTGATGACGTCCGCACCGAGATCGCCGAGCATCATCGCGGCGTGCGGTCCTGCGAGGGCGCGGGTGAGATCGACGACGACGGTGCCGTCGAGGGGGCCGGTCCTGCCCGTGGTGTTGAGAGGCATGGCGTTTCTCGATCCTGTCGGAGAGCATGGCTTTGGTTCGGTGACCTAGTGGCCTAGCCAATTAAGGAGACCACGACGCCCACGTGATGTCAACGGAGCGTCGGCGGAGCGGTTACATCCAGCCGGGGACGACGAGCACGGCCCAGGCCACCAGTGGTCCGATGGCCACGACCAGCGCGCTGTACTTCAGAATCTGCCGGTAGAAGACGTCGCGATCGACGCCCTGCGCGTTGGCGAGCACCAACGCGCCGTTCGTCGAGAACGGGCTGACGTCGACGATGGTGGACGAGATGGCGAGCGCGACGATCACGCCGACGGCACCCACCTCACCTGCCAGCAAGAACGGCACTGCCAGCGGAATGGTGACGCCCAGGATCGCGGTGGAGGATGCGAAGGCGGACACGATCGCACCGATGTAGCAGAGCAGGACGGCGACGAGCAGCGGGATGCCGATGCCGGCGACGGCGTTACCGACGTACTCGACCGTGCCCGCTTCCTGCAGCACCCCGACGAAGGTCAGAATTCCTCCGATCAGAAGGACGGTGGACCAACTGATCTGGTTGATCGCACCCTTCTGCGCCTTCGGCGACGCCAGTGCCAGCACCACCGCGACCGTCATGGACACGAAGCCCACGTCGAGATCGAGGATCAGCGACAGGACTGCCAGCGACACGAGTCCCACGAGGGTGAGAATCTGATCGGGCGTGATCGCCTTGACCGCCGTGGCCAGCGGAGGCGCGTTCTCCACGGTGACAGTCTGGGACGGACGCTTGGTCGTCGTCGCACCGAAACCGCGCATCACGGTCGTCCGCGTGGTGCCGCCGCCCACGGAACCCGGATCGCCGTCCGGCCTGAGACCGTCGTCGTCGTGGACGCTGCGCCCGATGAGCGACCGTCCGCCCAGGAACGTGAAGAGCAGTGCTCCGATGGCCGCGTTGAACAGCAGACTTCCGAGGAACAGAGTCAGCGGACTGTTGGTGAGCCCGGCGTCGGCCGCGATGCGGTTGACGGTGACGCCGTAGATGCTGATCGGCGAGAACCCGCCCGCCTGGGCACCGTGGATGACCATCATGCCCATGAGCAGCGCATTGATCTTGTAGCGCGCCGCGAAGCCGAGGGCGATGGGTGCCACGATCGCCACGGCTGCGGGGCCCAGTGCCCCGATCGCCGTGAGAACGCCGGTGATACCGAACATCACCCACGGAATGAGCGCGACCCTCCCCCCGACGAGTCGTACGGCGCCACGGACCAGGAGGTCGACGGTGCCGTTGTTCTGGGCGATCGCGAAGAGATACGTGATGCCGACGAGGGTGAGGAAGAGACTGCTCGGGAATCCCCCGATGATCTGGTCCGTGTCCATGCCGACGGCGAGCGTGCCGACGAGGAACGCTGCGACGAAGCCCAGGGCGCCCATGTTCACCGGCAGCACCGTGGCTGCGAGGAACATGACGACCAGCGCGAGAATGGGTATCAACTCGGTCGACATCGATGGTCTCCGGTCCGTGTGAGTGTCTCGCGGGCGTCTGCCCGAGAGCGTCAGTGGCGAAGTGGACTAGCCACTGAGACACCGATGACTCTGGCAGTGAACTGGGTCACTGTCAACCCTCACTGTGGGCGGAGTAACGACGCCGTGGTGGCGCTACTCTGTGGGTGAGTGGAGCAGAGCACGAGTGACGTAGAGAACGGGTGACCCAGTGGCCGACCAGATCCGTCCGGTGAACCGCCCGCGGTTGTACGAGGTGATCGTCGAGCAGTTGTGCGACCACATCGCGGCGCGCGACATGCAGGTCGGCGAACGATTGCCGGCCGAGCGCGAACTCGCCGGCCAGCTCGGCGTCAGTCGCGCGTCCCTCAGCCAGGCCCTGGTGGCTCTCGAGGTGCAGGGCATCCTGTCCGTGCGGCACGGCGACGGAGCAGTACTGGTTCGTAGACCGGTGGGCGACATGGCCATTCGGGCGCTCCGCGAGCACGCCGATCGCCTTCCCGAGGTCATCGAGGCGCGTGAGGCACTCGAGGTCAAACTGGCCGAACTGGCCGCGGCCCGGCGCAGTGACGACGAGATGCGCGCCATCGACCACGCCCTGGACGTCATGGAGGCGGAGATCTCCGGCGGTGAGCGAGGAGTGTCGGGGGACGAACTGTTCCACCGGGCCGTGACGGCCGCGGCGCATTCCCCGCTCCTCGCCCGGTTGATGGGCGAGATCGCCGAACTGATTCGCGAGACCCGCATCGAGTCGCTGTCGCAATCGGATCGCCCACGATCGTCTCTCGAAGGTCATCGGCGTATCGCCGAGGCCATCCGGCGCGAGGACACCGTGGAAGCCGGACGTGCGATGGCCGATCACATCCGCCTGGTCTCCGACGTGGAACTACTTCGGGCCGAACGCTAGCGAGCGCGGTCTCGCGCGAGAGAGGCCGCGACGCAAGGGCTGGAGTCGCCGCCGCGCCGTTTCCGAACGACCGACACGGGTAGCCGACCAGGATGCCCGTCGTCAGAGTCGCGTCCGATCCCGGCTTCGCCGCCACCGTCGCCGATTCCGTGGTCGTGGGCCTCGACGGATCGGCCACGCGCGACGGGGACGTGCTCGGCGTCGAGAGGATCACGATCCCGCTGCCACCGGTGCAGAGCGGCAGCCCCGATCTCGACACCTGGGCGTCCCTGCTCGGCCATACCGGGGGCAGCGAGGACATCCTCACCGTGTGCGTGTCCGAGATACCGCGGCGCGTGCGGTCCCGCCCCGTACTCGCCGAGATCGTCGGGCCGTCGATGGTGGTCGTCTACGTTCCGTCGTTCGGGACCCACCGAGTCGCGCCGCGGGCGCGCGCCGTCACGCTGGCCGCGCTGGAAGCGCTACGCGACGCCACCGGTGTCGACAGGCCCGATCCCGCCACGGGTCTCGCGCACTGGTCCACCGTCTCCGGCCACGACGCCCTGGTGGCGCCCGCCCTGGCGGGACGAGCGCGAGTGGTCGCGGGCATGATCCGCACCAACCGCCCGTGGCGGTTGATGCCGACGTTGTCCGGCGCACTCGCCGCGGCGACCGCGACGTCCGCGTTCGGCCTCTTCTACTCGAGCATCTGGCAGATGGCGGCCTCGATGTCGATCGTGCGTCTGTCAGCGGTGTCCGCCACCGCCCTCGTGGCCGTGACGACATGGCTCATCGTGCCGAACGGACTGTGGGAGAGGCGCGCTCGACGCGAGCGTGGGTTCGATCGCACGATGTACAACCTCGCCACCCTCGGTACGGTCGTGTCCGGGGTGGCCGTCATGTACGCGGTCCTGTTCGCGGTGGTCGGCGCGGCGGCCGCGGTGGTGATCTCTCCGTCGTTCCTGTCCGAACAGATCGGGCGTGCGGCGAACCTCTCCGATTACGTTCGCCTGGCCTGGCTCTCGGCATCACTCGGCACCGTGGCGGGCGCCGTCGGCAGCACCGTGGCCGACCGGGAGCAGATTCTCCGTGCGACGTTCGGACACCGCGAGGTCCTTCGTCGACGCGCAGCTGCCGGCCGACTGGACGACACGCAGGACCACGTCGACTCGTGACCGGTCCCGAATTCCGATGAAACCATCAGGAGTGGCACCGACGCCTGTTACGTTGCCGCGGAGCCGGGGGGACGGCTTCCGCACACGGGGGGAACGACGATGGCGACACGACGACAGGCTCTGCAGACTCTGATCGGCGGAGGCGTGCTCGGCACGGGGCTGCTCGCGGCCACGGGACCGACGGCCTCGGCCGCTCCCACAGGCGCGTATCGAGTGGACCTACACGCGCACATGATCCCGCCGATGTATCGGGAGGCCGTGCTGCGCGCCGGGCTTCTGGTTCCGGGCGGCCTACCGCTGCCCGCGTGGTCGCCGGAGTCCGCTCTCGCGTTCATGGACGAGTTCGGCATCGCGGCCCAGGTGCTCTCGATCTCCGACCCCGGAGTGCGGTTCGTGCGAGGCCTCGAGGCGGTGCGCCTCGCGCGCTCCTGCAACGACTACGCGGCCGACCAGGTTCGACTGCATCCCACTCGTTTCGGCTCCCTGGTCACCGTGCCACTTCCGGACGTGCCGGCGTCCCTCGCCGAGATCGCGTACGGCCTGGACGTGCTGGGAATGGACGGGGTGGCACTGCTGTCGTCGTACGACGGCATCTACCTCGGTGACCCACGCTTCGAGCCGATCATGGCGTTGCTCGACGCGCGGTCCGCCCTCGTCTTCGTGCACCCCGGCGAGCTCCCCGCGGGTTCGGCTCCCCCACTGCCGCTTCCGAGCTTCCTCCTCGAGTTCCCGTTCGAGACCACACGGACCGCGGTCGAGATGATCGCGGCCGGCACCCTCGACCGGTATCCGAACATCCGCTTCGTCCTCGCTCACGCGGGCGGTTGCCTGCCGTACCTCGCCACGCGGCTGGGTGCGCCCCGCGCCGTCGCACCGGATCAGATCCCGTCCGTGTCGCTGCTCGGCCTCGAGGGTGCACTGCGACGCTTCCATTACGACACCGCACTGTCCGCCTCGGCGTCGTCGCTGCGATCGGTGCTCGAAGTGACCGACGTCGACCACATCGTCTTCGGAACCGACTGGCCCTTCAGCGGACTCACCTACTCAGCCTCGGACACGGACGACCCGGCCCCCGGACTGTCCGACGTGTTCGACGGCGACGGCCGGGCACGGGTGGAACGCGCCAATCCCCTCGCACTGCTCCCTCGGCTGGCGGCGGAGCTGCGGTAGCCGGTCGAGGTTCTGCCACCATGGGGGTATGGCCACGAGCACCACTGCCCCACTCACCGGATATCTCAGCGACAACGCTGCGGGCACCGCCCCGGAGATACTCGCGGCCATGGCGGAGGCATCGACCGGGCTCGCAGCCCCGTACGGCAACGATCCGACGTCCGCTCGTCTCACGACGCTGATGGCCGACGTCTTCGAGCGTCCCGTCGACGTGTTCGTCGTCGGAACCGGTTCGGCGGCCAACGGACTGGCGCTGGCCGCGTGTACACCGCCGTGGGGCAGCATCCTCACTCATCCCGACGGCCACATCACCAACGACGAGGCCGGCGCTCCGGAGTTCTTCACCGACGGCGCCAAGATCGTCCTCGTGGAC
Source organism: Rhodococcus sp. NBC_00297 (assembly GCF_036173065.1). Classification (NCBI taxonomy): domain Bacteria; kingdom Bacillati; phylum Actinomycetota; class Actinomycetes; order Mycobacteriales; family Nocardiaceae; genus Rhodococcus; species Rhodococcus sp. NBC_00297. The sequence continues at coordinate 1,306,349 of NZ_CP108041.1, forward strand.
GGCCCCCGTTCGACGATGGATCCCACCGCACTGCGCGCCGCGGTCGTGCGACGACGCGGCGACGTCCACAGTGTCCAGCCGTCGGTGGTGAGCCTCACGCAGGTCACCGAGACGGGCAGCGTCCACACCCTCGACGAGTTGCGTGAGGTGTCGACCATCGCGCACGATGCCGGACTCCGCGTGCACATGGACGGCGCCCGGTTCGCCAACGCGCTCGTGGCCCTCGAGTGCACGCCGGCCGAGATGACCTGGCGAGCAGGCGTGGACATCCTGTCCTTCGGCGCGACGAAGAACGGCACGATGACCGCCGAGGCCATCGTGTCGTTCGATCCCTCGTTGTCCACCGAACTGGCATTCCGACACAAGCGCGGTGGCCAGCTGACGTCCAAGATGCGGTTCCAGAGCGCGCAACTGGTCGCGTACCTGGAGAACGACCTCTGGATGCGTCATGCGCGGAACGCCAACGCGATGGCCGCGCGGCTCCGAGACGGGCTCCGACAGATCGGGGGCATCGAGGTCGTGGGCGACGCGTCGGCGAACATGTCCTACTTCCGCTTCCCCGCTGCTCTGACACAGGCACTGCACGACCGCGGATTCACGTTCTACGACGACCGGTGGGAGCCGGGGGTCGTGCGTCTCGTGACGTCGTTCGCGCACACTGGGCGCGACGTGGACGCGTTCGTCGATGCCGTGCGGGCACTCGCCATTATTGACTGATCAGTCTAGAATGGGTGCATGCCGAGACCGCGCGAGTTCGACACGGACACTGTGCTCGCGGCCGCGGTCGACACGTTCGTCCGTCACGGTTACACCGGCGCGTCCGTCGATCAGATCCTCGACGCCGTCGGCATCCGACGGGCGAGCCTCTACAACGCGTTCGGAAGCAAGCGCGGACTGTTCCTCACCGCACTGCGCTCGACGCACTCCACGATGCCTCTGCTTCTCGTCGCTCTCATGGATCTGGCCCCCTCCGATCCCTCGGTGAGGCAGGAGATTCACGAGAAGTTGGTTGCCGAGAACATCGACGCACAGGCACTGGGCGACGCGGTACTCACGCGCGCCTGCATCGAGAGAAAGGGCACAGCATGAACACCGTGACCATCGTCGACGGCCGACTGGTCGTCGAACCCCGCGGCCTCGACAAGCTCTGGAGCTTCACGCGCCGACTCGACATCCCGCTGTCCGAGGTGAAGGGCGCCACCGTCGACACCGGTGTACGGCGTGAGCCCAGGGGCATCAGGGCTCCGGGCCTCTCGATACCGGGGAAATACGCCGGCACCTTCCACCGTGACGGCGAGAAGGTGTTCTGGAACGTCGGGGACCCGGTGCGCAACATCGTGATCGAGCTCGACGGCACCGGACGGTTCGATCGCCTCGTCCTGACGGTGGACGATCCGACCGGGACGGAGAACGCGGTCAACTCCGCACTCGCGACCTAGTTCTCACAGGTCCCCCCATGCCTCCGGATTGACTGCGTGGGGCGGCATCGTGCCGGCGGCCATCGCGACGGCGTTCTCCGCGCACAGACGCGCCATCTCGCTCCGCACCGACACCGTCGCGCTCCCGACATGCGGCAACAGCACGGTGTTGGCCAGCTCCGACAGGCCGGGTGCAATGGCTGGTTCGTCCTCGTAGACGTCGAGCCCCGCACCGGCGATCACGCCGTCGCGCAACGCCTCCACCAGAGCAGACTCGTCGACCACCGGCCCGCGCGCGGTGTTCACCAGAATCGCGGAGGTCTTCATCGCGCCGAGAACCCGAGCATCGACGAGGTGGTACGTCGCCTCGGTCAGCGGAACGTGCAGGGACAGGAAGTCGCTCGTCGCCACCAACTCGTCCCACGAGACGTGCTCGACACGACCGCCGAACTCGCCGAGCTCCGCATCGTCGACGGGCCTGTCGGACGGAGGCCGGGGGCAGAACCGCACCGTCATACCGAATCCGAGAGCGCGCCGCGCCGTCGCGCGAGCGATGCGCCCGAATCCTGCCAGTCCCAGCACCCGCCCGGACACGTCCGTGCCGAGCATCAGGTCCGGTGCCCATCCGGTGAACTCACCGGCGCGCACCATCCGGTCCGCCTCGAGCGCCCGACGCGCTGTGGCCAGCATCAGCAGGAGAGCGATGTCCGCCGTGGAGTCCGTCAGGACGCCCGGAGTGTTCCCGACGACGATGCCTCGGACGGTGGCGGCGCCGACGTCGATGTTGTCGACACCCACCGCGTAGTTGGAGATCCCACGCAGGCGCGCACTGGCGAGTGACACTCTGTCGAACCGGTCTCGGAGCTGGGCCACCACCACGTCGTAGTCGCCGGAGGCGCATCGCTCCACCAGCGCGACGTGATCGAGCGCGATCACGTCGACGTCGGCGGCGCGGCGCAGAATCTCCATACCCGGTTCCGGAATCGGCAGGGTGACCAGGATCCGCGTCATGCGTCGTTCTCGCTCTCGGTGCGTCCCAACCGTTCCCGCAGCACTTCGGCGGTGTGCTCGCCGAGGTCCGGTCCGAGCGATCGGATGGGAACGGACGCATCGCCGATGACGGGCACCACACCGACGAAACCCACGTCCACCGGAGTCTCACCACCGACGTCCACGGGGAACGTCTGAATCATGTTGCGCGCTCGGTACTGTGGATCCCGCACGATGTCGGCGGCCGTGTAGATGGGCCCCGACGGCACACCGGCCCGATCGAGCACCGCCAACGCCTCGTCGCGGGAGTGCAGCATGGTCCAGGCGGAGATGGCCGCGTCCAGTTCGTCCCGACGTCGCCAGCGGCCGGCGTTGGCGGACAGCTCGGGATCCGCGCCGAGATCCGGCCGACCGATCGTCTCCATGTAGCGCTGGAAGATGGCGTCGCCGTTGCCGGCGATGATGATCGAGTGACCGTCGTTGCACGGGTACGCATTCGAGGGCGCGATGCCTTCCATCCGCCCACCGGTGCGCTCGCGTTCCACTCCGTAGGCGAGGTAGTCGGGTACCAGCGATTCCATCATCGACAGAATCGACTCGTTGAGCGCGACGTCGATCGAGCGTTGCTCGAGCGAGAGCTCGCTCGACGCGGTCTGGCGTCGGAACAGAGCCATGACACAACCGAAGGCGGCGTAGAGGCCGGCGATGGAGTCACCGATCGACACTCCGACGCGAACCGGTGGTCGGTCGGGGTCGCCGACGAGGTTGCGAAATCCCCCGTAGGCCTCGGCGACGGCGGCGAAGCCCGGACGCTCGGCCATCGGACCGGTCTGCCCGAAAGCGGAGATGCGGGTGATGATGAGATCAGGGTTCCTCTCGCTCAACCGCTCCGGCGAGAGTCCCCATTTCTCGAGAGTGCCGGGCCGAAAGTTCTCGAGCACGATGTCGCACTGCGCGGCGAGATCCAGCACGTCCTGCCGCCCCTGCTCGGTGCGCAGATCGAGCACGATCGACTTCTTGTTGCGGTTGATCGTCCGGTACAACATCGACGTGGTACCGGAATAGAGACGCCAGTTCCGGATCTCGTCGCCGGTGCCGGGTCGCTCGACCTTGATCACCTCCGCGCCGAAGTCCGCGAGCATGCGTCCCGCGGTCGGCGCGGCGATGTAGTTGCCGAGCTCCAGCACTCGAATGCCGGTCAGCGGTAGCGACATGGGGTCCTCTCCGTCAGTCCCGGTCGTCCGGGCGCACGTCCTGCTCGGGATACCGGTCCATCAGCATCCTGTGGACCGCCGGGTTCGCACCCTCGAGCACCCGGCCCGCGAGTCGCCCGAGCTCGAGTGCGTCCTCACGACCGAGGCGGTCGACGACCAGTTCTCGCACCTGCGCGACGTGACCGGGAGCCGCGCGACGAACGATCTCCATGCCCTCGTCGGTCAACGTCACCGCGGACTGCCCACCGGGGCCTCCGCGTGGCCCCCGTTCGACCCACCCCCGCGACTCCATACGCGTGAGTGCGTGGGAGACCCGAGAGAGTGATCCTGCGGCGAAGGCAGCGATCTCACTCGTCGGCGAACTCCGACCAGGCGACTCGGACAGACCGGCCAGAAGCATGTATTCGAAGTGGTTGACCCCCGCGTCGTTCTTCAACTGCGAGTTCAGTACTGCGGGGAGCGCCTCGAGGAGGCCTGCGACCGCGAGCCACGCGCGTACCTCGTCGGGTCGCAGCCACTCGACGTCGTCGTTCACGCACCCAGCCTAGGTGTCGTGAACCTTCGCTACCCTCACTTGAAGGTTCAACTCGACGACACTACAGTGTGTTGACACTTCACTACATCGGCAGAACGGCACCAATGCAGATCGGGATCGGCAACTTCGTGTCGGCCGTCGTCGAGTACGACACCGGCCACCGCGTCACCGCTCGCGAGCGGGTGGCGCATCTCTTGGACGGACCATGCTGCGGGGCATCGAGTTGCTCGGCACCGAGGTCGCGCCGCTGGTGAAGGCACGCGTGAGCGATCGCCTCCGAGCATCACGACCGGAGCGCCTCCGCCAGCATGGGCACCACGGTGTCGAGTGCGTACTGCAGCGAGAGCGCCGAGTTGGTGGAGTAGGACTTCGCCACCGCCGGGTCGTCGAACACGATCGCATGCCCCTGCGCCACGGCCGGGATACTGCGGAACAGCGGGTTCTGCTCGATGTCCTGCGCAGTCTTGCCGATCGGAAACATGACGACGAGATCCGCGTCGAGCAGACCCAGCTGCTCGTCCGCGATCGGTACGGAGAACCGCACCGGGGTCATCGATGCGATGGTCGGGTTCTGCCGGAACCCGAGCCGCATCAGGAACTGCACCCGCTCGCTGTCCTCTATGTAGGCGCCGTAGCCGGTTCCGCTGAGGGCGCCCACCGTCACGGTCCTCTCTGCGAACTCCGGATGGTCCGCAGCGGCCGTGCGGAAGCCGTCGTCCAGCCCTGCGATCAGCTCGGCGCCCTTCTCGGGCACACCGAGCGCCGCGGCAACCATGGTGACCTGATCCTCGTAGGACGTCGTGTAGTTCTCCGCACCCTCCGGGATGCCGACGGTCGGGGCGATGGCCGCCAGGCGGTCGTGCCGGCCGACGTCGCCCGAGCTCTTGGTGTCGAGGATCAGATCCGGCTCGAGTGCCGCCACGGCTTCGTAGGACGGTTCCAGGGTTCCGATGATCTCGGGTGGTGTGTCGTAGAGACCCTCCGCCCACGGACCGACGCCCTCTCCGCCGAAGTCGAGCCAGTCGCTGGCACCGACCGGCTGGAACCCGAGGGCCAATGCCGTCTCCGCGTCCCCCCACCCCAGCGCCACGACGCGCGTCGGCGCCGATTCGAGGTCGACGGCGCCGAACGCGGTGTCGACCGTCGCGGGATAGACGCCGCCGGCCGCTGTCTGCGCCGCGTCGCGGCCGTCCTCGGTGGCGGCCGACGAGCACGACACGGTGAGGGCCACCGTCGCGACGAGTACAGGGATCAGTCGCCTCACGGGCGCACACACGGTGAGAAACATTGCGTTAGCCTAACCTAACCTGAGGCCCACGGGCGCACTGCGATCCAGCTCACAATCAGCATCACCGCAGGTGAGACCCGTTCTCGACTGGTCGCCGAAAAATATCTCGGCAGATCGGTAATGAAATTCGGGATGGGCGCGATTCAGTAGACATGAGCATTGCAACCGACTTCGCCACCGCAGACGTCACGCGCAACCACGGTGCCGACACCGCCCACGACATCGACTCCATGCACGACGAGATCGAGCGTCTCGACGCCCAGATCCTGGCCGCAGTGGCACGACGCACCGAGCTCACTCGCACTGTCGGCATGATGGAGCCCCGCTCGGCCGCATCGTCCGCACGCGAGATGTCGGTGCTCCAGCACTTCGGTGATCTCGGCCGCGAGGGCCGCACCCTCGGCATGCTCCTCCTGCGCATGGGCCGCGGACAGATCGCTCGCTAGTCCCGCCCGCGGTAGAACTACCGCATGGTGTGGTTCGTTCTGGCGGCGGCCGTGGTGGCCGAAGTGTCCGCCACCCTGTCGCTCAAAGGTTCCGAGACCCGTCCCGTCCTCTACGTCGTGGTGATCATCGGTTATCTGCTGGCCTTCGTCGGACTCGCGTCCGTACTGCGCCGCGGTATGGCCCTCGGTGTCGCCTACGGTATCTGGGGAGCAAGCGGTGTCGCTCTCACCGCCCTTCTCGCGTCAGCGCTCTTCGGTGAACCGCTGACCATCGTGATGGGTCTCGGAATCGGACTGGTCATCGTCGGTGTACTCCTCGTCGAGACCGGGTCCCACCCCGCAGAGCGGGAACCGTGATGCAGTACCTCTTCCTCCTCGGCGCCATCCTCCTCGAGGTGTCGGCCACGCTGTCGCTCCGCGTGGCGGCCACCGGACGCCCCGCGTTCTACGGGGTCGTCGCTCTCGGCTATCTCCTCGCGTTCGTCGCCCTGCTCGGTGCGCTCCGTTCGGGTCTGGCCCTGGGAGTGGCCTACGGCATCTGGGCCGCGTGCGGAGTCGCCCTCACCGCCGTGGCCTCCCGGTACCTCTTTCGAGAACCCCTGACCCGCCGCATGCTCGGCGGGATCGCATGCATCGTCGTCGGCGTCCTGCTCATCGAACTCGGTGCCGCGGCCGCTCGATGAACCTGCCGAGCAGTCAGTGACCGGTGACGTCGAGTGCGGCCCGGACGATCGAGTCGGTGTCGATCTGATGGTGGCGGTACACCTCGTCGAGTGCGCCGACCTGACCGAACTCACTCACCCCGAGAGACGTGGACGGCACCCGATTCACCGTCGCCAGGAACGCGAGCGTGTGGGGATGACCGTCGAGGACCGTCACCATCGGCGTCGCCCGCTCTGCCGGGAGCAGATGATCGAGAATCCACGACTCCGCCTCGAGATGCCCCTGCCGTGCCTGCACCGCCCGATACAGCTCCCCCGGACTCGTGACGCACAGGACGTCGGCAGCGAGCCCGATCTGTTCGAGCCGCTCCGCCGCGTCGAGGGCCTCGGTGACCATCGCGCCCATCGCCGCGATGGTCACCACCGCACCGTCCCGCCGCACCAGCGGGTATCCCCCGGCGACCACCTGCCGCCGTCGGCGCTCCCGCGCCGCCGGATCCGCCGGAACGTTCGCCAGCGACTGATCGACCGGCCTGGTCGACAGGCGCAGATACGCCGACGTGCCGCCCGGGCGCCCCAACCGTCCGATCGCCGCCAGCAGCGTCCACTCGACGTCGATCGCGAACGCCGGTTCCCAGCTCACGCACCCGGGCTGCTCCAGACCGATCGACGGGGTCTTGATCGACTGGTGCGCACCACCTTCCGCCGCCAGGGTCACTCCCGAGGGGGTGCCGACGAGGATGGACTGTCCGCCTGCGTAGATGCCGTACGACCACGGCTCGAGCGCGCGCTCGACGAACGGGTCGTACATGACTCCGATCGGGAACAGCGGCTCTCCCCACCGGCTCCACGTCGCACCGAGCTCGCCCATCAGTCCGACGAGGTTGGTCTCGGCGATGCCCAGTTCCATGTGTTGCCCCGTGGGGCTCTCGCGCCAGTGCATGATCGTCTCGGCGTCGTCACCGAACCAGTCGTGGCGTTCCGAGGACGACCAGACGCCGATCTTGTTCACCCAGCCGCCGAGGTTGGTGGTGGAGCTGACGTCGGGACTGACGGTGACGACCCGCCGCGCGGCGTCCGGAGCCGCTCTGGTGAGGTCGAGCAGGACGCGACCGAGCGCGGCCTGTGTCGTCGCCGTTCCCTTGGGCGTGCGCCCGATGTCGGTGGGCACCGAGGGAGGCTCGGCCGTGTGTATCGGTTCCCGGCGCAGCCGGTCCGCGGTGTCCGCGCACACCCGCCCGGCCGGACTGTCGTCCGAGAATCGTGCCCAGGGCGCGTCGGGGTCGGTGCCCAGCGCGCCCGCGAGTTCGGCGTACTCCTCGACCGTCAGCAACGACGAGTGATTTTGCGGATGACCCTGCGTCGGCAACCCGAAGCCCTTGACGGTGTACGCGATGATCACGGTGGGACGGGTGTCGTCGATACGGGCGAACGCGGCGCGCAGTGCGGCGAGGTCGTGTCCGCCCAGGTTGCGGACGGCCTCCGTCAGAGCGGCATCGTCCAGATCGGCGACGAGGGCACGAATCCGTTCGGCACCGGGCCCGGCGCCGGGCAGTCGGGTGCGCAGTTCGTCCGCCGTGCAGCGCAGGAGGCGTTGGTACTCCGGGTTGGGCATGTCGACGATGCGTTCGCGCAGGGCCTCGCCGCCGGGACGGGCGAACAATGCGTCGAGAAGGGTGCCGAACGAGACCGTGACGACCTGCCAGCCGGCGGCGTCGAACATCTTCTCCAGCCGCCGCGCAGCGAAGTTCGGCACCACTCGATCCAGCGATTGGCGGTTCAGGTCGACGATCCACACGATCTCGCCGAGGTCGGCGATTCCCGGGTCGATCACCGCTTCCCACACCGCGCCCTCGTCCAGTTCGGCGTCGCCGACGAGCGAGTACTGCCGCCCCCGGAATCCGGTCGCTGTCCGGGCGTCGTCGTGCGCGTCACCGAAGGCGGCGTCGACGTAGCGGCGCGACATCGCGCCCCAGATCGGTGCGGTCGCTCCGATTCCCACGGACCCGGTGGAGTAGTCGACGGTGTCGGGGTCCTTGGCGCGCGACGGGTAGGACTGCAGCCCGCCGTAGGACCGCAGCGTCGTCAGGTACTTCTCGTCCAACTCACCGAGGAGGTAGTTGATCGCGTGCAGCACCGGAGACGCGTGCGGCTTGACCGACACCCGGTCCCCGGGCTGCAACTGTTCGAACCACAGGGAGGTCATGATCGACACCATCGACGCGCACGAGGCTTGGTGGCCTCCGACTTTGAGTCCGCTGGGGTTGGGCCGAATTCGATTGGCGTGGTGAATCATCGAGGTCGACAGCCACAACACACGCTGTGCGATCTCCTCCAGGGTCTCCACCGTCTGTGGCGCTCGATCATCGACATGCTCGTTGCTGGTCATGGCGCTTCCCCCTCAGGACGTCATCTCCGGCTCGATGCTTCGCGGAGATCCCCAGGTGACCACGGTCTTGCCGACTGCGCAAGATCCGGCTCCGCGACCGAGCATTCTGCGCACAGCACCGCATGTCGTCGTGGGTGTTCCGAGCGTGTCGACCACTCGGGTGACCGACGACACCCGGTGAGTGGGCGCCCGTGTTCGAGGACACCGGCCGGATGTGGTGTGCGGAGCCGACGGACGGGTACACGATGAACGGCGAGACACACCCTCAGCTGCGGTCCACGAGCCGGTTACACGAACGCAGCGAAGGACGCCCCATGGCATCGAACTCGGCCCGCGAGCCCCATCCACCAGACGAACGCGTCATGGGCGCCCTGCGGTCCGGACGCACTGCGGAGACATGGCTGGCCGCGTGCGTGCAGTGGTGCCGGGCGGACGGAGCCGCCGTGGTGGCGGAATCTGCGGCCGATGCCGACGTCCGGCTCGTCACGTACGCGACGGACGACCTGGCGGAGCGGCTGGCCGACCTCCAGTACCTGCTCGGCTGCGGACCGCACACCGAGTCGATGGCGGGAGCGGGACACAGCCGACTCGATGTCGAGGACCCTGACCACGGCGTCCGCTGGACCACTCTCGTCGACGAATTGGCGACCCTCGGAGTCGTCGAGGTCGCGACGTTCCCCATCGGTGCACCCGCCACCCCCCTGGGAACGCTCCAGATGTACTGGCGTGGTCGACGCCGCAGCAGCACGCACTCCGACGCCGCCATCGCAGCGCTCGTGGAACGTCGCCCGGAGTTGCTGGCGCCGCGAGTTCCCCTGTGCGACGACCTGGACGGAGACTCTGTCCTCACGGCCGTCGACGGCGGGCCCGACCACGGCTTCGACCTGTCGACCGTGCACCTGGCGATCGGCGTGGTGGTCGCTCGGCACCACCTCGGCGTCCAGGCAGCGTCGGCACTGCTGCGAGCACAGGCCTACAGCGCTGGGACCACGGTCACCGAGCAGGCTCGACGGGTGCTGGACGACCAACGAGGCTGACGACCGTCGTCGCCGACACCCACTAGGCTCCCCTTCATGCTGTCGAGCGACGTCCCCACCGCAGTCGGACTCACCACAGCGGAAGCGGAGACCCTCGCATCGCAGGGTCGGTCCAACGACGTGCCGGCCCGCTCCTCGAGGTCGGTCGCAGACATCCTGCGCGGCAACATCTTCACGCGCATCAACGCGATTCTGGCGGTACTTCTCGTCATCGTGCTGTCGACCGGATCGATCATCGACGCGATGTTCGGTCTGCTCATCGTCGCCAACAGCGGGATCGGCATCATCCAGGAACTGCGCGCGAAGCGCACCCTCGACGCGCTCGCCATCGTGGGCCAGAGTCGGCCCATCGTGCGACGAGACGGCCGTGCACGGGACCTCGCTCCCCACGAGGTGGTGCTCGGCGACGTCGTGGAACTCGGTCCGGGCGATCAGATCATCGTCGACGGCGACGTGATCGAGGCGGACTCGCTCGACGTCGACGAATCACTGCTGACGGGTGAGTCCGACTCGATGACCAAGACCCCGGGCGACTCCGTGTTCTCCGGGTCGTTCGTCGTCGCCGGCCGCGGAGCCTACCGCGTCACCAAGGTGGGGAGGGAAGCGTACGCGGCCCAGTTGGCCGAGGAGGCAGGCAAGTTCACGCTCATCGACTCCGAACTCCGGTCCGGTATCGACCGCATCCTCCGCCACATCACCCGGGTGATGGTCCCGGCCGGCATCGTCATCGTCGTCAACCAGCTCGTCGTCACGGGCCAGCCGCTCGGCCCCGCGCTCAACGGCATGGTGGCGGCGCTGGTCCCGATGGTGCCGGAAGGACTGGTCCTGCTCACGTCACTGGCCTTCGCCGTCGGCGTGGTCCGCCTCGGACGTCGACAGTGCCTCGTGCAGGAGCTTCCGGCGGTCGAGGGGCTGGCCCGTATCGACGTGGTGTGCGCCGACAAGACCGGAACGCTGACCGAGAACGCGATGGTCATGTCGGACCTCCTCGTGCTGTCGGCCGAGTCCGACGAGGACGTCCGGCGCGACCTGTCCGCCGTCGTCGCCGACGACGATCGACCGAACGCCAGCATGATCGCCGTCGCCGACGCGCTTCCGACCGCGCCTGCCCGGACGGCGTCCGCGCGGGCTCCGTTCTCGTCGGAGAAGAAGTGGAGCGGAGTCTCCTTCCCCGACGCGGGCAACTTCCTGATCGGTGCTCCGGACGTGCTGCTGGATCCGGCATCGGAGGCCTCCGCACGCGCCACCGAGCTGGGCGCGGCCGGAAAGAGGGTGCTGCTCTTCGCCACCAGCGACCTCCCGATGGATCACGCCGACGCGCCGGGTGTCGTGACGCCCCGAGCCCTCGTCGTGCTCGAGCAGAAGATCCGGGCGGACGCCGGCGAAACACTGAACTACTTCGCGGATCAGGCCGTCCAGGTCAAGATCATCTCCGGCGACAACGCGGTGTCCGTGGGCGCGGTGGCCGGGTCGCTCGATGCTCTGCCGTCGGGCGATGCGGTCGACGCTCGCAGTCTCCCGTCGAACACGGACGATCTCGCGGACACCATGGAGCGTCATGCCGTGTTCGGACGGGTACGCCCGGAACAGAAGCGGGACATGGTCACCGCCTTGCAGAGCCGTGGTCACACGGTGGCCATGACGGGTGACGGCGTCAACGACGTTCTCGCACTGAAGAAGGCCGACATCGGTGTCGCCATGGGCGCGGGAAGTCCCGCGGCGCGGTCCGTGGCGCAGATCGTGTTGCTGGACAACGCCTTCTCGACGCTGCCCCACGTGGTGGCCGAGGGTCGACGAGTCATCGGCAACATCGAACGGGTCTCCACGCTGTTCCTCACCAAGACGGTCTACTCGGTGGTGCTCGCGGTCCTCGTCGGGCTGTCCGGTCTGCTGTCCCTGGTCGTGAACGTCGACCCGCTGCCCTACCCGTTTCTTCCCCGCCACGTCACCATCGCGGCGTGGTTCACCATCGGCATTCCCGCGTTCCTGCTGTCGCTGGCGCCGAACAACGAACGGGCCCGCTCCGGCTTCGTCCCTCGGGTGCTGCGCAAGGCGGTCCCCGCCGGACTGGTGGTGGGTGTCGCCACGTTCGCGACCTACCTCGCCACCTACGACGGACCCGATGCCTCGCGGGCGGACCGGATCCAGTCGAGCACCTCGGCGCTCATCACGCTGATCGTCGTCGCGATGTGGGTCCTCGGGACGGTGGCCCGGCCCATGCAGTGGTGGAAGGTGACTCTGCTGACCGTGTCCGTGGCGGCCTACGCGGTCATCTTCACCGTGCCGCCGCTCGCCCGCTTCTTCGAGCTCGATGCGGGCAACGTGTCCTACACCGTGCTCGCCTTCGTCTCCGCGGCAGTGGGTATCGCGGTCCTGGAGGCGGTACGCCCCGCCATGCGGCGCCGCGCGCACCGCACGGCGTAGCGCGCACAGCACCGCGTGCTGCGCATGATTGGCGACGACGGGAATCGGGCATTTCACAGGTGTGCATTTCACGCCGGCCCGGGTCGAGCGCATCGTCGCAGTGGTGCCCGCCCACAACGAGGACGCGTCGCTGTCTGCGTGCCTCGATGCCCTGCGCACCGCTCGCACGCTGTCGCCGGTCCCCGTCCGACTGGTGGTGGTGCTGGACGCCTGCAGTGACCGCACCGCGGAGGTGGTGGGTGGGGGCGTCCGGTGCGTCACGACGGACGTCGCGAACGTGGGAGCTGCACGGGCCCTGGGGTTCCGGTCCGAGACGTCGAGCGCCGGATCGTCCACCTGGTACGTCAACACCGACGCCGATTCGCTGGTCGACCCCGACCACTTCCGATCGATCGTGGCGTGCGCTGCGCAGGCACACGTCGTCCCCGGACCGGTGCGCGTCGACGAGGGCCTGCGTGATCCCGTCGTGCTCCGGCGATTCCGGCGCGACTACGCGGACCGTGAACGACGCGGACTCCTGCAGGTCCACGGAGCCAACCTCGCGGTGCGCGCCGACGCCTACCGTGCGGTCGGCGGATTCCGTGCGCTCGCCGTCCACGAGGACGTCGATCTGGTCGCGCGACTCGGACGCCGGGGGTACCGCATACGCCGCACCGGCGCTCCGTGCGTGACCACGTCGGCCCGCACCAGTACGCGCACCACAGGTGGTTTCGCCACGTTCCTCGACGAGATGGCGACTCCCGTCACCGCCTGATCAGTGTGCGCCGGTACCCCGCGTGAAGACGTCGACGAGAACGTCGTCGTCGCGGTACTCCGCCCGGAGGAGCAGGTGCGGTGACGCGCGGAACGCGGTGTGCACCTCGGCCGCAGTGCTCGGGTACTCCGGAACGTCGTGGCGCCAGTGCGCGACGCACACGGTTCCGCCGGGCTCTGCCGCATCGACCGCCTTCGACACCAGAGCGTCGAGCTCCGTCGGGTGGACGTAGTAACACATCTCGCTCAGCACGACGAGATCGAACTGCTCGTCCGGCCACCCGTCGTGCAGCGACTCTCGGCGGAACTCCACGTTCGGAATCCCACGCTCCCGCGCGCGACGCAACGGTGCCTCCGCGATGTCCGTGGAGAGCAGGCGATCGGCTCGGCCCGCGATGAGTTCGGACAGAACTCCGACGGAACACCCCGGCTCGAAGGCCGACCGGTACCGCTCGTTCGGAAGCATTGCCATCGTGAGGGCGTACTTGCGTCGCTCGTACCACCGGCTCTCGAACCCCCACGGGTCCGGATCGGCCTCGTACATGCGCTCGAAATAACTCGCCGGGACACCTCCGGCCTGCCCGCCCGATTCCGACCGGCCTCCGGCCTGCCCGCCCGATTCCGACCGGCCTCCGGCCTGCCCGCCCGATTCCGACCGGCCTCCGGCCTGCCCGCCCGATTCCGACCGGCCTCCGGCCTGCCCGCCCGATTCCGACCGGCCTCCGGCCTGCCCGCCCGATCCCGACCGGCCTCCGGCCTGCCCGCCCGATCCCGACCGGCCTCCGGCCTGCCCGCCCGATCCCGACCGGCCTCCGGCCTGCCCGCCCGATCCCGACCGGCCTCCGGCCTGCCCGCCCGATCCCGACCGGCCTCCGGCCTGCCCGCCCGATCCCGACCGGCCTCCGGCCTGCCCGCCCGATCCCGACCGGCCTCCGGCCTGCCCGCCCGATCCCGACCGGCCTCCGGCCTGCCCGCCCGATCCCGACCGGCCTCCGGCCTGCCCGCCCGATCCCGACCGGCCTCCGGCCTGCCCGCCCGATCCCGACCGGCCTCCGGCCTGCCCGCCCGATCCCGACCGGCCTCCGGCCTGCCCGCTCACACGAACACCGTCTCGTGAGAACGCAGGAGCCGCTCAAGAACCCACGGCGGGAGGATCTCGTCCTCGTTCCCGTCCCGAGTCGTCTGGCTGACGAATCTGCTCACCGCTACCTCCTTGCGCGCGATCGCGTCCGCGTCGAGAGTGATCGTGCGGGCCGACTCCCAGTCCACGGCCTCGTCCCCCGGTTCTGCCCAGTGCCACATCCACACCGGGTACTCGACGAGCGTGCACCCGTTCCGGCTCGCCGCCGCGGCCGACGCGCGCCCGACCGCTTCGTGATCGGGGTGGCCGTCGCCGCGCAGCGTCGTCGCGCACCACACCGTCGTACCGCGCCCCACGGTGTCGAGCACGTCGACGAGAGCGTCGACGAGGGCGCGCTCGTGCTCGGCCACCTGTCCGTCGGGCATGCTCAGCCGACGGATGTCGACGATACCGAGATCCACCAGCGCCGACGCACTCTCGGCTCTGCGCACCGCTTCCAGGTCGGCGCGCGACCGCGCGGGCGTGGGGGTGTGAGACGCGCCCCCGTCAGTGACGGCGACTATCGTCACCGGAACACCGGACGCGGCCAGCATCGATGCCCAGCCGCCCAGACCGAGGACCTCGTCATCGGGGTGCGGAGCGACGAGGACCAGATGCGCCAGCCCGTCGTGGACAAGGTCGGGGTACGTCGGACCGTTCTCGCGCCACACGGACTCCGGCGTTCCACGCTGTGCCACCGGGCGCTCCGCGAACCTGCCCACACTCACGATGCGGAACCCGACGCCGCGACCGCCCGGCCCAGGTTCTCCAGATCGACCTCGGCGTGGCTCTGGCGAAGATACGTCGTCAGGTCTGCCACCCGGCGGGAGTGCTCCGCGTCCAGACCGAGGGGTGCCGCACCCAGCGCGCGGCCGACCCGGTCGAGAACTTCGGTGCAGGCCCGCTCCACGATGGCGCGAACCCGCATGGCGCGGACTCTCGCCTCGTCCAGAGCCAGTGGGTCTCGGTCCACCTCGTCGGCAGCGACGTCGAAGGTGTTGACACAGGCCGTCAGTGCCGCGTCCACTGCTCCGAGGTGCGCGAGCGCATGCGGTCCGGCCCGGTCCGCAGCGGCCCGGCGGTAGAGCGGGTCGGCGACGGCGAGTGCCACCCCGAACCAGCAGGCGGCCACCCCGATCGCACCGTGCCAGAATCCGGCACGCGCGGTGTAGTCACCCGGTTGCCCCACCGCGACCGCGGACGTTCCCGCGAGAGACACTGCGCCGGAATCGCTCTCGCGCATTCCCGTCGCGTGCCACGTGTTCGGCTCAGGGGTCACGGTGCCGCTGTCCAGCGCCACGGCGAACAAGGCGGAGTCCTCCCCCGCCCGTGCGGTCACCAGCGCGTGCGAGCAACTGTGGGCTCCCGAGCACCACATCTTCCGGCCGGTCAGCGACCAGGAACCGTGCTCGTCGGAGACCGCGTTGACGGGCGGCGGCGTCTCTGCGGCCCACACTCCCCACATCTGCTCGGACGAGGTCGCGGGACCACCCAGCTCCGCGCAGATGGCGACGGCGTCGAAGTGGGCTTCGAGCAACCGGCCGACCACCGCGTCGTCGCGGCACCACGCGGTCAGCAGATCCCAGCGTCGCCTGGTCGCACCGGACCCCGGTAGCGGGATCTCACCAGCGGATGCGATGCGGGACCGTACGGCCGCGGCGACACCGGGGTCGAGATCGTCCGTACTCACGTGAGTCGCTCCTGTCGTCGTTCCGCGGGGTACCCGATCAGCGTCAGGCCTACGCAGACCGGTCGATCGCTCGCTGTGCGGCTGCACAGCGCAGGCCGACCCGACGTGGAGTCACGCACCTGTCGCGGGGCTGCTCGCCGGGCGACGCTGAGGGGACCGCGAACGACGACCCGTGAAGGACAGCGCATGGCATCGATGGCAGGCAAGGTCGTACTCATCACCGGCGGTGCGTCCGGGATCGGTCTCGAGACCGGACGCCGACTCGCGTCGCAGGGCGCGCACGTGGTGCTCGTGGACCGATCCGACATACCCGCATCGGTGATCGGGAGCCTGGACACCAGCGCTCACGGCCGGCACCTGGCCGTGACCGCCGACGTCACGGACACCGCGTCACTCGAATCAGCTGTTGCACAGATCCTCTCGGAGTACGGGTGCCTCGACGTGGTGGTGGCCAATGCGGGCATCGCCGAGGCCGGCACCGTCGCCATCAGCGACGTCGAGACACTGACCCGCATCGTCGACATCAATCTGAACGGCGTCATCCGCACCGTGCACGCCACGTTGCCCGCCGTGACCGCACAGCGCGGCTTCTATCTGTTGGTCTCGTCCGCGGCCGCCCTGAAGACCGTGCCGGGCCAGTCCGCCTACGCGGCCGCCAAGACGGGTGTCGAGGCATTCGGCGGCGGACTGCGCCTCGAGGTGGCACACAAGGGCGTCGGCGTCGGGGTCGCGCATCCCGCATTCGTCCGGACTCCGATGTTCCAGTCGCAGCACAGCATCGAGTCGGTGCGGGCGAGCATCGAGGAACTGCCCTGGCCGTTCGATGTCGTCACCGACGTCGAGGACTGCGCCGACGCGTTCGTCGACGCCATCGTCCGGCGCCGCCGGAAGGTGTACGTGCCGGGCGCTCTGCGCGGCGTCGACAAGATCCGCGGTGTGTTCACCGGCTCGTTGTGGGACGCGATTCTCCGTCCGAAGATGCGGAAGACGGTTCCGCTACTGGAGCGGGGGATCCTGGAGAGCCGAGCGCGCGCTGCGCTCACGCGTCAGTAGCCACCAGGCGAGGACGAGATCGGCTGTCCGGTCGATGTCGAGGCCCGTCAGATCACCGAAACGCGCCACCCTGTTGCGCACGGTGTTGCGATGCACGAAGAGGGCGGCGGCGGTGTCGTCGACGCGCCGATCATGGTCGAGGTACGCCGCGACGGTGTCCAGGATCTCGCGACCCGCCTCGCCGCGTTCGGCCACCGTGGTCAGATGCGCGGACGCGAGTCGATCCGCGGCCTCCTCCCCCAGCGCGAGGAGAGGAAGCGGTCCGAGTGCGGCCAGGTCGACCACCCCAGTCCTCGCGAAGCGGGTGGCGAGGTCGAGTGCGTGCCGCGCCTGCCCGTACGACGCGCGCGCGTCCGTGGCCGGTCGAGCATCGCCCAGACCGACCGCCACCGAGGCCGCGAGGCGGTCCGGAACCACGGGCAGAAGGGCGACGAGACAGCCGTCGATGACCGCGTCCACCACGCCGAGATCATCGGTGCCGCAACGTAGTCGCAGCATCGACCGGATGTCCGACACGATCGACGAGTCGTTCCAGGTCACACAGGCGACGCTGTAGTGGTGATCGAGCGCGATACCGTGCTCACGGGCGTCCCGCTCGACGGACGCGGGCACGTACGACCCGTCGACGAGCTGCCGGATGAGATCCGCACGCCGGGTGGCACCCGTGACCGCTCGTTCCTGCATCACCGTGTTCACGGCGGCCGAGTACGACGTGGCCCACTCCCACATCATGTCCTGCATGTCGTCGATGACATCGGTCGACAACTGCTGCTCGACGGCGTTGCGCCGGATCATCTTGAACAGCTCGCGGGCACCGAGTTGGATGCTGTGTGCGACGAGTTCGAGGGGGATCCGCTGATCGGCCCACCGCCGGACCAGGTCGGCGACGTCCCGCTCGTTCACGGCAGGTGCATCGCTGCGCACTCGCCACAGCACGATGTCCAGGACGGCGCGCGTGTTGCGCTGCACCTCCTCGTGCGCCACCGAGTCGTACACCGGAATGCTCCTGCGGTACAACGACGTCAGGTCCGACGCGACGGCATCGAGTTCCTGCTCGGCGTCGGTGACGAGGGAGGCGATGCGCGCGGCGATCTCCCGCTCCCGCGGAGTACCCGTCCGGTCGCTCATCGCGCCTCCTCTTCCACCACCCTGCCTGTCCGGTTCACGAGCGTCGCACATCCCGAGCAGCGAGCGCACGAATCCGCGGGGCTGCTGCTCGACTCCGCGCAGTGAACGGTGCCGTCGGGAGCGCGGCACGGAGGACGAGGAGGACGCGGCCGGCTCTCGGGTACACCATGCGCGACGACCGCCGCTCCAGCGCGCGGACGATGTGCGGAACGATGTCGTCGACGGGGCTGACCGCACCGAACGGGCCGGGAAGGGCGGCGAGCAGGGCCGCGAACGCGGGCTGCGCCATCTTTCCCGTGACCATCGACGTGTCGATCCATCCCGGGTGCAGGGATCCGACGCGCACCCCGGTGCCGCTGAGTTCCAGTCGCAGGGCGTTCGCGAACGCTTCCAGCCCGGCCTTCGCCGCGGCGTAGCCCGAGTGGCCGGGCTGATGAGCGAAGGACGCCCAGGAACACGTGAAGGCGATGTGGCCGCGCGAGACCAGGACAGCCGGGAGCGCGGCCCGCACGATGTTGTGGGCACCGACCAGGTTGATGTCGATCATGCGCTTCCACGCTCCGTCGGGCAGAAGGTCGAGCGGACCGTACTCCGACACACCGGCATTGGCCCACACGATGTCGACCCGCCCCCGCTCGGCGACGACGGTGTCGATCACTCGGCGGCAGGCATCGGCGTCCCGGACGTCGAGCACGTGGGTGTCGCACGGGCCCGTCAGCGACCGCGCGGTGCGGGTCAGACCGCCCTCGTCCACGTCGAGCAGGACGACGATCGCACCGAGGTCCGAGCACCGCCGCGCCGTTGCGGAACCGATGCCTCCGGCCGCGCCCGTGACGACGAGGACCTGGCCGTCGAGGTTGCTCACCATTCGACTCTCCCCTGTGACGTGGGCGGGAGGTCGACGACCGCCAGCGCGGATTCGGTGATGCTTCCGAGAATCAGCTGCGTGCCGCGTCGGACCACGCTGGTCGCCATCGAGTACTCGGGAGATGCCGACTGCAGGTCGTGCACGACCGTGCCGCCGGAGTCGAGAGCGATCACCCACGTCGTGGACTCGCCCTGTCGCACACTCTCGGGGAGGCGGTACGCGAACCTCCGGACGATGCCGGGGAGCTGCGCGACCCGATCGTGCAGTGTGCTGCGCGGCGTCGCCAGGGCCACCCACAGAAGGTCACCGTCGACCGAGACGTTGTCGGGGAAGGCCGGCAGGTTGTCGGCGACGACATGCGGCGGTCCGGCGTGACCGTCGACGAGGGGGTACCGCAGTACGGCGAAGTCGCCTGTCGAGATCACGGTGACGGAATCCTCGTCGTCCGAGACCGCCAGCCCGTTGGCGAACTGGACACCGTCGACGAGCGTGCGCGCGGCGCCGTCGGGCGACACCACCGCCAGCCGGCCCGTGCCGGAGTGCTCGAGGAGATCGGCGAGGAAGTCGTGGAACCCGAACCGCCGGGTGGACACCGTGAAGTAGATGTTGCCCGACCGCCCCTGGACGATGTTCGACGCGAAGGTGATCGGTTCGCCGTCGAGTCGGTCGAGAAGGACGTCGACCACCCCGGTGCCGAGATCCACGCGGAGAACACCTCGTTCGGCATCGCACACCAGCAACGTGGCGTCGTCGACGACGGTGATGCCGAGCGGTCGACCTCCCGTGTGCGCGAGAGTCTCGACGCCGTGACCGGTGTCGTCGATGGTGACCCGGACGATGCGCCCGTCCTCCAGGCCGGTGAGTACTCGCCCCCGCGAGTCCAGCCTGACGTCCTCCGGCCCGCGGCCCGGTAGTTCGAGACGCCGGATCGACGCCACCGGCTCCCTGCTCGTCACCTGCCGTGCTCGGGCCGGCGCGCTCGGTGGAGTCCACCGGACCGGGCGTAGTCGCGGAGCCACCGTGGAAGTGGGTCGGACGGCCTCGCTCGGGTGCGCGTCGCCGGCGATCACGGCGGCCACGGCACCGGCCGAACTCCACGGGGCACCGTGCCCCTCGCGCCGCAGCGGATACGCGGTGGTGCGCGGGCCGCCTGCACTGTCGGCCATCGCGGCCGGATCCACACGTCGGTCGTTCAGGCCGTACACCAGTGAGACCGGGACGGACAGTCTCGACAGTCGTTCTCTCAGCGGCGCTTCGGTCACGTAGTGGTCGATCGCCGTCGAGGACGCGCGGAACCGGCGCAGTCCCGTCGCGACGAGGTCCCGCACCGCGAACTCGGGAACCGGACCACCGGGAGCGAACGCCGACGCGAGACCGGACCGGAGCCTGCGCTCGGGCAGCATCGTCCACACCGCGGCGCCGAGGACCGGCACACCGAGAACCATCTCGGAGACACCTCTGGCCGTCAGCCGACTCGCCGTGGTCGGCGGAGTCGCGACCAGCACCAGACGGGTCACGAGGCCCGGGAACTGCTCCGCCAGGGACGTGGCGACGAGTCCGCCGCGCGAGTGCCCCACCACGACAGCGGGACCGATGCCGGCGGCCCGGACCGCCCGGGCGATGTCGAGGGCGTCCTGCTCGATCGACGCGGTACCCGCGATCTCGGGCGCGAGCACCGTACCGGTGAGCAGCAGTCGAACGCGATCCCAGATCGCAGGCGACCCGCCGAGTCCGTGCAGGAGGACGACGGGCTCGCTCATCGCGGCACCGCGTCCGCGTGGACCGCGTGGTGCTTCTCGTCGAATCGCGTGGCACGGCGTCGATACCCGAGGATGCTGCCCGGCCAGAGATTGCTGTTACGGCCGGCGGGGTCGAGGTACCAACTCGAGCACCCACCGCTCGTCCACACCGTCCCGTCGGTGAGGTCGTCGATGTCGGTCGAGTACTCGGCCTGCGCCCGGGCGGTCGGCTCGATGGAACCGCGTGCGGTCATCGCACGACGCATCGCCTTCTCGATGTATGCGATCTGAGACTCGAACATCAGGATCACCGACGTGTGGCCGAGTGCGATGTTCGGTCCGTGCATCAGATAGAGATTCGGGAATCCCGCGACGGTCGTTCCCAGGTAGGCCCGCGGACTGTCGCCCCACGTGTCCGCCATCGATCGACCCGACCCGTCGAAGACACTGTCCGTCAGCGGAAGTCGACTGGTGTCGAACCCGGTGCCGAAGATGACGGCGTCCACCTCGTGCGCGGTGCCGTTCGTGTCGATCACTCCGGTCGGAGTCACGGTCGCCACGCCCGCCGTCTCGACGGACACGTTGGGTTGCGCCAGGGCCGGGTAGTACTCGTCGGACAGCAGGATCCGCTTGCAGCCCATCCGATAGTCCGGTGTGAGTTTCTGCCGCAGAACAGGATCGCTCACGGCATGCGCGAGGTGCGCACGACCCTCGCGCTCCCCGATCGCCATCAATGCAGGATGGCGGAAGGCCAGGAGCTTCACCTCCCGCTCGAGGTAGATGGCCGCGCGCGCAGCACGCTGGTATCCGGGAACCGACTTCAGCAGGGTCCGCGTGCGTGCGGAGATGGGCTTGTCGTCGCGCGGCATCACCCACGGTGCCGTGCGCTGGAACAGGGTCAGGGACTCCACCAGCGGTTGGATTCTCGGGACGAACTGGATCGCGGAGGCACCGGTACCGACGACGGCGACGCGCATACCCGTCAGATCCGTGTCGTGGTCCCACTGCGACGAGTGGAACATCGGACCCGCGAAGGACTCGATGCCGTCGACGGCGGGGAGAGAGGGGTCGGCGAGGGACCCCGTGGCGAGAACGACGTGATCCGCGGTCGACGTCCCGCGCGGCGTCTCGAGAGTCCACCGCGCCGCGCTCGCGTCCCAGGTGAGGGACGTGACCGGGCACTGAGTACGGAGTCGCGGGAGCAACCCGTGGTCCCGCGCGACCCGGTCGAGGTACTCGCGGATCTCGGGCTGCCGTGCGTAGGTGTGACGCCACCGGTGGCTGGGAGCGAACGAGAACGAATAGAGGAGGCTCTGGACGTCGCACGCAGCACCCGGATAGTCGTTGTCGCGCCACACCCCGCCGAGCGTCGCCGCCCGCTCGAAGATGACGACGCTTCCCTGGTGCAACGGTGCCAGCCCGATCGCTGCTCCGACTCCCGCGAAACCCGAGCCGATGACCGCCAGCGTGTGGTGGTCGGAACTCGTGGTGGTCCCGGACGATGTCATCACTGACCCTCTTTCCCTGCGTGGTGGTGACGGGCGAACTCCGACCATTCCGCGACTGCTGTCGGGATGCGGTCGGGCAGCACGAACGTGCCGTCGAGAGCGAGGATCCGCGCCGGCGGCACCGACCCGCCGCCCCGATCGGTCAGTCGGACGGACACCACCGCGGTGGCATGGTCGACGTCGCGAATGTGGAAGACCTGCTCGAAGTACAGGTTCTTGGCATCGGTACCGATCAGACGGGTCCGCACGCGATACGCACGCGGGAAGGTCAGCGAGCGCCGGTAGGTGATGCTCTGCGCCGTGACGACGGGACTCCAGCCCCGCACGCGGAACTGGTGCCACAGACCGGTTCTCGCGTAGTACGCGATGCGGGCCGCGTCCAGAACGGACAGGTACCGGCCGTTGGTCATGTGCATCAGGATGTCGAGATCCGCCGGGAGTACGCGGAACCGTGTCTCGAGAGGATCACCCACTCGCGCCGTCCGTCCGAACGAGTGCATGCGGAGGACCCAGCGCAGCATCATGATCACGGGCCACTCCTCGCCGGACGACGGTATCGATCACTCGAGTGTGGCCTTCGGGAGCGTCGCGCACGATGGCTGTCGCGACACGGCGCCGCACGATGCGTTGTGCACGTGCCCACCGCCGCGAGGGATGCGCGCGTCAGTGCCCGGTGACCACGCCGAAGGCTCTCACCACGAGGTCCACGACGTCGTCGAGCGACAGGTCGTCGCGCTCGACGTACTCGTCGGCCGCCCGGTCGAGGAATCCCGTCCAGGCGACGACCGCCGTCTGCATCACCGGAGTCAGGGGCTGCTCCAGTCCGACGATGTCCGCCACCTGACGCGCGCCTGCCGCACGTGCCTCGCGGAGTGCCCGTTCGACGGCCGGATCGCCCAGCACGCCCTCGACGACGACGCGGACGTACAGCGTCCGATGGTTCTCCAGGAACTCGATGTGCCGTCGGACGAAACCGTCGAGGCGTTGCTCCGGAGTCTGCTCGTCCGCCCTCGGACTCTGGTGATGCACCAAGCGCGACAACACGTCTGCGAGCGCCGCAGCCACCAGGCCCTGCTTGTCGGTGAAGTAGTAGAACAGCAACCCGTGTGCCACGTCGGCCCGCCGGGAGATGGCGGCCGCGCTGATGTCCGCGTCGCCGCCCTCGCTCATGAGGGCGATGGCCGCATCGATGAGTGCCTGTCGACGATCCCGTCGCGGACGACGCGCGCCGTCGGGGGGTTTCGCGGACATGGCACCGAGGGTAGTGCACCCCGCCCTGCACCTCGAGCACGAGTCAATTTCTTGACTGACAGTCAAAGTGCTCGTAGCGTCGCGGTCACTTCCCCACGACGAGAGGCGACGATGAACGCGACGGGTGACCACACCGGCTCGGCCGGTCTCGGCAGGCACGGACCGGATCGCATCGCCCACTGGGTGGTGAAATCGACTCGCACCGACGAGATGGTGCGGTGGTACGGCACGGTCTTCGGGGCGCAGGTCGCGTATCAGGACGACGAGATCACGTTCCTGACCTGGGACGACGAGTCGCACCGCCTGGCGATCATCGCCGTGCCCCCGGTTCTGCGGCTTCTCTTCCCGCTCGCGAGGCTCAAGCGCAAGGTCTACGGCATCGACCACATCGCGCTGACCTTCACGTCCCTCGAACGGCTGCTCGAGAACTACGTGCGGTTGAAGCGCCAGGGCATCCGCCCGGTCTGGTCCATCAACCACGGCCCGACCATCTCCCTCTACTACGAGGATCCCGACGGCATCCGACTCGAGTTCCAGGTGGAGAACTTCGACCCGGATCACACCGCGGCGTTCTTCTACAGCGACGAGTTCGCCCGCAATCCGATCGGCGTGAACATCGACCCGGACTACCTGCTGAGCCGACTGCGCAACGGCGATTCGCCGAAGGAGCTGCGGCGGCGGGAGGCCGGGACCAGGCCGGGCCGACCGGTCGTGGCGAACAAGAAGACCATCTCGTTCCGTACCTTGTGATCCCTTCTCGAGAAAGCGAATCACCATGCCCGTGAACATTGTTCGCACTGCCGAGGGATGGTGGCGCCTGCACGGTGAGACCGCGGCCCGGATCGACACCACGGCCGACACCACCCGTGATCTGCTCGCCGATCGTGCGGCCGTCGAGAGCGCACACGGCGAGGACGCCGTCGTGGCGGATCTCGACGTCCTCTCGCCGATCACCGCACCGTGCCGCGTCGTGGCTCAGTTGCTCAACTACCGGTCGCACGCGCTGGACATCGGAGCCGACCCGGCAACGCTGTACCCCACGTTCTTCCGGAAATCGTCGGCCTCCATCAGCGGCCCCAACGACCCGATCCGCCAACCCGCCGAGGTCGCCCTGCTGGATCACGAGATCGAGCTGGGCATCGTCATCGGGGCGGACGTCCCTGTCGGGACCACGGTCACGCAGGACACCCTGCCGCACTACGCCGCGGGGGTGGTCGTGGCCGACGACGTGTCGGCGCGCGAGATCCAGCTGACCCGCGTCCAGGTCTACGAGAGCAAGTCGTATCCCACCTTCACGCCACTCGGCCCGCGACTCGTCCTGTTCGACGCAGCAGACTGGGCGCGGCTCCCCGAGTTGCACATGACCCTGTCCGTCAACGGCGACGTCCGTCAGGATCAGACCATCGGCGATGACCTGATCACGCCACCCGCCGAGGCACTCACCCGCCTGTCTCGTTTCCAGTCCCTCTCCGCAGGAGACGTTCTCCTGACGGGCACGCCGGTCGGAACCGCCATCTCCGCCCCACCGAAGATCGTGCAGAAGATCGGCGAACTCCTTCCGCCGGCGGTCAAGTGGAAGATCTTCTTCGCTCGACAGGCGCGCAATCCCCATTACCTCTCCGTCGACGACGTCGTGACCGCCACCATCCGCACGGCCGACGGCACCATCGATCTCGGCACTCAGCGGACCGTCGTCCGATGACGACTCCGGTGGTGATCGTCGGCGCGGGACCGGCAGGCGCCACAGCCGCACTGCTGTTGGCTCGCAGGGGTATCCGCACCGTTGTCCTGGAGCGTCGAGCCACGCCGCTCTTCCATCCGGCCGCACACGTGATCAATGCCCGCACGCTCGAGATCTGGCACGAGTACAGCCCCGATCTCGCGTCGGTCATCGCGTCGATGTCGCCTCCGCACGACGAGGTGAACCTCATCAGTTGGTTCGGCGGCATCGGCGACGGCCCCATCGGGTCCATCGACCTGCTGTCCGATCCCGAGCGGAAAGCAGTCGTCGAGAGCCAGAGCCCGTACATGGTCTCGCACATCGGACAGCACCTGCTCATGCCCGTGCTGTGGAACGCGCTGGACGAGGACCCGCTCATCGACTTCCGCCGCGGCGTCACGGTTCTGGATGTCGAGTCCACACCCGAGGTCGCCCGAGTGCGAACGCGCAGTGGAGATGACGACGGAGAGCTGACCGCTCGGTACGTCTTGGGGTGCGACGGGGCCAACAGCCCTGTTCGCGATGCCAGTGGAATCGACCTCGACGGGCCGGTCCTGGCGAACATGGGCAGCGCGTTCTTCACCTCGCACACGCTGTTCCCGGACGACGCTCGTCCACTTCTGAGCTGGATCTACACGCCGGATCTGTGCGGCGTACTGATCTCGCACGCCGATCACCGGTACATCCTCATGACGGCCTACCTGCACCCGGCCCAGGAGATCGCCGCGAACAGCCGCCAGTTCTGGGCCGACATGTTGCCGAAGGTGCTCGGTGACAAAGACTTCGAGCTGGAGTCGACCGGCACCTGGGTGATGACCTCGCAGACCGCGGACTCGTTCCGCCGCGAGCGGCTCCTGCTCCTCGGTGACGCTGCGCATCGGTTCCCGCACACCGGCGGCTTCGGCCTGAACTCCGGGGTGCAGGACGCGCACAATCTCGCGTGGAAGCTCGACGCGGCGCTGTCCGGCACTGCCTCTCCCACTCTGCTCGACACCTACGAGACGGAGCGCCGACCGGTGGTGGAGAAGTTCGCGGAACAGAGTGTGGCCAACCATTTCCGGCTCGACGACATCGGTGGACGCATCGGCATCACCAACAGGATGCTCGCGGTCGCGACCCGTGTCGCGGCACGTGCACCGCTCGTGTCGCTCCCCGACCGGCTCGTCGCGCCGATGGCCACGGCGATGATGCGTCGGCAGATGCGTCGAGCGCGGCGACTGCATCCTCGGGCTCCGGGTTCGACGGCACTGCGCGGGCAGATCGCGGAGGCGTTGCCCGGTCAAATCGAACACTTCGTCTCCACCGGTCTGCAGTTCGGCTATCTGCACACGAGCGACCTCGTCGCCGACGACGACTCTGCAGTGCGGCCGCCCGAGGACGTGGTCGACTATCTCCCCACCACCTACCCCGGCGCCCGGCTTCCCCACGCGATGATCTCGACGCGCGGGCTCACCACGGGTATCCACGACGTACTCCACCGGACCTCGTTGACCCTCCTCGCCCTCGACGACGACGGGTGGGAGAACGAGCTCGGCACTCACCGCATCGTGGGCCCGGGCGTCGTGGTGGCCCCCGTCGACGCACCGGATCCCGCAGACCGACGTCGACTGATCGACCTGCTGGAGGTCGGCGAGAAGGGAGCCGTGCTGGTCCGCCCGGACGGGCACGTGGCCTGGCGTACGACCTCGCCGGCGTCGTCGGGTGTGGCCGAGTTGACGAGATTCCTCGAACGCTGGCGCCAGCACTATCCGATGCGGTGACAGCGGCATGTCGAGGGTTCCGCGCTCCGATTCCTTCGGCACGACCGGAACCGACGGGGTTGACTGTGCCCATGACTGACACGAGGGTCGCCATCGTGACCGGCGGTGGACGCGGGATCGGACGGGCCATCAGCCTGGCCCTGGCCCGCGCCGGGTGGGACGTGGTGATCGGCTACCACTCCGACGCGGACTCGGCCGACGCCGTCGGCGCGGACATCCGAGCCCTCGGTCGCCGTGCGTTGTGCTGCGCGGTCGACATCGTCGACGAGGATTCCGTCGCCGCGTTCTTCGCGGCAGCGGAGGCGTTCGGGCCGGTGACCGGGGTGGTGAACAACGCCGGCGCGGCCACCGCAGTGGGGCGGCTCGAGGACAACGACCTCGCGGCGATCCACCGGGACCTCGACGTCGACCTCTTCGGAGTGATCGTCTGCTGCAAGTTCGCGCAGGCAGCACTCATGAGACAGGGCGGTGGATCGATCGTCTCGATCTCGTCCGCGGCCGCGACGCTCGGAAGTCCGTCGAGGTACGTCCACTACGCGGCAGCGAAAGCCGGAGTCGACGCACTGACACTCGGACTGTCGAAAGAACTTGCCCCCGCGATCCGCGTGAACGCCGTGTCGCCCGGCACGATCTGGACCGACTTCCACCAGGAGCCGGACCGGCCCGCGCAGGTCGCCCCGACGGTGCCGCTCGGTCGAGCGGGCACCGTCGACGACATCGCGGGAGCCGTCGTCTGGCTCATGTCCGAGGACGCGAGTTACGTGACGGGTGCGGTGCTCCGGGTGGCCGGTGGACTGTGAACTACCTGCGGTGCGGACCCACCTTGTTCTCCGAGTTCTCGTAGTCCCCCCGGTAGAGGCGATTGCTGAACGGCTTCTCGTTCACGGGGATCTCGATGAGCCAGTCGTGCTCACGGATGTCACGCGGCCGATACGACCCCTTGAACGTCACGGTCACCGCGCCACCGCGTTCCGCAGCGGCCTCCTCGGTGGCCTCGCGACCGGTGTTGAACGTCTCGGCGAGGTCGCGGCCGTCGTTGCCGACGATGATGGTCCCGTCGTGCACGAACTGGACGAAGGTGCCGTTCGTGGCCGCTGCGGTTCCGGCGACGGCCGACCCCAACTCCGGGTTCAGTTCGGCGACGAAGTCGGGGGTGCCCGGCGCGGCCTCGCGGTCGTCCGCTCGTACGTCCGCGTGGCGGGCCGGTGCGGGCGCGAGGGTGACGTACTGGCCGAGGGCACTGTGGCGTCCGCGATCGACGATGTCCCAGACGTGCGAACTCGAGGTGACCTTCACCCTCCCGTCGTGGAAGACGGTGACGCGGTCGGCGCCGTTGCTCAGAATCGTGCGCTTCGCGTTGGGGGGCATCCGGTAAGTATGCGCCCCGGGACCGTCCGCACTCACGCTCGGCTCCGAAGACATGGGCCCGTGGTGAGGCCAGGCGCGATCAGTCGGCCGACGTGATGGTCACCGTCACCGTGCCACCGAGCGCACCGACCACGCCGACTCCCGACGGGTCCATGGTCCCGAGTACGACGATGCCGGGGAAGAAGCTCTGATCGCCGTAGTACAGAACGACGTCGTTCGACGGCGCGTAGTACCCGATGTCGCCGGGATCGGGATCCGCCCCTGAGGGAGACCCGTCCGTGCTCAGCACCGCCGGCAGCGGACCCGTCTTCTCCACGCCGCCGTGATCCGACATCTCCACCGTCACGGGCAGAAGTGCCGCGAGATCGCGGGCCGCCACACTGTCGTTCAGCGTTCCGATCACCGTGGTGCCCTCGACGTCGATCGCGATGCGCATCGTCTCTCCGTTCCGTTCTGCGGCGGTCGGCCGCGTGGTCGTCGGTGACGAGGCAGCCGCACCGACGGTGTCGCTCTCAGCCGAGCAGCCGGCGAGCAGAGAGACTGCGGACGCGAGGGCAATCGCTCCGCGGCGCGTCATCCACGCTCGTAGGTGGCCCGGAAGCCGTCGGCAGGATCGCTCGGTGTCGGAACGAGAGTGTCACCGTCCACCTCGTGAGCACGATGAAGGGTCTGCCCGATGAGATCGCGCGCCAGAGCCGACTCCACCGAGATCGTGAAGGTCCCCGAGGTTCCGTCGGACTCGGTCACGAGATCACCGTGGAACGACTCGTACCCCTGCAGGATCGAACGCCGAGCCCGGTCATGCGCCACTCCCCGACCAGCGGGCTCGCCTCCTCCGACGCCGTCCACGCCGCGCCCAGTGCGGGCACAGCGACCGCCTGCGCGGCAATCACGAACGGTCTCTTCACGGTTGGTACCTCGTCACGTCGGAGGGGTGGTCTGGCCCCACCAACGCTAGAGACGTGATCGCACGCGAGGGAGTCCCTACGAGGGCACCCTTTGCGGTCTCCCGACGACACTCAGAAGTCGAGGCTGTCCACTCCGTCGGAGCCACCACGTACTCGCCGAATGTGCACCCGTCGAACGAGGCGGATGACAGGCCGGACGAGCAACTCGATGCTCCCGACAAGGAAGAGGACTGTTCCGAGCTCGGTGGTCGACTCACTGAAGGACAGCACACTGCCCGCGATGAACCACACCGCGATCGCGATGTCGTTGACGATGCTGACCACTTCCCACCGCTGACGGACGATCAACTCGTCGTGTCCGATGGTGAGTGTCAGCGTCTTCCCGCTGGTGTCGATACCCACGGTCGCCGATCAGGAGTCGGTGTTCGCATCCCCGGGGTGCGGCACGTTCTCCTCGTCGACGTACGCGGTGTGCTCGGTGTCCTGCTCGTGCTCGCGCGGTCCGTCGTTGCTTCCGGCGGCGGGCACGGCGTCCGCAGCATCACTGGGCATCGTCATCGCGGGGTCCTGCTCTCTGATCGGTGGTCGGGTCACGCCCTGAATGCCCCGCGCCCCGATTCCGCAACCCTCAGGCGGGTGTGCCGTCGCCGACCAGATCACCCATGTCGAGCACGAACCGGTAGCGCACGTCTCCGGCCTCGAGGCGAGCGAGAGCGATGCCGACGAGGGCCGACGGCAGCACCTCCACCTGCGCGGTGATGCCGTGGTCGCCGCAGAAGTCGAGCATCTCCTGCGTGTGCCGGCGACCACCGCTGCCGGACGAGCTCACCGATTTGCGACCGACCAGGAGATCCACCGTCTCGATCGAGACCGAGCCGAGGTGGCCCACCAGACAGAGGGTTCCGTCGAGCGCCAGGCTCGCGAGGTACGGCTGCGGATCGTGAGCGACCGGGATGCAGTCGACGACGAGATCCAGTCCGCCCTGCACCGCCGCCATCGCGGCGTCGTCGGTCGACAGTACGGTGTGGTGAGCACCCAGTTCCCGCGCCTCCTCCGCCTTGGCCGACGAGGTGGTGAACACGGTGACCTCGGCGCCCAGCGCCGCCGCGAATCGCACGGCGAGATGACCGAGGCCACCGATTCCGGCAACACCGACTCGAGAGCCGGGACCGATGTTCCAGCGGCGCAACGGCTCCCACACCGTGATGCCCGCGCACATCAGGGGAGCGACCGCGGCCGCATCGAGGCCTTTCGGCCGGTGGTAGACGAACCGATCCCGCACGACGTACTCCGCCGAGAAGGCTCCTGCCGTCGTCGATCCGTCGACGCGGTCCCGCCCGCCGTAGGTGAGGGTGGGGAACTCACGGCAGTAGTTCTCCTGCCCCGCAGCGCACATGTCGCACACGTCGCACGAGTCGACGATGTTGCCGACGGCCACGGGGTCCCCAGGGGCGAAGTCCGTGACGCCGCTGCCCACGTCGAGCACCGTTCCGACGAACTCGTGGCCCGGGGTGAGCGGGAAGGACCCCGCGTCGTCCCGGAGCGCGTGCAGATCGGAATGGCACACACCGCAGTGGCTCACGAGCACGGCGACGTCGTCGGCCCGCAGGTCCCGTCGCTCCACCGAGTCCCGGATCAACGGGGCTCCGGGTGCGGATGCGCTGTAGGCGGCCACGGTTCTCACTGGATGTCCCTTCGACGTGGACCGGTCGGTGGCAACCAACTGGTTAGTTGGAAGCGTAACTGAGAACGATCGAAGTGACCAACCGGTTGGTCACTGCGTAGGCTCGACCCATGGGTGACGCCGCCGAGACGAGACGACGAATACTCCGTGCAGGGACGGCCGAGTTCGCCGAGCACGGCATCGCGGGGGCGCGCGTCGACCGCATCGCTGCGAACGCCGCCATCAACAAGTCGCAGATCTATGCGTACTTCGGCAGCAAACAGGCACTGTTCGACGCGGTCTTCGACAACCGGGTGGACGTCGACATGGCGGACGTCCCGCTCGACGCGGACGACCTGCCCGGATACGTCGCGGCCCTCTACGACATGTACCTCGGCGATCCCGAGCTGGTGCGCCTGGTGACCTGGGCGCGGTTGGAGCGGACTCCGATCGGCCCCCTCTTCGCGCACCGCGAGGATGCCGGTCGCGCCGAGTTGGACGCCATCCGCGACGCACAGAAGCGGGGCACTCTCGTCGACGACGTCGCGGCGGAGGATCTCTGGTCGATGCTGGTGTCGCTCGCCGCCACGTGGGCGCAGTCCGCGATCGTCCACACCGCGCACGCGGGTGAGAGCGCGTCCGACCACGATCGCCGACGAGCAGCACTGGCAGCGACAGCGCGGAGGGCGTTCCACGCGATCTGAGCCGACGAGGCACCTGTCAGCCGAAGACCGTCTGTCGTTCGGTGTGGGTGAAGGTGAAGATCGTGGCACCGAAGCTGAACAGCGCGGCGAGCAGGAGCACCTGGGGACCGGTGATGACAACGCCGATGAAAGCGCCGATCGCACCGCCGAGCGAGAACGACCCCAGCAGCATGAGGTAGCAGAGCCAGTCGTAGCGGGTTCCGCCACCGCACAGATGGCGTTCGATTCCCTGCCCCAGCTTGACCAGCGTTCCGGTGACATAACTCAGCGGAATGTAGGTCTCCTCCTTCTTGGTGAAGGCGGTGTTCAACGCGCCGAGCGCGAAAGCGATGAGAAGGATCGGATAGAAGTTCACGTCGGCGGACGACCACCCGGACAGTGCGATGTCGATCGACCCCGCCACCGCGAGCGCGATCGTCGTCACCACGGTGGCACCGTGCGGATGGTTCGACCAATACTTCCGTCGGCAGATCGACGCGATGACCACGCCGAGCAGGAACGATCCCATCAGAGCCAGTGCGGCCCAGGGAGATGCGCCCGGAGCCACCTCCTTGCCGGCGGGCTCACCGAAATGGCCCACTACCGCGCGTTCGGTATTTCCCGTCATGAAGGTGACGAAGTATCCGGCGGAATGCAGAAATGCGACGGCGCCGACCATCCCGGCGAGGCCCGACAGAATCCAGGACAACCGGGCTTCCGGGCCGACTGCTGTGTCACGGCTGATCGCCACAGGTGAGGTCATACCTGTCATTCTCCGGACGGAATGTGCTCGGACGGCTCCGTGAGGCGTGTATCACAGAACAATAAAGATGCTTAACACCAGTGAAATGTGGTGGGTCACAACAGCGTTCTTCGAAGGCTGGAACAACACCGAAGGATTGAGGGTGGTCAGGCTCGGGGCACCCGTGCTGCGTGGGCGGCAGTTCCGCCCCACGCCTGAGGAGGCCCCATGTATCTGCACGTACAGAAGCTGATCCACGACATCGTTCCCGACGAGCCCGATCCCGCCGCAGCGAACGCGCTGCAGGAGGGCCTCGGTGGTCAGTTCGGCGAAATGCGCACGATGATGCAGTACCTGTTCCAGTCGATGAACTTCCGCGGCGCCGCAGCCAAGCCCTACCGGGACCTGATCCAGGGCATCGGTACCGAGGAGATCAGTCACGTCGAACTCATCGGCACCACCATCTCTCGCCTGCTCGACGGGTCGCCGCGATACCAGGGCAAGCAGAACGATCCGCTCGACACACCGGGCGCGGGCGGCGCCGTGCCGCTGAACATCGCCCTGTCCGAGGGCAACATCCACCACTACCTCGTCGGTGCTCAGGGCGCGATGCCCGTCGACTCGGTGGGCAACCCGTGGAGCGGCAGTTACGTCTACAACTCGGGCAACCTCGTGCTCGATCTGCTGTACAACCTGATGCTCGAATCGACGGGCCGCCTGCAGAAGTGCCGCATGTACGAGATGACGGACAACAAGACCGCCCGGTCCACCATCTCCTACCTCATCGTTCGGGACCAGGCGCACGAGAACGGCTACGCGAAGGCACTCGAGACACTGGGTGTCGACTGGAAGAAGACGCTGCCCATTCCGAAGACGAACGCCGAGCAGTTCCCCGAGGTGAAGAAGCTCGTGGAGATGGGCCTGCAGAGCAAGCAGTACACCTTCGACCTCACCGGCGCGTCCGAGGCGGGCCGTATCTACCAGGGCATGTCGCCGTCGAAGGACGGAACGGATCTCGACGCGAGCGAACAGGCGCCGGCGGGTGCACCCCTCGACATCGCGCCCGAGCGACCGGAGGAGTTCGCACCCGGGCTCGATCCGGAGCTCATGGAGCTGATCCAGCAGACCGCAGAGATGGAGATGGCCGACATCGACGCCACGTTCGGCGAACTCGGGAAGTGATCTGACAGTTCACCGATGCGGCACTGCGCGACTCTCGTTCGCGCAGTGCCGCATCGGTGATCACGACACCATGCGTCGCAACAACCCGACAGCCTTCTTCATCCCGTAGGCCACGACGGTCCTGCGACCGTCGTCGTGCGTCCACTCGAGGAGAGCCGAGCCGTCCTTCACCGATCCCTCCAACACGGTGGGTGCACCGACGAGAGGCAGCGGACCGACGACCTTGATGGACAATCCCAGTACCTCGGTCCAGAAGTGGTCGTCCGTCGGTGCGCACCGGGCCGGCACATCCAACACCGATGCCGCGGCGACCCTGCCCTGCGCGATCGCAGTGGACCAGAACGGGGTACGGCGAACCCGGCCGTTCTCGTCCGAGCCACGAGTGACGTCTCCCGCAGCGAACACTCCCGGCACCGCGGTCGCACAGCGGTCGTCGATGTCCACGCCGCCGCCGTCACCGATCCCGCTGCCGTCGAGCCAGTGCGTGCCGGGGACCTCACCGACACAGCTGACCACGAGATCGGCCGTCGACTCGATGCCGTCGATCCGGACCCCACCCACCGGATCGCCGATCAACTCGACGGGCCGGTCCACCCGGCGGACGTCGACCGAGCGTGCAGCCGCCCGTGCGGTGATCGCCTCGGACAGGAACGGGCCGAGTATCCGCTGCAACGGCGGATCCACGTCGATGACCGTGACCGAAACATCGCGTGCCGCACAGGCACTCACCACTTCCATCCCCAGGAACCCTGCGCCGACGACGATCGCGGACGTCGCATTCTCCAGCCGCTCCCGCAGCAGACGAGCATCGGCAAGGCTGCGCACCACCAGCTCACCGCTCTGGTCGGGTGCAGCCAGTCTGCGAGCGTCCGCCCCCGTCGCCACGATGAGAGCGTCGTACGGAACGTCGTCACCCTCCGCGAGAGTGATCACTCGTCGCCCGACATCGACTCCGGTCGCCAGCGCGGTGACGGCGGTCAGGTCGAGATCGGACAGGTCCCAGACATCGGACGCACCGATGCCCTCCGCGAGAACGCGTTTGGACAGCGGCGGCCGGGCATAGCAGCCGTCGGGATCGCATCCGATCATGGTGATCGGACCGTCGTGACCCAGCGCTCGGAGTTCACGTGCGGCGGTACATCCGGCGATGGAATCACCGACGATCACCACCCGGCGTGCGGCACCGCTCACGCGCGCTCACGCAGCGCCGCGACCGGACAGACACTCACGGCGGATCGAGCACCGGGTACCAACTCGTCCGGGACGTCCGCGCCGTCGTAGGCATGGTGCAGCTCGCCCTCGCCGTCGAGGCTGAACACCTCCGGCGCCTGCTCTGCGCAGATGCCGTGTCCCTCGCATCGATCCCAGTCGACATCGACGATCATGACGATCTCCTCTCTGCTGCGACCAACCTCAGTGGGAGGCGGTCGAATCGGTGGATGACGTTGTTCACCGCACGCGACGGTGTGCCCGTGAGTTCGATGCGCTCGACGCGCTCGGCCAGCACTCGCAGCATCGTGGACGCCTCGAGACGAGCGAGCCCCTGACCCGCGCATCCGTGCACGCCCGATCCGAAGCCGAGTTGACGGGACGCATCGCGGGTGATGTCGAAGGAGTCCGGGTCGTGCCACTCGCGGGGGTCACGGTTCGCCGACGCGTAGAGCACCAGCACTCGCGCGCCCCGAGGAATGATCGCGTCGCCGATGGTCTCCTGGCGCACCGCCCGGCGGGAGAACGCACGGATCGGCGACTCGTATCGCACGACCTCGTTGACCGCGTTGGGAATCAGGGACGGATCCTCGCGGACCGCCTGCCACTGGTCCGGATGGGTCGCGAACAGGTGCAGTGCACCGGAGATGGCGCCGATGGTCGTGTCCAGCGACGGTCCGAGGTAGTCGATCATCAACGCCGGGCACTGCGATCTCTCGATGCGCCCCTCGTCGGCCGCGGCGAGAACGTCCGCACCCATGCTGCCCGGCAGCACCGAGCGTTCACGGACCACCCGACGGGAGTAGGCCATCATCTCCGACGCTGCTCGGGTCGCCGTCACCGCGTGCCGGTTCAGGGGACCGAGCGCATCGAATGTCGCTCCGGCCCAGCGCAGCAGGTCGTCACGGCCGTCCTCCGGCCACCCGACGAGATCGGGAACGATCGACGTCGGGAGCGCGGTGGCCAGGTCGTCGACTCCGTCGATGCACTGCTGCGTCAGCGCCGCGTCGACGATCTGCTCGGCCTTGTCCTGCACCGCCGACGCCATCTTCCGGACGGCCTTCGGAGTGAGACGATGTGCGAGCACGGATCGCTTCAACGCGTGCTCGTCGCCGTCACTGTTGAGCGTCGTTCCACGACCGAGTCTGTTGGCGACGGGATTCAGCGCGACACCGTCGCCGGAGACGAACGTGCCGTCGTCGAGCAGCGTCGACTTGCATTCCGCGTAGCGCGTGATCGCGTGAACCTTCTGGCGAGTCAGCCACACCACCGGACCCAGAGCCCGCATCTCCGCATAGTGCGGGTACGGATCGAGAATGGCCGCGGTGGAGTAGATGTCCTCGGTGTAGCGAAGAAGTGCCGTGTCAGCTCTCATCGGCGCGTCCGATCGTGTTCGGGGGCAACGGGCTCGGCGACGGCGGTACAAGGGTGTGGAGGGCGGACAGTGACCGCGCGGTCGCCATCACGGTCCGGTCGGGACGGACCAGGGCCGCGGACACACGTCCGCCACGCAACCATCTGCCGTGGTCGGACCCGGGGCTGACCAGCAGGATCTCCGCGCCACGGCGCGTGATCTCCTGACGCTGAGCGGGTTCGGGCACCACGGCGGTGACCACCGTGAACCGATAAGGGGCGACGGCATCGAAGCGCACGCCGCGCTCCGTCGGTGCGTTCGGACACAACGTTCCCTCGAGCCGACGCGGCGACATCGACCCCCGTCGCACGAACGCCGACGGATGCAGGCGCGGGGTCGCGCTGTCCGTGACGAGGGAACTCAGACCGGGAACGCGCGTGAGCACCGGAAAGGCCCGGCGCCGCAGGCCGGCGACACGTTCGCCGCCGCCGTTCATCGCCCAGGCCACGGCGACGGCCTGGCGGATCATGGCCCGCGCGTGCGGCACTCGTTCCTGCTCGTACGTGTCGAGTGCCTGCTCGGGAAGGGTGCCGCGCAACACACCGGCCACCTTCCACGTGAGGTTGTAGGCGTCTCGCAGTCCGGCACCCATGCCCTGACCGATGAAGGGCGGTGTCAGATGCGCGGCGTCTCCCAGCAGGAAGACCCGTCGATCACGCCACCGGTCCGCGATCTGGGCACGGAAGGTGTACTCCGTGACCCGTACCAGCTCGAGATCGGCGTTCGGAGCGCCGCGTAGCCACGGATCGAGCAGGGGTGTGAGCGAGTCGAGATCCGAGTAGTCGTCGACGGTCTCGTGTTGCAGCAGCTCGAACTCCCACCGGTAGCGAGTGGCGCCGATGCGCATGAACGTTCCCGCGCGGTGTGGATCGCAGAGCTGATGCACCCCGTCCCACAGACCCGGGTCGACCGGGCTCGACACGTCGACGACAAGCCACCGCTGCTCGGGCGCCAGAGTCTCCATGGAGGTTCCGAGTGCGGCGCGAACAGCGCTGTTCGCACCGTCGCACCCGAGAACGACGTCCGCGGTGACGGCGCTGCGTTCACCCGTGGCGATGTCTCGCAAGACCACCTCCACGTGGTCCTTCATCGTGGCGACGTCGATGATCTCCACACCACCGCGAAACTCCACATGCGGGTCGCGTGTCATCGCCGTGCGCAGGATGCGCTCGAGTTCTGGCTGGTCGAACATGTTGGCCGGCGGGAAGCCGTGGGGGCGAGACTCCGGGTCACGCTCGAACTCGGCGATGGTGGCCATGTCCGAGTCGACCAGGCGCAGGCCGTGTCCGGGGCGAGAGATGTCGGTGAACGCGTCGGCGACGCCCAGATCGCCGAGGATGCGGTGCACCTCGTCGTCGAGGTGGACGGCACGCGGCTGCGGGAAGATGTCCTCCCACCGGTCGAGTACGAGGCACTCGATGCCGTGCCGACCGAGCAGTGAGGCCGCCACCATTCCGGTGGGTCCCGCGCCGACGACGACGGCCGGGTGGTGCGTCACGCGTACCGCACCGTCGTGCGCTGCATCCCCAGGTCGAGCATCGCGTCGTCGGTGGCGATGGTCACCTCCACCACGTCACCGTCCTGCAGGTAGGCCGGGTTGCTCGCCTGACGCTTGAAGAAGGTCTTCCACTTCACGGCCGGCGGCAGCAGAGCGCCGATGATCTCGATGGGCTTCGGTGGCGCCTTCAGGGCCGTGCCTCCCGGAGTGCCGGTCAGGATCAGGTCGCCCGGGTCGACACGCTGGAATCCCGTCAGGGTCCGCAACGCTTCCGTGGGTCGGTAGATCATGTCTCGCACCGTACTGTTCTGCCGGATCTCCCCGTTGACGCGCAGCATCAACCGCAGTTGCTCGAAACGATCGAGGTCGCCGTCCTCGAGAACCAGGAGGACGGGGCCGACGGGGGTGAAGGTCGGGTAGGACTTCGCCTCGTAGAACTGGGTCTTGGGCAGCTGGACGTCGCGGGCCGACACGTCGTTGGTGATCACCAGTGCCGCGATGTGGCGGG
This sequence comes from Rhodococcus sp. NBC_00297, assembly GCF_036173065.1. Lineage (NCBI taxonomy): Bacteria > Bacillati > Actinomycetota > Actinomycetes > Mycobacteriales > Nocardiaceae > Rhodococcus > Rhodococcus sp. NBC_00297. The sequence goes on from NZ_CP108041.1 coordinate 1,344,517, forward strand.
CGACCGTCGTGTCGTCGATCGTCGATCCGACGGGAAGGGTCGTCCCCACCACGAGCCCGATCTCCACCTCGTAGTCGAGCAGGGTGACATGGGCCGGACGGACGATGTCGGCGGTCGGTCCGCTGATCGACCCCGACGACTTCCGGAAGAAGGTCAGTGGCACCGTCTCCGGATTCATACCGGAATCCTTCACGTGCGACACGTAATTGGTCATCTGTGCCACCACTCGACACGGCGCGGTGACGGGCGAGACTAGCTCGAGCGATGCCACGGGGACGGTCTCGCCACCGGCAGCGGCAGCATCGACGGCCGACCGGTCTGCGAGCAGGTCCGCGGTGGTGGTCGCTGTGGTGTCCACCCGAACGGCACCCTCGCGGGTCTGCACCCACCATCCGTCGGCGGTGCGGAGAACGGCGATGCTCATGTCGAGGCTACTTTCATCAGGCCGAGAAGGCGTTCGGAGTCGAATTCGTTGTCGCTGCGCAGTCCGGTGAGGATGGATCGCAGTTCCGACAGGGACCGCTTGTTCGGTGCGATTCCCAGGAAGTCCTTGCTCGCGGGTGGTCCCCACTGCGCGAGACCGGACGCCGTCATCGGCGCCCAGCCAGGTTCGAGCGTGGCGTCGAAGCGGTCACCGTCGCTGAAGTGCTCGACGAGGAAGCCGTCCGGGTCGCGCCAGTAGTCGAAGATCTGACTGCCCTGAATGTGCCGACCGATCCCCCACGAGTGCCGGTAGCCGCGCTCGGTGAGATAGCGGCTCCCCGCACCGATGGCGTCGAGATCGCACACCTGGTATGCCGAGTGGACGTAGCGGTCCGACGGCCCCAGCGTCATCGCGAGCGTGTGGTGGTCGGTCGGTTCGGACCCCCGGTCGCAGCGGATGAAACTCATGACCGGTCCGCGGTGACGTTGCCCGTCGTAGTAGAGGAAATCGCTGACGATCAGGCCCAGGTGTTCGAGGTACCAGGTCAGGTTCTCCAGATAGCGCGTGCGCTGCAGCACCACGTGACCGAGCCGTTCCACGAGGGCGGGCTCGTGCGGTGGCCGCTGCGTGGCATTGGTGCGCGTGATCCCCGCATCGTCGAGCGCCCCGAAGTTGTAGTCGTGGGTGCGTTGACCCGGCAGTGGGCGACCGTCGTCGAGATCGGCGACCACCCGCACCGGCTGGCCGCTCGGATCCGTCACGGTCACCCCGATCCCCCCGATCGAGTCGGGCAGCCGCTCGACGCGATGACCCGTCGCGCGGGCGAGGCGCAGCACGTCGGCGGACTCGACGGCACGGAAGGCGGCACCGACGTAGGACGTCCGGCGCCCCTTGCGAATGATGACGCACGGCGCTCCGTCAGCCAGCCCGCGCAGATGCAACTCGTCGCCGGTCCGCACGGTGACTCCGAAGCCGAATGCTTCCGCGAACGTCTGCGCGCGGTCCAGGTCGGGCTTGCGGAACTCGAGCCAGGCGATGTCCTGGACCTTGATCACCGGGTTCATCGCACGACCGGGATGCTCACCCGGCAACGCACCCTGATCGACGTGCATCCCCTGATGCCCGTCGACGTCGCGAGTTCGGTGCGCGTGGTCGATCGTCATGGCCGCTCCTGAAGTAGATGATCACATCGTCACTCATGATCGGATCGCCCGTCAAGACTTTCTGATGAAATCATCACAAGGTTGGGTTCGAGTGGGAAGCACGGTGCTCGAGCGCTGACTCGTGTGCAGTGATCTGCGGTATCCGCGGATCACTGCACACAGGTGGCTCGGGCGCGAGAGGTTCCCTGCCAGGGTCTCGTTGCGCCGCGGGGACGTCGATAGCGTCGACGACCATGCCTTCCACCACCGAACGTCGACCGCTGCCCTTCCTCGTCTCCGTCCTGGCGATGGGCACGTTCCTCATGGGCACGTCCGAGTTCGTCGTGGCCGGGTTGCTGCCCGACATCGCCGGCGACCTGGCCATCGGGATCTCCGAGGCGGGTCTCCTGGTCACGGCATTCGCGATCGGCATGATCGCCACGCCGGCGGTGGCGGTGGCGGTGCTGCGAGTTCCCGAGCGCACGACGCTGCTGCTCTCGCTCGCCGTGTTCGCCGCCGGACATGTCGTCGTGGCACTCACCGACGAGCTCTCCGTCGTCCTCGTCGCCCGCTTCGTGACCGCGCTGGTGACGGGGGCGTTCTGGTCGATCGCAGCGTCCGTCGGTGCTCGAGTGTCCGGCCCGGACGACGCCGCGCGTGCCATCGGCATGGTCCTCAGCGGCGGCATCCTGGCGACCGTCATCGGCGTGCCCCTCGGGTCCGTCGCCGGTCAGCTCGTCGGGTGGCGCGGCCCGTTCTGGATCCTCGCCGGGCTGGCGCTGCTCGCGACCGTTCCCGTCGCTCGCATCGTTCCCGGCGGTCGCTCCGCCTCGACCACCGTCCCGCTGCGAGAGCAGACTGCGGCGCTGATGTCGCGGCGCCTGTGGGTGGTCATGGCTGCCTGCGTACTCGTCACCTCGGCCGTGATGTCCACCTACTCGTTCATCGCCCCGCTGCTGACGGAGCGCGCGGGCCTGTCCGCCGAACTCCTCCCGGTGGGTCTCGCGATCTTCGGCGTCGGGGCCGTCACCGGCACACTCGGCAGTGGCCGGCTCGCGGGCCGCGCGCCGTACGGGACTGCTCTGGGCGGTGGCATCGCCGTCGTGGCAGCACTCGCCCTGCTCGGCGCGGTGTCGGACCACGCCGCACCGGCGATCGCACTTCTCGCGATCGCCGGTCTCGCCGGTCTCGGCATGAACCCGGTCCTCATGTCGATGGCCGTCAGGTTCGCCGAGGGCGCACCCACCCTGGCCACGTCGCTGTGCACGTCCATGTTCAACCTCGGCACCGCGATGGGGAGTGCGGTCACCGCGCGGGCCATCGGCGTGTTCGGCCCGGCCTCGATCCCGGTCGTCGGCGCAGCGTTCGCCGCCGCGCTGCTCGTTCCGCTGGCTACCCTCGTGATCATGGCCAGGCCCGGACACAGCCACCGCGCCGGCACCACCCCGCAGCACGACGCGCTGGTGTCCTGACTTCCACTCGATCAGAGGAGTACGACCATGACCACGATCGCCATCATCGGTGCTGGTGAGGGACTCGGAGCCGCCGTCGCTCGCCGCTTCGGCCGCGAGGGGTTCTCGGTCGCCCTGATCTCACGAGAGCAGGGCAATGTCGACCGCATCGCCGACTCGCTGGGCGATGCCGGGATCACCGCCGCGGGCTTCCCGGCCGACGTCCGGAACCCCGAGTCCCTGACCACCGCGCTGGACTCGGCGGCCGAGCGACTCGGACCGATCGAGGTGCTGCAGTACAGCCCTGTCCCGGCAAGGGAATTCATGAAGCCGGTCCTCGAGACACGCGTGGCCGATCTCGTCGGTCCGGTCGAGGTCTCCATCTACGGACCCGTCACCGCGGTGAACTGGGCACTGCCGGGAATGCGGTCGCTGGGACGCGGCACCGTGCTGTTCGTGAACGGAGGCAGTGCAGTTCATCCCGGCGCGACCGTCGCCGGGACCTCGGTCGCCTTCGCCGGCGAGAGTGCCTACGCCCAACTGCTGCACGACGCACTCGCACCGGAGGGGCTGCACGTCGGCCAGCTGATCATTCCGCGGGGCATCGGCGCGGGTGAGCCGTCGCACGAACCGGACGCGCTCGCGGAACTACTGTGGACCATGCACACCGAGCGCGGTGAATTCCGCACGTTCGCAGCACCTCTGGACTGACCTTCTCGACGAGAGGTGCCCTGCGGGTACACCCTTCGTCAGGGACTCCCTCGACCGCCGATGCGGGTGTCGACTGGAGACATGACCACTCCCGTGAAGGCGTACGCCGCCACCGCAGCAGACGAGCCACTGTCTCCCTACACCATCGACCGCCGCGATGTCGGACCTCACGACGTCCGGATCGACATCGCGTTCGCCGGAATCTGCCACTCCGACATCCACACCGCCCGCGGCGAATGGGGCCCGGTTCCGTACCCCCTCGTCGTCGGCCACGAGATCGCGGGAATCGTGGCCGAGATCGGCTCCGAGGTCACGAAGCACGCGGTCGGCGACCGCGTCGGCGTCGGCTGCATGGTCGGCTCGTGCGGCGAGTGCGCCCAGTGCGTCAAGGGATTGGAACAGTACTGCCTCGTCGGCAACATTCAGACCTACGGCAGCACCGACCGCGACGGCACGGTCACTCAGGGTGGCTACTCGCAGCAGGTCGTCGTCACCGAGCACTTCGTCGTCACGATCCCCGAGGGCATCGAGCTCGACGCTGCGGCGCCGCTGCTGTGCGCCGGTATCACCACGTACTCACCGCTCCGCCACTGGGGCGCAGGACCCGGCAAGAAGGTCGCCGTTGTGGGGATGGGTGGACTCGGGCACATGGCCGTGAAGCTCGCGCACGCCATGGGAGCCGAGGTCACGGTCTTGTCGCAGTCGCTGGCGAAGCAGGAAGACGGACTACGTCTCGGCGCGGACCACTACTTCGCCACCGGCGATCCGGACACGTTCACCGAGCTCGCCTCCACGTTCGACCTGATCATCAACACCGTCAGCGCGTCGATCGATCTGAACGCACATCTGTCGCTGTTGGCCGTCGACGGTGCCATGGTCAACGTCGGCGCGCCGGCGGAACCACTCCCCCTGCACGTCTTCTCGCTCATCCCGCACCGCCGTACCTTCGCAGGATCCGCCATCGGCTCGATCGCGGAGACTCAGGAGATGCTCGACTTCTGCGCCGAGCATCGTCTCGGAGCCGAGATCGAGGTCATCTCCGCAGACAAGATCAACGATGCGTGGGAACGGGTGCTCGCCTCCGATGTCCGCTACCGGTTCGTCATCGACACGGCGACGCTGGCCTGACCGCGCGAGGGGTGTCATGACAGGGCCTCCCTCATCGCCTCCGGTCGTCCTACGCTGAATTCATGGACACCAAGGCCGAGGTTCGCGAGTTCCTCATGACCCGCCGCGCGAGGTTGACACCGGAGGCAGCGGGCATTACGACCAGTGGTACCCGTCGGGTGGCCGGCCTGCGTCGCAGCGAAGTGGCGTCGCTGGCCGGCCTGTCGGTCGAGTACTACGCCCGCATCGAGCGCGGCGCCATCGGCGGCGCATCGTCGTCGGTGCTCGACGCGCTCTCGCGCGCCCTGCAGCTCACCGACACCGAACATGCGCATCTGCTCGATCTGGCTCGCGCGGCCGACGGTGTCCCCACGTCGGGACGCCCCCGTCGCAGGGCGGAGCGCATCACCCCACCTCGCATCAGCCTGCAGTGGGCACTCGACTCCATCACCGACGGCGTCGCTTTCGTGCGCAATCGACGGCAGGATCTGCTGGCCACCAACGAACTGGGAAAAGCGTTCTACGCGCCTGTCATCGGTGACGGCGGCCGGGTGCCCAACCTGGCTCGGTTCCAGTTCCTCGATCCGCTGTCGCGGGAGTTCTATCCCGACTGGGACCTGTTCGCGCAGATGTGCGTCTCCATCATGCGTGCGGAGGCCGGCCGGGACCCACACGACAAGGGCCTGCAGGACCTCGTCGGCGAATTGTCCACACGCGACGAGACGTTTCGCAGGCTGTGGGGAGCACACGACGTCCGCACTCACGGCGCCGGGACCAAACGCTTCCACCATCCCGTCGTCGGCGAGGTCCACCTGGCCTACGAGGAACTGGTGATCACCGCGGACCCCGGTTCCGTCCTCATGGTCTACACAGCGGAGCCCGGATCCCCGAGCGCGGATCGACTGCGACTGCTGGGGTCCTGGTCGACTGAAGCAGCCCGCTGATCGTGTACTCCCGACCCCGGAATCCGGGGTCTCGATTCCACTGTCGTCATCGCGTGGTTCAGGACGCCGCCCACACACCCAGCACGGTGCCGCTCGGATCGGCGAAGTGGAAGCGTCGTCCACCTGGAAAGTCGTAGGGGCCGGACACCACCGATCCGCCAGCGGCCTCGACCGCCTCGGCCGATGCGTCCAGGTCGTCGGAGTAGAGCAGCACGAGTGGTCCTCCCGCCGGCGCGGGGGTCTCGACCACGGCCAGCCCACCGACCTCGGCGCCGTCGGCTCCCACGATGCCGGCGTACGTCGGGCCGTAGTCGACGAACGTCCATCCGAAGGCACCCGCGTAGAAGGCCCGAGCGACCGTCAGGTCGGTGACCGACAGCTCGATGTAGTCGATGCGGTGGTGCCTGGTCGTCGCCATTGCCCGATCATGCCGGTCGAACACGCCCGGCGCGTGTCCTTCCGCGGGACCTCTGTCGCCGAGTGGCAACCCGCCGACCGCACGAGTAGTGTCCTCCCACGGTGTGCCGGGAAGTCTGGTCGGCGGTCGCTTCCGCGACCCCGAACGACGTCCAGCAGGAAGAGGCACCTCGACATGATGCTCGCCGTCGACACGGGCACGTACCGGACCACAGCAGGCCGAGACGCCGTGCAGGAATGGTGCCGACGCAGACTCGCCGACTGGTCCACGCCGCACACCGTTCGCCGGATCGACACCTCGCTCGGCTCGACCGTCGTCACGTCCGTCATTCGACCCGACGCGCAGCGCACCGTCGTGGTGGTGCCCGGCGAGCTGTCTTGCGCGGCACTTCTGACGCCGCTGATCGATGCGATGCCCGACGCCACGGTGCACGTCGCCGACATGCCCGGCCAGCCCGGGCTCAGTTCGGGGGTGCGCCCGCGCCGGGGCCGGGCCTCGGCCGACTACGGTCGCTGGCTGGAGGACACCCTCACGCAGATCGGCGGCCCGCGGCCGGTTCTGCTGGGCATCGGGAGCGGCGCCGCGGCGGCCCTCTCCGCCACCTGCCGATCGTCGGTCGGCGCGATGGTGCTGGTCCGTCCCGAAGGCATCGTCCCGGTCTCTCGCCCCGATGGGCGGTTCCTGCGACGCCGCACGTCAGCGCACAGCACCTCCAGGGCGGTGGCCGCACTCTGCGGACAGCATTTCCGTCCGGACGACGACCTGGTGGAATGGCGACTTCTGGTGTCGACGCATTGCGCCGGAACGCGCGCGGATCGCCACATCTCGGAGCGGCGGCTCGCGGAGTGGAGCCGCGCGGTGCCGCTCGAAGTGGTGGCGGGATCGTGTGATCCGGTGCTCGACCACCGTCGACTGGACGACCAGGTGTGGGAGATCACCGGTCGGGACACGACGGTGCTCGACGACTGCGGTCACCTCCCGGAACACGAATGCCCGCGGGCGCTCACCGCCGCGATCGAGCGGGTCGACCGACTGGTCCGGACGTAGCGGATTCGCGTCCACCCCGGCCTCACCGCCATGATCGACTGACCGATCGTCTATTTCTCAGGATGTGAACAAGTGAATTCAGTACGATCCGCCTGGCGCGGAATACGCAAACCGGTATTCATTCCCGCGTCCGCGATCATCGTCGCCATGATCGTTTTCTCCGTCATTTTCGCGGGTACCGCGGCCGACGCATTCGAGGCCCTCAACGGGGCCATCACCGACGGTGTCGGATGGTGGTACATCCTGACGGCGACGGGATTCGTCGTCTTCGCCCTCTACTGTGGCGCCAGCCGTATCGGCAACATCCGCCTCGGCCGCGACGACGAGAGCCCCGAATTCGGCGTCCTCTCCTGGTTCGCGATGCTCTTCAGCGCCGGTATGGGCATCGGACTGGTGTTCTACGGCGTCGCGGAACCGTTGTCGCACTACATCACTCCCCCAGTTGCCGGGGGTGTCGACGGATCGACCGACGCGGCCGCCAACCAGGCCATGGAGCTCACCCTGTACCACTGGGGTCTGCACGCATGGGCGATCTACGTCGTCGTCGGTCTCGGACTCGCGTACATGACCTATCGCAAGGGCCGCCCCCTGTCGGTTCGCTGGCTCCTCGAGCCACTGCTCGGACGGCAACGGATCGAGGGCGGTATCGGTCACGCCATCGACGCGATCGCCATCATCGGAACGCTGTTCGGCGTCGCGACCTCACTCGGTTTCGGTGTTCAGCAGATCTCCGCCGGTCTGTCCTACCTCGGCTGGGTGGAGACGAACAATTGGCTGACCATCGCCCTCATTGCCTTCGTCACGTTGCTCGCCACGTATTCCGTCGTCTCGGGTGTGTCGAAGGGCCTGAAATGGCTCTCCAACATCAACATGGCACTCGCCGCCGGCTTGGCTGTGTTCGTCCTGATCGCCGGACCGACGCTGTTCCTCATGCAGTCGTGGGTGCAGAACCTCGGTGGGTACGTCCAGGCGCTGCCGGAATTGATGCTCCGTACATCGCCTTTCGCCGAGGACGGGTGGGCCGGCGCCTGGACCATCTTCTACTGGGGATGGTGGATGAGCTGGGCACCGTTCGTCGGCATGTTCATTGCACGGATCTCGCGCGGCCGCACGATCCGCGAATTCGTCTTCGGCGTGCTGCTCGCACCGACTCTCGTCGGCTCGCTGTGGTTCACCATCTTCGGTGACTCCGGAATCCTCCGTCAGCGCAACGAGGGCACCATGCTCGCCGACGACGGAACCGTCGGCACGGACACGAGCCTGTTCCAACTTCTCGACGGTCTTCCGCTCGCGACCGTCACGAGCGTTCTCGCCATCGCGGTGATCGTGTTCTTCTTCGTCACCTCCTCGGACTCCGGCTCACTGGTCATCGACATCCTCTCCACCGGTGGTGATCTCGACACACCCAAGATCACCCGCGTCTACTGGACCGTGCTCGAGGGCGTCGCTGCCGCTGTTCTGCTGCTGATCGGTGGATCCGGATCACTCACGGCCTTGCAGACGGCGTCGATCGCGACCGCGGTGCCGTTCTCGATCATCATGGTGCTGGCGTGCGTGTCACTCCTGAAGGCCTTCCGCTACGAGGTGGCCACCACGCCGTCCTACGTCCGGATAACCCCTGCCGGAGATGCACCGCCCGTGGACGGCACGACACCGGCGAGACGGCCGGAGCGCGGCGGTATCTCCACCACGTTCGCCGGTCTGTCCCCGTCGAAGGACGGCCTGTCCACTCCGTCCGGGCTGCTCGCGGTCCAGTCGGTACCGCAGAGCCGACTACAGATCGACCCGGACACCGGCGCCGTCCAGTACTCGGAGCACGACGAGCCGGTCGATCCGCTCGGCGGCGAGGTCTTCGACACCCCCGAGTTCGCGGACTCCGCCGAAGGCGAAGCCCACCAACGCCGAACCGACGCCACCGCGTACGACAACTCCTGATCGTCAGAGCACCGAAGGGCACCCCATGACGTCATCCTCGCCACCTCCCACGCGTCGCAGTCTGCTCTCGCGGGGGTCGTGGTCCGAAGCCTCGCGCATCACCGACGTGCTGCGCAAGGAGACCGTCGGGGGTGCCCTGTTGCTGGTCGCCACGGTGATCGCTCTCGTCTGGGCCAACTCCCCGTGGTCGGCCGCCTACGACACGCTCATGGCGACACGAGTGGGCCCGTCCGCGCTCCACCTCGATCTCACTCTCTCCACATGGGCCGCGGACGGCTTGCTCGCGATCTTCTTCTTCGTCGTGGGCCTCGAACTCAAGCGCGAATTCGTCGCCGGCGACCTCCGCGACCCGGCGCGTGCGGCACTGCCCATCGCGGCCGCAATCGGCGGCATGGCCGTACCCGCACTGATCTTCGTCGTCGTCAACCTGCGCACCGGTGACGGCGCACTGCTGGGGTGGGCCATTCCCACCGCGACCGACATCGCCTTCGCGGTCGCCGTTCTCGCCGTCGTCAGCACGCACCTACCGCTCGCCCTGCGCACCTTTCTGCTCACGCTGGCCGTCGTCGACGATCTCCTCGCGGTGACGGTGATCGCGATCTTCTACACCGCCGACCTGAACTTCGTGGCGCTCGGCGCCGCGATGATCCCGCTCGCCCTCTTCGCCGTCGCCGTGCAGCGACGGATCCGGTCGTGGTGGATTCTCGTTCCCCTCGCGGTCGTCACCTGGGTTCTCATGCACGAGTCCGGCGTTCACGCCACGGTCGCCGGCGTGCTGCTCGGATTCGCGGTGCCGGTGATCCGCAGTCGCGCCGCCGGCGGTCCGGAGGCCGGTCCCGGTATGGCCGAACACTTCGAACATCGCATCCGACCTCTCTCAGCCGGTGTCGCAGTGCCGCTCTTCGCATTCTGCGCCGCCGGCGTGACCGTCGGCGGCGTGTCGGGCTTCTTCGAGGCGCTCGGCGACCCGATCGCCATCGGCATCGTCGCGGGACTGGTGGTCGGCAAGACCATCGGCGTGCTGGGCACCACGTATCTCGTGTCCCGCTTCACCCGTGCCACTCTCGATGCCGGACTCGCGTGGCGTGACGTGTTCGGCGTCGCCGTTCTCGCCGGCATCGGTTTCACCGTCTCGCTGTTGATCGGCGACCTCGCCTTCGGTGAGAGCACCGAGCGAGACGATCACGTCAAGGTCGGAGTGCTGACCGGATCGGTGATCTCGGCGTGCATCGCCGCCGCGATTCTGCGCAGCCGAAACCGCGCGTACAAGCTGATCCACGAGGAGGAGACCCGCGACGACGATCACGACGGCATCCCCGACGTGTATCAGCGCCGCGAGGAGAGCTGACTCAGAGTTCGGTGACCGGCCTGCGGGCCGCGAGCAGAGCTGCGAACTCCTCGCCGTAGGCAAGATGGCGTCGCAACGTCTCGCATCGGTCCAGCGCCTTGTCGTGGCATTGGTCGACGAACTGTGTTGCGGCAGCACGGTCCTCGTCGTCGGCATCGCCGTTCCCGAGGACGTCGAGGGCTGCGAGCAGCTCGCCCATCTCGGCCAGCGTGAACTCCAGCGGCTTCATTCGCCGGATCACCAACAATCGCTCGACGTCGGCCTCGGTGTAGAGCCGGAATCCGCCGGCCGATCGCGCCGACGGGACGACGAGACCCACCGAGTCGTAGTGGCGCAGTGTGCGAATGGACAGTGCCGTGCGCTCGGCGACCTCACCGATCTGCATGCTCTCGCCCACTGTCCCGCTCCTTCGTCGTACGTCGAGTGTGCGTCGACTCTAGTTCCGACCCGGAGACCGGGCCCGATCAGTGTCCTGCGCCGAGATTTCCGCTGAGCCGGTCCCGTCGTTCCACGGACGACGCGTTCAGCCCCACGATCTCGACCTTCTTGCCCCTCGCCGCGTACTTCGTGGTGACGGCATCGAGCGTCGCGACCGTGGAGGCGTCCCAGATGTGGGACTCCGACATGTCGATGACGATGTTCTCGGGGTCACCGACGTAGTCGAACTGGTGGATCAGATCGTTGCTGGAGGCGAAGAACAGCTCTCCCAGGACCTTGTAGACGCGCGTGTTCTCGTCCGGGTGCGCCACGTCGACCACCTCGGTGAGGTGCGCGACCCGCCGCGCGAAGAGCACCATCGCGGTGACGACACCCACGATGACGCCGTAGGCCAGATTGTGGGTCGCGACGGTCACGGCCACTGTGGCGACCATGACGAGCGTCTCGCTCTTGGGCATGCGCCGCAGGGTCGACGGACGGATGCTGTGCCAGTCGAACGTGCCCACCGAGACCATGATCATGACCGCGACCAACGCGGCCATCGGGATGAGTGCCACGATGTCGCCCAGTCCCACCACGAGGATCAGCAGGAACGTCCCGGCGAGGAAGGTCGAGATCCGGGTACGAGCGCCGGAGACCTTCACGTTGATCATGGTCTGGCCGATCATCGCGCAGCCGCCCATGCCGCCGGTGAAGCCCGTGACGAGGTTGGCGACACCCTGGCCCCAACCCTCGCGGGTCTTGTTCGAGCGCGAATCGGTGATGTCGTCCACCAGCTTTGCGGTCATGAGTGATTCGAGCAGACCCACCAGTGCGATGGCGAGCGAGAACGGCGCGATGATCGACAGGGCGTCGAGGGTGAACGGCACGTTCGGGAGCAGCAGCGTCGGAAGCGAGGACGGCAGCTCGCCCTCGTCGCCGACATCGGGAACCTGCAGCGCGAACACGAGGGTGGCGGCGGTGAGCATCACGATGGCGATCAACGGTGCGGGCACGACGGTCGTCAGCTTGGGAAGGAACACCATGACCACGAGACCCACTGCCACGAGGGGATACACCAGGGCGGGCACGCCGATGAGGTAGGGCAACTGCGACGTGAAGATGAGGATGGCGAGCGCGTTGACGAACCCGACCATCACGCTGCGCGGAATGAAGCGCATCAGCTTCGCCACTCCGACGACGCTGAGCACGATCTGCAGGACGCCACCGAGGATCACGGCGGCGATGAGGTAGTCGAGGCCGTACTCGCGTGACAGTGGCGCGACGACGAGGGCGATCGCTCCGGTGGCGGCGGAGATCATGGCCGGACGACCGCCGACGATCGAGATGGTGACCGCCATCGTGAAGGACGCGAACAGTCCGACGCGGGGATCGACACCGGCGATGATGGAGAACGAGATCGCCTCCGGGATCAGCGCCAGCGCGACGACCAGGCCCGCCAGCACCTCGGTCTTCAGACGTCGAGGTGAGCGCAGCGCGGCCAGCACCGAGGTGTCCTCGGGTGGGGCGACGGTCGAGCCGGCGTGGGACATGACGAGCCTCTTTCACGGTGCGGGACTGCCGGAGGCCGAGCACGGCCCTCCGCTGGGCGGAACCCTACTCTCACCGGAGAGTAGAGTGCGAATTGACCGAGACCATCGACAACCGTCAATATAGAAGAATGTCGAATCAGTCAGAGCCCGCCACGGGTGTCCGATGCTCGCCCCTGGTTCGTGAACCTCTGACCGAGCAGCAGTCGCACATCCTCGCGTCGATGTTCAAGGCGCTGGGCGACCCGGTCCGGTTGCGCCTGCTCAGTCTCATCGCGAGTCACGACGGTGGGGAGGCGTGCGTGTGCGACATCTCCGGATCCTTCGACCTGTCGCAGCCGACCATCTCCCATCACCTCAAGGTGCTTCGCCAGGCCGGCCTGCTCGACTCCGAGCGGCGCGGAACCTGGGTCTACTACCGCGTGGTTCCCGATGCGCTGCAGCAGTTGTCGGCCGTCATGGCCACCGTCGACCCGACGGTGGTGACCGCATGAGCACCGCGGCGAACACCAGCGACCACCCCGCCGTCGTCGGCAAGCTCTCCACCCTCGACCGCTTCCTCCCGGTGTGGATCGGCGTCGCGATGGTCGTCGGGCTGCTGCTCGGTCGCGTGATCCCCGGGATGAACGACGCCTTGTCGTCGATCTCCGTCGACGGTGTGTCCCTGCCGATCGCGATCGGCCTGCTGATCATGATGTACCCGGTGTTGGCCAAGGTCCGCTACGACCGGCTCGACACCGTCACCGGTGACAAGAAGCTCCTCCTCGGTTCTCTCGCTCTGAACTGGATTCTCGGCCCCGCCTTGATGTTCGCGCTGGCCTGGCTGTTCCTCCCCGACCTGCCCGAGTACCGCACCGGACTGATCATCGTCGGACTCGCCCGCTGCATCGCGATGGTCATCATCTGGAACGACCTCGCCTGCGGCGACCGCGAAGCCGCCGCCGTTCTCGTGGCGATCAATTCGGTCTTCCAGGTGGTCATGTTCGCCGTCCTCGGCTGGTTCTACCTCTCCGTGCTCCCCGGCTGGCTCGGTCTCGACCAGACCACCATCGAGGCATCACCGTGGCAGATCGCGAAATCCGTGCTGATTTTCCTGGGCATCCCGTTGATCGCCGGATTCGCCTCTCGGTACTTCGGCGAACGCGCCAAGGGCCGCGACTGGTACGAGACATCGTTCATCCCCAAGATCGGGCCGTGGGCGCTCTACGGACTGCTGTTCACCATCGTTGTCCTCTTCGCCCTGCAGGGCGACCGCATCACCTCCCAGCCCCTGGACGTCGTGGGCATCGCGCTCCCGCTTCTGGTGTACTTCGCGGTGATGTGGGGCGGCGGATACGCCCTCGGCGCAGCGATGGGACTGGGCTACGAGCGCACGACGACCCTGGCGTTCACCGCGGCGGGCAACAACTTCGAACTCGCCATCGCTGTCGCGATCGCCACCTACGGCGCCACGTCCGGTCAAGCCCTCGCCGGCGTCGTCGGACCCCTGATCGAAGTCCCTGTGCTCGTGGGCCTGGTCTACGTCTCGCTGGCACTGCGCAGACGATTTTCAGCCACCCGACAGACGAAGGAATCCTGATGTCCCGCAAGCCGAGTGTGTTGTTCGTCTGCGTGAAGAACGGTGGCAAGTCGCAGATGGCCGCAGGGCTGATGCGCACGGTTGCCGGTGACGATGTCGAGGTGCATTCCGCCGGGACTGCCCCCGGCAGTGCAGTCAACGCTCTGTCCGCCGAGTCGCTGCGCGAGGTCGGAGTCGATCTCACCGGTGAGCACCCCAAGCCGATCGATCCGGATCTGATGTCCCGGATGGACTACGTCGTCACCCTCGGCACCGAGGCGACCGTCGACCCGGTCGAGGGACCGACCTACCTGAACTGGGACACTGACGAGCCGTCGACGCGAGGTATCGAGGGCATCGAGCGGATGCGCCTGGTGCGCGACGACATCGCCACGCGCGTCGACGAACTCGCGGCGCGACTGCGGATCTGACACGGGCCGCACCCGACGGCCGGCACTCCCGGTCGGAGTGGCGGCCGTCGGCCGGAGGTCAACCGAGAAGTTGTTCCATCCTGGCGATCTCGGCGTTCTGCGTGTCGACGATCGTGCGAGCCATCGCGACCGCGTCGTCGTTCGAGCCCTCCTCGATCTCCGTCTCCGCCATGGCGACCGCACCTCGATGATGGTCGATCATCATCGTCAGCCACCGCTGGTCGAACTCGTCGCCGGACAAGGCCGTCAGGGAGGCCATGTCCTGCGAACTCATCATTCCGCTCCCCGACCCGTGATCCATGCCCTGCATGTCGTCGGGCGTTGCCGACGGAGACGGCTGACCCCACTCCGCCAGCCATGAGGCCAACTGGTCCATCTCGGGTGCCTGCGCGTCCGCGATCTCGTCGGCGAGCGTGACCACGTCCGGGTTCGTGGAACGCCCGTCGACCATGGAGGCCATCTCGACAGCCTGAGCATGGTGCGGGTACATCATCGATGCGAACGCGACGTCGGCGTCGGCGAAGTCCGCAGCGGGATCCTGAGACGGCGCGGACTCCATGGACGAGGAACCCATCGAGTGGCCCTCCATCGACGCGGACGATTCGTCGTCGCCACAACCGGCGACGAGGGCGACTCCGATCGCGGCAGCGGCGAGTGTGGTGACTGTCGTGTTCTTGACATGCATGGGCGTACTCCTGAGGTGTGTCGAACGGGATAGGGGTCTGAATCGACGTGCGATCCGCCGGGGCATCACTGCCCCGGGCTCCCCGTCACACCCGCAGAAGTACCGAGTCGTCCAGCGAGGACAGCGCCCATGGTGGAGCTCGACCTGCGCGGGCGACGATCACGACGACACGGTCGGATGCGTCATCGAGCGCCGGCAGGCACTCGACGGCCCCGATCGGGACCGACATCGGCGGGAACGAGGTGACCGTCCCGATGCACGGATGCATCATGTCGTGACCGCCGGGACACGGCAGTCGCTCCGCCGCCGGACCGGGCTCCGCGATGTGCGTGGCGGCGTCAGCGTGGACCTCCGCGTCCATCGACGCGTGGTGGTTCGGCATCGCTTCATGGGCCGCGGCGGTCTGGACGGGCACCACCATGTGCATCAGCACCACGCCCAGTGCGATCGAGACGGCCCACCAGGCCATCTGCACAGCGAGGGTCAGCGAACGTCGCTGCCGAAGACTGTGCAACACGGGCCCCAGTGTACCGACGAGTACCCCCTGGGGGTACGTCGGCGGTCGTCGCACCGACACCCGGCAACCTCGGTCAGATACCCCAGGGGGTACTTGCATACCCCCCCTCGTATGTGACACGGTGTGCGCAGTCCAGCGGATCGAACGCGGAAGGAGTGTCCAGTGGGCCCCCCTGCCGAATGCTCACAGTTCCACCGCTGAGCACACCCTCACACCACTTCTCGACGATGGCCGATCCAGGCCCTTCACATACCCCCACCCGTATAGGAGTCCACCGTGTCCCAGTCCGACACCGTCGCCGAATCCCGGCCCGGCGACCACCACGACAGTGCCCCCGGCCGCCTCGGCCGGTGGGGCGCAGCCATGGTCACCCGCCGCCGCTGGGTCTTCGGCACCTGGCTGATTCTGCTGATCGCCCTCGGATCCGCTGCACCGTCGGTGTTCTCGTCCCTCGCCGGCGCCGGGTGGCAGGCGAACGGATCGGAATCGGTGCAGGTCCGCGAGCTCGCCGAGGAACACTTCGGCGGCAACTCCTCCGCCGCGGTGCAGGTCGTCGTCCACAGCGACTCCGGTGCGCTGACGGACCCGGAAGCGACTGCCGCTCTCACCGGCGCGACCGACATCCTGAACGCCGACCCGCGTTTCGGTGAGATCGTGCCCCCGCAGCCGGGGATGACGATCAGCCCCGATGGGCGCACCGGCATCCTGATCGCCGGCGCCGACGGCACCACCGACGAGATGGTCACCGCCGTCGACGACGTCAAGGACCAGCTCACCGCACTCTCCGGCGACGGTGTCGAGGTCTACCCCACCGGCGCGTCGGCGCTGTGGTCGGACTTCGACAAGGCCAACCACGACGCGATGATCCAGGCCGAACTCATCTCCTGGCCCGTCACCCTCGCCATCATGGTTCTCGCGTTCGGCTCGCTCGTCGCCGCCGGACTCCCGCTGCTCTTGACCATCGCCGGTCTCGTCGCCTCCGCCGGCGGGCTGGTCCTGCTGAACGAGATCACCCCGATCTCGGTGTGGGCCATGAACTTCGCCATGATGTTCGCCCTCGCACTCGGCATCGACTACGCACTGTTCCTCGTCGCCCGCTTCCGCGACGCCCTGCGCTCCCGCGATCCCCGCGCGGCCGTCGCCGAGACCATGGACACCGCCGGCAAAGCCGTGGTCCTGTCCGGACTCACCGTCCTCGTCAGCTTGTCCGCCGTGCTGATCGTCCCCGCCCCCGCGGTGCGGACCATGGCCGTCGGGATCATGCTCGCCGTCACCTTCGTCCTGCTCGCCACCCTCACCCTGCTCCCCGCCGCCCTCGGCGCGCTCGGACCGAAGGTCGATGCCGCGTCCCTTCCCTACGCCAAGCGTCAGCAGCACCGCTCGTCGGTGTTCGCCGCGTGGGGCGCTCTCCTGCACAAGCACCCGTGGCCGTTCGCGCTCGCCTCGATCGGCGTCCTCGTCGCACTGGCGCTGCCTGTTCTCGGCCTGAAGGTCGCGATGCCGTCGATCTCCGTCGTCCCCGAGGACGCGCCCGTGCGGCAGGGCTACGCCCTCGTCCAGCAGCAGTTCGGCGACGGAGCCCCCGGCGCACTGCAGATCGTCGTCTCTGACACCGACTCCGCAGACACGGCCGCCGCCGCGGCGCAGGTGTCCGGCATCGCCATGGTCACCCCACCGCAACCCGCCGCCGACGGCTCCGGCTACGCACTCCTGCAAGCGATTCCGGCGGTCGACCCCTCCGACGAGTCGATGGGCACCATCCTCGCCGACCTGCGCGGCGAGCTCCCGGAGTCGGCGCTGGTCGGCGGCGCCCCCGCGGAGAACCTCGACCTGCAGCAGGCCCTGAACGGCTCCCTGCCGCTCGTCGTCACGATCATCCTGATCCTCGGGTTCGTGCTGCTCCTCGTCGCACTGCAAGCACCCTTGATCGCGTTCCTGGGCACCGCGGTCAGCCTGCTCTCCACCGCCGCCGCGTTCGGCGTCGCGAAGCTGATCTTCCAGGACGGGCACAGCGCCTCGCTGCTCGGCTTCACTCCGCAGGGCTTCCTGAACGGCTGGGGACCGGTGTTCTTCTTCGCGATGATCTTCGCCATCGCCATGGACTACACCGTGTTCCTCCTCGCCACCGCCAAGGAGCACGTCGAGCGCACCGGCGACGCGACGACGGCGATGATCGACGGTCTCGCCCACTCCGGGCGGGTCATCTTCGCCGCGGCCGCGGTGATGGTGGCGGTGTTCTTCACCTTCGCCCTCGCCGACCCGCTCCCGCCGAAGGAGATGGGCATCATCCTCGGCGTCGCCGTGCTTCTCGACGCCATCCTGATTCGGTTGATCCTGCTGCCCGTCCTGCTCCGACTGACCGGCTCCGCCGCCTGGTGGTCACCGGCCTGGCTCCGCAAGGCCCTCCCGTCCATCAGCTTCTCCCACTGACACCCCCGACCGAAGGACGACACTCGTGACCATCGCTCTGACCACCACCCTGACCGACACCGACTTCGACACCGCCGTCCAGCGCACCCGAGACGCCCTGGCAGAGCAGGGTTTCGGCGTGCTCACCGAGATCGACATGCAGGCCACCCTGAAAGCCAAGCTCGGTGAGGACATGGAGCGCTACCTGATTCTCGGCGCGTGCAACCCGCCCCTGGCCCACCGCGCCGTCGGCGTCATGCGACAGATCGGCCTGCTGCTCCCCTGCAACGTCGTCGTCCGCGAGGACCCGGACAACGCCGACGTGATCATCGTCGACGCCATGAACCCCGACATCATGGTCCAGTCGACCGGGGTGCCGGCGCTCGGCGACGTCGCCCACGACGCAGCGACCAAGCTCCGCGCTGCCATCGCCACGCTCGCC
Organism: Rhodococcus sp. NBC_00297; assembly: GCF_036173065.1. NCBI lineage: Bacteria > Bacillati > Actinomycetota > Actinomycetes > Mycobacteriales > Nocardiaceae > Rhodococcus > Rhodococcus sp. NBC_00297. Next base: position 1,363,053 of record NZ_CP108041.1, read on the forward strand.
GACAAACCGGCACCCGGACACTGAGACTCTGATGCCCCCGGGGGTACCATCGGAAGCTCACGGCAGTTCTGACAGGAGTTCATCATGGTCGGCGACGACGACAGCATCGCACTGGTACTCAACCGACTCCGGCGCGCCAACGGCCAACTCACCGGGGTCATCTCGATGATCGAGAACGGCCGCGACTGCAAGGAGGTCGTCACCCAGCTCGCCGCCGTCTCGCGCGCGCTCGACAGGGCAGGGTTCAAGATCGTCGCCACCGGCCTGCGCGAATGTATGACCGGTGCCACCGCCGACAACAAGGAACCCATGACCGAGGCGGAACTCGAGAAGCTGTTCCTCGCACTCGCGTGACGAGACGAGCACTCCTGCACACGGCGGCCCGACCGCGCGTCGCGCTCGCTGTCGTCGCCCTGGCCCTCACCGCGTGCGCTCCGTCGGGCGGTGTGCCCGTCTCGCCGGCTCCCACGTCGAGTCGAGCAGAGCGCGACGACGTCTCGACCGGACTGCAGGCTGTCGAGGAGCGCTACGACGTGACGGTGGGTGTCAGCCTCCTGAACACCGGGACCGGCGAGACGATCAGCTATCGCGGAGCCGAACGTTTCGGTTTCGCTTCGACAGTGAAGGTGTTCCTGGCAGCCGAGTTCCTGCGACGAACCCCTGAGGACGCTCGGGACGACCTCGTGAGGTGGACCGCGGCCGACATCGAGCGCGCGGGATATTCACCGGTGACCACGGCACGTCTGGACACCGGACTCACGGCGGCCGAGTCGGCGGAAGCGGCCGTGCGGGAGAGCGACAACACGGCGACCAACCTCGTGTTCGACCAAATCGGCGGTCCCGCAGAGCTCGATGCGGCTCTGTCCCGACTCGGCGACGATGTCACGGACATCGTCGACGTGGAGCCGGGCCTCAACACGGTCGGACCCGACAGCACCGGAAACACCACCACCGCCGACGCGTTCACGACGAGTCTGGCCGCACTGCGGGGTGCCGGCTCGTCGACCGATTCCGACGCAGCGACCCTGGCCGAGTGGATGAGCGGGAACGCCACGGGCGACGCACTCGTCCGCGCGGGGGCGCCGAGCGGATGGACGGTGGCCGACAAGTCGGGTGGCGCCGGGGCCGTGCGGAACGACATCGCCGTCGTCACACCACCCGGCCGTCCCCCGCTGGTACTGACGGTGCTGACACGGAAGAACGACGCCTCGGCACCGTACGAGGACGCCGCGGTGAGCGAGAGCGCCGCGGTCGTCCTGAACACCGTTAGGTAGTCTCGGAAAGTATGATCGCCGCACTGCTCACCGACGACCTCGTTCTCGGTGCAGCCGAGCTCGAGCAGGTCGAACGCGGGGTACGCCCGCACCGTCTCCCCCGCGCAGTCCGTCAACGCGACGCGGATCCGCAGCTCGCGATGATGGAGGCGCAACCGTCCGGAGTGCGTATCGCCGCGCGCACGACCGCCGTCCAGATGGTCCTCGAGGTCCACACCACGCGCATGACCTACCGGGGTGTGATGCGCGACCGGGGCGCCGTCGACGTGGTGGTGAACGACTCGGTGCTTCAGTCGCACGTGCTCTCGGGCGGTGACACCGTCGAGATCGATCCGACCACCGGGACGAGCACGGTCCACCCGGGAACGACGGAACGCATCACCCTCACCGATCTGCCGGCCGGGGGGAAGACGGTCGAGATCTGGCTCCCCCACAACGAACAGGTGGATCTGGTCTCGCTGTCCGCTGATGCCGTTCTGCACCCGGCGCCGACGAGCGGACCGAGGTGGCTGCACCACGGCAGCTCGATCAGCCAGGGATCCAACGCCGCGAGCCCTACGCGCATCTGGCCTGTCGTCGCGGCCCGTCGTGCCGGCGTTCGGCTGCGCAACCTGGGTTTCGGGGGCAGCGCCTTCGTCGATCCGTTCATGGCTCGCGTCGTGCGGGACTCCCCCGCGGACGTCATCAGCATCAAGCTGGGCATCAACGTCGTCAACCTCGATGCTATGCGCCTTCGTTCGTTCGTTCCCGCAGTTCACGGGTTCCTCGACACCGTCCGCGACGGGCACCCGACCACACCGCTGCTGCTGATCTCGCCGATCCACTGCGCGATCCACGAGAACACTCCGGGACCCGGGGCGATCGATCCCGACTCGTTCGCCGCCGGCTCAGCGAGATTTCGCGCGACGGGCACGGAGGGCGACATCGCGCTCGGACGCCTGACACTTCGCGTGATCCGTGACGCGCTCGCTCAGATCGTCGACAGTCGATCGGACGACCCGAACCTCCACCACCTCGACGGACTGCTGCTCTTCGGCGAGGACGACGAACGGCGCCAACCACTTCCGGACAACCTGCATCCCGACACCGACGCCCACGCCGTCATGGGACAGCGTTTCGCGGACATCGCCTTCGGCCCGTCAGGGCCGTTCGCGCCGACGACGACAGACGACGTGCCCGACGACGCGTCGAGAGGGTGACGGTGGCTACGGCCGGATCCGCCGCCACCTCGGGCGTCGACGAGTTGCCGGACGGTGTGTGGAGTCGCGGCGGCCCGGGTATCACTCGTTCACCATGACCAGTGGGCGCGTTGCAGTCGTTCGCGCAACCAGAAGGGACAACCACCCTCGATGGTGAGCGCGGGGAACCACGACGGCGGGCTTCGCACGTCGATCATCACCGACATCGTGGATGTCTGTGTCGATCTGACGGGCGCCGACGGCGCCGCCCTGGTTCTGGTCCCGCCCGGCGACTGGTCGGTGCAGAATGTCGCGCACGTGACAGACGCGACGGCGGCCCGCGTCGCACGGGAACTCCAGGCAATCGGGCTCGGTCCGGTCGTCGACGCTCTCGCCGACGGTGCGGTCCACGATGCCGCGGTGGAGGATTCACTCGATCGCCTGCGGTGGCCGCAGGTGACCGGCGCCCTGAGCGTCCTGGGCGTCGGGTGGCTACGGGTGTTCCCTGTGGGCCCCCGCGCCCGACCGTCGGGAACCTTGCAACTTCACCGACGCACCTGGAGAGGTCGAGGGTGGTCGACGGAGCTCGACGGCCCTCTCGGCCGACTGGCGCACTCTCTCGGCACTCTGTGCGCCACCGACTTCGCCGCCGAGAACGGTGCACAGCCCGGCCCCGACACCGACGTGGTGCACACGGCGATCGGGATGATGGCCGCCAGCCACGAGCTTTCCGTATCCGCCGCATCCGCACTTCTGCGCGCGGTCGCTGATTCTCACGGGCGCTCGTCGGTGGCGCAGGCACGGGTCATCGTCGATTCAGTCGGGCGACGGGGAACCGGCACCTGACCTCGTTGATTGCGTTATAAGGGCAGCCTACCCTTAGCATCAAGGCATGATGCGTATTCCCGGCAGCGTTCCACGATGGACGAGACGCTCGATCACAGTTCTCATCGCCGCCGTGGCGGTGACCGCGCACCTCGTCGGCTGCAGCTCGTCGGACCCCGCTGACCCCGGTTCGGCGACGACCGCCGATGCGTCGTTCCCGAAGACGTTGCGGCACATGTACGGCGAGACTGTCCTCGACTCGACACCCGCCCGCGTGGCCACCTGGGGTGCCGGCGCCACGGATGCCGTGCTGGCTCTCGGGGTGATGCCGGTGGCCATGCCGTCGACCACGTACGGCGGCGGTGACGACCTGACGTACCCGTGGATCGCCGAGTCGATCGCCCGGAACGGCGGTGAGGCACCGGCTCTCCTGGACGACGTTTTGGGTCCCCTGTCGGTCGAGAAGCTCGTCGCAGCCGACCCCGACGTCCTGCTGGCACCACATTCCGGCCTCACTCGGAGCGAGTACGACGCGGTCACATCGGCCGGCATTCCCGTGGTCGCACCGCCGTCCGAGCTCTGGTCGACTCCGTGGCGAGACACGATCGGTGTCACCGGTGAGGTTCTCGGAAAGAGCGTCGAGGCAACGGAACTCGTGTCAGAACTGGACCAGCAGGTCGTCGATGCCGGCGCAGGACACCCCGAGTTCCGAGACCGAACCATCGCCTACGTGTCCGAGGCGCAGGACGTCTACTACCTCCTGCTTCCCTCGGACCCGCGCGTCGAGTTGCTCGAGAACCTGGGATTCACGTCCGATCCGTCCGTCACCGAACTGGCGACCGGTGATTCCACGTTCTCGACCGCGGTGTCGTCCGAGGAGATCTCCCGAATCGATGCCTCTGTCGTCTTCACACAGGTGGACACGGACGCGGCACTCCGGGAGTTCCTGTCATCCGACGTGTCGCGGCAGATCCCCGCTGTGGCGGCAGGTGCCGTCGCCGGATTCGTCGGCCAGGAAGCCGGGGCCGCCATCGGCCCGACGGCACTGACGATTCCCTACTTCCTCCCGACTCTCGTCGACGGCTTGGCGACGGCGGTCAACGCAACGGAGCGGTGACGAACCACGGGACTCACCGGAGCGAATCGACGTCGCGCACCGCACCCTTGTCTGCGGACAGTGCGAGCGCGGCGTACGCACGGAGAGCGACGCTCACCTCGCGCTGCCTGTGGCGGGGCCGGAAGCCGTCGAGGGCAGAACGCCGTTGCGCGAGCACGCTGTCGGCGACGTCCAGTGTGATCGAGCGGTGCGGGATGTCGATGGTGATGCTGTCCCCGTCCTCGACCAGAGCGATCACGCCACCCGCGGCCGCCTCCGGAGACACGTGCCCGATCGACAGACCCGATGTCCCGCCGGAGAAGCGGCCGTCGGTGATCAGCGCACACGAAGCCCCGAGGCCGCGACCCTTGAGAAATGCTGTCGGATAGAGCATCTCCTGCATTCCGGGCCCACCGCGCGGACCCTCGTACCGCACGACCAGCACGTCGCCGGCCACGATCCGTCCGGACAGGATGGCGTCACATGCGTCCTCCTGCGACTCCACGACCACGGCCGGGCCGGTGAAGGTGAGGATGGAGTCGTCGACGCCCGCCGTCTTCACCACACACCCGTCGGCGGAAAGGTTGCCGCGCAGAACCGCCAGGCCGCCGTCGGCCGAGTACGCGTGCTCCACATCGCGGATGCATCCGCCGGCGGAGTCGAGATCCAACGTCTCCCAACGCTCGGACTGCGAGAACGCCGTGGCGGAACGCACGCATCCCGGTGCGGCGTGGAACAACTCGATCGCGGCCTCGTCGGCACACCCGGACCGGACGTCCCACCGGTCGAGCCAGTCGGCGAGAGACTCCGAATGCACCGTGTGCACGTGATCGTGCAGATGCCCGCCCCTGCGGAGCTCACCGAGAATGGCGGGCACTCCACCGGCGCGGTGCACGTCCTCGACGAGGTAGTGCCCGTTGGGTGCCACCTTGCACAGACATGGGACCATCCGCGAACGCTTTTCGATGTCGTCGAGGCTGTAGTCGAGTTCAGCCTCGCGTGCCGCGGCCAGGAGATGCAGGATCGTGTTCGTCGATCCACCCATCGCGATGTCTAGGGCCATGGCGTTGTCGAACGCAGCGCGTGAGGCGATCTGCCGAGGAAGGACCGACTCGTCGTCGTGGTCGTACCACCGACGGCACAGATCGACCACGGTGCGCCCGGCATTCTCGTAGAGGTCCCGACGCGCCGTGTGCGTGGCGAGCGTGGTCCCGTTGCCCGGCAGAGCGAGCCCCAGCGCTTCGGTCAGGCAGTTCATCGAGTTTGCCGTGAACATGCCCGAGCAGCTCCCGCACGTGGGGCACGCTGACTCCTCCACGCGTTCCAGGTCCTCGTCCGAGACGTCACCGGCGGCGGCATCGGACATGGCGGACACCAGGGTGAGTCGGGTTCGCACGGTGCCGTCGACGAGCACTGCGGTGCCACCCTCCATCGGACCGCCCGAGACGAACACCACCGGGATGTTCAGTCGCAGTGCGGCCATGAGCATCCCGGGGGTGATCTTGTCGCAGTTCGAGATGCACACGAGAGCGTCCGCGCAGTGTGCGTTCACCATGTACTCGACGGAGTCGGCGATGAGATCGCGGGAGGGCAGCGAGTAGAGCATCCCGCCGTGTCCCATCGCGATGCCGTCGTCGACCGCGATCGTGTTGAACTCGCGCGGAATGCCGCCGGCTGCGGTGATCGCGTCCGAGACGATGCGGCCGACCGGCTGGAGATGGGTGTGGCCGGGAACGAACTCGGTGAAGCTGTTCGCGACGGCGATGATCGGCTTACCGAAATCGTCGCCGTTCACCCCCGCGGCGCGTAGTAGCGCGCGGGCCCCCGCCATGTTGCGTCCGTGCGTGACGGTTCTCGATCGAAGTGCAGGCATGGGGACGACGATGCCGGTCGAGTGCCGCCGCAGGAAGACAGCTCCGGTACTGGTATCACCACCACCACCTTCACGCGTGGACGATCGTAGAGTTGCCGTGTGACCACCGACCGGGACTTCGCCGCGCGCCGTGAGCTGGGAGCTTTCCTGCGCGCCCGCCGCTCGGCACTGCCACGGTCGCGGCTCGGGTTGCCGCCCGTTCCGCGGGGCCGGTCGACAGGCTTACGTAGAGAGGACGTCTCGTCGCTGTCCCATGTCAGCGTCACCTGGTACACCTGGCTCGAACAAGGGCGGGACATCCACCCGTCACGCCAAGTCCTCGATGCCGTCGCCGCGACGCTGCACCTCACGCCTGCCGAGCACGATTACGTTCTCGACCTCGCGGGACACCCGCCGACGCCGACCCCGTCGAGCGCGGAGACGACGCCTCCGGCCGTGCAACGTCTGCTCGATGCCCTCACCGATTTCCCCGCGTTCGCTCTCCGTCCGGAGTGGACGATCGCCGGATGGAATCGTGCGTACCGTGCGTTGTTCCCCCGCATCGAGACCGTGGAGGCAGCGGACCGAAACCTTCTGTGGCTGGTCTTCACCGACCCGTACGTGCGCGAGTTGCTCCCGCACTGGGAGTCCGACAGCAGACGCTTCCTCGCAGAGTTCCGGGCAGACGGAGGCGCCGCCCTCGGCACTCCCTCCTTCACGGACCTGGTCGATCGGCTCCGCTCGACGAGTGACACGTTCGCCGACGGGTGGGACAACCGCGACATCGAGGGATTCGCCTCGCGTGAGCGCGTCTTCCGGCACCCTGTCGTCGGAGAGTTGCGCTTCGAGCACCACCAGTTGGCGCCGACCGATCACAAGGACGTGAACATCGTCGTCTACCTTCCTGTCGCGGGCACCGACACTCGCGAGAAGGTGCAGCGCCTGATCGGCGAGTGACGATCAGACGTCGGCACGGCCTGTCACACGTGGATCGGGTCCGTACAGCGCCGGGACGTCGAGGTGGTCGCGCAGGGTGGTCCCCTCGTACTCTCGGTGGAACAGGCCGCGGTCCTGCAGGACCGGGACGACTCCGTCGACGAGGGCGTCGATCCCTCCGTCGTAGACGTCCGGGGAGACCCAGAAGCCGTCGACTGCTCCCGCCTCGAACCATTCCTGCATGTGATCGGCGGCGTCGGAGGCCGGACCGACGATGACAGGGTGGTAGTCGATGACCCCGTGCGCGAGCACGTCTCGGACGGTCCAGCCCTCACGCGCGATCGCCAGAGCGTGCACCGATCGGGGGTCGCCCGGTGACGGGCGGGCCGCGGACAACTGCTGGGCCGACACTGGTTCGTCGAGGTGCGTGTGATCGAGGTGCAGTCCCAGCATGCGTCCGAGGTAGACCGCGCGCTGCGGGAAAGTCCGCCCGCTGAGCAGGATTCGACGATCGAGGGCGTCCCTCCGCGTATCGGCGATCGACGTCATCAGACCGGCGAAGAACCGGATCTCATCGGGGTCTCGCCCGGCCAGCTCGGCCGCGCGTCGGAACGCATCGCGCTGCGCACGTGCGTCCTCGATGGTGAACGCGGCACCGATGACGGCGTCGGCGAAACGACCGGCGAGCTCGAGAGAATTCGCGCTTCCACCGGCATGGAAGATGACCGGTTGTCCCTGCTCGGACGGCGGGATGTACAGCGGACCGCGTGAGGCGACATGGGCACCACCGAGGTTGATCGGAGCGATCTGATCGGCATCCGCGAAGCGGCCGGTCTCCTGGTCGTGCACCCAGGCGGATTCTCCCCAGCTGCCCCAGAGCGACTGCACCAGCTGCACTGTCTCGTGTGCTCGCCCGTAGCGCTCGGGTCCGGAGGGCAGTGACCTGCCATAGTTGGCCGCGACGTCCTCGCCGCTCGAGGTGACGGCGTTCCACCCCGTCCTACCGTGACTCAGGACGTCCAGCGCCTTGAACTGCCTCGCGAGGGTGAACGGCTCGGTGAAGGTGGTCGAACCGGTTGCCACCAAGCCGATCCGGCTCGTCTCGCGCGCGACAGCCGCCACGGTGACCATGACGTCCAGGTTGAAGTTCGGGGGCTCGTTCTCGATGTCGCCGACATGGGTCGGCCCGTCGGGCAGGAACAGGAACTGCAGCTTTCCTCTCTCGGCCGCCTGCGCGTGCCGCACCTTCGCGTCGAAGCTCGCATAGCTGGTGGGATCGACTCCAGGTGCCCGCCAGGAGCCGGGCAGGTTGCCGTACCCATTGCCCAGATGCATGCCGATGATCATCTGTTCGGACATCGTGTCCTCTTTCCGTGGCAGAGCAGTGTGGTCGCGATCGGGAGACGACCGGCTGTCGACATCGACGACAAGAGGAGGTAGTCTCCACTTCAGCAAGATATGGAGACACTCCCCGCTTTGTCAACAGAGAGGTGACCGACGTGGCCGACGACGCGATCAGCAAGGTTCGCGCCCCGCGAGCCGACGCACGCCGCAACAGGGACCACATCCTCGGCGTCGCCGAGCAGTTCTTCTCCGAGCACGGAGTCAGCGGTTCCCTCGACGCGATCGCGAAGCAGGCCGGCGTCGGAGCAGGCACGCTGTACCGCCACTTCCCCAGCAGGGAAGCACTTCTCGCCGCACTGCTCACAGCACGAGACGACGCACTGGTCTCCCGACGTGACGAGCTCCGCACCCGATCGACGACCGCGGCCGACGCCCTCGACGGGTGGCTCGATGCACTGACCGACTGGGCGAGCGCGTTCGACGGGCTACCCGAACCCCTGCGGGCCGCGACGACGACGGACCAGTCCCCGCTCGCCACGACGTGTCAGGGTTTCATCACCACGACCGAAGAATTCCTCGAGGCCGCACAGCGGGAAGGCAGTGCACGCTCCGACGTCCGAGCACGCGACCTGTTCCTCGCCGGCCTCGCCACGAGTTGGGTCCGAGGTGCGGCGATGGCCGACCGCGACTCCGCCGCAGCACTGGCCACCCTCACCCGCCGAGGGTGGGAGACCACCACACGCACCCGCGACACGACCGGCGAACCCGCCGAGACGTGATCGACGACCTCTCGTTTCACGACCGTGAGACGACATCGACAGAAGGAGACAGCGCCATGACACGCTTGGGAATCATCGGCAGCGGATCGATCGGATCCGCGGTGGCCCGACTCGCCGTCGCCGCGGGCCACGAGGTCCTGATCGCGAATTCGCGAGGGCCGGAGTCCCTGACGGACCTGATCGACGAGTTGGGACCCGGCGCTCGGGCGGGCACGGTCCGCGACGCCGCGGAGTTCGGGGACATCCCGCTGCTGTCCGTGCCGCTCGGAGCGTACGGGAACCTCCCGGTCGACGCCTTCGCCGGAAAGACCGTCCTCTCCACCGGCAACTACTACCCACATCGTGACGGACGCATCGCACAACTCGACTCCCTCGACAGCACCACCGCCGAGTACGAGCAGGCACTGCTACCCGACACCACAATCGTCAAGGCGTTCAACAACATCCTGTTCCACCACATCCCGAACCTGGCCAACTCCACACCCCGCACGGCACTGCCGATCGCCGGGGACGACGCCGATGCCAAGGCACGCGTGGCGGCCATCGTGAACGCCCTCGGCTTCGACACCGTCGACGCCGGAACCCTCGCCGAGTCCTGGAGCTTCGAACCCGAATCCGGTGCCTACACGCCGATCTACGCTGCCGATCAAGCCGCACTCGCCGCCGACTACCTCGCCGACCCCGGCGCGCCGGTCCCCGCCGACCGACTCCGTGAACTTCTCGACGCCTCCCACCGCCCCGACGTCGCCGCCCGGCAGTTCTGAGGCGAGCGGACCTTGCGCAGTGGGTGATCGGGCGCCGACTCGACTGCTCGGCCCTACCTGGCCTCAGCCCATGCAGCGGACGATCGCGTCGCCGAGGCTCCCAGTCGTGCCGGTACCACCCATATCGGGCGTGAGGGAGTCGCCTCCGCGTGCGAGGACCTCTTCGACGGCGGTGAGAATCGCTGCGGCAGCATCCTTCTCACCGAGGTGTTCGAGCATCATCGACGCACTCCAGATCTGACCGATCGGGTTGGCGACGCCACGGCCGGCGATGTCGGGAGCGGAGCCGTGCACCGGCTCGAACAGACTGGGGAATCGCCGCTCCGGGTTGATGTTTCCGCTGGGCGCGATTCCGATGGTGCCGGTGCACGCCGGTCCGAGGTCGGAGAGGATGTCGCCGAACAGGTTGCTCCCGACCACGACGTCGAACCAGTCCGGGTGGAGCACGAAGTTCGCGGTGAGAATGTCGATGTGGTACTTGTCCACGCGCACATCGTCGTAGTGAGCGGCCATGGCCTCGACCCGCTTGTCCCAGTACGGCATCGAGATCGAGATCCCGTTGCTCTTGGTGGCGGAGGTCAGGTGCTTCTTCGGGCGGGTCCGGGCGAGGTCGAAGGCGTACTTCAGAATTCGGTCGACGCCCACACGGGTCATCACCGTCTCCTGGAGAACGGTCTCCCTGTCGGTGCCCTCGAAGATCGTGCCACCGACGCTCGAGTACTCGCCCTCCGTGTTCTCCCGTACGACGTAGAAGTCGATGTCACCGGGTTCGCGCCCGGCCAACGGACTGGTGACACCCGGAAGCAGCTTGACCGGGCGGAGACTGACGTACTGGTCGAAGTGCCGGCGGAACTGCAGCAGGCTGCCCCACAGGGAGACGTGATCGGGGACGGTGTCGGGCCATCCGACAGCACCGAAGAAGATCGAGTCGAATCCGACGAGTTCGTCGAACCAGCCGTCGGGCATCATTTTTCCGTGCCGTGTGTAGTAGTCGGCACTGGCGTAGTCGAACTGTTCGTGGTCGAGGGTGAAGTCGAATGCCTTCGCGGCTGCTTCGAGGACCTTGATGCCCTCGGGTACTACTTCCTTACCGATTCCGTCTCCGGGGATGACGGCGATGCGATGAGTGGAACCCATGGGGTGCCTACCTTTCGGTGTGTGGGAGTCGCTGACGGAGGCGTCAGGCAGAGTCCTGATGGTGGGTGAGCTCGTCACCTTCGAGCGCGTCGATCGCTGCGGCGGTGAGGCTGTTCAGAATGTGCTTGCGTGTCAGCTCTCCCGCCGCGTGGCTGTCACCCGAGACGACGAGTTCGAGGATCTGGAAGTGCTCGTCGAGATCGATGGTGCGGGGTTCCGCACCCGGTGGCAGTTCCAGGCCCACCCGCCGATACCTGTCGGACTTGTCCCACAGGTCTTCCAGCAGGTGGATGAGTACGTCGTTGTGGGACGCGAGGTACAGGGTGCGGTGGAACTCGCGGTGCGCGATCAGCCCCTCCTCCCCCCACTTCTGAGTCACCGGGACCAGTCGAGACGCCGCGGCCCGCATGTCGACGATGTCGCGTTCGGTGCGCCGCTGTGCAGCCAGTTCCACAGCGGTGGGGTCGAGCGACAGACGCACCTCGAAGAGCTGTCGCGCCTGAGTGGACGACATTGGTGCGATGCGCACGTTCTTGTGACTGTCGAGTTCTATCAGCCCCTCACTGCTCAGGCGCCGCACCGCCTCCCGTAGAGGGGTGATGCTCATCTGCAGGCGGTCGGCCAGTTCGTACTGCGCCAGACGCGAGCCCGCGGGCAGAGTTCCCAGCAGGATCCAGCTGCGGAGCTGGGCGTAGGCGACGTCTCCCTTGCTGGAGAAGACATTCTGCGCAACGGCCACGATGGTCCGCCTCTCGACAGGGGGTTGTGCTCTCGGTCACGGCGAGTATAGCTTGGAAACATCTTATAAGACTTACAAGATACAAGAGAGGTCCACCATGAAGATCACCTCCGTCCACGAGGGCACCGTTCCGATCAGCTCCTCCATCCGCAATGCCTGGATCGATTTCAGCAAGATGGACTGCTCCATCGTCGCCATCGTGAGTGACGTGGTGCGCGACGGCGAGCCCGTCGTCGGGTACGGCTTCAATTCCAACGGCCGCTACAGCGCCGGCGAGATCCTGCGGCGCCGCATCATCCCGCGCCTGCTCGACGCAACGCCGGACTCGCTCCTCGACGCAGAGGGCGAACTCGATCCCACCATCGCGTGGGACGCCATGATGAGCAACGAGAAGCCGGGCGGACACGGCGAGCGATCGGTCGCCGTCGGTGTGGTGGACATGGCACTGTTCGACCTCGCATCGAAGATCGCCGAGAAGCCGCTCTACCGCTGGCTCTCCGACAAGCACGGTGACGGTGCACCCGACGACTCCGTGTTCGTCTACGCCGCCGGTGGCTACTACGCCCCCGGAAAGACACTCGCGGATCTACAGGACGAGATGCGCGGATTCCTCGACCAGGGTTATCACGTGGTCAAGATGAAGATCGGCGGCGCCGACCTCGCCGAGGACCTGCGCCGCATCGAGGCAGTCCTCGAGGTGCTCGACGGTGACGGTTCACGTCTCGCAGTCGACGTCAACGGTCGTTTCGACCTGGCGGCCGCCCTCGAGTACGGCAAGGCCATCGAGCCCTACGGCCTCTTCTGGTACGAGGAGGTCGGTGACCCCCTCGACTACCGCCTGAATGCTGTTCTCTCCGAGAACTACTCGGGCCGCATCGCCACCGGCGAGAATCTGTTCTCCCTCCAGGACGCCCGCAATCTCGTGCGGTACGCCGGCATGCGTCCGGACCGCGACATCATCCAGGTCGACCCCGCGCTGAGCTACGGCCTGACCGAGTACCTGCGCATCCAGTCGATGCTGAAGGACCACGGCTGGTCCTCCCGCCAGTGCATCCCGCACGGCGGTCACCAGTTCTCCCTGCACATCGCCGCCGCACTCAAGCTGGGCGGCAACGAGTCCTACCCCGGCGAGTTCCAACCCACCGGCGGATTCGCCGACGGCGCCGTCGTCGAACGGAGCCAGGTGGGACTCACCGAGAGCCCCGGCATCGGGTTCGAGGAGAAGGCCGCCTTCTACAAGGTGCTGCGCGAGCTGCACTGACCACGTCGTGACAGCCCGAGGGCTCGACGCATGACGGAGGGGGAAGCGCTACCCGCGGGACCGATACTCAGCGGGTAGCGCAGTCCGTTCCTCGCGCCCGGTAACCACTCCACAGAACGACGAGCCCCGTCGCTGGGCCCTGTCCCGCACTGCCGGAGTTTCACCCTGCGCACCATCGAGTGCGTTCCGCACAGGTGTCTCCGCGCGCGACTCTCCCTTGCAAAGCAGATCGACAGTCACCGAACGTGACTCTGTGCGGCACGTGCTGTTCGGCGATCCGGGCACACAGCATCAGCACGATCGACTCGACGCCGGGTCACGACCCCGGCGCGTCACACGTAGCTCACGAACATTCGCAACCTCGAGAAAGGTACGTCATGTCAGCCTATTCGGTCCACCGGGTATGGGACGAGTTGTGGGAATCACACCGGCAGATCAAGAGATTCGTCCTCTACTCCGTCGGGAAAGGCTCGCCCAGATCCGAGTCGGTCGGCGTCCGTACGACCAGGAACTCGTCCACAACGACGTATCGACCGGACATGGCGCCGAACGAGGACGATCAGCCCCGTAGCGGGCCACCGGGTGGTTACACGACTCCCCGGCTGGTCGGCCTTGCTCTCGGTCCTTTGTTGTTCGCAGTGACTCTGCTGTTCTTCCAGTCGGAAGGTCTGTCCCGCGACGGCGTGGCCGTGCTCGCGGCAACCCTGTGGATCGGTACCTGGTGGATCACCGAAGCCATCCCGATTCCCGTCACGTCCTTGCTCCCGGTCGTGCTGCTTCCTCTCACCGGCGCGGTGGACGGCGACCTCGTCGTCTCGTCGTACGGGAACGACATCATCTTTCTGTTCCTTGGTGGTTTCTCCTTGGCCATTGCCATGGAGAAATGGGACCTCCACAAGCGGATCGCGCTGACCATCGTGGCGATGATCGGAACCAGCCCGCGGCGCATCATTCTCGGGTTCATGATCGCCACCGCGTTCCTGTCGATGTGGGTCTCCAACACCGCGGCCACGATGATGATGATCCCAGTCGGTCTCGCTGTGGCCTATCAGGCTGCGCAGGCGCTCCGCGACGGCGAGCATGTTGACGAGATTCCGAAATTCGAGAAGTGCATCGTCTTCTGCATCGGGTATGCCGCGACGATCGGCGGGCTCGGCACGCTCATCGGAACTCCTCCGCTCGCCGTACTCGCCGCAGTGTCGGGCGAACTGTTCGGGCAGACCATCAGTTTCGGCTCGTGGATGCTGTTCGGAGTGCCGATCGTCGTTCTACTCCTGGCGTTCGCGTGGTTCTACCTGACGTTCGTCACCTATCGATTCGGGTTCACCGAGCTTCCCGGTGGGAAGAACGTGATCCTGGAAGAACGACGACAGCTCGGAGTTCTCAGCTACGAGGAGAAGATCGTCCTGGCGATCTTCGTCGGCACCGCGTTCATGTGGATCACCCGAGGCTTCATCTGGGACGACCTCCTGCCGGGTATCAGCGACGGAGTGATCGCCGTCGTCGCAGCGATCCTGTTGTTCATGGTGCCGACTCGGCGCGGTGACCAGAGCCGAATTCTGGAATGGGAGGACTCCAAGAAGATCCCGTGGGGAATTCTGGTTCTCTTCGGCGGCGGTCTGGCCATCGCCGCAGGGTTCGTGGAGTCAGGACTGTCGGAATGGGTCGGCGACCGCCTGCTGGTCCTCGATGGAGTTCACATCGTGCTGACTGTGCTCGTGGCTGCCGCGCTCGTCCTGTTCCTCACCGAGATCACGTCGAATGCCGCGACGGCGACCATGATCCTTCCGGTGATGGCAGCTTTCGGTGTGGCACTGGGAGTCCACCCCTACGCTCTGATGATTCCCACCGCGATGGCAGCGAACTGTGCTTTCATGTTGCCCGTGGGAACACCGCCGAACGCGGTGATGTTCGGAACCGGCAAGATCGCGATCATGGACATGGTGCGACTCGGTTTCTGGCTCAACATCGCCGCACTCGTCCTCCTCGTCGCTGCGACGTTCCTCTACCTCCCGCACATCTGGGGACTCGACCTGTCCGTCGTGCCCGCGGACTTCGACCAGTAGCCGCGAGTGCACGACACCACGACCGTTCCCGAGGAAGGCAACACCGTGTCCACTGTCCTCATCACCACCGACTACCTCCACCCCGGCGACGACGTCGACACCTTGCTCCGTGCGCACGGTCACGAGACCCTCCACTCCCCCGCCGTCGGGCCTCGCCCCGACGGTGAGATGGCCGCGCTCCTCGCCGCGAGTGACGCTGCCATCATCGCCAGCGAACCCGTCACCGCCGCCATGCTGCGCGCGGCCCCGTCCCTCAGCGTGATCGCGCGCAGCGGAGTCGGATACGACTCGATCGACATCGAGGCCGCCACCGCTCACGGCGTCCTCGTCTGCAACACCCCCGGAGCCAACCGCCATGCGGTGGCCGAGATGACCCTCGCTCTGCTCCTGATGTGCGCGAGGCGGATCGGCGAGACCACCGACGGCGTGCGGCGCGGAGAGTGGCCACGCCACGACACTCGACAGCTACGGGGCGCGACTCTCGGCATCATCGGCCTCGGGCCGAGCGGACGGGCCGTCGTGGACCTCGCTCACGCGTTCGGCATGACCGTCCTGATCTCCACCGGCCATCCCGACCCCACACTCGAGGTCACCTACCTCGACAGAACCACTCTGCTCCGCGAGTCCGATTTCGTCAGCCTCCACGCCCGTGCCGGCGGCGCACCCGTCATCGACGCCGCGGCACTGGCCCAGATGAAACCCTCTGCCTACCTGGTCAACACGGCCCGCGGATCGATGGTCGACGAGGATGCCCTCGTCGACGCGCTCCGCGACCACACCATCGCGGGAGCGGCGCTCGACGTCTTCGCCACCGAACCACCGAACCCGGACAACCCGCTCCTGGCCATGCCCACGGTCGTGGCCACCTCACACCTGGCCGGTCAGACCCGCGAGGCGCGCACCGATGCGGGTACCGCGGCCGCCGAGTCCGTCGTCGCAGCACTGGCCGGTCGGCCGGCCGCGGGTGCGATCAACGAGTCGGCGGTGGCGACGAGACGACCCTGAGCCGCCGCCGGACGGGGCCCCTGGACCATGCAGGAGTACCCCCCGGTCGGCGTCAGGTCGACGAGCTCGTGCGGTCGACGGCGTCCGCAAGGCGGTCGAGCCAGTCCGCGTACTCGGCATAGGTGGTGGGACGCTTGTCGTCCCAGTCCAGAACATGGCCCGAGGTGACCGCAGGAATGGAACCGTAGACGGGTGAGGCGTCCAGCACCTCACGGCTCGCGGGGTACTCGAGAACGATGTCGGCAGGGTACTGAGCAACGTTCTCCCAGCTCACCGTCGCCCACGGTCCGTCGAATCCCGGACCCGCGAGACTCACACCGAGGTCCGAGAGCAGTCCCAGCACCGACAACTGTTCCGTTCCGATGTACACGGCGTCGGCGGCCGCGTCGACGGGCAGCACCGTCACGCCGGGATTCGCGGCCACAGCATCGCGCACCCGCTGTTTCGCCGCGTCGTAGTCCGCACGGTCGGATGCGATCTCCGGGGAGTCCACGTCGGCGCCCAGTGATGCTGCGAGCGAACGGTATTGATCCAGCGTTCCGTCGAGCGACGAGGACGGGTCGATGCCCAGGAAGGGAGCGACGACGTTGATCTGCTCGGCCTGCGCTGCCTCCCACCAGATCCAGGACGTGGGATCGGTCTCGGCGGAAAAGCCGACGACGAGGTCGACGCCCATATTCGCCGCCACCTCCGTCTCGAACACCGCATCCGTACCCACGACGGTCATGGAATCGAGGTCCGCGTCACCGAGACCCAGCCCGTTGGTGATGCCGTAGCCGTAGACCCCGGCAGGGCGAACACCGTAGTCCCACAGTGCGGCAGCCGAGTACGCGTCGACGACCACCGTGTCCGGCGGTGCGTCCAGCGACACGGTGTTGCCGAAGGCAGTGGTGTGAGACCACTCTTCCCCACCGGAACTGCTCCCGGACTCGGTGGAACACCCGGCGACAGCCAGAGCGAGGGTAGCGAGGAGAGCGCCGGCGCGCCCGGCGGACATGGTCGACATGTCCGAATGTTAGCGCAGGCTTACCTCACTTCGGTGAGTCACCGTCTGCGTGAACGGCGGGCCCCTCCGAGATTGACGACCAGCGCAACGAGCGCCAGCACTACCGCCACGACCCACCCATCCGGGTCCACCGCGTGGACGAGGATAACGGCACCGAGAACGACGAGCGCAGCAAGCGCGACCACCCCGAGCCCGGGGCCGCCGAGCGCTGTGCGGGTGCGACGGTCCAGAGCACCGAGTCGTGTCCTCACACGTCGACCCTACGACGTCGAGTCCACCGCACCGGATCGCGTCGATCCCGTTCGCGGAGGTTCCAGAGTTCGGATCTCAGGCCAGCGCGAACCGGGTGCGCAAATTTTGCGTCTGCCGGTGCAGCTCTCGCAGAGTCCGCTTGTGTGTCGCGGCCTGCTGCTCGTGCCACGTACCGGTGGGCGCGTCCCCCCTGGCCCGAGCTTCTGCGGCGAGCCGACGCGCGTCCTCGAGTTGAACCGATACGGTCGCGATCTCGTCGTCCAGCGCCGCGAGAAACACCCGCGCCTGCGCCACGTCCGAATCGTCCGCCACCCCGGTTCGCCTCCATCGTCATCGACCGTGCCGGTCCAGTCACTCACGATAGCGAGCCGAGCCTGCTGCCACACCCCTCACAACTCCCGTGTGGCGGACGATCCGGTGCAGTGAACCGTGTCCAGCACGGTCAGCTGCACCGGATCACGCACAGCGGTCGCGTGGTCGATGAGTTCCCGACCTCGCGCCGGTCCACATCAGTGACATCCGACGAGAGGACGAGCCCATGATCGACCACGTACTGACCGTCGTACCCGTGCGCGACATCGATGTCGCACGCGAGTGGTACACGCGCCTGCTGGGACGCGAACCCGACAACAACCCCATGCCGGGTCTGATCGAGTGGCAGATCGTGCCGGGGGCGTGGATGCAGGTGTTCCTCGATGCCGACCGGGCCGGCCGGACGCGGTCGAACCTCGCCGTCGACGACCTCGACGCTCACACCACCGAGCTCGCGGGCCGCGGACTCGCCGTCGGCGACACCACGGACGCCACCAACGGAGTTCGACTCGCGCCGATCACCGATCCCGACGGCAACGTCATCACCCTGATAGGCGGTTTCCGGACGGTGTACTGACCGACCCGACGATCGGGACGAATGTGTGCAGCCGAGTCACACGATGCGATAGAAAGTCAGAGTCATCCACGGTGCCCATGTCCTGTAGACGTTCGGATCAGCTCGAGCAGAACGGGTGACCGCGGGACAGCTCGTACGCCAGTGTCGGAGTACATGACTGCCCTCACCGACTCGGCCTCGTTCGAACCCGATGCCGACCGGCGCAAGCGCCTTCGCACGGTCGTGGCGTCGAGCCTCCTCGGCACCACCGTCGAGTGGTACGACTTCTTCCTCTACGCCACGGCGGCGAGTGTGGTGTTCAATCGCCTGTTCTTCCCGGATCAGTCGTCCTTCGTCGGCACCATGCTGTCTTTCGCCACCTTCGCCGTCGGATTCGTGGTGCGCCCCATCGGTGGAGTCGTCTTCGGATACTTCGGAGACCGTATCGGCCGCAAGAAGACACTGGCGTTGTCGATGCTGATCATGGGTGTGGCGACCACCCTGATGGGCGTCCTGCCGACGACCGAGGACGTCGGTCTGCTGGCTCCGATTCTGTTGTTGCTGTTGCGCATCGCACAGGGTTTCGCTCTCGGCGGCGAGTGGGCCGGTGCCGTGCTTCTGGCCGTCGAGCACAGCCCGGCGCGTCGGCGTGGATTGTTCGGAAGCATCCCGCAGGTGGGTCTCGCGCTCGGCCTCGCGTTGGGCACCGGAATGTTCGCCCTGCTGCAGGTGATCTTCGACGAAGAGCAATTCCTCTCCTACGGCTGGCGCATCGCGTTCCTCGTCAGTCTCGTTCTGGTGATCGTCGGTCTGGTCGTGCGCCTGAAGGTGGAGGAGACGCCGGCGTTCCGCGAGGTGTCGGAACTCCAGCAGCGATCGAGCGCACCGATCAAGGAGGTGTTCGCACGGCGCCATGCGCGACGCACCGTCCTCGGACTGCTGTCGCGATGGGGCGAGGGTGCCGCCTTCAACACGTGGGGTGTCTTCGCCATCACCTACGCGACGACACAACTGAAGTTCGACAAGGTCTCGGTCCTGCTCTTGGTCACCGTGGCGGCAGTGGTGATGGCGGTGCTCATCCCGGTGTCCGGGGTGCTCGTGGACAGGGTGGGCGCCAAGCGTGTGTACATCACCGGCATCGCGGCCTACGGGCTGGCCGTGTTTCCCGTGTTCGCCCTCTTCGACACGGGCAGCCTGTGGCTCTTCGGACTCGGACTGGTCCTGGTGTTCGGCATCGTCCACGCCACCTTCTACGGAGCACAGGGCACGCTGTACGCGAGCCTGTATCCGACCGAGATCCGCTACACCGGCCTGTCCGTGGTCTACCAGTTCTCCGGGATCTACGCCTCGGGCGTGACGCCTCTCGTTCTCACCGCACTGGTCGCCGCGGCGAGCGGGTCACCCTGGCTCGCGTGCGGCTTCCTCGTCGGCACGTCGGTGATCAGCGTCATCGCCACGGCGCTCGTTCGCGAGGACGATCTGCATCTGTCGCGCCCTCGCTCCGACGCGGAGACAGAGCACGACTGAGGTGAACGGTTCACACCTCGTGAACCGTCTCCGCCCGTGGCGCACGGAGCTCCAGCACGGCGGTGGTGCGCTCGGCGTCGACGGGTCTGCCGAGCAGGAACCCCTGCGCCAGATCGCATCCCGTCTCGGCGAGTGCATCGAGTTGCGCGCGGGTCTCGACGCCTTCTCCCACGACGATCATCTCGTACGCCTTGGCCAACGCGACGATGGCGGTGACGACCGCACGGCCCCGCCGGGTGTCGAGTGCGTCGATGTATCCCTTGTCGATCTTGAAGCACTCGAACACCGGAAACCGTTCGAGGTAGGCCAGGCTGCTGTGACCGGCGCCGACGTCGTCGAGGAGCAGCGCGACGCCCATCTCGGTCACCGCGCTGAGGTTCCGGGCGACGCGTCCGGTGTCGGCGAGCCACACCGTCTCGGTCACCTCGAGCCCCAGGGCCTGTGGCGGTAGGCCGGTCTCCCGGAGCACCGACGCGACCCGGCCGGGGAACGCCGGATCTCGCAACTGGAGCGCGCTGACGTTGACCCGCACGGTGATCGAGAAGTCCCTGCGCCATGTCGCCGCCTGGCGGCACGCAGTGCGTAGCGCCCAATCCCCCAGTACCGCAGCCAGACCGGTGCGCTCGGCCACCGCTACGAACTCGGACGGCTCGATCTGCCCGAGCGTCGGGTGATTCCAGCGTGCGAGTGCTTCGACGGACACCACCTCCCCTGTCGCGATGTGCACCAAGGGTTGGTACGCGAGGGTCAACTCGTCCTCGGCCAGGGCAGCCCGCAGGTCGACCGACAGGGAGCGGACGCGGTCGGCGTCGTAGTGATCGTCCTCGGCGTCGAAGACGGCATGCGCTCCGCCGCCGCCGTCCTTGGCGCGGTGCAGCGCCAGATCGACGCGCCGCAGCAACTCCCGCACCGTGACGCCGGGCTCGGACACCGCGATACCTATCGAGGCACTCATCGGAATGGGGGCATCGGCCGCGGACGGCGGCGCGGCGAGCGCGGCGGTGACACGGAACGCGAGATCCTCGGCGTTCCGGGCGTCGTCGAAGCCCCCGCAGACGACGAGAAACTCGTCACCTCCGAAGCGATACACCGCGTCCCGCGTTCGGACCGCGGCGACGAGACGCTCGGCGAACCGGACCAACGCGCGGTCCCCGGTGTCGTGTCCGAGGCTGTCGTTGATGATCGCGAAATCGTCGACGTCGAGGAGGAGCAACGCCACCTCGTCGCCCTGCGCACGCGCACGAGTCAACGCATCGCCCACCGCCGAGTAGGCCCGCGTGCGGTCCGGAAGTCCCGTGAGTGGATCGTGATCGGTCTGTTCCCGGAGAAGCCGCGAGAGGTCGACGCGTTCGAGCGCTGCGGAGAACACTCCGGCCACCGCCGACAGAAACGCGATGTCCGTGTCGTCGAACAGATTGGGTTCCGCCCCGAACACGATCAGCGCGCCCCACACCCCGGCGCTCGTCGTGATCGGCACAGCGGCGCCGCTGCGAAAGCCGACCGACGACATGGTGGACGTGTCGAACCGTGTCTCTGTCTCGCCGTCCGAGCAGACGGTCAATCGACCGTGCGCCAGAGCGAATCCGGCCAGGGAGCCGGCGCCGGACCGCACCTCGACATCGGTGCGCAGCACGTGGGTGACCGCGTCGATGCGCAGAAACGGATCCTCCGGACTCTCGTGCCGAGCGAGCGCCGCGGACGCCACCCCCACCAGGGTCGCCGCGGTGGAAGTCGCTGCGGCGGACACCTCGTCCAGGTCGGCGGAGACGGCGAGCCCACTGAGCCTGGCGAGCGCGGTCTGCGCCAGCGCGAAGCGTCGGGATGCACGAACGTCCGCGAGGACACGGGCGGGGATCGTCACCATCACTCCGTTCGGCGTCTGTGAGTCGATGGTCGGTTCGACCACGGGCACACGTCACGAGCGACAAACCCCGACATTCACGGCTTATGACCCGTCCAGCATCGCACGTCGATCGTTCCGTGGCCGTGCGAACGCCGACGGAGCCGAATGCACTCGTGTCAGGGGGCGGTCGGATAGTGACCGTCGGGTGCGTTGCTGACCACCAGGCTGCGACCCCGAAGGTCGTCGGGGAGCATGTCACGCCATCGCAGCGCCTCGTCGAGGTCGGTACTGGTCCACAGAGCCGACACCAGTTCGTCACGTCCCGTCGCGCGCGGCGATCGCAGTTCCACCGTGTACACGTACGGCAACGGATGGGGGCCGGTCATCGATGGTTCCCAGTCCGCGCGGTCGACTATCCGGCCGTCCGGACCCTCGATGTACTGCACCCGTGCTCCCCAGGCTGCGCAGTACGCGCGAGCCGTCCGCACCGCCGACGACACGTCGGCCGCTGCCCGCACCACCACGGTGTCGCGGTCGTCGATCAACCACACCAGGAACCGACTCGAGGGTTCGATGTCGGACGTGCCCATCACCTCGAGGAAGTCACACGAGCGCGGCGTCGGTTGAGTGCGATGAACCATGAAACACATTCGCACACGATCGCCGATCGGGATGCGTGCTCTTCCTCACCACGCGTGGTGAGGGTCCGGCGCCCGGTAGTCAGTCCGGGAACCCGACTCCGGCGAGCTCGGTCGACAGTTCCCAGACCCGTCGCGCCTCCGCACGATCGCGCAGCCGCGAGTACAGCTTCTGCGGTCCGGGACGCCCACCGAGGTGCCCGAGTCCCGCCGGCCCGTGGAAACTTCCGGACGTCACGTCGACGGCGGTCGCCGCGTACAGAGCCGGCAGCGCAGCGGTCTCGGTGGTGCCGACCAGTAATCCGCGACGGGACAGGGCCTCGATCACGCGACGGCTCGTCGTCTGCGAGGTCCGGTCGAGCTCGGGTCGCGCGGCGAGCAGACCTGTCGGCGCGATTCCGGGGTGCGACAGATGACTCGAGATACCCCAGCCACGCTGCGCGCTGAGCCGTCCCAGTTCGAGGCCGAACAGTCCGAAGGCGATCTTCGACTGGCTGTAGGCGCGCATTCCGTCGTACGACCGTTCCCAGTTCAGGTCGTCCCAGTTGATCGATCCGCTGTTCGCGGCAATGCTGATCTGTGAGACGACGCGGGCGCGCCCTGCTCGCAGCAGGGGAAGCAGACGGCTCACGAGCGCGACGTGGCCGAGGTGGTTCGTACCGAACTGCAGCTCGAATCCGTCCGACGTCGTCCGTCGCGACGGTGGAGTCATCACGCCGGCATTGTTCACGAGGATGCCGATCGGTCTGCCCTCCGACGACAGCGTGTCCGCGAGTGCGGACACGGAGTCGAGCGACGAGAGATCGAGGCGCCGGAGTGAGACGTCGGCGCTGGGATGAGCCTGCCTGATCGCGTCGATTGCCGCCTCCCCCTTGCTCTGCGAGCGAACGGGCAGGACCACCTCCGCCCCTGCTGCCGCGAGGCGACGGGAGAGGCCGAGGCCGATGCCGTCACTGCCGCCGGTGACGACAGCTCGGATACCGGAGAGATCGGGGACGGCGATGTCGATGGTGTGTCTCATGGGTCGCTCCTGATGGGTGTGAGGTGTCGTGTCGACGACGTGTGACCTCACCGTGCCGGGGTTCTCCCCCGACAACCAGGACTCGTCGATCCCCCGATGGCCGGGGCACCCCTTGCGCGTGAGAGGGGGATCGACAGACCCTGGTCGGCGCACGCGCCACGCGATAGGAAGAAGCAATGGAGATCGACAGAGCAGGGCTGGCCCAGTTTCTCCGGGGTCGCCGCAGCGCACTGCAACCCGAGGACGTGGGTCTTCCACGAGGGCTGCGACGTCGGACCGACGGGTTGAGGCGCGAAGAGGTCGCGGCACTGAGCCACATGTCGACCGACTACTACGCCCGTATCGAGCGGGAGCGAGGACCCCAACCGTCCGAACAGATGGTCGCCTCGATCGCACAGGGACTGCATCTCTCGCTACCCGAACGCGACCACTTGTTCCGGCTCGCCGGCCACACCCCACCGACACGCGGGGCCGTCGGCGATCACATCGGTCCGGGCCTGCTGCGCATATTCGACCGACTGCACGACACTCCCGCCGAGATCGTCACAGAGTTGGGAGAGACGCTGCGGCAGACGGCACTCGGTGTCGCGCTCACCGGTGATCAGTCCGGCTGGACCGGGCCCTCACGCAGCATCGGGTATCGGTGGTTCGCCGACCCGGCGAGCAGGAACCTGTACGCCCCCGAGGATCACGCGCACCTCACCCGAACATGGGTGTCCGGCCTACGCGAGGTCGCCACTCTTCGCGGACCCGACTCGCGCGCTGCGCGTCTCGCGGCGACGCTGCTTCAGGAGAGCGACGAATTCCGCACCGTCTGGGAGCGGCACGAAGTAGGAGTGCGGCCGGCCGAGACGAAGCGATTCGTCCACCCGGATCTCGGCCGCCTCGAACTGTCCTGCCAGACGCTCGTCGATCCGCTGCAGTCCCATTTCCTTCTGGTCTACACCGCAGTTCCCGGCAGCCCGAGTCACGAGAAGCTTCAGCTGCTCCCCGCGCTGGGAACACGAACGTCCACGACACCGGGCCCGTGACGAACACGCAGTCACGTCGAGGAATCTGTGCCATCAGCCGAACGACCGCCTGCTCACAACTCGATCCGCCCGGTGCGGTCGTGGAACTCCCCCGTGGGTCCGTCGCTGCCGAGCAGGGCCAGGCGAACGGTGGCGTCGGTTCCCTCCGCGACGGTCTGATGCCCGGTGTTCCCGTTGAGGTCGGTGGCCGTGTAGCCGGGGTCGGAGGCGTTGATTCGTATCTCGGGGAGGTTCTTGGCGTACTGCACGGTGAGAGTGATGACGGCCGCCTTCGAGGCGGCGTACGGGATGGCGGCGACAGGGAACTCGTCTCGGCCGGGATCCTGGAGGAAGCGGCCCATTCCCACACCCGAGGCTACGTTGACGATCACCGGATTCGACGACTGCCGCAGCAGCGGCAGCGCTGCTTGCGTCACCCGGACGATGCCGACGACGTTGGTGTCGAGGGTGTCCGCCATGGAGTCGGCGTCCAGGTCGTCGACACCGCCGCCGTGTCCGATGACGCCGGCGTTGTTGATCAGGACGTCCAGTCGGGGAAGTGACGACACCGACGCGGTGACCGAGTCGGTGTCCGTCACGTCCAGTCGTAGTACGTGTGCGCCGAGTGCGCGGACGTCGTCTGCCCTGTCGGGGTCGCGGACGCCGGCGTACACGTCGACACCGGAGTCGACGAGTCGTCGCGCCGTCTCGAGTCCGAGGCCCTTGTTCGCTCCCGTGACGAGTGCTGTTGTCATGTCTCGATCCTGTGGCCCGGTGACGTGCAAGTCCAGGTACTGCCGGTACCACCCGCGCTCCGGCGACGCGGTGCACGATGGTGGCATGAGTGAACTGTCGACGGTGCTCCGGGCTTGGCGGGACCGGACTCGACCGGAGGAGGTCGGCCTGCCCGCCGTCCCCGGCAGACGAGCTCCCGGACTGCGCCGTGAGGAACTCGCCACGTTGGCGTCCATCAGCGTCGACTACATCGTCCGCCTCGAGCAGGGGCGGGCGCGGCACCCGTCGGCGCAGACCGTCGCCGCGTTGGCGCGAGCGCTGCGACTGAACGACGAGGAAGTGGATCACCTGTATCGGGTGGCCGGACTGGCATCACCGAACGGGCGCCTCGTACCGCACCACATCGGGCCCGGCGTGCGGCGCATGGTCGACCGCCTGGACGACGTGCCACTGGCGGTCTTCACGGCCGCGTGGGACATCGTCCATCACAACGGCCTCTGGGCAGCCATCAGCGGGGACCCCGCACTGCGACACGGTGTCGACCGCAATGTGGTGTGGCGCCATTTCACCGACGACTTCACCGGCGTCGGCTACGACGACCGCCATCACGAGGAATTCGGCGAGGACCTCGTCGCCGATCTTCGAGCGGCACACGCCCGCTATCCCGACGACCCGTATCTGACCACCCTCGTCACCCGACTCCGGGCGAGGAGTGCGGACTTCGACGCTCGCTGGGGTCGCGCCACCATGTCGGTGCACAAGGCAAGCCGCAAGGTGATGACGACGCCGGTGGGACCGATCGCCGTCGACTGCGATGTGCTCACGGCACCGGGCAGCGATCTGCGCATCGTGGTCTACACCACCGTTCCCGGCTCCGAGGACGAGCAACGTCTGGAGTTGCTGCGCGTCGTCGGCACGCAGACTCTGGTGTGAGCCGGTCGCGGGGAGCGGGTCAGGAGCGGCGTGTACCGATGCCCCGCGACACGAGATCGGCCACGAATCTTTGTGTCAGCGCGTCCGATTCCGCCCCGACCATCACGACGACCGACCTCGTCAGTGGAGGTGTCATCGACTTGACGATCCCGGCGAAGCGAGCGGGAACGGCGGTGGCCGGCACGAGCGCGACCCCCAACCCTGCGTGAGCGAGTTGTGCTGCCGTCGTGGCATGTCGAGTGTGCGTGACAGCGTCGAACTGGACTCCGTGCGTCGCAGCCACGGTGTCGAACCATCCACGAAGGCCGTTCGACGGGTGGTAGTGCACGATCGGCCTGCCGGCGAGGTTCGGCCAGGAGACGGCGTCCTCGTCGGCGAGATCGAGACCTTCCGGAATCACGACCAGGATCTCCTCGGTCCCGATCTCGGTCATCGCTGCGGACCCGCGCGACGGCGCCGGCCCCACTGCGATGTCGAGGTCGCCGTCCGTGATCGCCGTCGCCATCGCGTCGGCGCTGGTGTACTCGGTCAGATCCAGACCGATGTCCGGGTGCTTCCGGGTCCAGGTGCGCAACGTCGGCGCCAGGGTCTGGACGGTCATGCTCTCCGCACACCCCAGGCGTAGCCGGCCCGCATCACCCTGTGCCGCAGCGTGTCCGGTTCGCAGAACGCGCTCGGCCGCTGCCAACGCGATCCGCGCATCGACGAGAACGGCACGGCCGGTGGGCGTGGGACGCACGCCTCGCGGAAGCCGCTCCAGCAGAGGACTCCCGATCTCCGTCTCCAACGACGCGAGGTGATGGGAGAGCGCGGGCTGCGACAGATGCAGCTGGGCTGCTCCCGCGGTGACAGAGCCGGCGTCGACGACGGCCACGAAGCATTCCAGGGCTCGCAGAGTCGGCACCGATGGAGCGTATGTCAGCGGCGCACGCTCACGTCGGGGTGATCGTGCGACTCGTCGTCGGAATGCGGAGGGAGGGGATGCGAGGGGAGAAAGACCAGCGTCAACACACCGGCCACGGCGGTGACCATCCCGGCGACGAGACTGCCGGTGGTGAAGCCGTCGACGAAGCGTTCGCGTGCGAGATCGGACAGTTGCGACCCGAGCAGTGCCCCGGTGGCACCCAACGAGTCCGCCGCCTGGCGTGCGGCTTCGAGCGCGGCGCCCACCGACTCCTGCGCGGGTTCCATCAGGACGGTCGGCAACTGCGTCGTGTTCAGACCGTCCCGGTACACCGACAGAGCGACCGACCCGATCACGGCGACACCGAGTGTTCCGCCGAGCTCGCGGGTGGCATCGTTGACCGCTGATCCCATCCCGGCCTTGTCGGTCGGAACGACTCCCATGATCGCCTCCGTCGCAGGGGCACTCGTCAGACCCAGGCCTGCGCCCAGCAGCACCATCTGACCCGCGATCTGCAGGTAGGACGTGCCCGTGTCGATCTGCGAGATCCACAGGAACGCAGCCGTCAACGATGCCAGGCCGGCGGCCACCACGATCTTGGAACCGACCAGTACCGCCAGGCGGGGACCCACCAGCGAGAACACTGCCAGCGATCCCGCGACGGGCAGCATGCGCACGCCGGTCTCGAGGGCACCGAAGCCGCGCACGGACTGGAAGTACTGGGTGACGAGGAAGATGAACCCGAACAGCGCGAAGAACGCACTGGTGACCGCCCCACTGGCAGCCGTGAAGCGCATGTTCGTGAACAGCCGCACGTCCAGCATCGGGTGGCGAGCGCGCGACTCCCGGAGAACGAAGGTGACCAGCAACGCGGCGGCCACACCGAATCCGAGCGCCGTCGACGCCGAGGACCACCCGCGGCCGGGGCCTTCGATGATGGCGTGCACCAGTGACCCCAGGGCCAGCACGGACAGAAGCAAGCCCGACTTGTCCAGCGGCGGGGTCGACGGATCACGGGAGTTCGGCACGAAACGCACTGCGAGAGCGATGGTTGCGACAGCAGCGAGGCCGTTGAAGACGAAGATCGATCCCCACCAGAAATGTTCGATCAACGCCCCACCCACCACGGGTCCGACCGCGACCGAGACGCCGGTCGCCGCGCCCCACAGTCCGATGGCCATGACGCGTTCGGACCGCTCCTGGAACACGTTGGTCAGAATCGACAGCGTCACCGGGTACACCACGGCAGCCGCGACACCGGCCAGCGCCCGCCACGCGATCAGCTGGGCGGGCTCACCACTCCACGCCCCACCCACCGATGCGACCGCGAAGAGCACGAGCCCGCCCACGAGGAAGGGACGGCGACCGAACCGGTCGCTGAGCGATCCCCCGGCCAGCACCAACGCAGCGAATGCCAGATTGAAGGCATCGACCACCCACAGCAGATCGCGCGTGGACGCCCCCAGGTCCTCGACGAGGGTGGGCAGCGCGATGTTGACGATCGTGGTGGACACGTTGACCACGAACACCGCGCAGCACAGCGTCACCAGGGCGGCCATCTTGCGCGAGCGGAGGGCCGGCACCGCGGCGAGGAACGTCATAACAAAGTTATAGCAGGCGCGGCGGGCTCGTCGCATCCGGACGTCATCGTGGGACCATGACGTCATGGCCGCTCGACGAGACACCGACCGCACGGCGGACGACGGATCCACCCGCGAGCGCCTCGTCGACGCCGCCGTCGCTGTCCTGGCAGAGGAAGGCCCTGCCGAGATGAAGGTCCGTCGCATCAGCGACAGGGCAGGCTCCTCGACGATCACGGTCTACCACCACTTCGGGAACGTGGGCGGGCTGCTCGACGCTGTCGTGGTGCGGGGATACGCGACGCTGACAGGGACTCTCGAGGACGCGGCCGCGTCGAACGACGACCCCGGTGTGCAGCTCTTCGCCATGGCCCTGGGAGCCAGAGGTTTCGCGCAGCGCAATCCGCACCTCTACGACCTGATGTTCGGACTCTCGCCGCGCGGAACCTACCGCGCGTCCGCTCCCCTTGTGCCACAACAGCATTTCCGCAGGGCCTACGCCGTTCTGGTACGCAGCTGCCACCGACTGGTGACGGCCGGTCGCGTCGACATCGACGACCCGGAACAGATCGCCGCCCAGTTGTGGAGCCTGGTACACGGGTTCGTCTCACTCGAAGCGGCCGGCCACTTCGCCGATCACAGCGACCCAGTCGCGAGCGTCCTCGCGCCCATGGCTGTCGCCCAGCTCGTCGGTATCGGCGACGACCGCGCTCGGGCCACCCGCGGAGCGCTCGACGCCTACGCGACCTGGACCGCGACGGCAGTCGAGTAAGAGAACGCCCTGCCCGCTCGAGAGCTCGCCGATCGCGACTGCGACAACCTCGCAACCCGGATCGCGGCGCGCGGAGATGGGCACAGGCCCGTCGTGCCCGTCGTCGCACTGCCCTCACCTGCGTGATTGACATCACAAGGACGTCATACTACTTTCAAACTGACATCAGTTCAGGAAGTCCACTCGCACCGACAGCCGAGCGGCCCTGTGAGTCCGAGAGAGGTCTGACCATGCGGAGGATTCCCCGAGCCATCGCCACCGTTGCCATGGCAGCGTCGGCGTTCGCGCTCACAGCGTGCGGCGGCAGCACCACCCCGTCCGGGCCCGTCGAGGGCAGCTGGGACGACGTCGTCGCCGCGGCGAAGACGGAGGGCAGCGTGATGCTCTACTCCAGCCAGAAGCCTGCGAACCTCGACGCGCTGAAGGCCGCGTTCACGCAGAAGTACCCGGAGATCTCCATGGACTTCGTGCGCGGAACGGATTCCGAGATCAATCCCCGTGTCGAGACCGAGAACCGCACGGGTACAGGCATTGCCGACGTCCACATGGTGACCGACGCCTCGTGGATCGCCAGCGCGTCCGAGTCCGGCACCTTCTCCACCGAGATCGTGGGTCCGGACTTCGACGCACCCGACTACGACCGCGCGGCCAGCGTGAAGAACGACCGCTTTTTCCTCTCGTCCGCCGCTGTCTTCGGCCTCGGGTGGAACACCGCCGCGGTGCCCGACGGTCTCGAGACCCCGCAGGACATTCTGGACCCGGCCTACCGCGGCCGCATCGGCATCGTCAATCCGACGGGCATCGCGTCGTACGTCGACCTGTATCGGCACTACGCCGAGAACTACGGCGAGGACTACTGGGACAAGCTGGCCGAACTGCAGCCGCGTGTCTACCCGAGCGCCCTGGCCGTCGCGCAGGCCCTGACGTCGGGTGAAGTGGTGGTCTCGCCCAGCGTCCAGCCGCTCGTCACCGAGGTCGACGCGGGCGCTCCCGTCGACTGGGTGCTGCCGGAGAACCCTTGGGGCACACCGTGGTACACCGAGGTCCTGAGTGCGGCGCCGCATCCGAACGCGGCTCAGGTCCTGGCGGACTTCATGGTGACCGCCGAGGGACAGGCCGCGCTGAACGGTGGCTACGCCGCCGCGCTGCCGGATGTTCCGGGCGCCGTCGAGCGGGCACAGAACATCGCCTCACCCGATCCCGCCGATCTGACCCCCGAGAACGTCGACCGGTACTCGCAGGAATGGTCGCAGCTCTTCCAGTGACGGGGACGCGACCGCTCTCGACCATCCGAACTCGTCATCCAGGGAGGTGATCATGGACGCTCGGACAGCGCCTTCACACGGCTCACGTGTGCTCGTCACCGGCGCCGCGCGCGGCATCGGTGCGGCATGTGCCGCGCGCTTCGCCTCTTCCGGAGCGACCGTGTACGTCACGGACGTGGACGACGAAGGTGGTCGCGCGGTCGCCGACACCCTCGGACCGTCGGTTCGCTACCTGCATCTGGACGTGGCGTCGGAAGCCGAGTGGGACGCGTGCGTGCAGAGAATCGAAGCGGACGGTGGAGGCCTCGACGTGCTGGTGGCCAACGCCGGGGCGGCGCACCGCGGCGACATCGCCGACACCTCACTGGCCGACTTCCGCCGCATGCTCGACATCAACCTGGTCGGCACCTTCCTCGCCCTCAGGACGGCGAGCACCGCCGTGAAGTCCGGCGGTTCCGTGATCACGGTGTCGTCCCTGCGCGGAATCCTCGCGACAGCAAAGCTCGGCGCCTATGGCGCCTCGAAGTTCGGTGTGCGGGCCCTCACCCGAGTGGCTGCGCTCGAGCTCGCCGAGCGGGGGATCCGAGTCAACTCGGTGTGCCCCGGAAGCATCGACACCGACATCACCGGTAGCGAGGACTTCGCCGACCACGATGTCGCCGGCTATGTGCGCACCATTCCGATGCAGCGGCGGGGCACCACCGGCGACGTCGCGGACGCCGTCGTGTTCCTCGCCGGATCCGAGAGCAGCTACATCACAGGAACCGACCTCGTCGTCGACGGTGGTCTGGCGGCCGGCGCGCGAACACCCACACACACCTCTGGACAGAAGGCATGAGATGACCGATCGCTTCACCATTTCCGGACTGACCAAGACGTACGGCAGCACGAAGGTCGTGGACGGTCTCGACATCGACATCGAGCAGGGCGAGTTCCTGGTTCTTCTCGGCCCGAGTGGCTGTGGAAAGACCACCACGCTGCGGTGCCTCGCGGGGCTCGAGACGCCCCAGGGCGGGCGTATCTCGTTCAAGGACAGGACGGTCTTCGACGCGGACCAGCGAGTCGACGTCCCCGCGCACAAGCGCAACATCGGCATGGTTTTTCAGTCCTACGCCCTGTGGCCGCACATGACGGTGCGCCGCAACATCAAGTACCCCCTCGACGTCCGCGGACTCACCAAGTCCTTCGGACCGGGAGCCGTCGAGGCAGCGGCCGACATGGTGGACTGCGGCGCACTGCTCGACCGGTATCCGTCGCAACTCAGTGGTGGCCAACAGCAGCGCGTGGCGGTCGCCCGCGGGCTGGTCGCGCGTCCGGACCTCATCCTCTTCGACGAGCCGCTCAGCAACCTCGATGCCCGGCTGCGCGATCAGGTCCGGTCCCAGATCCACCGCCTGCACCGCGAACTCGGGTTCACCGCCGTGTTCGTGACCCACGACCAGTCCGAGGCATTCGCACTGGGCGATCGTCTGGCCATCATGAAATCGGGTCGCATCGAGCAGCTCGACACGCCGTCGAGCGTGTTCGAGAACCCAGGCTCGGACTACGTCGCGGCATTCATCGGCATGGCCAACAAGCTCGAACTGCGCAGGGCGCACGACGGCTGGCAGACCTCCGCGGGTGACGCGATCGATCTCCGCGACTCGGTGGTCCGCGATCGTGCCGACGAGGGCGATTCCGCGGTCGCACGGCTGCGTCCGGACGACCTGCTCCTGCACCGCAGCATGGCCGAGGTTCCGCCCGGCCACGTCGGACTGCACGCCGCCCTCGTCGATCACGAGTACGGAGGTCGGCACTTCGATGTGACCGTGCGGTCCGGCGCCGAGACACTCACCCTGCGTGCGTCGGCCGCCGAGCACGGCCTCGCGCTGCGTTCGGCCGAGCCGGGTGACGCCGTGGTCGTCTCCTTCTCCCCCGCAGCGCTGCGGGTGTTCCCCTCGGCGCCCTCCACCGCGACCGCCGCGGACACCGCACCCGTCGCCGCAGCAGTGGGGAGCGCATCGTGACCGCCACCCTCACACCCCCCGACACCGACACGACGCCGCCGCCGGCGGGACGACGGTCACGGCTGACCGGCCCCTGGCGTGCCCGGCTCGGTTACGGCATTCTTCTCGCCGTTCTCGCCTATCTGGTCGTCCTCCCCATGGTGCGTCTGCAGATGCTCGCGTTCGAGGACGGAGCGCGGGGCTACCGCAGCCAGTACGGACGGTTCGACATCGCCCAGACACTGTGGACAACAGTGATTCTGGCGCTGGGATCGCTCGTCATCGCGCTCGTTCTCGGCACCCTGCTCGCCTACGCCGCGAGCCGCCTTCCGGCGCGACTCGGGTTCCTCAAGATGATTCCCATCCTGCCCATCGTGCTTCCCGCGGTCGCCAACATCGTCGGCTGGGCCTTCCTGCTGTCACCAGGACCCGGCTACCTCAATGTCGTACTGCGCGCGCTGCCCTGGTGGAGCGATCTCGAGAGCGGCCCCGTGGACGTCTACACGGTGCCGTGGATCGTCATCCTGACCGGATTCGGTCTGACGTCGTTCGTCTATCTCTTCGTGTCCTCGGGAATGGACAACATTAGTTCGGAGCACCTCGAGGCCGCTCGGATCAGCGGATCGTCCTCGATGGGTGTGTTCTTCCGTATCGTTCTCCCCCTGCTCCGTCCGTCGCTCATCTACGGCGGTGGTATCGCGTTCCTCCTCGGTCTCGGCCAGTTCACCGGACCACTCCTGTTGGGTCAGAACAGCGGAGTGAAGGTCCTCACCACCGAGATGTACCGGCGGGTGTCGGAATCACCGTCCGACTTCGCGGCCGCCGCAGCTGCCGGTTCACCCCTCGTCCTGTTCGGACTGGCGCTGGTTCTGGTGCAGAAGATGTTGCTGGGCAATCAGAGCCGGTTCGTCACTCACGGCGGCAAGGCGTTCTCCGCACCCTCGGGCCGCGGAACGTGGGCGGCCGTCACCATCAGTGTGTACGCCCTGTTCGCGCTGCTGATCCCCATCGTCGGACTCGTCATCGTGTCGCTGACCCCGTACTGGTCGGACACCCTGACCCTGGATCTGTTGACGCTGGACAACTTCCGGGCCCTCATCTCCGACGACGCGATCGTCTCGTCCGTACTCACCAGCATCCTCACGTCCCTCGCCGCGGTGGCCGTGTGCATCCCCATCGGGTACGTCATGGCCAACCTGTTGGTCCGCGGTCGTCGCTTCCGCGTCCTGGGCATGATCGGCGACTTCATCACCGCCCTGCCACTGGGTATCCCCGCGGTCATCTTCGGTGTGGGGTTCCTGCTCACGTACACCGAACCTCCGTTGATCCTCTACGGCACTCGCACGGTGATCGTGCTCGTCTACATCGTGCTGATGTTGCCGTTCTCGGTCCGACTGCAGATGACGGCGATGCTCGCGCTGGGCAACACCTACACCGAGGCCTCGGCCACCAGCGGCGCCTCGCCCGTGGTGACCAATCTTCGAATTCTGTTGCCACTCATGCGAGGAGCCATCTTCGGCGCCGTCGCCCTGATGTTCATCCTTCTGACTCACGAGTTCGCCGCCTCGCTGCTCGTCCGCGCCTCGACGACCCAGGTCATGGGCACCCTGCTCTACGACATGTGGCAGAACGGCTCGTACCCGCTCGTCGCGGCGATGGCGCTGCTCATGACCGCGGTGACCACCACGGGAGTCGCGATCGCCATGCTCGTCGGCGGTCGCAACGTCCTCAGCAAGCTCTGAAAGGCACACCATGCCCGAAGGCAGTACCCGTCTGACCGACAAGGTGATCCTCGTGACCGGCGCGACCGGCGGGATCGGTGTCGACATCGTGACGAGGCTGGCGTCCGAGGGAGCCAGCGTGATCGTCACCGATGTCGACCAGAGCGCCTGCGACGCAGCGGCGCACGCGCTGGAACGCCCCGACTCGCATCTGGCGTGCGCGCTGGACATCACCGACGAGGAGCAGTGGGCGGCGACCCTCGCCCTCGTGGAGGACCGTCACGGCACGCTCGACGCCGTCGTCAACAACGGTGCGATCGGATCGCTCGCCACCGTCGTCGACGAGACGGTGGAGCAGTATCGCCGCGTCGTCGAGGTGAGTCAGACCGGTACGTGGCTGGGGATGAAGCACGCCGGCGCCCTGATCGAGCGGACCGGCGGCGGATCGGTGGTCAACATCTGCTCCATCCTCGGCAGCGTCGGCGGACTGGGCAACAGCATCGCCTACGCCGCGGCGAAGGGTGCCGTGCGGACCATGACGAAGAACGCGGCGCTGCACTGGGCCCGCCTCGGGGTGCGGGTCAACTCGATCCACCCCGGTTTCATCGCGACCCCGCCACTGCTCGCGCGCTACGAGGGCACACCGCGCCACGAGGCCATGCTGGCCGGCACACCGATGGGACGACTGGGTTCCGGCGCGGAAGTCGCTGCCGCGGTGGCGTTCCTGGCCGGTGACGATGCACGCTTCGTGACCGGTACCGAGCTGTACGTCGACGGCGGGTGGACCGCCGCCTGAGTCTCAGGCGACGCTGAACACGTCGACGCCGTCCTGGTTCTCCACACGCAGCACGCCCCGGTGGACGTCCAGATCGAGGTGGGCCAGGGTCTCGCAGACCGCGACCATGCGATCGAACGTTCCGAGATCCGCGAACGGGCGATCACGACGGGTCCACGGAAGGCGCTCGGCCACATCGAGGCCGGTCGCCCGGGTCAGGTCGGCGACGACCGCACGGGTCGCCGCCAAGCGGCGGGCGTGGTGATCGAGGAGTTCGCGCACGCGCGCGTGCAGACCGACACCGGTGTCCCCGTGAGCGGGCAGCACCGTGCGATCCCGATCGTCGAGCATCATCTCCAACGACTTCAGGTAGTGCCCCAGGGGCAGGTCCCACTCACCGAGTTCGAATCCGATCGACGGGGTGATGGTCGGCAGAACGTGGTCGCCCGTGTAGCTGATGTCTCGGTCGAGATCGTGGAACACCATGTGGCCCTTGGTGTGGCCGGGCGTGTGCACCGCGGTCAACCGGTGTCCGGGGATGTCGAGGGCGCCCTCGGTGAGCCACGCGTCCGGCGGCTCCCAGTCGTCCGAGTCGAAGTCCTCGTCGCTGGTGTCCAGGCGAACCGCTCGCGCGATGTCGTCGGCGCCGGCCCGTTCCAGCTCACGCAGTGACGATGTCGGCATGTTGGAGGCAAGCTCCCCGATGGCGACGATCCCCGGCGCCTCGGCCGACCCGAGGTGGATGCGGCAGCCGTGTCGACGGCGGAGGTCGACGGCGAAGGTGTAGTGGTCACGGTGGACGTGAGTGACGAACACGTCGTGTACGTCGTCCGGTCGGCAACCGAATTCGCCCAGCGCGGTGGAGAACTCGTCATATGTACCCGGCCGTCGCCATCCGCCGTCGATCAGCGCCAGGCCCCTGTCGGTCTCCAGGGCATAGACGTTGATGGCACGGAGTCCGTCGGACGGCATCTGCAGTGGCACCCGGTGGATGCCGTCCGCGATCCGAACGGATCCCGGATCGGACCACCGGGCGGTCACGAGGTGGTCGACGTGTCGGCGACCATGGTCCGCTCGTCGCCGTACCAGATCATCCGTCGCCCACGCATGGTTCCGACGTGCTCGACGGCGACCTTCCACTCCGGACTGGCGAGCGCGGTCTTGAGATCGTCGCGCGAGGCGAAGCTCAGAATGGACAGTCCGTCCCACCCGGCGCTGCGCTCGTCTATCGAGTGGACGATGTCGATGTGCTGCCACCGCAGCAGGCCCGGGAGCGGGTAGGTCACCTCCGCGTGCTCACCGCGCCACCACGTCATGAACTGCTCGTGCGTCCAGTCGTTCGGACGGGCGGCGAGAACCATCAGATCGAACATGATTTCCTCCAGGGTGTGGTCAACATGAATTCGGTTCGGTATGGATAGACGTGATCGACACGAATGACCGAGCCGGGCTCAGCGCCCAGCGGTCAGGGGCGCACCATCTTGAGCACCGCGGTGGTGACGGTCTCGGCGATCTCGTCGAGGGTGGCGGGGCCGTTCGGCCGGTACCACCGCCACACGCTGATGACGAGGGCGAGGACCAGGCGTCCCACCGTCTTCGGATCTCCCTCGGCGAAGACCCCGTCGTCCATGCCACTGGCGATCAATCTCGTCCACCGACGCTCGATCTCCTGGACCAGCTCTCGGGACTGGAGACGCTCGGCCTCCTCCTTCCCCGACTGCCGCTCCGTCGCCAGAAGGTCCATGTGGTTCTGCAGGATCCGGCGCTGCAGAGCGTCCAGCGGCGAGGCCTGGAGAGCTCCCGCGACGGCGGCTCGCAGTGCCGCCTCCGGGTCGCTCCGGTCGGCCGTGGCCGCGTCGAAGCGCTCGACGGAATCCGCCAGTTCCAGACGCATGATGGTGAGCAGACAGTGCGCTTTGGATTCGAAGTAGTGGTAGAGCGCGGTCTGGCCTATTCCGACCTCGTCCGCCACCGACGCCCACTTGGTGTGGTCGTAGCCCACCCTGCCGAACTGCTCGATGGCGACGGTGAGAATACGAGACCGCTTGGAGCGCGGGCTCTCGCGGCGTGCCGTCGTTCCGACGCTCATCGCGGCAACCTCGAAGACTGGCCCGGCCGGCCTCCGGCCTCCCCGCAACGTGTCAGCATCGTGCTCATGTTACTCGTCCCGAGGTGAATTCGGATCGGGAACACCGGCGAGACGCGCTGCCATCCGCACGGCATCGGGTCGGGAGAGCTTCCCGACACGGTTCTGCGGCAGATCGTCCACAGCGAAGACGTACTCCGGCCAGTTGTGTCGTGGCACGCCGCGACGGGACAATCCGTCCGTCACCTCGGCCAGACCGAGAGCGCGTCCGTCGGTCACCACGAGGGCTCCGGCGCGCTCGGACAGCAGCTCGTCCGGGATCGGCACCACGCAGACCTGCACGATGCCGGGGACGCCGGCCACCGCCGCCTCGACCTCGTTGATGTCGATGTTGCGACCACCACGGATGATGATCTGCTTCTGCCTGCCCATCACGGTGATGGTGCCGTCGGTCGCCACCTCGACGAGGTCACCGGTCGGCAGGTATCCGTCGTCGGTCAGTGTCGGTGCCGCGACCTGTCCTCCCCGTGCATACCCGACGAACATCGAGGGTCCGCGGACCTGCGCGTCACCGATCTCCCCGGTGCCCACGTCCTCCCCCGCACCGTTCACGGCCCGCACGATCGTGCCGGGGAACGGCCGTCCGTCCGTACCGAGGCGAAGTCGAGGATCGTCGTCCGGGGTCGCGGTCGTGTGACCGAGGCACTCCGACATGCCGAACACCCGGAGGAACGTCGTTCCCAGGAACTGCTCGGCCCGTTCGAGAGCCGACGCGTTCATGGGCCCGCCGCCGACCGTCATCGCCCGCATCCCCGCGAGTCGACCGGCCCCGTTCTCGACGAGGGACAGCTGCAGCGCCATCGTCGGCACCAGCATCGTCCAGCGGACGTCGTGGGCGGCCATCGCGTCGAGTGCGGCCGCCGGTGACCACTTGCCGATCGACACCATCGGTCCGCCCACGAACAGCGGCAGATACATCCCGAAACATGCTGCGGCGACGGAGGACAGGGGGACGAAGGCGCCCACCGCGTCGCCCGGCCGCAGACCCACGGCGTCCCTCGTGCACGAACAGGCGTAGCGCAGTGCGTCCTCGGACTGGACGACGCACTTCGGGCGACCGGTGGATCCGGAGGTCATCGCGATGACACTGCCTCCGTTCCAGCGCGACACACCTCGCGGATCACCACGGCGAGCACGCAGATGACGGTCACCGACCGCCGCGTCGCCCGACGGGAAGTCCTGGTCGGACACCCCCCACTGTTCGAGTGTGCGAAGGTCGGCCACCACCATGTCGGGGTCGACGTCCTCGACGGCGAGCACGAATTCCGATGCTGTGGCATGCGGGCTGAGCACGGCGACCACGCCTCCGCGCAGACCGACCGACAGTGCGGTGGCCACCGTCTGCCAGGTGTTGTCCGCCTGGATCAGCACAGTGGGAGGTGTGGGGTCGTGCTGTGCCATGTGCTCGGCTCCGCGTTCGGCGGCAGCCATCACGTCGGCCAGTCGATGGGTGCCGTGCAGGTCGATCACGGCGATCGCGTCGGGGTGTTCCCGGACGCGGTCTCGCAGTTCGAGCGCGAGAGTCTTCACTGACGGTGGTCCTTTCCGGCATCACGTTCTGGGGTGGGCTCGTCGGACGTGGTGGGCAGGAGCACGGTTCGGCCGGCGTCCTCCCCGGCACGCAGACGCGCATAGGCGTCGATCGCCTCGTCGAGAGGTCGCGTGGTCACCTCGGGCAGCAGCGCCCCGGACTCCGCGAGCGCCACCACCTCCACCAGATCCGCCCGACTGCCCCAGAAGGGGGCCGAGACCTGCCACCCGGCGGCGATCCCCCGGTTCTTGGCCACCGACACGGACCCTCCGGCGCCCCCCACCACGACGAGGCGTCCTCCGGGTACGAGCGTGGCCAGCCCCTCGGCCATCGTGTCGTCGCTGCCGACGAAGTCGAACACCACGTCGACGCCCCCGAGATCTCTCGTGGCAGAGGCCGCCTCGGCCAGTGACGAGTACACCGCGGCGGCGCCCATGGTCGTCGCGGATCTCCGAGCCGCGTCGCGCGGATCGACGGCCACCACGTGGCCGGCTCCCAGCAGCGACGCCATTCGGACCGCGAGGTGACCGAGACCGCCGACACCGACGATCGCGACCACGGCGTTCGAGTCGAGGAGGTCGGCCTGACCGCTGACGGCGTGATGCACGGTGGCGCCCGCATCGGCGAGGGGCGCTGCGAGTTCCGGTGCCAGGGAACCGGTGTCGACCAGCACCCCACCGTGCGGAACCACCATGTACTCGGCCAGTCCGCCCGGCGCGCCGAGGCCGTTGCCGATCACGGCGAGCCTGCCGTCGACCGGCCGCAGTGCCAGACAGTAGTTCTCCCGACCCCGGCGGCAGTTGCGGCAGGTTCTGCAGGACCACACGCCGTGGACGACCACGGACGATCCCACCGTGCTCCCGTCGGCATCGGGGCCGGCAGCGACGACGCGTCCGGCCACCTCGTGTCCCAGCGTGAGTGGCAACGGGTAGTCGAACCGTCCGGCCGGCGCATCGCAGACGGACAGATCGCTACGACACAGACCCGCCGCCGTGACTTCGAGCAGCAACTGCTCGCCCGTCGGTTCGGGAACGGGAATGTCCCGCAGCTCGGGAGCGGAGCCCCACTCGAGCAGTTGCACGGCCAGCATCAGCGCGCCGTCCAGCCGCCGTCGACCACCAGGGTGTGCCCGGTGACGTACGACGAGGCATCGGAGGCGAGGAACAGCACCGCGCCGTCCACCTCGCCCGCAGTACCCCCGCGACCGAGCATCGTGTTGCGCCGCACCCACCCGGCCGACTTCTCGTTCTCGAAGAGCCCGTCGGTCATCTCGGTGTCGAACCACCCGGGGACCACCGCGTTCACGCGGATCCGTCGTCGTCCCCACTGCCCGGCGAGTTCACGGGTCAGGCCGAGCACACCAGCCTTGGACGCCGCGTAACTCGCACCGCCGATGGGGGCGGTCGAGACGAGACCGACGACCGACGAGATGTTGACGATGGAGACCGGGGCGGAGTCCGGCGTCGTCGAGGCGACGTGCACCGCCAGGTGGAAGCCTGCGAGGAGGTTCACCTCCAGGATCGCCGAGAAGCCCTCCGCGGTCTCCTGTTCCGCGTCCGGCGGGCCGGGCATGCCGGCATTGTTGATCAGGATGTCCAGGCGCCCGGTCTCCTCGCGGCACCGATCCACCAACGCTCGACGGTCCTCGTCCGAGGTCACATCGCATCGCACGGGAACGAGGCCAGGGACCGTCTCCGCCACCGCGGCCAGACGATCCGCGCGGCGTGCCGCCGCGTACACCGTGGCTCCTGCGGCGGCGAGCGTACGGGCGAACCCGAGACCGAGACCGGACGACGCTCCGGTCACCACCGCAGTTCGACCGGTCAGATCGAACAGGGCACTGGGGGTCGGGGTGTCGTTCATGTCCGTCACGTCGTTGTCCTCCTCAGTAGACCGCGGTGCGGCCGCCGTCGACGGGAATGATGGCACCCGTCGTGTACGACGAGGCGTCACTCGCGAGATGTACGACGAGACCGGCGATCTCCTCGGGGCGACCCAGACGTCCCGACGGCAGCCGGTCGACGATCTTGCCGACGAACTCGTCGTCCCAGTGCTCGGCCATGTCCGTGGCAAATCCCCCGGGCATCACGCAGTTCACTCGCACGTGCGGCGCGTACTCCTGTGCGAACGCCATGGTCAGCGCATTGAGGCCGTTCTTGGCCGCGGCGTACATGGCTTCGGGCGGACTCGGTCGTACGGCGCCGATGCTCGAGATGTTGATGATCGACCCGCGCCCGGCGGCCGCCATCCGCGCTCCGGCCACTGCCATCAGCCTGAACGGACCCTTGAGGTTGACCTCGATGGTTTTGTCCCACAACCCTTCCGTCACTCCGACGAGGTTCTTGGACAGCGGTGCGATGCCGGCGTTGTTGACCACGACGTCGAGTGAGCCGAACTCGTCGACGATGGCGTCGACCGCGGGTTCGATCTCGTCCCAGCGACCGACGTGCAGAGCGTGGGCGTGAGCGCTGCCCACCGTCGACGGTCCGAGTGAGGCGACTGCTTCCTCGCACGCCTCGAGTTTGCGGCTGGACACCACGACGGTGGCTCCCGCGTCGCGCAGTCCACGAGCGATGGCGAGGCCGAGGCCGCGGCTCGCGCCGGTCACGAGAGCCACTCTGCCGGTGAGGGAATGCGTATCGGTCATCGGTACTTCTTCGTCTCGAGGCGGGCGATCGTGCGGAGATGCACCTCGCTGGGTCCGTCCGCGATCTGGAGGGCGCGGGTGATGGCGTGCAGGCGGGCCAGGACGAAATCGTCGCTGACCCCGGCCGCTCCGAACGTCTGGACAGCACGGTCGACCACCTTGTGCGCCACCTCCATCGCCGCGACCTTGATCGCGGCGACCTCGGAGCGCGCCGAGGCGTTACCGCGGGTGTCCATCATCCA
The DNA here is from genome assembly GCF_036173065.1 of Rhodococcus sp. NBC_00297. Taxonomy (NCBI): domain Bacteria; kingdom Bacillati; phylum Actinomycetota; class Actinomycetes; order Mycobacteriales; family Nocardiaceae; genus Rhodococcus; species Rhodococcus sp. NBC_00297. The sequence goes on from NZ_CP108041.1 coordinate 1,404,710, forward strand.
GGACGACTTCAGGACCAACAGTCGGATCTGGTCGATCTCGATACGACTGCGTGCGATCCACTCACGCACGACACCGCGATCGGCGAGCGGGGCACCGAAGGCCACTCGGTCGAGCGAACGGCGGCACATCATCTCCAGAGCGCGCTCGGCCATGCCGACGGCGCGCATGGCGTAGTGCATCCGGCCGGGGCCGAGACGACCCTGCGCGATGGCGAAACCGTCGCCCTCGGCTCCCAGCATGTTCGAGGCCGGCACCCGGACATCGGTGAACTGGACGTCGCCGTGCCCGAGACGGTCGTGGAAACCGAACATCGGGAGATCGCGCAGGACCTCGATGCCGGGACTGTCGGCGGGAACCAGGATCATGCTCTGCTGACGGTAGGTCGGACCGTCCGGATCCGACTTGCCCATGAAGATGATGAGCTTGCAGTCCGGGTCGAGAACACCCGAGGTGTACCACTTTCGGCCGTTGAGCACGTACTCGTCACCGTCGCGCCGGATCGTCGAGGTGATGTTGGTGGCGTCGGAGCTGGCCACGGCCGGTTCGGTCATGGCGAACGCGGACCGGATACGACAGTCGAGCAGGGGCTCGAGCCAGTCCTTCTTCTGCTCCTCGGTACCGAACATGGCGAGGATCTCCATGTTGCCGGTGTCCGGGGCGGAGCAGTTGATGGCCTCGTTGCCGATGATCGAGCGCCCGACCACCTCGGCGAGAGGGGCGTACTCGAGGTTGGTGAGTCCGGCCCCGAGCCCGTCGTGCGTCATGAACAGGTTCCACAGTCCCTGCGAGCGCGCGGTCTCCTGCAGTTCGCGCATCACCGCCGGCTGCTCGTGCTTGTTCGTGTTCGCCGCGATCTGCGCGTCGTACACCTTCTCGGCGGGCAGAACATGGTCGGTCATGAATGTCTCGAGGGTCTCGAGCAGCGCGTCGGTACGAGCACTGTAGGAGAAGTCCACGGTTGGCCTCCTGGAGGACGGATCGGGCGAGTGGATACGAGGGCGAGGGAGCTCAGGCGAGCAGGGCGGTGCCGGTGTCGATCAGCCGAGAGATGGTGGCGGGCAGCTTCTCCTGGTCCGGATCGTGATGACGGCCCTCCCGGTGACGACGCAGGTTGTGCCCCATGATGGCGGCCATCTTGAGTCGTCCCAGGGCGTCGAACCACGGCAGGTCGGGCAGGTCACGTCCCGCACCGGCGTAGATCTCCACCAACTCGTCGGCGCTCGGCAGACCGGGGACGGACCGCCCGACACCGGGGAAGTTGTCGCCGTCGGCGAAGACGAGGAACCACCCCAGCTCGACTCGGGGGTCGCCCACACTCCAGATCTCCCAGTCGATGAGCGCGACCGGCTCGGTGCCGTCCGCGATCAGGTTGCCCAGGCGATAGTCACCGTGCACCAGCGTCGACGAGACCGCGTCCGGGACGCGGGCACCGAGGAGGCTCAGCAGTCTGTCTCCGCCCTCCACCAGTTCCGGTGGAACGGCGCCCAGAGTGCGAGCCCACCGGGCGAGTTCGTCACCCGGTGTGAGTGTGGGGCCGGCGTCGGGCACTGCTCGGTGATCGACCGAGTGCAGCTCGGGCAGGACCGCTGCCGCACGCCGCATGCGCGCTGCCGCCAGCTCCGGGTCGACCGCCGGATCGTCCAGAACAGGCTCGAGCGACTCACCGCGGACGAATGTCATGGCGTACCAGGAGGGCTCGGTGTCGTCCACCATCACAATCGTGGGCACCGGCACCGACGTACCTGCGAGTTCCCGCATGATGGTCGCCTGCCGCAGCATGTCGTGGCGCCCGACGGGGCGCTGCCCCGCGGGCACGGCCTTGACCACCAAGTCGGTGTCGTCGGTCCGCACGCGGTAGGTCAGGCCGGAGTGTCCTCCGAGGAGTGGATCGAAGCTGCGCAGCGATCCGAGGCCGCCGGTCTCGAGCTTCTCGGCGACGCGTTGCTGTAGTGCGGAGTGTGTCGTGTCGTCGGTGGTCACGGCCTCGGCTCTCGGGGAAGGCCGAGAACGCGCTCGGCGATGATGTTGTGTTGGATCTCGTCGGTGCCGCCGGCGATGCGGTATCCGGGCGCGCCCAGGACGTGTTCCGTCCAGGCGAACGTGCCCCATTCACCGGTGTCGGACACCAGATCGGAGCCGAGCATCCGCCGGACCGCCGCCGACGTCCGGGACATCGTGGTGGTCGCGAGCAGTTTGCCGACGGACGCCTCGGGGCCGGGATCGCGTCCGGAGACGACGACGCCGGCGACGCGCATGGCGGTGACGCGCTGAACATGGCTGTGCACGACGAGATCGGCAACCTGATCCAGCTCGATCTCGGTGAGGGGCCGACCCAGATTGCGTGCCAGTTCCACGGCACGGTCGGCGTTCGCCAGTCCGAGGTTGCCACCGTCGAGTCGTTCGGCCGCCAGCACGGTGAGAGCGACCTGCCACCCCTGCCCCTCCGGGCCGAGACGGTGCGCATCGGTCAGCCGCACGTTCTCGAGGTACACCTCGTTGAACGAGCTGCCACCCGTCATCTGCCGGATGGGGCGGACGGAGACGCCCTCCGCGTCCATCGGGACCAGGAAAACGGTGAGGCCCTTGTGCTTAGGCACCGAGGAATCGGTGCGGCACACTGCCACCCCGATGTCCGAGACCGTGGCTCCCGACGTCCAGACCTTGTGGCCGTTCAGCACCCACCCGTCGCCGTCACGGACCGCGCGGGTGCGGACGGCCGCGAGGTCGGAACCGGCCTCGGTCTCCGAGAAGAGTTGGCAGGCCATGAGGTCGGTGCGCAGCATCGCTCGCACGTACGTGGCGCGCTGCTCCGGCGTGCCCCATTTCTCGATCGTGGGCGCCACCAGTTGCTGTGTCACGGAGAACATCTCGGTGCGGCGCGGGACATCGAACCGGTCCTCCGCGCGGCGGAAGGCGAGTACGTGGGAGAGCGGAAGATCTCGTCCACCGTATTCCGCGGGCCAGTCGAGCGGACCCCACCCGGCGTCGAACTTCCGCCGTTCGTAGTCGCGGACGACGTCCGTGTGTCGTCGTTCCTCCTCGGGCGTCCAGTTCTCGAAGACGGCCACCGAGTCGGAGCCCTCGCCCCACGTCGTGCTGGTCCGCGGTGCGGCCACGCTGCTGAGCCACTCCGTCGCCTCGGCGGTGAAGGCTCGGACGTCGGACGACACGGTGCTGGTACTCATGGACTGACCTCGCTGGTCGGATCGGACTGGTTCAGACGGACAGAACGGTGCAGGCGCTGATGCCCGGTGCCCCGTAGACATGGGTGAAGCCGATGGACGGCCCGCCCGGCACCTGACGATCGCCGGCCTCCCCGCGCAACTGGGTGACCACCTCGTGCACCTGGCGCAGACCGGAGGCGCCGATCGGTTCACCGTTCGCGATGCACCCACCGTCGGTGTTGACGGGTAGACGTCCGCCGATCTCGGTGGCTCCCTCGGCGATCCACTGCTCCTGCTCGCCGTGCTCGCAGAAGCCGCACTCGGCCATGTGCATGAGCTCGGCGCCACTCTCGGTGTCCTGCAGTTGGGCCACGTCGACATCCGACGGGGAGATCCCGGCCTGCTCGAACGCGGCTGCCGCGGCATCCGCGCTGACGCTGGTCGGCTCGCCGACGCCCTGGACGGACGGACTGAAGACCTCGAACGAGCCGAATCGCCGCGTCCGATGGGTGATGGCGCGCAAGCGGATCGGCCGGCCCGTCAGCCGCTCGGCCACCTCGGGTGAGGCCACGATCACGGCCGCACCGCCTTCGCCGGGAGAACAGAACATGTACCGCGTGAGGGGATCGTTCACCATGTCGGCGGAGGCGATCGCCTCGGCCGACATGGGTTCGCGGCGCCACGCATTGGGATTGAGTGCGCCGTTGCGGTAGGACTTCTCGGCGACTCGCGCGAGGGTGTCCGGGGTGATGCCGTGCTGCCGCATGTACCGGGAGATCTTCGCGCCGAAGAACTGCGTGGTCACCATCAGACCCGCCTCGCCGTACCCCTCGGACAGACCCCACTCCGCGGGCGTGGGATCGAAAGCACCACGCGGGTGCTTGTCGAAGCCCACGGCCAGGCCGATCGACGCCGATCCCGCACGAACGGCGTTGACCGCCGAGAACAGGGCGCTGCCGCCCGTGGCGCAGCCGTTCCGCACGTTGGTGAACGGCAGTCCGGTGAAACCGAGTTCACTGACGAGCGTGTCGGCGAGGCCCGCGGAGTCGCTGCCGCCGAACGCCACATCGACGTCCGGCCAGGCGATGCCCGCGTCGGCGAGCGCGGCGGTGATGGCCGAGACGGCCATCGCTCGCCCGCTGACACCGGGCTGGCGACCGAACTTCGACAATCCCACTCCGACGATGACCACGGACTCGCTCATACGGTGTCTCCCAGTGTGCTCGGTGCGGACGACGGGCCGGCCGCGACGACCTCGAACCGGGGAACCGGCACGACGGCCGTGAGGTGGACGAGCGCTCCGTGCAGATCGTCGACGTTCTCGGTGTCGAGAATCGCCTCGATGCGGATGCCCTCGCTCAACTCGACCCAGCCGACCGCGAACGGGGTGAACCCGCCCGCGGGTGGCACGTACGGCGGCGACTTGGGCGGGAAGCGCTGCACCGTGTGGGCCCACACGGTGCCCGACGTACTCAGGTCGACGGGTTCTGCCGTGGGCGTGACGCACCGGGAGCAGAGACTCGACGCCGGGTACGCGACCGTGCCGCACACAGTGCATCTACTTCCCTGCAACACCACCCGCTGTGTCCCGAGACCGTTCGTCATCGTGATCCTCCCGCTCCCCGCCGACCGTCGTTCCTCGTTCGTGTCTCGCTGAGGATCAGCGACCGACCCACTTCGGCTCACGCTTCTCGAGGAACGCGGTGACGCCTTCTCGCCCGTCCTCGGACTGCAGGGCGTTGCCCACGGCGAGATGCTCCATGACCATGAGGGACTGGATGTCCGCGTCGAGGCCGCGGTCGATCGTCATCTTGGTCAGCTTCATCATGAACGGGCTCTTGTCGGTGAGCTGCGCGATGAACTCCTCGACGGTCTTGTCCAGCTCGGCTGCCGGCGCGGACGCGTTGATGAGATCGAAGTCCGCAGCCTCGACACCGGAGAGCAGCTTGCCGGTCAGCATCAGTTCCTTGGTCTTGCGGATGCCGATCATGCGCGGGAGGCGGTAGATGGGGCCCGCACCGCCGAACAGTGCACGGCGGATGTGGAAGTCGCCGATCTTGGCGTCGTCGTCGGCGATGGCGAAATCACAGGAGATCATGAGCTCGAACCCACCGGCGGTGACGTAGCCCTCGAGGACCGCGACGGACGGAGTGTTCATGGAGTACAGGCGATCGCAGACCCTGGCCGAGAGCACGGCCACGTCCATGGCGTTGGTACTGCCGACGTAGTCGGACAGCAGGATGTCGAGGTCGAACCCCGAGCAGAAGGTGTTGTTCACACCGCGCAGGACCAGGACCTTGAGGTTCGGGTCGGCGTCGACCTCGGCGATGATCTCGTCGAGTCGGTACAGCAGCTCCGGAGTCACCGCGTTCTTCTTGTGCGGGCGGTTGAGCCAGACGCGAGCGACGTCGCCGTCCTTCTCGAGCAGGATGTGGTCGGTGTCGATCATGGGATCTCCTTGGGCTGCGTCACGATTTGAACTGGATTCACTTCAGTTTTACGGCATGGGGTCGAGCGCGTCAACCCTCGAATCGAACCGGGTTGAGCCCGATGAGGTCGGCGATGCGGCGGCGGTGGTACACCGCATCGCCGAGCAGCGCCTCGTCACCGGTAGCTCGGCGAAAGTATCTGTGCGCCTGGTGCTCCCACGTGAAGCCGACGCCACCGTGCAGCTGCACCGCCTCGGCGACCGACTCGGACGCGACCTCCGTGCACACGGCGCCGGCGATCGCGACCGCGAGCGCGGCACGGTCCCGGGAGCTGTCGTACAGCGCAGCAGCGAAGCGGGATGCCGATCGCGCTCGTTCGAGAGAGAGGAGCAGGTCGGCAAGTCGGTGCTTCACGGCCTGGAAGGAGCCGACGGGCCGGCCGAACTGCTGCCTGGTGGTGACGTACTCGACCGTCATCTCCAGCATGCGGTCGGCGATTCCCGTGTGCTCGCTCGCCAGCCCGATCGTCGCTCGCGCTCTCAGGTCGTCGAGAGCGGAGACCGTGCCTGCCACCTCGGTGAGCGCGGACGCCGCTGCCGAGTCGAGGTGCACGTCGGCGCGCGTCCGCGTCGGGTCGATGACCGTCCGCGGGACGGCGCGCACCGCATCGGAGAGTGGTACGGCGAACACTCGGGCGCCGTCGGCCGTGTGCGCCCCGACCACGACGACATCGGCCGACGCACCGTGAACGATGTCGTTCACGACACCGCTCAGACGCCATCCGTCCGCCGTATGGTCGGCCGTGATCACCTGCGCGGCAGCGCGTCCCGTCTGCGTCACGGGCAGATGCACCGCGACGCGGAGCTCACCGGCCAGGGCACCGGACACCATCGCGTCCACGGTTCCGGCCGGCGCAAGCAGGAGCGCGTGCACGCCGACACCCGCCCCGAACAGCACCGGTTCCGACACGAGCGCTCGGCCGCACTCCTCCAGGACCACGGCCATGTCCGTCATCCCATACCCGAGGCCGCCGCGATTCTCGGGAACGGACAGCATGGTCACGGCCATGTCGTCCACGAGGGCCCGCCACAGTGCCGTCGGAGTCCCCTCGTCTCGCCCACTGTGCCGTGCAAGTACTGCGCGCATCGCGGACCGGAGATCGGCCTGCTCCGGCCCGGGAATCAGGCCCGCGGGCTCGGCTTCCGGCCAGGGCGAGTAGGTGACGTCATCGTTCGCTACAGACATAACACTCCTGAGTCGAGTTCAGTTCTGTTTCGAGAGTATCGGCGAAATCGAGGACGTGCGGACTTTTCTTGAACTAAGTTCGGTTCATGCTTGGAATCGAGTCTTATTACGCCACCCTCGACAGCGGTGATCTCGAGCGGGCCACCGACATGCTGGCCGAGAACGTCGCCTTCGTGATGATCGTTCCGACGGGAGCCCGAGCCGGCACCGGTCGCGCCGCGATGCTCGACTACCTCACCGGACGTCCCCCTGTCGGCCGGCAACATCGACTGCTGCGTCGCGCACAGGACGGCGACGTCCAGTTCGCCCAGGGAGCCGTCACCGAGCACGGCGATGTCGTCACGGGCTATTTCGTCGCGGCGATGCACCTCGACGAGAACGGACTGATCGACCGCTACCAGGTCTCGTTCGATCCTGACCACGCACTGGTGCCGTGGACCGGTTCCGACGCGACCTCCACCGACCCGACAGGAGCATGACGATGACGATTGATGCGACAGCAATCCTACGAACATGGTTCTCGTACATGGACTCCGAAGATCCCGACCGGGTGCTGACCATGATCACGGACGACTTCCGGATGTCCGTGCAGTTCTCCCGTGGGGAGGGAGCGTCCGCCGAATTCGTCGGCGACAGAGAGGGACTCGTCCTCTACCTCGCCCAGCGTGAGAAGAGCACCCTCGTTCATCACATCGACGTCGGATCCCGGGTGGGCGACGTGGAACTCGTACTGGGGCGGACCACGCGAGACGGCGACTTCGAGGCGTCCTTCAACGCGACCGCGTCGGTCGACGCGGCCGGCTCGATACGCCGGTTGCTCATCTGCCGGACACCGGAACTCGCATTCGACTGACGCCGTCGACCACAACTGACAGGAGACCCTCATGAGCACGTGGTGTCGTACGCTCGCGGCGCTGACATCGGCAGCCGCAGTCGGGTTGTCGGCGGCCTGCAGCGGTGGGGCGACAGCGTCCGGACCGGTGTCGGGCACGTGGGACGACGTGGTCGCCGCGGCGAAGGACGAGGGATCCGTCTACCTGTACTCGTCGCAACATCCCGAGAACCTCGCCTCGGTGAAGACCGGATTCGAGGCGACGTATCCCGGCATCACGCTGGAATTCACGCGGGGTTCCGACGTCGAACTGAACCCCCGCGTGGACGCGGAGCACAAGTCCGGGCGCGGGATCGGCGACGTCCACATGACCACCGACCCCGCGTGGATCCGCGCGGCCGCCGACTCGGGCGAGTACTCGGTGAACGTCGTCGGACCCTCGTTCGACAACCCCGACTACGGTCGAGACACCAGCGTGCTGGAGGACAAGCTCTTCCTCACCAGCGCCGCCGTTCTGGGGCTCGGCTGGAACACCACGGCATTACCGGACGGTCTCGACAGCCCGGAGGATCTGCTGGCTCCCGAACTGCGTGGACGTATCGGCGTCGTGAATCCGGCGGGCTTCGCCGCCGTGACCGATCAGTTCCGGTTCTTCGACCGCAACTGGTCACCCGACTACACCGACGAACTCGCGCAGAACGAGCCACGTGTCTATCCCGGTGTTCTGGCCGTCGCACAGGGCCTCGGGTCCGGAGAGATCATCGCCACGCCGATGGTCCAACCCCTCGTGCGCGAGCAGGAGGCAGGCGCACCCGTCGGGTGGTTCAGGCCGGACCCGGCGTGGGGCGCCCCCTACTACTCCCATGTTCTCGCGTCCGCACCGCACCCGAATGCAGCGCAACTTCTGGCCGACTTCCTCGTCTCCCCCGAGGGCCAGCAGGCGTTGTCGAAGGGGTACGCGAGTGTGCTGCCGAACATCCCGGAGTCGGTCGGACGCGCACAGGACCTCGCACTGACCGACCCCGCGGACCTCGACCCCGCAGCGGTCACCGAGTACCAGGCGGAGTGGGAACAGCGTTTCATCCGGTGACGTCGGGCTTCATCCGGTGATGCCGGCGGGCGGCGAAGGGGCACAGGCCATGACACGACCACCGACCGTCACACTCCTGACGCCGTTGCGTGTGCGCCGATTACGCATGATGTTGGGTTTCGAACTCGGCGCCGCCATCGGGATCTGGATCCTGGTTCTGGCGGTCCAGTGGACCCTGACTCGAGCAGGAGAATCCGCGTTCGCAGTGTCGGGCGTCCAGTTCGCCGCCAGCCTGCCCTTCTTTCTGCTCTCCCTCCCCCTCGGCGCGATAGCGGAGCACGCCGGCCATCGAACTCTGCTGACCGGCACGGCGATCGGGCTGCTGGTCACGTCGGCAGCGCTCACGGTGCTCCAGGTCCTCGACCTCGCGACGATGCCGGTTCTGATGGCGGCCGTGTTCCTGTCGGGGTGCGGTCTGGCGTCGGTGGCGATCGTCTGGCAATCGCTGCTGCCGACGCTGGCGACCCGCGAGATGATGACCGTCGTGCCCGCGATCGACGGCGCCATCTTCAACGGTGCACGCGCCATCGGTCCGGTACTCGGCGGGGCACTCCTGGCCGCATGGGGCGCCACCTCGACCTTCGCTCTCGTCACGGTCGTGTTCGCGATCTGCGTCGTCCTGGCGGCCGGTCAGATCCCGCCTCGGTCCGGGCGAGTTCCCAGGACCGAGTCGGTTCTCGAATCGGTGGCGACGAGTCTGCGGTTCATCCGTCATTCGCGATGGACGCGGAGACTGTTGTTCCGTGTCGTGATGTTCGGCCTGCCGGCGAGCTGCCTGTGGGCTCTGCTGCCGCTCGTGGCGTACGAGATGCTCCACGTGACGACGTTCGAGTTCGGAGTGTTGTCCGGGGCGATCGGTGTCGGCGCGGTGGCGGGCACCATCGCCTCGATGCCGCTTCGTCGACGCCTGAGCTGGAACGTGTTCGCGGCCCTGGGTTCTGCCGCGTACGCACTGGTTCTGCTCGGTCTCGCCTTCGTGCCGTGGATGCCGGTCGTGGTCGCTCTGTTGGTGATCGTCGGCGCGGCCTGGGTCGGCGTGCAGAGCACGTGGATGATCGCGACGCACGCGGTCGTGCCACCGTGGATCAAGGCCCGAGTCATCGCCGTCGTGATGCTGACGTTCCAGGGCAGCCAAGCGGTCGGTGCCCTTCTGTGGGGGCTCCTCGCCGACACGATGGGGCTCGTCTCCGCTGTCGCACTCTCCGCCGTCGCGATGTCGGTGTCGTCGATCGGACTGCTGCGCCGAGGCATTCTGCCCAGCGACTCCATCGCGCCCGACCCGTCCGGTGCCGCCGGACCGCCGGAACTCGAACCGGGTCATCGTGGCGCGACAATCGTCGTCGAGACGACGTACGTGGTCCGTCCGCAGCGGGCGGACCACTTCGTCCACGCCATGACTCGTCTGAGGTCGTCGCGCCTGCGCCTCGGCGCATCGCGATGGGCGCTGACCAGGGTGAGCGACTCCGCCTCGACGTACGTCGAGTTCTGCACCTTCCGGAACTGGGCCGAGTACTCCGCCCAGGAGACCGTGCGTCTCACCGTTCCGGAACGGCTCGTCCGAACGGACCTCGCGCTCGACCTGGCGGAGGAACCGCGTGTTCGAGTCCTCGTCCGCCCCAGAACACCCGCCGACAGAACCGAGTCCGCATGAACGACCACTTTCCCCACCTCTTCTCACCGATCCGGATCGGCGGACTCACGCTGAAGAACCGACTGGTCGCGCTCCCGGCGGGCACGTCGATGGCGGTCGACGGTGTGCCCACCCACGGGGACACCGAGCACGTCGAGCGTCTGGCCGCGGGTGGAGTGGGCTTGATCATCGGGGGTGCCACGGTCGTGCACCCGACGACGACGCTGCGATCGCGCAAGCTGATCGAGGCCTACCGGGTCGAGGTCATTCCGAGCACAGCGGCCAAAGTGTCTGCGGCGCATCGACACGACGCACGATTCATCGGCCAACTCTGCCATCTCGGACGTGAATTCATCGGCGGCGAATCGGATGCGCCACCCTCCGCGCCCTCGGCGATCAAGACCGCGCGCGACGCCTACCCACCCCACGAACTGTCGGTCGCGGAGATCGAGGACATCGTCGAGGGATGGCGCACCTCGACGCGAAACCTGGTGCGAGCAGGCGTCGACGGGGTGGAGCTCCATGCTGCGCACGGGTACCTCCCCGCTCAGTTCATGTCCCCGCTCACGAACCGACGGACGGACGATTTCGGCGGCTCGTTCGACGGCCGAATGCGCTTCACCCGTATGGTGATCGAGGCGATGCGGTCGGAGATGCCCGCGGGGCTCGTGCTCGGAGTGAGGTTGAGCGGGGAGGAGGAGATCCCCGGCGGAATGTCGATCGACGACTGCGTTCGCATCGCCGAGAACGTGGCCGCGGTCGGCGTCGACTACTTCAGCATCACCCACGGCACCCGCGGGAAGTACGTCAAGGATTCCACCGGCGCGGACGCGGTCGCGATCCCGTCGGCTGCGAGGGTCCGATCGGCGACCGGGACACCGACTCTCGTCGGACAGCGGATTCGCGATGCGGGCGTTGCGGACCACGCCATCAAGACCGGACAGGTGGACATGGTCGGCATGGCGCGGGCGCTGATCGCGGACCCCGAACTGCCGAACAAGTCCCGAACCGGTCGCCTCGACGAGATACGCGGCTGCCTCGGCGTCAACCAGGACTGCAGGGCCTTCGACCCGCATCTGCACTGCGCGGTCAATGCCGAGATCGGGCGCGGTCGACACGTCGACGTCGGTCGACGAGCCCGCGCGACGAAGGACGTCGTCGTGATCGGCGGCGGCCCCGCCGGTCTCGAAGCCGCTCGCGTGGCCGCAGGGAGGGGCCACCGAGTCACGGTGTTCGAGAAGAGCGGTGCCCTCGGCGGATCTGTGCGGGTGGCTGCCTCGGCACCCCATCGCGCGACACTCATCGACATCGTCGACTATCTGGAACGGGAGATGCGTCGGCTGAAGGTCGAGGTTCACCTGTCGGCCGGAATCGGCCAGGACGATCTGGACGAGATTCGCTCTGCGTCGGACCACATCGTGGTGGCGACCGGATCGCGTCCCGCGGACGTGACCCCGTCCCTCCGGACGCGGACCGCCTACAGCGTCGACGACGTTCTGCTCGGCCGCGTCTCGGCCGATGCGGGCAGGGTGGTGGTGTTCGACGACGGTGACGGCTTCTGGCCGGCGTACAGCGCAGCCGAAGCACTCGTGCAGCGTGGCTGGGAGGTCACCGTGGCCACGACGCTCACGGCTCTCGCGTCCCGAATCCCCACCGAGAGTGCAGGACCGCTGCTCGATCGACTGGGTGACGCAGGGGTCGACGTCAAGGTCGCGCATGCCCTTCACGTTCCCGACGACCCGGCAGATCCGGTGACCTTGCGCCCGATCTTCGGGGCCGGCGACCTGCCCTACGAGGACGCCGCCATCGTGTGGCACCAGCCGCGAGTGGCACTGTCGTCGTTCGGACTGGACTCGAGCTCCACCGTCAGCGTCATCGGAGATTGCGTCACACCACGGCGCATCGGTCACGCGATCGCAGAGGGATATCGAACAGGCGCAGAACTCTAGAATCCCGATGCCACTGAACCGCAGCAGCGGCACATCACGAAAGAAATGGAGACACATCATGTCGTTCGTACTCGTGCACGGTGCCGGAATGGGCGCGTCGTGTTGGGACCGCCTCGTACCGCGTTTGACCGGTCGCGTGGTCGCGGTCGACCTTCCCGGCCGCGGTGAACGCGCAGACATCGACCTGCGCACCGTCACACTGGAGGACTGCGCCGACGCGATCGTCGCGGACGTGGAGCGGGAGGATGTCACCGACATCGTGCTGGTGGCCCACTCGTTCGCCGGAGTGTCGGTTCCTCGCGTTCTCGACAGGCTGCAGGACCGTGTCCGGCACGTCGTCTTCCTGGCCGCGGTAGTCCCGACGGACGGAACGGCGGTGATCGACGGGATCGATCCTGCGGTTCGCGACATCGTGAAGGCGTCCATCGTGGGCGGCAGATACGTCCAGGGCCCCGAGGGGGCACAGGCCATGTTGTGCAACGACATGGACGACGAACAGACCGCGTGGACTCTCGAGCAGCTCGTCGACGACTCCGGCGCGCTGCTCACCGAGACCGTCGATCTCTCCGGCCTCCAGGTCGACGTCCCCCGCACCTACATCCGGACGGCGAGGGACATGTGCTATCCACCAGCACTGCAGGAAGCCTCGTCCGCACTGGTCCGCGCCGGAGCCGGGTCGGGGCACGTCGTGCACATGGACTCCGGACACATGCCGATGATCAGCGCCCCCGACCGCCTCGCAACGCTGCTCGACTCCCTCTCCGCCGACTGAGTTCCGACGGTGACGCCCGCGAGGTCATCCCAGTCGGACGAGCGTCTTACCTATGTTCTCCCCTGCCAGCATCGAGACCAGTGCGGCCGGGGCCGAATCGAGTCCGTCGAATACCCATTCGTCGTACCCGAGACGGCCCGCGTCGATGAGGGAGGTGATCTCCGCGCGCATGTCGGCTTCGAGGTGCAGGAACGATCCGGCCCGGTACCCCCGCATCGACAGATTCTTCGACACGAACTGGAACAGGTTGCCGGGAAGACTCGGCGCGTCGGCCGCGTCGTACTGGGACATCTGGCCGCACATCGCGATACGTCCGTTCGGTCGAAGTGCGTCGATCGCTGCAGTCAGGTGATCACCGCCGACACAGTCGAAGTACGCGTCGATGCCGTCCGGCGCCGCGGCGGCCACCGCCGCGGGCAGCGATTCGTGATGATCGAAGGCGTCCGCCAGGCCGGACGCTCGCAGATGGGCCACCTTGGCCGCTGACCCTGCCGATCCGATGACGGTGGCCCCTCGTGCCACCGCGAGTCCCGCCGCGAGCCCACCGACCGCACCGGCAGCGGACGACACCCAGACCGTGTCCGCGGGCCCCACGTCGAGGATGCCGATCATCCCCGCGTACGCGGTGAGACCGGAACTGCCCAGGGGCCCGAGGAACCACTGTTCGGGCAGACCGCCCGGACGGACGACGGTGGGCGACCCGTAGCCGCCGATCGTCGCGGTGTCGGCCGAGATGAGGGCGTACTCACGGAAACCCAGTGTGTGAGTGACGATGTCACCGACAGCGAAAGCGGAGCTCTCCGATCGTTCGACGACGCCGAGAGCGAGACCTTCCAGTGCCTGCCCCGGCGCGAAGGGCGGCAGATAGCCTCCCGGCGTCTGCCTCGACAGCCGGATGCGGATCGACGGATCGATCGAGAGCCACGTGTTGCGGACGAGCACGTCGCCGGAACGGAGCTCGGGCACCGGCGCCTCCACCACCTCGAGGTCACCACTCGTCAGTGCGCCGTTCGGCCACGAGCGCAACACGACGTGACGGGTCGAGATCACCCCGGTCATGCCGCACCGACCGCGCTCGGCGTCATCCCGGTCCACCGGCGGAAGGCGCGCCGGAACGCCCGTGGTTCCGAGTAGCCCAATCGGGCCGACACGATGTCCAGGGCCTCGCCGCGCCGCAGTGCCTCCACCGCACGCGCGGCGTCGTGTCGAGCACGCAGAGCGCCCAGCGTGGTCGATTCACCGGCGAGCAGGCGCCGTAGGTGCGGCTCGCTGATGTGGAGAGCACGGGCCACCGCGGTGGTGCTCGGCAGGGGTCCGCGGCCACAGGATGCGAACTCGTCGAGCACCCTGAGTGATACCGGTCCGAGTTCGATCCCTCCGGATCGCGTGTCGGTCATCGGTCCCCCACGGTCCGAGACGACCTGGCGGGCGTCCGCCGCACGACTGGCGGGCTCCACGCCCGGTCCGAGGGTCCGTACAGCCGCAGCATCAACCGGAAGTCTCCGGACGGAGTCGGGAGCCAGTTGCTCGTCCCTTCCGCGGGCGGGGTCGACGCGAGTCGAACGGTCAGGGATCCGTCGTGCGCCACCGTCACGCCGGGCGTCCGGTCGGTGATTGCATATCGGCCGATCGAGTTCTCGCACAGCAGTCCTCGCTTGTGGTAGACGGTGAGGGACCAGAAGAAGCGCGCCGGCGGCGCCTCGCCGGCAGCGAAAGTGATGTCGTAGGAATGCGCACCCGACAAGGGGCGCCCACCGTCGTCCACCTCACACACCGGGTACAGCGCCTCGTCCGCCGGGTTGACGTAGATCTGAGACAACGCGACGGCCGCGCGCAGAAGATGGTCGTCGCCGAAATCCGTGCCGAGTTCGTTGACCGACCAGCCGTTCGTCGTCCGGCCCAGCGACCTCACCCGGTCGGCGATCGCATCCAGGCCGTCGGACAACCCTGCTGCGAACTGCGAACGTGCTCGCGTGAACTGTTCCCCTGCGTGCAGCGCTCTACGCAGTCGCGCCAAGCTCTCGCGGACCGCGGGTGGCACGTCCGCCGCCGCGACACCGGCGACGGCGTGGTCCAGCGAGTCGAGAAAGGCTTCCGGATCGCGTAGTTCGTCATCGCGTTCACGGAGGACGAGCGTGCGGGTGGCAGCGTCGCACGCAGCTCCGGGCGCACGCGGCCCGTCCAGCACGATGGCGTCCTGCACGGCGATCACTCGCCGGAGATCCTCGGCATCGTCCGGTCGCACCAGGATGCGCACTGCAACCATGACATGACGTGTTCGGCAGGCCACCAGTAGTTCGTCGTCCGCCATGACCACCTCGCTGCCCGAGCGGACGATATGCAGTGTCGGCAAACGGCTCCCGTGTGTCCGCTGACCCTGTACCGCGATGGTCGTCGAGTCGGCCTCACCTAGCTGAATGCAGTAGTAGCGGTCACCGAGATCGGGCATTCGAAGCGTGAACGACCCGACATCGAGGTCGACGAAGGCCAGTGAGTAGAGCGTGTCCACGTTGGGAGCCACTCCTGCGGTGAGGGTGGGATCGGACAACCTGCGCTGATGGCCCATCGTGTTCAGCGCTGCACCCGCCGATGTGAGCGGCCGGTCCACGTCAGGCTCCAGCGGGGATGTGAACCGGAGACGCAGTCGCTGAGCGAAGACGAGCGGAAATCCCCAGATCTGCAGCGCGCGCGCGTCGCGGAACAGCTCGTCGCCACCATCCGAGCAGTCGGGTGCAGTCACACCACGACCATAACTGAAGTGAGTTCGATTAGGCTAGGGACTCTCAGTGACATTGCGAGCCCTCGACCGTCAGGAGAAGTCATGTCCCAGGAGGAGGCGCACGATCGTCGGCGCCCGCGCCGGGTCTACGCCGTCGGTGCCGAACCGGACGCACGGTTCAGCCTGGCGAACGAGCGGACGTACCTCGCGTGGATTCGAACATCGTTGGCGTTCATGGCAGCCGGAGTCGCGCTCGACGTGTTCGAGGTCGGAGGGGACACGACGCCCGCACGCATCGCATCGGTGCTGCTGATCGGATGCTCCGTCGTTCTGCCGCTGCACGCGTGGTGGGCCTGGGGCGCAGTCGAATCGAGCCTGCGCCGTAATCGGCCGCTTCCGTCCCCTCGTGTCGGAGCACCCCTGGCCGTCCTGCTGGCGGTGGCCGCAGCGCTGGTCGTCTGGTCGGTCTTCTCGTGACGGGACCACCCGAGGACAGGCCAGCGGGCGCACTCGGGGACGGTGGTCTCCAGGTCGAACGGACGGCGCTCGCCTGGCGGCGCACCGAGTGCTCGGTGGCGGTGTGCGCCCTGGTGGGTCTGCGCCTGGCCACCCACCAGGGTGACGTACCGACGGCTGTAGCCGCCGGCGTCGTACTGACCGGCGCCGTCGCTGCGCTCGTCGTCGACATCGTTCGGCGACGGAAGCGCAGGCGCGCGGACGCCGGCCCGGACGCGCCGCGAGGAATCCCGGCGCGCGCTCACGTACTGGCAGTCCTCACTGCGAGTCTCGGCGTCCTGGCACTGATCGTGGCCCGCACCGTGACGTTCGGCCCCGGGCACTGAGCCCGGGGCCGTTCCGTGGCTCGGTCAGCCCTGGAACTTCTGCTCCCACTCACGTGATTCCCGCTCGATGAACTCGGGAGTGAGTTGTGTCGGATCGGGCCCGGCGATGTCATGGGCGTCGGCGGTCGCGCCGTCGATACCGGGCAGCGCAGTCGCGACCCCGATCGCCTGCGCTCGTTGACCTTCGGGGCTGACCAGGAAGTCGGCCAGAACCTGCGCAGCGTTGGGATGAGGCGCGACCGACGTGACGTGACCGTAGAACGGTGTTCCCCACGACGGCGTCGGGAGCGCCCAGTTCACCGGAGCTCCGGACGCGACCTCCTGCACGAGAGGCTGGACCATGGGGGAGACGACGACCTCACCGGAGGTGAGTGCCTGCGCGACCCCCAGCGAGCTCGGGTAGATACGAGGCTGCTGCTCGGCGAGTTGATCCACGAAATCGTCGCCGAAGTTCTCGCGGTAGAAGCGGTAGAGATCCACGTAGGACGCGATGCCGACGGGGTTGACCACGCCCACCTTGCCTCGGTACTCGGGGCGCAGGACATCGCGCGGATCCGTGAGTCCGGTCGGCACGGTACCCGAGTTCCACCCCATGCCGAAGGTGGCGGCGACGTCGAGGAAGAACCTGTCGTTCTTGACGCTGCGGTCCCGTC
This sequence comes from Rhodococcus sp. NBC_00297, assembly GCF_036173065.1. Lineage (NCBI taxonomy): Bacteria > Bacillati > Actinomycetota > Actinomycetes > Mycobacteriales > Nocardiaceae > Rhodococcus > Rhodococcus sp. NBC_00297. The sequence goes on from NZ_CP108041.1 coordinate 1,422,036, forward strand.
CGTAGTCCGGATCGTCGAACGCGTCGCCCTTCAGAGACTGGGAGTACGCGCCGGACTCCGCCGCCGACGCGATCCATGCCGTGTCCGTGACCACGTGTACGTCCGCAGTGCCCTTGCCGGTCTTGTTCTCGGTCTCGACACGAGGATTCAGATCCGCGTCCGTTCCGCGAACGAAATCGAGAGTGATCTCGGGGTACGTCTGACTCCAGGCCTTCTTCACGCTGTCGAGGATCGTGGTGTTCTGGCTCGAGTACAACATCACCGACCCCTCGGACTTCGCCGCGGCGACGACGTCGTCCCAGCTCCCCTCCACCGGAGAGGTACCCCCTCCACCGCTGCTGCCGCACGCCGTCATCGTCAGCGCCACCACCCCGACCACAGCGATCGTGGTCGTCCGGATCGATCTACCGAGAGCACTCATGTCCATCTCCTTTGTTGAACTGACCTCAGTTCACCAAGTAGGGTGGGCAGAGTCAAGAGCGATGGCGGGTGCGCGTACAGGTCGGTGCGCCGGGTGAAGGAGTGTCGGATGACTCGAGGACGAGAAGCGGCCACCGTGAGTGGCCCGACGCCGTACGACCCTGCTCGAACCGACCAGTACCAGGAATCGACGTCCGACGACGTCCGACCCGTGGCCGCCGACGAGGCGCTCACACTCGCGTCCGTGCTCGCGCAGCAGGCAGTGCTGTACGGCGTGCCCGCCGTCTACCAGTACGCGAATATGTGTGCACAGTGCGCTCCGGATGCCGACGGTGCACCGTGGTCCGTCAACACCTTGGTCCACGAGAGAAGCACGGCCGGTTCGGATTTCCGCCAGTTCCGGGTTCCGAACGTCGACACGGTCTACTCCAATGCCTGGCTGGATCTGACCGACGGACCGGTGACCATCGAGCTACCCGACTTCGGTGGCAGGTACTACACCCTCGAATTCCTGGACGCCCACAGCAACGTGAGCAACGTCAGCGCGCGGACGCATCCGGACGGTCCACGCAGGATCATGGTGATCGCGCCGGGCCAGGACGGCCCCGACACCGCGCGGTCGTCCGACGTCGTGTCCTTTCCCGTGTCCACGCCGCTGATGTGGCTGCTCATGCGCATCCAGGTTCACGGCGCTCCCGACGACATCGACACGGTCAGGACACTGCAGGACTCGGTCGTCCTCACCGGTCCACCTCCCCGCTCCCGTTCGTGGCCCGTTCTGCTCCGGGAGGAGGTGGAGTCGTCCGCCGCCGCGTTCCTGACGGCCCTCGATGCCGTGGTGGCCGTCAACGGTGTTCCGGTGCAGGATGTGTCGCACGTTCACCAGTTCCGTCAGCTGAACGTCGGTCCCGGTACGCCGGAGGTCGGCGATCTCGACGAGGTGGTGTCACGAGGCGCCGATCTCGGCTTCACACGCGCCATGTCCCTGCTCGACACGTCCCGATCCCGCCTCGGGCGGCGCACGGCGTCCGGGTGGACGCGGGTACTCGACAAGGGCGCACACGGACACAACTTCGTGGCACGCGCCGTCATGAACTTCGTGGGACTCGGAGCCAACGTCGTCGAGGAGAACTGCTCGTACAACACGTACGTCGACTCGGACGGAACCGCACTGACGGGCCTCGGAGGCCGCACCTACGAGATCACTTTCTCCGAACCCCCACCCGCAGAAGCGTTCTGGAGCGTCACCTTGTACGAGGCCGATACCGGCTGGCTGTACGACGCACCCGGCGACGTGTTCTCCGTCGGATCGACCACCTCGCCGGACGGTGTGGTGTCCACTCCCTCTCGAATCGTGGTCGGGTACGCGAGACCCGATGACCTCGATAGTCGGGAATCCTGGCTTCCCGCCCCACCACGTCCGTTCTTCCTGGTACTACGCATGTATCGACCTCACGAAGACGCGGTGACCGAACGTTGGTCACCGCCGCCTGTCGATCCGTCGAGGGTTCCGTCACCTACGGGCCCGTGAGCCTCGAACCACGTCTCAGCACGACCCCACCGAGCGAACGCTCCTGGACCATGTGAAAGGGAACCACCATGGCGATCGATCTGACCTACGACCCCGTCGTCCGCGAGTGGATCGAGCGCACCCGCACGTTCACCCGCGAGCACGTCCTGCCCATCGAGGACAAATTCCTCGGTGACGTCACCGCCGCCGGCGGCGACGACCTGCGCCGAGAGTTGCAGGCAGCGGCGAAGGACGCGGCGGTGTTCGCCCCCCACGCTCCCCGCGAGTACGGCGGCGGTGGACTGTCCATGAGCGACCGCGCCCCCGTGTTCGAGGAAGCGGGCTACTCCCTCTTCGGACCGATCGCGACGAACATCGGCGCCCCCGACGAGGGCAACGTCCACCTCCTCGCCCACGTCGCCTCCCCCGCCCAGAAGGAACAGTTCCTCGCCCCCCTCGCCCGCGGCGACGTGCGGTCCGCGTTCGCGATGACCGAACCCGCCCCCGGCGCCGGATCGGACCCCTCCGCCCTCACCACCACCGCCACCCGCACCGACGGCGGCTGGCGCATCGACGGCCACAAATGGTTCATCACCGGCGCCGACGGCGCCGGATTCTTCATCGTCATGGCCCGCACCTCCGGCACCCCCGGCGACCGCGGCGGCGCCACGATGTTCCTCGTCCCCGCCGACACCGCCGGCATCACCGTCGGCCGCCACATCAGCACCCTCGACCGCGCCATGATCGGCGGGCACTGCGAAGTCACCTTCGACCGCGTCGTCGTGCCCGAGGACAACGTCCTCGGCGCCGTCGACGAAGGATTCACCTACGCCCAGGTCCGCCTCGGACCCGCCCGCATGACCCACGTCATGCGCTGGCTCGGCGCCGCCCGACGCGGACACGACGTCGCCGTCGCCCACGTCGCCCACCGCGAAGGGTTCGGCAGCCGCCTCGGCGACCTCGGCATGGTGCAGAAGATGATCGCCGACAACGAGATCGACATCGCCGCCACCCGCGCCCTGCTCGTCACCGCCTGCCACGCACTCGACCTCGGCGACCCCGCGAGCAACGAGACCTCCATCGCCAAGACCTTCGCCGCCGAAGCCATCTTCCGCATCGTCGACCGCGGCGTGCAGATGTGCGGCGGACTCGGTGTCTCCGACGACCTGCCCCTCGCCCGACTCTCCCGCGAGGTCCGCCCCTTCCGCGTCTACGACGGCCCCTCCGAAGTGCACCGGTGGGCCATCGCCAAACGCGCCGTCGGCGCCGCCCGCCGCGCCGCGAAGGCGCAGCCGTGACCACCACCCTCCCCGGCATGAACGTCGCCGCACTCGAGACGTTCCTGCGCGACAACGGCATCGACATCACCGGAAAACTGTGCGTCGATCGCATCGCAGGAGGCCGGTCCAACCTCACCTACCGCGCCCACGACGACACCACATCCTGGATCGTGCGACGCCCCCCGGTCAGCGGACTGACCCCCTCCGCCCACGACATGGCCCGCGAGTGGACCGTCACCCGCGCCCTGGCCGGCACCGACGTCCCCGTCGCCACCGCCGTCGCCTTCGACGCCGACGGCGCCACCCTCGGAGCGCCGATGACCGTCGTCGAGTTCGTCCCCGGACAGGTCGTGCGCACCCGCACCGACCTCGACGCCCTCACCGACGACGACATCGCCGCGAACACCAGCGAACTCGTCCGTGTCCTCGCCGCGCTGCACGCCGTCGACCACCACGAGGTCGGACTCGCGGACTTCGGTCGGCCCGACGGATTCACCGCCCGACAGGTCGCCACCTGGGGACGGCAATGGCACCGCGTCAAGACCCGCGACCTGAACGACATCGACCGACTGCACCAGGCCCTCACCGACGCCGTCCCCGCCCACTGCGCCGCCGCCATCGTGCACGGCGACTACCGCGTCGACAACACCATCCTCACCCACGGCGAGCCCGGAACCGTTGCCGCACTCGTCGACTGGGAGATGTCCACCCTCGGTGACCCCCTCACCGACATCGCCCTCATGTGCGCCTACCGGCAACCCATGTTCGACACCGTCCTCGGCGTCGACGCCGCCTGGACCTCCCCCCGCTACCCCGACGCCGACGACCTCGCCCAGCACTACGCCGCCGTATCCGGACGCGACCTCGCCCACTGGAACTTCTACCGCGCCCTCGCCGACTTCAAGATCGCCGTCATCGCCGAAGGCATCGCACACCGCGCCGCCACCTCCGACGACACGGACGGCACCGCCGCAGCAGCCGCCCACGCCACAGCCGAATTCGCCGCAGCCGGGCTGCGCGCGTTCTCACGGTGACCCGCAGACACCACTTCTGATCGAGAGGCCGACAGCAATGAACGACATCGCGTGCGACGTACTGGTGATCGGCGGAGGGATGGCCGGTCTGACCGCCGGGGCCCGTGCCGCGTCCGCAGGTAGATCCGTCGTCGTGGTGGAGATCGGTGCGGATGTCGGCGGATCCGCGCGCTATGCCGGATACGTCTGGACGGCACCGGATCACACCGTCATGGATGCACAGAACCCGCACGGTGACCCCGCCCTGAGACGACTACTGGTGGACCGGTTCCAGGACGGCGTGCAGTGGATACGTGACACCGGTGTGGAGGTGGGTGACGCTCAGCGAATCCTGTCCTTCGGGCGCGGACACAAATTCGACACCAACCAGTACGTCGATCTGTGTCGGCGCATCGTCCTCGAGTCCGGCGGAGCGGTCCTGCTGAACACGAGCACCGAGAGCCTGTCGTTCGAGAACGGCGTCGTCACCGGCGCGGTGATCCGGACCGGCACCGCGGAACCACAGGACGTGCGGGCGGCGCACACCGTGCTCGCCACGGGCGGTTTCCAAGGGTCCGCAGCGCTGCTCGAGAAGCACGTTCATCCGAATGCAGGGCGCATGCAACTGCGCTCGAACCCCCACAGCACGGGCGTGGGCCTGACACTCGCCGAGAGCGTCGGCGCTGCCGCCGGTGCGATGAACGCCGGCTTCTACGGGCACCTGATTCCCAGCGGGGTGACCCTGACGGACCCGTCCGATTTCGTCGACATGTCGCTGTACTACAGCGAACACGCGCTCCTGTTCGATCTCGACGGGACGCGCTTCGTCGACGAGACACTCGGTGATCACCTGACGACGATGGCTCTGCTCGACCGGCGCGAGGCACGCGGCCTCCTCGTGGCGGACGCTCGCGTGCACCGGGACTGGGTCCTGGCCTCGTACGTCGAGGGCGCCGTGGCCGTCGACAAGTTCGCACTGGCGAGCAAGCGCGGGGGTCGGGTCGGACGCGCGGACACGCTGGAGGAGCTCGAATACCTACCGGAGGACTGGGGATACGACGGAGCCGCCATCGCGGCCGCGATCGCCGACTTCAACGAGTCCACCACGTCGGCGGAGGGACCGACACCGGGACGAGCGCTCGATGCGAGCGCGCTGAGCGAACCCCCGTACTACGTCATCGAAGCTGTCCCGGCCGTCACCTTCCCGTTTCACGGCATCAGAGTCGACGGCGATGCCCGCGTTCTGACAGCGAACGGCGAGCCGATTCCGGGCCTGCTGGCAGCTGGTTCCGACACCGGCGGTCTGTGGAACCGGGCGTACGCAGGCGGTCTGGCGGCCGCTCTGGTGCTCGGACTCGTGGCCGCGGAGACTGCCGAGTGACCCCTCTGGAAGGATGATGCCGTGGTCACGCTGCGCGTGTCACGGCCCCTCGCGGCCGTGGAGGGTGGCGATGATGCGCTGCGCCTCCTCCACCGACGAATGCTCCCGAGTGACCGCTCCGGCCCGCAACATCGCCGACGCGACATCGACCGCCACGGCATGCCGCGCGACCAGGATGCCGATGGCCACGCTCGTGAGATCGGTTGCCTCGTCCCCGTCCACGGTCGCCAGCGCGGCGTCGCCTGCGACCACGGGCCCGATGACCCGCACCAGGTGTCCGATCAAGACGTCAGTTCCTGCCGGCAACGGCCCGCTCCGCACCGAGCGCCGGTGCAGTTGCACGCACCCGAGGGGGGCGTCCACCGCGCCCAGTGGGAGCAGCCTCACCCACCCGACATCCAATGCCACCAGGTCGTCGATCAGCAACGGCCACCGCGCCCCGTCGTGGCGGTCGCCCACGATGATCGTCCGGCCCACCGCACGGTCACTCGACACGAGATCGACATCCGCGCCGTGCAGGTACAGCAGGTCGGCGATCCTCTCCGCCGACGAGTCGGTGGTGTGCAGCACGCGTCGCGTATCGGGGTGACGCGGGGACGACACGACCACCGCGCCACTGTCCGCGCCGGCGACCCCGACACACACGTCGACGAAATCCGACAACCGCTCCCCCGGGCCGAGTCGAGGCCCGTCGGACGCGGTCGCGTCACCGGGGTCGTTCATGGTCCATCCCTCCACCAGGCGTTCGCAGATCGACTCGCGGACGCCTCGTTCAGCTTTCCCGTCCGCGACGACGGGGGCAGGTCGCATCCTCACGAGACGGCGGACGTGCTCGCGTCCGATACGCCGCCACGACAGAATCGGCGATGCGCCCGCGGTCGGCGATGGCGAAACCATGTCCACGCGCCCACGTGCGGATCGCCGCGGTCTCCGCGCGGTCCGCTGCCGTCCGACGCCGCACCGTCGAGATGTCCTCCGACCGACGTCCTCGGGTGCTCCACTCCGTGAGCAGGCCGTGGATCTGCGCTGCGTTCTCGGACGACAGGTCGATCTCGAACCATGTTCCCCGGTAACCGAACACGACGGTGTCGTCCGCGGACATCCCGTCCAGGTCGTCGATCAGCGTCACGTCAACCTTGCGAACCACGCGGAGCTCCTCGGACACACGTACGAACGACCACGCAGGGTGACCCCGCACGGGCCGATCTGCCGTTGTATCGGTAGGTAGTAGGAAGCCGCCACACTCTGGACGCCGCTGTCTGTGCGTGTCCATACCCTGTCCGGTGCCACTCAACCTTCCGTGAGGGGAGATTTTCTCTCTCGGCTCCATGGTGATCTTCGAGCGGTGTTTCAGGGTGGTCCCCCACTGGGCACAATTCTCCGCAGGTGCCCCGCTGCACCCGGAGTTCGGTGCTCGACTGTCGAAACCGACGGCGGTCGGCACCGACTTCCCGTGTTCGCGAGGCCCGTCACCGGTCGGCGCGACCTGAGACAGTGATGGAAAGAGCGCCGTGACCACGTCGGACCCCACACCGCCCGAGCTGCGGCTCGCTCTGGCCGTCCGGGCAGTTGCCGCACTCGCCGACGACGACCACGTCGCCGAGCTGCTCGATCGACTGACCGACGTCGCCTGCACCCTCGTCGATGCCGCCGACCACTGCGGCATCACGCTGTCGATCGGCGATGTCACCTTCACCGCCGCAGCCTCGAGCACGGAGATCGCGCCGATCAACGACCAGCAGTACTCCGCCGACGACGGTCCCTGTCTGCACGCGGCTCGCACGGCCGCCACCATCGTCGTCGATTGCACGGTCGACGACGATCGATGGCCGCATCTCGGACCTGCTGCTCGCCGCGTAGGCATCAACACCATGCTGTGTGCGCCGATCGTCTGCGACGATCGGCCGGTCGGATCGCTGACCCTGTTCGCCCGTGCACCACAGGGTTTCGACGATCTCGATCACCGCCTCGTCGAGCTGCTCACGGGAGTGACAGCGGATGCTCTCGAGAGGGCTCGACGTCGCCGCGAACTACACGGAACCATCGCCGGACTACGGGACGCGCTGGTGCACAGGGCTCCCATCGAACAGGCCAAGGGCATTCTGATGGCACTGCGTGGCATCGACGAGGATGCGGCCTTCACTGTGCTGTCGACCCGCTCCCAACATCTCAATCGCAAGGTGCGCGACATCGCCACCGAGTTCGTCGAGTCCGTCAGCGCCGCCGCGCCGACCGGCGATCTCTGACCGTCGGCGGAGGCGCCGTCGCGGTGCAGACAGAGTCGGTGGGACCGCCCCGACGTCCGAGCGAGAGCAGCAGCGGAGTTGCTCGCGACGCGTGATCAGCCCACACTTCTTGCAGAATGTGCATTGCATATGCAATATTCGCAGCACGCACGTGGGCGGGCCGGGTGCGAAGACCGGAGGGGGTTCCATGATCACGGTGACCAGTGCCGCAGGCGGTATCGGACGGCTGCTCGTCCGACAGCTGGCATCACGGGGTGTTCCGATACGAGCGGTGGTGAAGAACGACGACCAGGCCCGTTCGACTCGGCGGGACGGGGCCACCGAGGTCGTCGTGGGCGATCTGAGAGCCCCGCAGACACTCGACACGGCCCTCGCCGGCACGACCGTCCTGTACCACGCGGCTCCGACGCAGATTATCGACGAGCGACCCATCATCGATCACCTCATCGCTTCAGGACCATCACATGGTCTGCAGCACATCGTGTTCCACTCGGTGATCCACCCCGAACTGCACCAGCTGACCCATCATCGGCAGAAGGACATCGCGGAGGGGATGCTGCTCGACAGCGCGATCCCCACCACCGTCCTGAGACCGTCGCACTACATGCAGAACTACCTCGAGGTGTGGGACCTTCTGCACGCGGGCGTCATGCCGTACCCGGTCTCACCGGACAGCGTCATGGGAGTGGTCGACGTCGCCGATGTCGCCGAGGTGGCCGCCACCATCGCACTCGATCCGGCCCCACACACCGGGCGTACCTACGACCTGTCCACCGTCGAACTGACTCGCCGCCAGATGGCGGCGATCTGGTCGACGGTGTTGGGCCATCGCGTGACTGCTCTCCGCATCCCGCCGTCATCGCTCAGACACAGGACAGCCGCCCTGCCCGCGCTGGGACCGATCCTCGTCGAGGCCGTCCGGGCGACCGGAATGCACTCCGCGAGCCACCTCGTGCGGGGAATCGGCGCGGCCGCCAATCCCCGCGGCATGAACGACTGGCCGCACGATGCGCGCGAGGCGTATCGCACGATGATGTCGCATTACGACCTGCACGGACTTCCCGCCGGTGATCTGACCGTGCTTCCCGCACTGCTCGGACGCGAACCCACCTCCTACGAGGAGTTCGCCCGACGGTCCGCCTCCGAGCGTGGGCATCGGTCGAAGGACTCCCGAGGATGAGTCGCTCGCAGGATCCATTCCGACCGGCGCGGTCCATGGTGACCGGGGCGAGTTCCGGCATCGGGGCCGAGTTCGCCCGAGTCCTGGCCGCGCGCGGCTCCGACCTGGTGTTGGTGGCACGACGGGAGGACCGGTTGACCGTTCTCGCGGCCGAACTCGAACGTGCACACGGCATCCACTGCCGTACGGTCTCCCATGATCTGTCGGAACCCGCAGCCGGACGTCGACTGCGGACCCTGGTTCCCGAGAGACTGGACCTCGTCGTCAACAATGCCGGCTTCGCTGTACAGGGCCCGTTCGTCGACAACGATGCCGACGACCTCGCGCGGCTCCTGGCGGTCGATGTCGCTGCAGTGGTGGACATCTGCTCTGCCTTCCTCCCCGACATGATCTCCCGCGGCACCGGGTCCGTCGTCAACGTCGCCAGCACGACGGCGTTCCAACCCGTCCCCACCCTCGCCGTTTACGCCGCAGCCAAGGCGTTCGTCCTGAGCTTCACGCAGTCGCTGTGGTACGAGTCCAGGCGCCACGGTGTGCGAGTGTTCGCACTCGCCCCGGGTCCGACACGCACCGAGTTCTTCGATGTCATCGGCGAGTCCGCCGCGATGACCGGCTCGTACCAGTCACCGGCCGAGGTCGTCGCCACCGCGATGCGCGCCCTCGACGCCAGAACCTCACGTCCACAGGTTATCTCAGGACGGAGGAACGCCATCGTGGCCGCCACGGCAGCGCTGACGCCACCTCGGGTACTGCTTCCGGCGGTGGCGCGGCTGCTGCGCTGATCTCCCGAGTCGCCTTCCCCGCTCGGCCGACTCGGACTGTAGTGTCACGATCATGGCCAGGGCCTCGAAGTTCACTGCGGCCGACCGTCGCGCCGCTGTGGAGCGTGCCTTCGAGGGAACAGAGAGTCCCACCGCCGTCGCATCTGATCTGGGTGTCCACCCGACCACTCTTTATCGGTGGGCCGCGTCCGACACGGTGGACGACCCGGGGCCGGCGCCCACTCGGCTCGTCCACGCCACCCAGACGCTGCTCGAGCACTCCGACTACGGCGACATCACCGTGGAGGCCGTGGCGCAGCACTGCGGACTCGCGGCTCGGACCGCATTCCACCACTTCCCCACCAAACGCGACCTGTTCCACGCAGCCGTCAACGATGCCGCCACCACGCTGATCGACCGCATGGCAACGCGTTCCGAGCAGGCGACGTGGCCGGACGATCCTCTGGGACAGCTGCGATCGTTCCTGCACATCGCCGCGGCCACCATCTACGACACTCCGGCGACCCACGTGCTGTTCCGCAACATCGGTGTTCCCCGCAGCGAAGGAACCGCCGAGGGGTGGCACACCGACTTCGTCGTCGCGATCGAACAACTGCTGCACAGAGCGGCCGATGCCGGTCAGATCGAACGCCACACCGACGTGGCCGCGGCAGCGCAACTCGTGACCGGCGCCATGCGCGGGATCCACACCGCCGTGTTCGACGGCGCCTCTCCCGATGTCGCACTCGACCTGGTGGACCGCGTTCCCCTGCTGATACCCGGCCCCCGTCGACCGTGAGGTCGGCGAAAGGGAGAGGCGTCGTCGAAGTCGCTTGTCAGAGTCCGGCGATCACCCGATCGAGCCACTCGACCATGACCGCGCGCTCGGCGGCGCTCAACGTGTCCAAAGCCGGCGTGATCGCACGAAAAGCGACCGCGGCGGCGGCGTGGTCGTCCTGCTCGCGGTCGGGCGGGTCGGTGAGGATCTGCCGCATGACGGCATCGAACATCGCGTCGGCCAACTCGTCGTCGCGGTCCTCGGCCGGAGTCGCGAGAAGCACCGAGGTCGTGCCCACACCCGCTGCCTGGACGAGTCCGAGCGCCCGTTGTTCGCTCACCCGCAGTCGGCCCGTCTCGGCGACCCTGTGTATCCGAGCCCAGAGGACGTCCATGCCGGCCTGCGCCGCGCGAGATCGTGTCAGGTGCTGCGGGCCGTTCATCATCCGGAACAGTTCCGGGTTGGCGATGCCGAACTCGACCTGCGTCAGCCACCCGTCGTGCAGGTCCACGAGGGGATCCACGCCCTGCGACGCGGCCGTCTCGGTGATGCGTCTCTTCATCGAGACATGCTCGGCCAGAACATGTTCTGCTACGGATTCCAGGAGACCGTCCTTGTCACCGAACAGTCGATAGATGGTCGGGGGCTGTACGTCGGCACCCTCGGCAACCCCACGAGTGGTCACTGCGGCCACGCCGTGATCGCGCAGCAGGGCGGCCGCGACCTCGATGATCCGCGCCCGGACGTCGTCTCGAGTGCTGGTCGGCTTGATCACGTTCCAACGATAACAGTCTCGTGATACCGTTGTGTTTCCATCGATAACACCGGTGCGATACCAACGAAACTGAGGCACTCATGATCGTCATCACCGGCGCCACCGGCGCGCTGAACGGCGCCACTGTCGACCACCTGCTCAGACATCGCCCCGCTTCGGAGATCGCGGTGGCGGTCAGAGACGCGTCCAGGGCCCGACGCTTCGCCGATCTCGGCATCGAGGTGCGCCACGGCGACTACGCAGACCCGGCGTCGCTGCCGGACGCGTTCGCGAATGCCGATCAGCTGCTGCTCGTCTCGTCCAGTGATCCGAGGGCCGACGCAGTCTCCCTGCACCGCAACGCGATCGACGCGGCCGTCACCGCGGGCGTGGGGCGAATCTTGTACACGAGTCATCAGGGGGCCGCGGACGACACGCCATTCGGTCCGGGTCGAGACCACGCGGCGACGGAGCGGCTGCTGGCGGGTTCCGGCCTGCCGTGGACCTCGCTGCGCAACGGCTTCTACGCCCACAGCCTGGCCTGGTCGACTGGCCCCTGGCGCGAGTCCGGCGTCATCACCGTTCCGGCCGACGGTCCGGTGTCGTGGACGTCCCGAGCGGATTCGGCGGAGGCTGCGGCGGCGATCATCGCATCGAACGGCGCGTACGACGGACCGGTCACGGTGACCGCCGAGTCCGCACCCACCTTCGAGGAGGTGGCGGCGATCGCTTCCGACGTGGCCGGGCGGACGGTACGGCGAGTCCTGATGGACCCTGAGGACTGGATCGCAGCCCGGGTCGCTTCGGGACAGCCGGAATTCGCGGCTCGCTTCACACTCGGGATGTTCGACGCTGCAGCCGGCGGTTGGTTCGCCGGAATCGATCCCCTGCTGGGACAGTTGCTCGGCAGGTCGCCTGCGACCGTGCGCGACGCGCTGACTCTCGCGTAGCCTCCACGGCGCCCGTCAAAGGTCGAGGGTGGCACTCCAGGACAGCGAGACTCAGACCGGTCGTTCCGCCCTCACCCGCAGCCGTTGTGCTGATCGGCATGTTCGGAGGACAATCACCGGATCGGTGACGTGTTCGGTGAGAGGGTGTGCGATGTCTGTGTCGTGGGAGTCTCTGTCTCGTCGGCGCGGCGTACGGGTGACCGGCGGGCTCGTCGGCGTGTACGTCGGCCTGGTGGCCTACTGGTTCGTGCAGGATGCCGCCCACCGTGTGGCAGCGCGGAAGGCTGAGGCATAGCCTCCGTTCGTGCCGCTCCGAGTCTTCGTCCGATGTGAGGGGTTGTCGGACAACAGGATGCCCCTACGACGCCGACCCTGAGTGCCGCATCGACGACGGGGACCGACCCATCGTGCGGGTGAACGCTCGCGAGAACGCCGCGTCGGACCCATATCCGAACGAGGCCGCGACCGAGGAGATGGTGGCGTTCGATCTCATGAGCTCCGCCGCCGCGAGCTGCATGCGCCGACGGGTCAGGTGGACCAGCGGGGCCTCACCCACCAGCGCGGTGAAGAGCGCGGCGAAGGCGGATCGAGACATCGCCGCCGTCCGAGCCAGATCCGCCACCGTCCACGGCCGCTCCGGATGCCGATGCATCGCGATGACCGCGGCACCGATCTGTCTGTCGCGCAACGCCCCCAGCCAGCCGCCGATCTCAGCGCCCTCCTCTCGGAGCCACGCTCGGACGAGATCGATGATCAGGATGTCGGCAAGCCGCGTCACCACGGCCTCCCCACCCGGCCGGCGGGCAGCGGCCTCGTTCGCGAGCAGTTCCAGTACCGCGGCCGAGACCGCAGACCCGCGATCACCCACCAGCACATCGGGCAGCACGTCGAGGAGTGAGCGGGCAGTCGGATGATCGAACTTCACGGCGCCACAGATCAACACGGCCCGCTCGCCCCCGCCGCCGTGCTCGAGAACGATGAAGCGGTCCGAGATCCACTCGGGCTCCGGGTCGTACATCGACACCGACAGGGATGACGGATCGTCCACAACTCGGTGGCCTCGACCGTGCGGGACCAGCACGCACTCACCCTCGCCCACCAGCCGAGGTTCCGTCCCCGGCAGGTCGAGCAGGCACGATCCCACCACCGGTGCGTGAAACCACAGGCAGTCCTCCATCGCGGGGATGTCGAGACCCCAGGGAGCCGTCAGTTCCGATCGAACGTAGAACACCCCACGCATCCGCAGCGAGTGCAGGGCGTCGCCGAGCGCATCGTCACCGCGCCACATCCTGGACGATCGATCATCAATGGTGGACTCCACGGTATTCATTGTCCACCACGAACCCGGCACCGCGAACATCGTGACCACACAACGAACCATCACTGTTCTCGGCGCCACCGGCCGAACCGGACGACGCCTCACCGACACGCTCCTCGGCCGCGGATGGAAAGTACGCCGTGTCGCGCGCACCGCACGGCCCCACCCACACCCGGCTGCCACCACGCACACGGGCGACCTGACCGACACCGACTTCCTCACCACCGCGTTCACCGGCGTGGACGCGGCCTACGTCCTCGTCCCGTTCGACCCCACAGCACCCGACGTCCGAGCACACATGGACGACATCGGGTCCTCCATCACCGACGCACTCCGACGAGCACGGGTGCCACGCGCCGTCGCACTCAGTTCCCTGGGCGCCGAACTCGAGCACGGGACCGGATTCCTCACCGCACTGCACGCTCAGGAGCAGCGACTCACCGCCCTCGAGACCGATCTCGTCCTTCTCCGACCCGGCTACTTCTTCGACAATCTCGACCCCGTCCTGCCCCACCTCCGCCACATCGGGGCACTCCAGGACTCCATCGCCCCCGACGTGCCCCTGCCGATGGTGGCGGCCGGCGACGTCGGCGCAGCCGCGGCCGCGGCAGTCGAGGAACTCGAGCACCAGGGCACCACCATCCGCGAGATCAGGACCGCAGTCGATCTCACCCTGACAGACCTCGCCGCTGCGGTCGGCCGAGCACAGGGCATCGGCCATCTCCCCTACCAGCAGCTCCCCGACGAGGAGACGATGACCCAGCTACTCCAGGTCGGATTCTCCGACGATGCAGCGAGATTGCAGGTCGAGATGCACCATGCATTCTCTGCAGGACGCGTCGCCGCGACGGGGGACGACCCCCGCGCCCCGACGACGGTGGACGACTACCTGGCGTCGCGGGCGTGAGCGTCTACCGAAAGCGTGGCGTTCCCACGTCTGCTCACGACGCCGTGGTCGAACCCCGGATCACAGCCGCCACGAGATCAGGATCGTCCCACGTGGGAACGTGCCCCAGATGCTCGTGCACGATGACGGCGGCGAGGGACGGCAGCCCGTCGAGGTCCGTCTCCGCTGCACGGATGAGCGGGTCTCTGCCCCCGTAGACCACGGTGATCGGGACATCGATCTCGGCTCCGCCGCCGAAGCGAGTGCCTTCGAGGGCTGACATCGTGCGGTCGAAGTCGCACGTGGCGAGGTTGCGTGCATCGTCGGCTGCCACCACCGACGGGATGCGCCACGGACGGCCGAACAGCCCGAACAAGGCGACGGTCCGCAGCAGTGGCCGGCGCAGGAGGAACCCCACACCCGGAACGCGAGACCCGTGCACCCACACGGAGAAGAGCACCTGCCGACGCACACGGGCTGTGCCGCCCGTCGAGCGCCACAGCCCGGCGGGCATGAGCGCACACACGGACGTCGCCCGACCACGGCGCGCGATCTCCAACGAGAGCCACCCGCCGAGCGAATTGCCCACGAGGTGCGCACTGTCCCAGCCCAGTTCGTCCATCACCAGCTCCACCCGGTCAGCCAGTCGCGCCGGCGTGGGTGCGTCACCGTCGCCGAGGGGATCACTCTCTTCGAAGCCCGGGAGATCGATCGCGACGGTATCGAAGTGATCAGCCAGTGCCGGAATCACGGGGTCCCACATCTGATGTCGATGCCCGATCCCGTGAATCAGGAGCATGGGGGCTCCCCGGCCGGTCCTGCTGTAGCGAGGCAGTGCGGAGACATCGATGTCGGTCACGGGACAAGTATCGGTCCGAGACGGGCACCACCGATGTGGAGTGTGGCCAGTATCCGTGCGATGGGTCGGGACATTCGACAACCGAGCCGTGCGCGTGCGGTCACGCGGGAGCGACGACCAGCTCGGGTGGAGTCGTCTGAACGGCTCAGAGGTGGCGCGCAGCGAAGTCCACCGCGCACCGCAGCGTCTCGCGGCCTTCCGGAAGTACGCCTGCCAACACGGGAAATGCGTGCACCTGACCCCGCCACACATGGGTCTCGACGATCCGGCCGGCGTCCTCGAGCTTGCGCGTCATCGCCTCCACGTCCGGGCGCATCAACTCGTACTGCGCCGAGGACAGGAAGACCGGCGGAAACACCGACGGATCGGCATTGATCGGAGACGCTGCGCCCGGGATGGCGTCCGGACCGTTCATCCAACGATCCTCCAGCGCGAGAACCTGTTTCATCGGCAGATACGCGTCCCGCTTCATGAACGCACGGGAATGGCTCCTCAGGTCCAGATTGAGCAACGGCGAGAACCCCAGAACGGCCGCGGGTGGTGTCAACCCTTCCAGCGCAGCCAGTTCGGCGACCTTCATCGCGAGGTAACCGCCGGCCGAGTCTCCCGCCACGATGATCTTCGACGGATCGGCCACCGCCGCCGACGCGGCGCGGTAGGCGGCCATGGCATCGAAGATCGACGTGCCGATGCCGCCGTACGGAATTTGCCGGTACTCCACGGAGTACACCGGAACGCCCGCACGGGCGGCGATCATGGCACACGCACCGCGGTGGGTCGCCAGTCCGCAGAAGACGAAGCCGCCGCCGTGGAAGTAGAGAACCGTCGCACCGGCCAGAGTGCCGGTGGCCGTCCGAGGATGTGTCGTCTTCTCGCAGGGCACACCACCGAGAACCACCTGGTCGATCGTGACGCGAGGCGGCTTCGGCAGTCGGTCGACGACGCGATCGAGGTGCCCGATGGCCTTGATGCCGCCGTCGGTGAGCGGCCACATACTCAGGGTCGGCTTGAGGACCGCCTTCATCGCCGCCGACAGAACGCGTGCTTGCGGACTGATGTCGTCGTGCCAGGTGAGTGTGCCCGTCATCGTCTCGTCGTTCCCCTCGTGCGATGAAGCGTGGAGACGATCGACGCTATCAGCCCGGCTCCGTGCACCGATTCCGACAGACTCGAGCTCGGCTGTGCTCGTGGGAGCTCGGCTCGGGTTTCCCGCGTGAACGTGCTGGGTACGCATACGACGAACGCGCCTGGGCGCACTAGAGAAGTTCGGTGGTTCACTGTGAAACGCATCGTCGTCGCCTTGTCGGTACTGGCTCTCGTCGCCGGCTGTTCCACCGACGACACTGCACCTGCGCCGACGCAGACGCCCGCCGCCGAACCGGCTAGGGCGCCCGCAGCGCAGGATCCGATCGGCACCGTCGTTCCGCTTCCGGGCGCACCCGAGGGAATCGTCGTCACGTCGTCCGGCATCGCCGTCGCCGCAGTGCGTGAACCCGATGGCCTGAGGCTGCTCGACGCGGCGACCGGAGTCGAGCGATCGTTCGTGCCGACGGTCGGTGCGCCGCGACACCTCTCCCTCGCCGGCCCGGACGGACCGGTACTCGCGCCCCTCGAGTCCAGTGACGAACTGCTCCTGGTCGATCCGGCGAACGGAGCGACGCTCTCCACCACCCGGGGCGTCGGACGGCAACCGCACGATGCCGTGGTAACCGCCGACGGCGCGACCGTCGTGACCAACGAGATGGGCGGCGGAGTCGTCTTCGTACGCAACGGTGTCGTGACCGCATCTCTCCCCGCCGGTCCCGTGCAACCGGGCGGCGTTGCAGCCGTCGGCAATTACGCAGCTGTCGCAGACGTGCAGGGCAACGGGATCTGGATCTACAGCGGGCCGGACCAGAAGCTCGTCGCGCAGGGACCGTTGGGGACCAAACTGACGCATGCGACATCGCTCAGCCCCGACCTCGCTGCCTTCGCCGACACCGACGGTGGCGCGGTATACCTCGAACGCATCACTCCCGACATCAGCGAGGTCGCTCGCATCGACGCACCCGGCAATCCTTACGGGCTCGCCTACGACGCCGATCGGAAGCTCCTTCTGATCACGCTGACCGAGAGCAACATCCTTCGTGTCGTCGATGTGGCCGAGCCGGCATCGCCGCGGATCGTGGTCGACTCACCGACGGTTCGTCAGGCCAATTCCGTTGCCGTGGATCCACGAACGGGAAACGTGTTGGTGACAGGCAGTGACCCCGGCGCGGACTCGAGCCTGCAGATCATCCCGGCCGACAGTGTCGACGCGTCGTGACACGTGCCTGCGCGACGTTCACGATCGGTGTTCGGTGAACACCCGGCGCAACCCGACGAAGCGCACGACCGTGGCCACGAGGTTCGCGGCCACCAGGACGGACACCTCGACTGCTCGCGATGCATCGGGTACCCACCTGTGGAGGAGTACCAACGAGCCGCTGGTGACCGCCAGCCCGAGGGCGAAGACGACGAGCCCTTGCACGTACTGGCGAACGATCGCATCGGTTCCACGGATTCCGAAGGTGAACCGGCGGTTGATCGCGGTGTTGGCGAGCGCAGAGACCAGGAGCGCGAGCACGTTCGCGGCCTGGGACGACATGACGACTCGGAACACCAGAAACAACAGAACGTACGCGACGGCGCTCGCAGCCCCGACGAGGTAGAAGCGGAACAGCACACTCCGGGTTCCGGAGGTCGCGGTCAGAGTGTCTCTCCCGTCGGCCTCGAAACGGGGAGCGCAGCCACGCATCGGGCGAACTCACTGTTCGGGTGGCACTGTCGTGCGATCGGGTCGAGATCGACGAGTTCGTCCGCGTCACGCAGAGTCGGAGCTGCACCGACGACGAGGCCGCAGCGCTGCAGGGCGTCCCGGGTGTCGTCCCCGGTGCGGTCGGTGGACATCTCCACTGCTCGCAGCGCCTGCGCATCGGATGCGTCGTGCAGTCCGAGCACCCACCACCCTCCGTCCTCGGCACGGCCCAGGATCGCCGACGACGGTGCCAGAGCCTCACCGATGTCGGTGAGCATCGCGGGGTCGACCTGCGGTGTGTCCATGCCTATCTGCACGACGGGACCGGATCCGGCGGCGTCGTGATGCGCGTGGATCAGCCGTTCCGTAAATCCGTCCCCGCGCTGGTCGATGACGTCGAAGTAGGCCAGTGACTTTCGGATCTCGTCGCTGCGCATCGCCTCGGCCAGGTCGCCGGTCATCGCGACCACCCGCCGGGCAAAAGGAGCCTGCCTTGCCGCGGCAAGCGTGTCGAGCAGCGCCGCAGCCGCCACAGACGCGGCGTCCTCGGCGGTCATGGCGGCCATCAATCGAGTCTTGGCGAAGCCGGGTACCGGCGCTTTCGCGATGACGAGCAGCGTCGCATCCATCATGGAATCACCTTCGCGAAATCCCAGACGGCCACCACCGTGCCGCGAACCGACCCCGACACCTTCGACACTCCCCCGGTCCGCGGGCGGTACGAGATGTCGTGCTCGACCACTGTCCACCCTGCCCGAGCGGCGAGAACCAACAGCTGCAGCGGGTAGCCGGAGCGTCGGTCCGGGACGTCGAGCGAGAGCAGATCGTCGCGGCGGGCCACCCGAAGAGCGCCGATGTCGTGGACGTCGATCTTCAGCCGTCTGCGCAGACGCCAGGCAATGGCCTTGTTGCCGAGGCGGGCGTGCCACGGCGAGCCACTGCGGTGCACCGGGCGGCGCCGACCGACGACGAGTTGGGCGGAGTCCAACGCTGCGACGAGACCGGGCAGCTCGCGCGGGTCCATCGACCCGTCCCCGTCCATGACAGCCACGACGGTCGTTCGGGCAGCGGTGATTCCGGCGTGCACGGCGGAGCCGTACCCGGGAACAGCCTCGACGACCACGTGCGCCCCGTGCGCGCGGGCCACGTCCGCAGTGCCGTCGGTGGAGCCGTTGTCGACGACCAGACGGTGATAGCCGTCGGGCACGGCGTCGAGAACATCGGGAAGAGATTGCGCCTCGTTGCGGCACGGGAGTACGACGGTGACATCGGAAGGATCGATCATCGTCACACCACCGGGGCCGAGCCGTCGGATGCCGCCCGTAGCGGTGCCGACGCAAACCGCGTAAGCCCCTCGTCCGGACCGACGGCAGCTCGGAATCCGAGAATCTCGTCGGCCCGATCGGCACCGGCAACGATGTGCCGCACGTCGCCGGGACGGAACTGACCCGTCACCGCCGGTTCGATGCCGCCGCCGTGTGCACGACACAGAATGCGGGCCACGTCACCGATCGAGATCGGGTGTCCCGAACATACGTTGCAGGCCACGAACCCCGCTCCGTCGTGCTCGACGGCGGCAAGGTTCGCGGCGGCGACGTCCCGGACGTCGACGAAGTCTCGCATCTGCCCGCCGTCCTCGTACACCGTCGGCGGCTCACCAGACTCCAGCGATGAGCGGAACATCGCCGCGACACCCGAATACGGTGTGTCACGGGGCATTCGATCGCCGTAGACGTTGTGGTACCGCAGCGCCGTGACCGATCCGCCCGTCGCCAGCGACCACGCAAGTGCATAGTTCTCCTGCGCGAGTTTGCTTGCCGCATAGAGACTCCGAGGCTCGAGCGGAGCGTCCTCGTCCACCGTCTCCCACGTCACCGGCTCGTCACCCTCCGGGCACTTCGCATCGAAGACACCGTTCCGCAGATCCGACGGGTTTCGAGGGCGCGGACGGATGACACCGTGCACTGGGCAGCGGTAGCGACCTTCGCCGTAGACGACCATCGACGACGCGAGAACCAGCTTCCGACACTCGGCTCGGGCCATCGCGGCAAGTACTTCGGCAGTACCCAGATCGTTGTGGCTGGCGTAGGCGGGTGCATCCGCGGTGCTGACGCCGGCTCCGACGACAGCAGCCTGGTGGCACACCACGTCCACCCCCACCATGACGTCGTCCAGAGCGCCGGGGTCGCGAACGTCGACAGCCGTCACGTTCGGCGCGTGCCGCGGCGTCGGGCCGTGCGCGGAAGGCAGGAACGCGTCGACAGCCGTCACGTCGTGGTCGGCCCCCAGTAGTGCTTCGTGAATGTGTTCGCCGATGAAACCGGCCGCGCCGGTGAGTAACACGTGCATCGTTTCTCCTTGTCGTGTCGACCGAGGGGGCGGGTCGCTCACCAGTTCGTGTACGTCAGATGGTTGATCGCGAGTGCCAGCACGACTTGCGCTGCCAGCCAGAAGCGCACCGAGCGATCCCCGATCGCGACAGTGGCAACCGTCATCCACACTTGGAACGGCAGCCAGATGCGCTCCGTCTCCGCCTTGCTCAGCCTGCTCAGGTCCGCGAACGCCACCGCCAGCAGAGCGGCCACCACGAGCAGAGTCACAGGCTCGGCACGTCGCACACGCGGCAGTGACACCACGCGGGACAGGGCAGCGGGCACTGCGAGTCCCACCGCACACACCAGAGCCGCGATGTTGCCCCAACTCCAGTACTGGAACGGGCGCGCTGACGCGATGCCCTGCCAATATCGTTCCTGGACCGCGACGTACCCGTCGAACCACCAGAAGCCCGACGCGGTGAAGAGTCCGGCAACGACGAGGGCGCCACCGATCGCCGGTAGCAATGGCCGCACGCGGCGGGAGGCGATGAGGACCGCCAGAGCAACCAGGCCCATCAGAGCGAGTCCGTAGTTGAGATAGACCGAGAACCCCAGCAGGAGACCCGCCGCGAAGGCCGCGACGTCGTGTCGCGCTCGTCGCCCGGCTGCAGCGACGGCCAGGAGGGCGATGCCCCAGGCAGACACACCGGTGAAGAATCCGTCCGCGGAGACACCGATCCAGATCGCGCTGGGAGCGATCACGGCGAACGGGATCAACCGTCGAGCCGTGTCGCGGTCGACGAGCGCCGCCACAGCGACAACCGTGGCCACGGCGGCAGACGACCCGACGATCACACACAACCATGCGGCCGCCGCGCCTCCACCGAGTCCGATGCGGTCCAACCACACGAACGTCAGGATGGCGCCGGGGGGATGGCCGGAGACGTGCGTGGCCCACGAGTCCGCCTGGCCGTCGACGATCCGGTCGGAAAACCCACGCAGCGTGGCCCCGATGTCGTCGATCCCGCCGACTTCGGACAGATACTCGTCGCGGGACGTCAACTTGTCGACGAACCCTCTCTGCCAGCCGTCGACCGCAGCCAGTCCGACGGTCCAGACAAGGGTCGTCGCCCAGGTCACGAGGAGCAGGAGCCGCCACGACATGCGTGCCGCCACGGACGGGCCGAAAATCACCACCAGGACGCCGACGATCACCGCGACCGGGGTACCCGGGCCCACATGAGCGCCCACCCGCCCGAACAGCGGCGCGAGCGACGCGAAATCGTCGAAGTCGAAGCCCATGCCGTCGATCAGCGGAGTGACGACGGCGTTCTCCCGCCGCGCCACGACCACTGCCGCGACGACCAGTGCGGCCGCGAGGAGTGCGCCGATCAGTTCCGGAACTCGAGGAACCCACCCGCGCCGCCGATCGACCGCAGTCGGGCCGCTCACTCGGAAGTCTCGGGGGCCGAACTGTACGGGGGTTTGACGAAGTGAGCGAAGTGCCGACCGGCGATCGCGGTCACACCGACCGGTACCAGCCCTCGTGCCGCGGCGAGTGGTGCCAGCGTGTCCGCATCGATGCGCGCCCAGTCGTACCACGGCCCCGCAGTCTCGTCACTCTCGATACGCAGGCGTTCTGCGACGAATCCCGTTCCGGGGGCCGCCACTTCGACGTGCACCGTTCCGCTCTCACAGGCGATGTCGTGCGCGCGACCGATGACACGGCCGGGATCCCCGCCGATGCCGATGTTCCCGTCGACGAGAAGCACTGTGTCCCAATGCCCTTCGTGTGGAACGATGTCGAAGATGTCGGCCAGCTCGGCCTTGGCGCCGCGTTCACGGACCAGCGCGACAGCTGCCGGGGACGTGTCCACGCCCATGGCCGACACTCCCCGTCGGCGCAGTTCCTCGACCAGGCGGCCCGGCCCGCACGCGAGATCGATCGTGCGGCCCCGGCAGAGGGCGAGCAACGTCTCGTCCACTGCACGGTCATCGGCGTCTGCGTGCTCGCCGCCGAGCCAACGCCCGACCGGCAACAAGTTCCGTCGGCCGTCCCGGTGCCGCACCCACCACGCGGTACCGGTGGAGGCAGTGTCGAACAGAACATCGAAATTGTCAGGGGCCTCGCCCGCCGAAGTCGCTGTCACGCTTGTCCCTTCTACAGACCCCGACTGGTCCGGCACTTCCTCGATGTGGATGGTTGTCCATTCCCGGTGGACGTCGGCGACAAACGTCGCGTTCAGTCGTTTTCCACGTTCAGGGGCCATCGCCCGACTCGTCGACACGATCCGGCCCACACCGGTGTCGATGTGGGCCGGGTAAAAGGCTGTGCCTCGTTACTGCGTGTTGACGGTGATCGTGGCGACTCCCACCAGCAGTCCCGGGGTGACGGCGTCGGTCTTGAACGTCTCGTTCAGCAGGCCGGCGGCGGTCTCGGAGATATGCACGGTCGTGCCCTGCAGAATCGCGGTGTTGTTCGGGCCGGTGGCCAGCGGCTCGAGGGTGCGGCCGTCGAGATCGAACAGCACGGCGTCGGTGGCGGCGCTCTCTCCGTTGACGGTCACATCACCCATGAGCAGTGAGGTGCCCGGATCGATGACGAAGTTGGTCAGCTCCACCGTGGTGCCGCCGGCGGTCAGGGACAATCCGCTGCCTTCGTGGTCGATGGAGCCCTGCACGTACGGATCGACCGTGCCCGGCGTCCAGTACTTGACGTTGCCGCCGGTGATCGGGAATCGAAGTGATCCGTCCGCCAGGGTCGCCGTGCCCACGGTTCCCGGGGTCAACCCGAGCGTGGTCAGAGCGTCCGTGAAGCCGGTATCGAGCGCAACGGCGGTGTCCACGCCGGTCAGAGCATCGACCTGCGCGGCGGGTTCGGGCTGAGTGGACGTCGATGCGGCAGCGGAGGACGAACTGGACGTCGTTGCCGCTGCCGATCCGCCGTCGTCGCTGGACGAGCAGGCGGCCAGCGGGACGAGGGACATCACGCCGATCGCGGTAGCGGCCACGGACTTACGAATGGTGAACATTGCAGCTCCTTGTCGTCGGTAATGGTTACTCCACATTCGCCGCGACACGGCCCATGGATGGTGTTCGACTGCAATAGTTCCCGCGGCCACCTGCGTGGCAGCGATGGTGGAACGTCACCGAAGCGGGCGTGAAACGTTCTCGTGGAGATCTTTTCGCATGATCCCTAGGCGCCCTGTGTATCCGTCCGATCGTGGCCGCGTGGCATCGCTGGTGACGGCCGCCTCACCGCCGCGAGCACCCGCACCACGAACACCGCGGCGCTGATCGCGATCATGGCCGCCACGACCCACAGCCACCGCTCGAGATACGGGTCACGATTGAGGCCCGTGGCCGCCACGATGGCAGTGTCGTCGGTGTTCAGGATGCCCGGGAAGAACACCAGCAGCGTCAGCGCGGCGCCGAGGGCCGGCACCCGGATGTGCTGCCGCACCGAAACCTGTCGAACCGTCCAGTTGCGAGTCGGGCGCGTCGCCCGATCCGCCAGCGAGTACAGCGGGTACAGAACCAGGTCGTGCAGGATCGCCGCGCCGATGAACCAGACGGCGATCGACTGCCACCACCTGTCCGGGTTCCACAGTGCGTCCACCCCGAGAGTCAGGACGGCGGCACCCGCGAGGACGAAGGACACGACCATGACGGCCGCGTGAGCCGCGCCTGCCCCGTACAGCCGCCTCATCGATCGGCCCCGCCTGCGAAGTCGATACGCGACACCCACTTGGTGTTGTGGACACCGGGAAGGCCCGGAACGATCACACGCGCGGGATAGCCGTGGTCGAGCGACAGCGCCGCACCGTTGACGGTCAACGCGAGAAGCGAATCCGGATGCCACACCTGGTTCTGCGCCAGCGTCGCCTGCGCGAACGCACCTCCCTGTTCCAGCGAGGCCACTGTGGCGGTGCCGTCGGTCACGCCGGCGAGGCCGGCGAGGTCCCGCAAGCGCACCCCGGTCCACTCCTGCGTCGTCGACCACCCCTCGACGCACGCGATCGGCAATACCGCGGTGTGCTGATCCATCGCCTCGAGTGCTGCTCGGTCGAGAACCACGCTCGTCGTTCCCGACAACTCCACACGCCATGAATCCCCGGTGGACGCCGGATCGATTCCCGCTGCGACCGCCGTGCGATTGATCTGGAAGTCGTTCGGCCCGTCGCCGTAGGAGCGGCCGCGGGGCACCAGCAGAGCGGTCGATCGCAATGGCCCGTCGATGGTCTGCCCGATAGTGAGTGCCGCCAGCAGTCCGCTCCCGCCGGCCACGAGTGCAAGGGCCCCGCGCCGAGAGATGCCGTCCGGCGCTTTCTGCTCGTGCTCCGGTTCCACCCAGGCCGCTCGATTGCGCTCCCGGAGCACCTCGGACAGCGACGTCTGCCGCAACGTCCTCCACATGACCGGAACCTTGACGGCCACGTGCGCGAGGAATCCGGCAATGAACACCCATGCCCCAAAGTAGTGGGCCGTGTAGAAGTCGAAACCGAAGACGTAGTCGTACTGGATGTTGAGCACACCGGTGACGATCTCGAACAGCACACCACCGACGAGCATCAACAGGCTGAGCCGCTCCAGCGCCTGCGCCGGGGATCGGACCGGCGGCCACTGCACCAGCTTCGGCATCACCGACCACAGCTTCGCGAGCACCAACGGAATGATGACGATGCCGAGCGTGACGTGCAGGCCCTGGTTCACCCGGTAGATCCATGACGGATCGGTCGGCCAGTCGAACTGGGGCAATCTCAGCCACCCCACGTCGCCCGGGCGGGCCTGCCCGAACTGCGGCCCGTACGCGATGTAGGACAGCAGCCCGGTCACGGTGATCACCGGCAGTGCCACGAGAAGGACAGCACCGAACACCGACGTCAACCACGGACCGCGGATCGCACTCTGGAACTGGGGCAGAGGAGGCAACGGCACGACCCTTCGACTACCCCGACGACTGATGCTCACCACCATGGCACGTCGACGCTCGCCGTGCGAGCGAACTGGGCAACGAGCATCCCGATGGCCGTGCGGTACAACTCCAGTGAACCGGTGGTCGACTCCCCGGCAGCCAGCGCGAACGCGAACACCGAACGCACCTCGAGCACCGCCTCGACCCGATGCGTTCAGTCGGTACGACCGGCCCACATGATTCTCGCAACCCGAACGTGGTTGCAGGACTGCGTCAGGACATGACGCCTGTGAACTTGGGTCGCCGCTTCTCCATGAAGGCGCGCCCACCTTCCACGGCATCGTCCGAGCCCGCGCACATGGCCACGAAAGCCTCGGCCTCGGAGAGCATCTCCGGGTAGAGGTCGCTCGCGAGGGCCACCTTCGCAGCCCGCACCGACATGGGTGAATTGGCCGCGATGGTCGTCGCGAGTGTGCGTACGGCCTCGTGCAACTGGTCTTTCGGAACCACCCGATTCACGAGACCGATGGAGAGCGCGGTCTCTGCCGTGACGCGACCGCCGGTGTACAGCATCTCGGCGGCGTGACCGGAGCCGACCATGCGCTGCAGCACGCGCGTCGGCGGAACCGGGTATGCAATTCCCAGACGTGCGGCGGGAATCGCGAACGCGCACGCCTCATCGGCGATGCGGATGTCCGCGGTGAGCGCGACGGCGACGCCGGCGCCCATACAGAAGCCGTGCACCATCGCGATGGTCGGCGTGTGCATGGCGGCGAGTCCGAAGAACAACGCGGCAATGGCGTCGTCGGCGGCCTGCTTGGCATCGGTGGAACCGTGCTGCGATTCGAACTCCGAGATGTCGGCTCCGGAGACGAATGCCTCCGAACCTTCCCCGCGCAGCACGATGGCGCGGATGTCGGGGCGTTTGTCCAGCTCTTGCAGTCGCGCGTGCAGATCGCGCATCATCGCTGCGCTCAATGCGTTGCGACGGGTCGGATTGCTGATCACGGCCCATGCGACCGCACCGTCGATCTCGACGGAGACAGAGCCTTTCTGCTCCACTGTGGCAGTCATGACAGGCCGTTTCGACGAACTTCTGGGTGCTCCATGCATGAATTTTAGATTCGGGCCTTCCACCGAGAGCGCGGCCGAACCATTGTCTGGCGGTCTCACAACCCGGCCGCACTGTCCCGTGGTCGTGACCGCGCATTCCTGCCCCGTGTCACCTCCCGCGCACCCACACGTCACTAGTCGGTCTGCGTCGGACGAGCATCGACCGGACGTCCAGTGGTCGCGCGTTGCGACATACCGTGTGTGGGGTCGACAGTCATGACTGCACCACAGAGGACTCCGCATGACGGATTCGGTCACGCCCGGCCTGCCCCCGGACGATCACAGCACGGCGGCAGCACTGGCCGCCGCGAACGCCTTCGACGACGAGATCGCGGGAGCGCTGTCGTCCCGCACGGCCAGTGGTGTCCGCACGGCGATCACGATGCAGTACTTCGCCGCGGACACCTTCGACGCATTGGACGCCTTTCGTGGACTCCTGCTGTCGCACAGTCGGTTCGAGATCCTCCTCCAGGGCTTGTGCGAACAGGCGGTCGCCGCGATCCCCGGAGCGGACATGGCCGGGGTGACCCTCCTGCATCACGACGCGGCGAACCCTGAGACCGCGGCGCGGTCGGATTCCCGAGTCAGCGACATCGATGCCGATCAGTACCGCGTGAACGAGGGGCCTTGCCTCGAAGCCGCCCGGACCGGGCGCATCGTGTGCGTGCACGTCGAGGATGCTGCGGCGCGATGGCCGCTCTTCGCCGCTGCAGCCTCCGAGGCCGGTGTGCGCAGCTTCCTGTCGGCACCCCTGGACGTCGATTCCGAACATGCTGGATCGCTGAACATCTACAGCTTCGGCGATCACGGCTTCAGCGACATCGACGAGGTGCTGGTCACGGTGCTCGTGACCGCCGTGGAGGTCGCGGTGTGGGAATCGCGGCACACCGCGGACGCTCGGGAAGAGTCAGGCAACCTCCGCAGAGCGATGGAGACCCGCGCCTGCATCGAACAGGCGAAGGGCATCGTCATGGCAGTTCGGGGTATCACCGCGGACGCGGCCTTCGCCGCTCTGGTAGAGCAATCGCAACGAGAGAACGTGCGTGTGTCGGTGCTTGCGGAACGCACGGTCACCTCGGTCGTGGCGGTACCGCTGTGACCCTTGATCGCGCACGCGAACAGGACGTCGACCGACGGTCCGTCCAGGTCACCGCCGCCCGCAACGGGGCTGTACTCATCGTGTCGGTCCGCGGCGATCTGGACCTCGAGTCCACGCCCATGCTGACGGCAGGTCTCGACCGAGCACTGTCTGACGACGCGCCCTCCGCGGTGATCATCGACCTGACCGACGTCGATTTTCTCTCTTCCACCGGCATGACGGCCCTCATCGACACGCACCGCCGACTCGGCGCACTCGTCGCGCTCGCTGTCGTGTCGAACGGGCCCGCGACCACCCGTCCACTCACGCTGGTCGGAATGGACGAGATGCTCTCGCTCCACGCCGACCTCGACGCGGCACTGGCCGCGGTGTCGTCCTGAACGGTCGCACGGCGGGCGTGCTGGACGCGACCCATGACGGTGTCACAGACAGCACTCTCGGTCCGAGCGTCCAAAACCCGGGCCTCGTCATGTCCGATGTCCCCGCTGACGCCCTGTGCATCGGCGCCGTACGCAGAGCATTGGCCGCCTGGCTCCGTATCCTGCCGTTCGACGATGCCCGCAGAGCCGATGTGGTGCTGGCGGTGTACGAAGCGATGGCCAATGTCGTCGACCACGCGTACCTCGACACGGACGGTGTCGGCACGATGCAGATCAGCGCCACCTATTCGGTCGACCTCGGCGCGCTGGACGTCACCGTCGCTGATCTCGGGCGGTGGAAACTGCCTGTGCACAACGCTCTTGGGGTAACGGCCTGCCGCTCATCACGGCACTGAGCACATCGTCGACAGTGGATCGTTCGGACACGGGGACCACCGTCCGCGCGACATGGTCCTCGACGGCGCGTCAGCACCCGGAGTCCGCTTTCCACTGACTGAACGCTCGGGATGACCCACTCGCGCAGCTCACCTGGATCCGTAGCATCGAGTCGGTCGAACCCACGTGTCGGTGTCCGGACATAGAGTTCGACCATGACCGACCCTGTGAACCGCGTGGAACCGCCGTTCGTCGCGGACGAAGTGACCATGCTCGAATCGTGGTTGGACTACCACCGAGCAACTCTGCTGTGGAAGTGCCACGGTCTCACCGACGCGCAGTTGACAGTGCGGTCGATACCGCCGTCCACTCTGTCCCTTCTCGGCTTGGTGAGACACCTGACAGAAGTCGAACGTAGTTGGTACGCCAGACGGCTCGCGGGCCGTGAACGCCCACCTCTGTACTACTCGGACGCCGAGCCCGACGGAGACTTCGACAGCCTCGACTCGGCACCTGTCGCGGAGGTGTTCGCCGCCTACGACAGGGCCGTCCAGGACAGTCGGGCCCTCGCCGCGAACACCGACCTGGAAGCGTTGTCGATCGGCACGGTCGACGGCCTGCAGGTCTCGCTGCGCTGGATTCACCTGCACCTGATCGAGGAGTACGCCCGACACAACGGACACGCAGATCTCCTCCGCCAGTGCATCGACGGGGACACCGGGGAATGACCGCCGATCGTCGCGCGACAGACCACGCTCGGCGATCGGAACGCGGTGAACGGTCCACTCGCGCAGAAGTCTGATGTGTCCGCGCTGGGTCCTGACAACAGTGCACGGCGCGGTGGCGGCACACCGCCCTCGATCTCCTCGGTGACGATACGCTCGAGCCATGAGTCCCGACCCGACCTCGTCTGTCGGGTCGCCTTCAGGTGACGAACCTTCAGACGTCACGCTCGGAGTCGTTCTGGCGGTGAGTATGTTCCTGCCGGCCTATCTCGGTGCCACTCTGATCACGGATGCACTTCTCGGTCGACCGGGACTACCGACGTCGCCTCTGGTGTGGCTGCTCGTCGCTACACCACTCGGAATCGCGATCGTCCGCTTCGAGGAAGCCGTGCAGGCCAGATCGGACTGGGACAAACGACAAGGCCTCTGGTACGGGACGGGGGTGGGACTGATGACCCTGCCCCCGCTCGGTCTCGCGCTGTTCGCAGCCGCACCGGTTCTGACCTCGCTACCTCGGGGCGGACCGTCTGCGCTCGTCGTCGCGGCACTGGTGATCCTGGTCGGAGTCATCGTCGTACGGGGGAAGCTTCGCGGGCCTGCCTGACGTGGTGGCGCGAACAGTCGTACGGCGGTCGGTCCTGCTGGGCCGATGTTTCGGCGACGACGTTCCTGGCAAGTCCTTGCTCCTCGGCCATCGACGGCTCAGCCGTTCGCGCCGACCGCGGTGTACTCCCCACGATCATCCGACAGTGGATCGTCCCGCCGACCGGACGTCATGGCAGGGGATGCACCAGTGCGACTGCGCTCTCGTGCGCTCGGGTGAGGGCGAGATCGAGTGGCATGCGTCGGAAGTCGTCGGACAAGATCTCGACACCCCAGGTTCCGTCGTATCCGACCTCGCGCAGAACACTGATCAGTCCGTTCAGGTCGAACACTCCCTCACCGCACAGTCGACGGTTGTCCATCGTGTCGTCGAACAACGACCCGACGACGTGCTCGTCGGCGTCATCGAGTTCCACACCGAACACGACGTCGCCGGTCAGGGAAGATCGCAGTTCGTCGAGGGTGGTGCCGGCCCGGAAGAGGTGCCAGGCATCGACGATCACGCCGCACGCGGGATCTCCTGTGGCGCGGGCGAGGTCGGCCCCGTCCGGGATCATGGAGATGATCGAGAACGGCATCGGTTCGATGGCGATGCGGGTGCCGCGCTCCGCGGCCTCGCGGGTCAACACGCGTAACGCGTCGACAAGTGGTTCGAGGTCACGAGGCGGCGCATTCTCCGAGCCGATCTTGATGTGCGTCGGCTGGAGGATCTCAGCGGCCTCCAGCAGCAGGTCGCGAGTGTCGTGGGTGCTTCCGTTCTCTCCTCTGGGGATCCACCACCGTTCCAGCAGTTCGATCTCGACATACCTCAACGGCGAATTGTCGAGCATGCTCCGCAGGGCCGGTAGTCCGATGTCGTCGCGAATTGCCGCGAGGTCCGCGGCGACGATCCCCATGCCGGCGAACCCGGCATCGGATACCGCCGTGATCCGGTCCGCGATCGGAATCGGACTCACAGGGTGTGGCGCGTCGGGGCGGACATCGCCCGCCGACGTCCAACACGCTGCGATCAGTTCCGGCGCCATCGGTGCGATGCGTCGGTCCGCTCCTCGGGTCATGGTCAGGATCCTGTCTGCGTCGGGGTACCTCGCGGCCACCGCGATGAGGACTGGTGCGACGTGGCCCGGATGCAGGAGGTGGCACCGGGGGCGAGGTGGTCACCTGCAGTGTGCCGATTGCGACATCGTCGGATCAAGCAGGTGGAGCCATCAAAAACCCCTCGCCGAGGTGAGCCGGCGCCGCCCCGGTTCCGATCGTCGCCCGATGATCGAGTCACGCCGAGTGGGTACGACCGAACTTCTGCGGCAATGTTGAAAACGGCTGGAGCCACGCAGTGATCGTCGTCAGCGCGATCACGGAGTTGGAAGCAGTGGCCGTCGTCGCCGCGCGGTCAGATATTTTGCATAGCCTTACCTAAGTCGTTACGCTCCAGCGAGTAAAGGTTCGGTCAAGACATCACACCCTCTGGAGCCTCGTGAAGACCCCGAAAACCCCGATCCTCGCCCTCCTCGCCACCGTGATCACGGTGAGCGCGCTCGCGAGTTGCAGCACCGACGACACCACGTCCGCGGACTCCGCCACCACCGTTTCGATCGACACCGCCACCGGACCTGTCGAGGTCCCCCAGAACCCGCAGCGTGTCGTCGCCCTCGACAACACGTCGCTGGAGACCCTGCGCGCGTTCGGCGTCGAACCGGTGGCGCTGCCCAAGCCGATCATGCCGTACGAAGGGTTCGAGGACTGGATCGACGACGACGCCATCCTCGACGTGGGGACGCACAGGGAGCCGAATCTGGAGATCGTGAACGAGGCGGAACCCGATCTCATCATCGGCGGTTACCGCTTCTCGGAGTACACCGACGAACTCGGTCGTATCGCCCCGACGCTGGACATCGCGCCGTCCGACGATGCCGAGGGTGGTTACGTCGAGTCACTGAAGCGCCAGACCGCCTCTCTCGGCGTCGTTTTCGACCGCGAGGAGCAGGCGGCCGAGATCATCGCGGCTCTCGACGCCGCCGAAGACAACGCGGCGGAGCGGACCACCGGCCAGTCGGTGTTCCTGTCCGTCGTCTCGGGCGGAAAGATCGACAACGGCGCCGGACGGATCGGTCGCATCATCGAGCCGCTGAACCTGCGCGACGTCTTCGCCGGTGAGGCCGGCGACGTACACGGCGACTCCGGCCTCGCGCCGGAGGCCGTCGCCGCGGCGAACCCGGACTGGATGATCGTGCTGGACCGCGACGCCGCGGCCGGTGAACCCGGTGCCGCTCCGGCGAAGTCGGTGATCGATGCACAGGAAGCGTTCGCCCGCACGACGTTCGCGTCCGAGGACCAGATCGTCTACCTCGATCCGTACTTCTACACCCGGGAGAGCATCCAGGCGTACGCCGAGACGTACGAGCAGCTCGCGGATGCCTTCTCGAATGCATCGTAGGACAGCACTTCTGGGCTCGGCGGTGGTCACCGCCGCCCTGGTCGCGGCGTCGCTGCTCGTCGGCGAGTTCGACATCTCGCTCGGCACACTGCTCACCGACCCGGTGGCGCGGGAGATGTTCCTCATCTCTCGCGTCCCGCGGACCCTCTCATTGATCTTCGCCGGCGTCGCGATGGCGGTGTCCGGTGTGGTCATGCAGATGATCACTCAGAACAAGTTCGTCGAGCCCACTACCGCCGGCACGAGCCAGTGGGCGGGGCTGGGCATTCTCGCGGCCCTGTTGCTGGCGCCGAATCTGGGGCCGATGCCGAAGATGCTGATCGCCACCGCGTTCGCCTTCGTCGGCACCATGTTGTTCGTCGGCGTCCTGCGTCGAATCTCGTTGGAACAACAACTGGTGGTCCCCCTGGTCGGCATCATGCTGGGCGCCGTCGTCGGCGCGATCACCACCTTCCTCGCCGGCACATTCGAC
Source organism: Rhodococcus sp. NBC_00297 (assembly GCF_036173065.1). Lineage (NCBI taxonomy): Bacteria > Bacillati > Actinomycetota > Actinomycetes > Mycobacteriales > Nocardiaceae > Rhodococcus > Rhodococcus sp. NBC_00297. Next base: position 1,454,579 of record NZ_CP108041.1, read on the forward strand.
CTGCTGCAGTCCATGTCCGCGTGGCGGTCCGGCGGATTCAGCGGCATCGTGCGCGGTTTCTACGAACCCTTGTGGGCCGTCGTCGTCATCGCCGTGCTCGTCTACCTGCTCGCGCACCGCTTCACCGTCGCCGGCCTCGGGAAGGACCTCGCCACCACGGTCGGACTGAACTACGACGCGACCGTCGTGCTCGGCGTCGCGATGGTGGCGGTGTGCACCGGTGTCACCAGCGTGGTGGTCGGCTTCATCCCGTTCCTGGGCCTCATCGTGCCGAACATCGTGTCCATGGTCCTGGGAGACGACGTACGGAGGAACCTCCCGTGGGTGGCGGTGCTGGGCGTCGGACTGCTGCTGGCGTGCGACCTGATCGGGCGCACGGTGGTCGCGCCCATGGAGATTCCGGCCTCGGTGATTCTCGGCGCGCTCGGCGCCGCGGTCTTCGTCCTTCTCCTGGTGAGGCAGCGACGTCATGTTCTTGCGTGAATCACCCTCGATGTCGACGCTGGTACGCACCGACTCGGGACCACGTCCGCGCCGACGACTTCTCGTGGCCTCCGCGGTGCTGGCGGGGGCGATCGCCTGCTTCCTTCTCCTGTTCGTCCGGGGTTCCTTCGAGTTCGCGGTGGAACGCCGCGCCACGATGCTGGGCGCCATGGCCGTCGCGGCCTTCGCCCACGGGCTCGGCACCGTCGTCTTCCACACCGTCACAGACAACCGATTGCTCACTCCGTCCATCGTCGGTTTCGACTCGCTGTACGTGCTGATGCAGACCGTCATGGTGTTCGTCTTCGGCGGCTCCGTCATCGCGCGGACCGACGGCACCCCGAAAGTGATCGCACAGACCCTCACCATGGTCCTGTTCGCCACGATCCTCTATCGCTGGCTCTTCTCCGGTCGCCTCGGCAGTCTCTTCACGATGCTGCTCGTCGGCGTCGTCCTGGGGCTGGCCTTCGACAGCCTCTCGACGTTCCTGCAGCGTCTGCTCTCCCCCACCGAGTACGACCTCCTGTCCGTTCGCCTGTTCGGTCGCCTCAGCGGGGTGGATCCGGGCATGCTTCCCCTCGCGTTCACGGTGTGCGTCACAGTGGGAGTGGTGTTGTGGCGCAGACGCTTCCGGCTCGATGTGCTGTTGCTCGGCCGTGACTCCGCGACGACCATCGGCGTCGACCACAAGCGTGAACTGACGCTCGTGCTCGTTCTGGTGGCGCTGCTGGTGTCGTTCTCCACCGCGCTGGCAGGGCCGATGACCTTCTTCGGCTTCATCGTCGCGACGATGGCCTATCAGGTGACCGGCAGCTACAAACACCAGTACGTGCTGCCGATGGCATTCCTGCTCGGCATGCTCACGCTCGTCGTCGGACAGTTCGTCATGCAGCACGTGTTCTACGCGGCCGGTTTCCTCACGGTCGTCATCGAATTCGCGGGTGGACTGCTCTTCCTCGTCGTCGTCCTCCGGAAAGGCAGACTGTGATCACGTTCTCGGACGTCTCCAAGACCTACCAGAGCGAGACGGTGCTCGGACCGGTCAGCGGCACCATCGCAGAGGGTGGCATCACCTCGGTCGTCGGGCCCAACGGAGCGGGCAAGTCGACCCTGCTCTCGATCATGGGCAGACTGCTCGAGCCGACCACCGGAACCGTGACCATCGGAGACGCCGTGGTGCAGCACACGGCCACGAGAGACTTGGCCCGCATCGTCTCGGTGCTGCGCCAGGACAACCACCTGACCGCGCGGCTCACCATCCGCGAGCTCGTCTCGTTCGGCCGGTTCCCGCACTGCGGCGGCCGACTCCGCGCACACGACCACGAACACGTCGACCGTGCGCTCGACTTCCTGCACCTCGACACCCTCGCCGGGCGCCACCTCGACCAGGTGTCGGGTGGTCAGCGCCAGCGGGCGTTCGTCGCCATGGTTCTCGCGCAGGACACTCCGTACGTCCTGCTCGACGAGCCGCTGAACAATCTGGACATGAAGCACTCGGTGGCGATGATGGGCCATCTCCGACGCGCGGCCGACGAATTGGGGCGCACGATCGTGCTCGTGGTGCACGACATCAACTTCGCAGCGGCCTGGTCGGACGACATCGTCGCGATGCGGGACGGTCGGATCGTCGTCAGCGGGCCCGCCGGCGCGATCATGCACGACGACATCCTGAGCGACGTGTTCGATACCCGGGTGCGCGTCCACGACATCGACGGCGCGCGGACCGCCGTGTACGCCCGCCCTCGGAACGAGGTGCGTATCGCGGCCTCGACACAACCATGACACGCACGACAGTGCTCTCGAAAGGATTCGCCATGGTGCACTCCCCCCTTCGCCGGCGAGGCGTCCGCCTCGTCGCCGCTGCGTCGATGGCGCTCGTCGTCCTCGGCGCGTCCGCGTGCAGTTCGACCGCCGACGACACCGCTGCAACTGTCGTGCCGACACCGAGCGAGACCCGCGTGATCGCCACCGACAGAGGAGAGGTGACCGTGCCCGCCGACCCCCAGCGCATCGCGGTCCTCTCCGCCGGATTCGCCGGATACCTCTACACACTCGACGCGCCCGTCGCCATCACCGACACCCGACTGCTCGGTGTGACCACCCTCGACGGCGGCTTCCCTCCACAGTGGGCCGACAAGGCTGAGGCCCGGGGCACAGTGGAACTGCCGGCGGGGGAATCGCTGAACATCGAAGCCATTGCGCAGGCCGAACCTGATCTCATCATCGGTGGCGGGCAGGGCTACTCCGCCATCCTGGCCAATGATGCCTACGATCAGCTCGCCGCGATCGCACCCACCGTGCTGATCCCGTCCACGGTCACCACCTGGCAAGGCGAACTCGCGGCAGTCGCCGACGCCGCCGGGGAGAGCGACAAGGTCGACTCTCTCCTGCAGGCATATGAGGACAAGGTCGCCGATGTCAGGGACTCCATCACCGTTCCCGGGTCTCCTGTCGCATATTTCCTGTCGCTGAGCACCAATGAACCCTCCTTCATTCCGCAGACCGCGGCATTGCCGACGTTGTTGTCGGAGGTCGGTTTCGAAGCCGACGACATTCTCACCAAGGCCGGGAATCCGGAGTTGTACGGTTCCGGGGACTCGTTCATCGTCAGCCCCGAATTGCTCGGTTCCGTCGCCACCGCCCCGGTGATGTTCGTCGTCCCGGTTGCCGGGCGCACCCTCGAGCAGCTGAAGCAGGATCCGGCCTACGCGGTGTTGCCGGCCTTCGCCGCGAGCACTGTCCACGAACTCCCGGCGACGAGCTACCGACCCGACTACGACGGGGTCATGGCCACGCTGGACCAGATCCAGCAGACGTTCGCCGCGTAGCAGTGCCACTCGGTGAGAACGGATCAGGAGGTAGGGATTCCTATGGCGGGCACAGTGCGCGACGTTCAGGTCTTTCCGATCTGTATGCGAGAACTCGATGTCCTGCGGGTGGAGGACGTGACCCCCGTGATGCGACGGGTCGTGGTGGGCGGGCCGTCGATGGACCGGCACGTGCGCGACGGTGTCGAGCTGCCTCCGGTGCGGACCACCGGATTCGACGACGACGTCAAGATTCTTCCGGTCGACCCGGTCACCGGGACCCTGCCGTTCCCGGTACCCAGGAATCAGGACGACGGCACCGTCGACTGGCCCGCAGGATCGTTCCCGTACGCACGCACGTACACCGTGCGCCGGTTCGACGAGGCCGAGCGAGAGATGGTGCTGGACTTCGCAGCCCACGAGGGCGGACTCGCAGCGACGTGGTCCCGGACGGTGGAGCCCGGCGACACGGTGCTGATCGCCGGACCGAAACACTCCGCGAGCCTGCCGCGCGAGGTGGACTGGATGCTCGTCGCCGGCGACGAGACCGCCCTGCCCGCCATCGCGCGCTGCCTCGAGATACTGCCCGCTGATCTGCCGGCGACGGTGGTCGTCGAAGTGGCCGAGCGCTCGCACCGACAGGAACTGCGCTCGGCTGCCGACGTCGACATCACCTGGCTGTACCGGTCCGAAGCCGGAGGCGACTCCCGGCTCGTCGACGCGGTCCGAACGGCGCCGTGGCGACCCGGGCAGCCGTACCTGTGGGTCGCCGGCGAAGCACAGACCATCACGCCACTACGTCGATGGGCCAAGCAGGACAAGCAGATCGACAAGAAGTTCGTCGAGATCGCCGGGTACTGGCGTAGACGCGAGGACCGAACCGCGCCGTCCCCGGCCGACAGCGGCCAGGTAAGGAACGCGGTGGCGCGTCTGCACGAGATGACGGACCTGGCGACCCCGCTGGTCATCAAGACCGCGGTGACGCTCGGGGTGTTCGCTGCTGTCGACGGCGGCGCCGACACCGTCGACGCGATCGCCGCAGCATGCAGCACTCACCCCGGCGCCACGGCGAAGCTGGTGCGGCACCTCGTCCTGCTCGACCTTCTCACCACCCACGGTCAGCGTTGCGCCCTCACCGAGATGGGGTCCCTGCTCGCCGACCAGGACGCGTTCCTCAATCAGCAGCTGCACAACGACAGGATCCACACCCGTCTCGAACTGTCGCTCCTCGGCCTCACCGAGACGATCCGGACCGGAACACCGCCTCCGACACACCGTTTCGCCGACCAGATGGCCGAGCCCGGTATCGCGGACGAATTCCACGAGGAAGCGGCGTTCTCCGCTGTCTACCGCGCTCCCGCACTGCCCGACGCGGTCGATCTAGACGGAGTCCGGACGGTCGCACTCCACGGCGACGGGGCAGGCGTCTACGCCGACACCCTCGTACGGGAACGTCCCGACCTCGAGATCACGCTCGTCGGACATCCCGACCGCAACCGCCGGAACCTGGCAGACGTGGCCGACGAGCGGCGCGGTGCGGTGCACTGCATCGACTCCACCGATATCACCCCGTCGGGATCCCCCGTAGACCTCGCGATCGCCGTCGACCTGATCGACGCTCACCCGGACGCTGACGCCCTCCTGCTGCTGTCGATGCTGGCGACCTCCGCGCGCAGGGTCGTCCTCGTCACCGACGTGCTCGACCCGGCGACCACCGACGATCACGACACCGAAGACGACTTGGTCCGACTGTGCCTGTACGGATCCGGGCGACGCACCGAAGCCGAACTCCGTGACCTCATCACCGACGCCGTCGGAGCCGACGCACGTGTCGGAACCCTCGGGTGGGGATCCACGGTGGTCGAATTTGGGGGCCGACAGGGGTCGGCGACGTGATCCGCCGGACGACTCTCGTCTGAACCGCCTCACAGGAAGCCGACCGACTGTCTCGCGCACGCGGCCTCGACGACCCGGACAGGTACCTGCGTTCTCACCGCGGGACGAGCCGGAACGCGAAGACGCGCTGTTGCCTCCGGGGCATCTCGAGATCATCAGCGAACGCGAATCGCCACGCCGGGGACGTGGTCCCGAACAGTCGTACCCGGCGAAGAGTGGCCGACTCGAACGCTGGGTGAGCGGATGCCATCGGTCTTCCGGAACCCGTGCGTCGACCGGGCATTCGCGTACCGTCGAGTATATGACGCTAAATTATGTCAGATTCGGACATGGCAGCCCGCTGTTGCTGGTGCACGGCTTGGGCGTGGGATGGCGATCCTGGTCCCCGATCATCGACGAACTGGCGGAACACCGTGACGTCATCGCGGTCGACCTACCGGGGTTCGGCGACACGCCGCCGTTGACGGGCGAAGTATCGATCGCTGCTCTCGCCGACTCCGTCGCGGACTTCATTCGCGAACACGATCTGGGTGGCATTTCCACCGTCGGTCAATCCATGGGCGGTCGAATCGTCCTCGAACTTGCTCGACGGGGAGTCGGCGGCGACACCGTGGCACTCGACCCCGGCGGTTTCTGGAGCGACCGCGAACGCGCTGTCTTCGGCGCCACACTCCGGCCGTCCATAGCCCTTGTCAACATATTGCGGCGTTTCCTACCTGCACTTCTCGGCAACCCTGCGGGAAGGACCCTGCTGCTCGCTCAATTGTCCGCGCGGCCATGGGCACTCTCGCGCGACACCGTGTTGCCCGACGTACGCGGGCTCGCCGACTCCCCGTCGACCGGGGCCGCTCTGAACGCCCTCATCCACGGGCCGAAGCAGGAAGGCGCACCGTCCGGCACAGTGCCCGGGCGGGTCACGATCGGTTGGGGACGACGAGATCTGGTGACAGTGCCGAGGCAAGCCACACGCGCATCGGAACTGTTCCCCGATGCCGTTCTGCACTGGTTCGAGCGGTGCGGTCACTTTCCGCAGTGGGACGCACCTCGAGAAGCCACTCGATTGATTCTCGACCGCACCGAGAGAGGATGATTCTCAAAGGTCCGACCAGTGCATGTCGATCGCGGGTCACCATTCGCCGGCGACCTCGACCGGCCCCCGGCGAACTCGCTGCGTGGTGACGACTGTCCCGGTGTCGCGGGAGGGTCGCGGCGCGTCCCACTGGGGGATCCGTACGGGCCCGCACATCAGATCGGAGGCGGCGTGCGGGCAGGGCCGGAGGGCCGCCATTCCTCTCGTCCGGTGACTTCACAGGTGGCACACGAGCACGCCTCCGGCATTCCCCCGAACTGAGCGAGTCGACGATCTTCGTGCAATCGGGCATGAGGCTCAGGAGTGGTCGTGACCCGGCGCATTGCCTGGCGCGGGTGCCTGCTTCACTGCTGACATGCTGAACGAGTCGGGGCCGGCCGAATATGTCGCCCCGGTCCTCGGCGGCGAGGTCGCCGCGACGCTGCCCGGGAATGGGCATCGTGAGCAGGGCCGCATCGTCGGTGCTACTCGGAGGGTGTCGGTTCCCGAGCCGTCCTCGGCAATCACCACGCGTGTCCCCACCGTCCCGGTGCGTAGCCGGTTCCGTCGTGCCGCTTCCGGCGTGACGGGACGTCATGCCTACGGCGAGCATGGCCAGCAGAATTTGTGCTTGTCACCCTTTCAGGGGTGGTGCATCCGTTCTGCGAATGGGGGGTACCACGTCCTCATCTCTCAGACCCGACACGATGCGCCACCGGCTGCAGTCCACGTGTGCTCGTTCCGCCCGCCGGTGCGGCGTCGTGTGCGAGCAAGCGTTCCCGGTGACTGATTTCGACGGGGACGGAAGCCGCTCCGGCCGCGCCCAGCAGCGGCCGGTCACCGCTGATGACATCTGCGACCTTGTACGTCGCGGCGGACCCACCATGGTGTTCCAACCCATCGTCGACGCCGCAGACCTGAACGTCGTCGGCTACGAAGCGCTCTCGCGGTTCCCCACGGGAACCGCGTGCCCCGCGGAGTGGTTCGACAGCGCAGCGCAGAGCGGACTGTCCGGGGCACTCGAAGGCGCCGCGGTGCTCTCCGCTCTGAACGAAGCGGCATCGTTCCCGCCGGGAATGTTCCTCGCGGTGAACCTCTCCCCCGCCGCGCTCACCGACGACCCTCTGCTCGCCGAGCCGCTGCGCCACGCCGCCCGACATCGCCGCATCATCCTCGAGGTCTCCGAACGCACCCACATCCACGAGATCGACACCGTCCTCACACGGGTCAACGACCTACGCGGCGCCGGTGTGGTCATCGCCCTCGACGACGTCGGCGCCGGGCAGTCCGGGCTCCGGCAGGTGATCACCGTCCGACCCGAGATGATCAAGATCGACGCGTTCGTCACCCACGACATCGACACCGATCCTTTGCGTGCAGCCATCGCTGCCGGCACCGTGACCCTTGCCGAGCAATTCGGCATGACCGTGGTGTTCGAGGGCGTCGAGTCCGATGCCGAACTGCGCACCGTCCGCCGTCTCGGCGCCCATCTCCTGCAGGGGTATCACCTCGGGCGTCCCGCCCCCGCCGCTCACGGAACCACCCCCCTGTAGTGAACATTCTCGCCGCACCGAAGCCTCTGCGACCCTGGGGTCAGCTGACGATCGGCGTCACTGCAGTCGGGTCGCCCGCGGGTGATCGCACACGTCGTCGGTCAGCTCCCTGGCGGAGGTCGGACAGCTGACAGTCTGCTCGACTTTCGGACGTTTCGACTTGTCTCGACCGGGTAGCACCGGGCGATGACCGACCACGACCCACACCGAAAAGGACCCACCCGCCCAGCGGGAGACGGTGTCTCGGTACTGCTCATCGCCGACCCCGGCAAACCCGCAGACCTCGCCGAGCACCTCTCGGACCACCTACCCCGACGCCTCCCCGAACGAGGATCACCGCCCCGCCGATGGACCACCACCGTGCGCCGACAACCCCTCGTCTCCGACGAACACGCCTCACTCGACGACGTGATCGACACCGTCGACACCGACTCCGACCACGAAGACATCGTCGTCTACCTCACCGACCTCCCCCGCCGCGACAACACCGTCCCCGTCCTCGGCGAGGTCAGCGCCGATCACCCAGTTCGCACTGATCTCCATCGCCGCCGTCGGCGGCATCGACCTCACTCGACGCGTCACCACCGTCGTCGAACTCGCCCTCGCACGCATCCTCGGCGAACCCGAACTCGCACCGACGAGCGCCGCGAAACGATTCCCCTCCGAACAGCACGAAACCGGCACCCGGTACCTCGCACCGAAGGGACTACGCACGCTCCGACTGGTCTCCGGAATGGTGCGAGCCAACCGGCCCTGGCGGCTGGTCACCGGCCTGTCCAAAGTGCTCGTCGGCGCCTTCGCCACCGGCGCATTCGCATTGTCCACCAGCACCATCTGGTCGTTCGCCGACACCATGGGCGGATGGCGCCTCTTTGCGGCGACGATCCTGTCGACCGTGGCGCTCATCCTCTGGCTCGTCATCGACCACGAACTGTGGGAACGGCCCGAATCCGACGAGGAACGCGAACGCTCCAGGCTGTACAACACCGCGACCGTCATCACCCTGACCATCGGCGTCGCCGTCCTCCACATCGCCCTGTTCGGTCTGCTGCTCTTCACCACCTGGCTCTCCCTCCGAGCGCACGTCCTCTCCTCGACCCTCGGGCACAACGCGACCACCGCCGACTACCTCGAACTCAGCTGGCTCCTCGCCTCCATCGCCACCATCGGCGGCGCCCTCGGATCCGGCCTCGAAGACGACGACGCAGTCAAGGAAGCCGCCTACGGAACCAGACAACGACAACGCCACGACAACATGCAGAAAGAGTGAAGAGGTGAGAATCCCGAAGCGAGCGGTGCACTGTGCGGGGCGCAGTCAGCACGCTCCACGCCTCCGACGTCGACGTGAAGCGAGCGGTGTCCGTCCATAGCAGTTCCGGAGGTCCACCGACCGTCGTGGATAATCCTGCGCCCTTGACCACCCACGCCCACCTACAACCAAGCCACCGCAACAATCGGACGGGGGTATCTACAAGGCTCACGACAACGACGTGGTGGTCCACACTCACGACTGGGCCGAGTTCACGCGGATGGCGTATGGCACCACCGGCGCGCCGAAACCCCGGCCAACCGCGGAAAGGCTCGATCTCCAAGTGCTGGCCCCTTCTCGCCATCATCGGTCGCGGCGACTCGCGAATCTCAGGGTCCCGGGTCTTCAGGACTACAGGGCTTCAGGGACACCCAGGTGTCGATCCAGAACCGCGCCTCGCCTTCATGGTTCACCCCGTCGGGTACACCGCCGTTGCGTTCTACGACCTTCAGCGAGGCAACATTGTCGGGAGCCACGGTCAGCAATGCGCGGGTGATGCCCATTCGGGAGCATCGACCCAGTGCGGCTCGCAGCATGCGTGTGGCGTGCCCACGCCGCTGCCACGGATACACGACGTGACAGCCGATGTGGCCGCCACCCTCGTCGTCGGTCAGACGGTGTCGCAGCACGAGCGAGCCGAGGTAGAACTCACCCGATGTGTACCACCACCCCTGGGAAGGGACACCCCATCGATCGCGCACTCCTACCCGCTCGGCCACGTGCGTATCGAAGTCGGGGCTCGCCGCCCGCAACCAGTCCGTGCTCCGCCCACGATGCAGCATGTCAGCCAGCTCGCCCACGAGGTACGACGTCCTCACCTCCGTGCGAGGGTCCGACAACACAGGCGGAGTAGGAAGTTCGATCACCGCTCTGACGGTACCGATACGACAGCGATAGCTCTCTGGAAATGAGAAGCGCCATGACGGAGCACCGAGGCTCCATCTCCTGCGGTGAGAGCTGTCAGGCTGGGAATACCCCGTGTGAACTGCTGTCTCACAAGGGTTCAGGCATCTCGAACGTGCGCAGAATGAACACTGTGGTCACGATCCATGAAACCTCCCCAGCCCGGGTCGAACGGGAGTGTCACGTTCGCCGCCGGATTCCACACGCGCACACGGCCGCTCACCCCTGAAATTTCCTGCCGTTCACCACACGTTTCTCCGGCTGCCGTGGAGAACCACCCGGTGAACGGACAGATCTCGAACCGGATCTGGACGTGCATCGAGTGTGGCCGCTCAGCGCCCCGAGCTCGACGTAAGCCTGTGACCGAGTCGCAGGGTGGCGTCCTCGGCGGTCGGGGCGGGTCCGAACAGTTCGGTCTGGCGGGTGATGTCGGCGACGTAGTTGCCGGCGTCGAACCAGCTGAACATCGCGGCCATGTCCTTGATGATCGGGACGAAGCGGCTGGTGACCGTGCCGGCCGCGCGGACCAGCGGTGCCGGGATCGCTCGTACCGAGATGTCCTGTCCGATGGCGTCACTCAGGAGGCGCGCGGCTTCTCGGGCACCGACGGGCCGGTCCCATCCGACGTCGATGCGTTCGCCGACCTCGGTGTCCGCGTCGACTGCTGCCGCAAGGTAGCGGGCGAGGTCCGCGATCAACACGAATGTCAGTGGAGTGTTTGCGTTGCCGACCCACAGAAAGCGGCCCTTGCTGATCGGGTCACCACCCATGGTGGCGATCTGATCGAGGAATGCACCAGGGCGCAGCGCGACGAACGGCACCCCCAGACTTTCCAGACGGTCCTCCGCCAACTTCTTGTGCCAGAAGTGCGGCACGTCGGGAGTGCGGTCGCTGGTGAGAATGCTGGTCAGGACGAACTTTCGGATGCCGCTGCGGTGCGCGGCCTCGGCCAGATTGGCGTTGCCGATCGTGTCGATGTCGTCAGCGTTCTTACCGCCTCGGGTGTAGCCGGCTGCAGTGGTGATGACGGCGTCGGCGCCGGTCATCGCCGTCACCAGGGAGTCGACGTCGAGCATGTCGCCGCGGGCGATCTCCACGCCGAGACTTTCGAGCGTGCCGGCATCGGTGGTGGGTCGGACCAATGCGCGAACGGGTTTGCCGATGTCGAGCAGCGCATCGACGACCTGTCCGCCGAGGTTTCCGGTCGCGCCGACGACGAGGACAGGTGCGGTGGTGGTCATGGTGTGCCTCTTTCGTCCGGGCCGTCCGGTGTCGTCCGGCCTCGGATGGAGTCGATGATGGTGTGGGCCGCGGTCAGGAGTGACGCAGCCTGCTGGGTGGTGAGGTCGCGTGTGGTGACGGATTCGAGCTCGCGCCACATGGCGGCGATGGGTTCTCGCATCGCCTCACCCTTGGAAGTCAGGTGTGCGACCGAGACTCGCCGGTCGTGTTCGGCCGGTTCTCGAACGATGAGGCCGGTGTCCTGCATGCGCCGCAATGCTTTCGACATCGTGGAGTGGTCGACGCCCACACTGGCGACGAGTTCGGACTGCGTCTGCCCGTCGCGGTGATGCAGGTGCATGAGTATCAATTCCTGGCCCGGGTGGAGCTCGAGGCCGCGCAGCAGAGTCGAGGCGTAACCGCGGTGGGCGCGCGCGAGTTCGAAGATCGTGTAACTCACCTGTCCGCCGTTGAAGGATGCGGGAAACGGTGATGCGGATTCGGGCATGTCACCATTCTGTCGGTGCTGTCGAGCGGGGTCGTCGACGCGTCAATCGACGGACAGGACGATCTTGCCGCGCACATGACCGGAGTCGCTGAGATCCTGGGCTGCGGCCGCGTGTGCAAGAGGAAACGTCGTGACGGTCGTGGCCACTGTTCCGGCGGCCACGGCGTGCGCCAACTCATCGAGCAGGCCGGTCGACCGTTCGGCGGGAGTGGCGGAGAAGGCGACCCCCAGTTGGTGGGCACGGAAGTCCGCAATGGTGGTGATGCGGTCCGTTCCTCCGCGCAGGGTGATCGAGTCCTCGAGCGCGCCTTTCCCGGCGATGTCGAAGATCGCATCGACACCCTCGGGAGCGAGTGCGCGGACTCTCTCGACGAGCCCCTCCCCGTACGTGGTGGGTGTCGCGCCGAGGGAGGACAGGTAGTCATGATTCCCTGGTCCCGCGGTGGCGATGACACGCGCACCGCGCGCAACGGCGAGCTGCACGGCGATGGTTCCCACAGCTCCGGCCGCGCCGTGCAGCAGCACGGTGTCGCCGTCGACGACGGTGAGCTGATCGAGCACTCGCTGTGCGGTAGCGCCGGCTACAGGCAGGGCAACGGCGTCATCCCAGCCGAGCCCAGTCGGTTTGATCGCGACGGTCGTGGCGAGGGCGTACTCGGCGTAGCTCCCGGTGTCGGACCAGCCGAATACCTCGTCGCCCACCGAGACGCCGTGGGTCTCGTCGCCGACGGCGTCGACGACACCCGCCACCTCGGCGCCGGGAACGGCCGGTAGCTGGGTGGGGAAGACCGCGTTCATTGCACCCGAACGAATTTTTCCGTCCAGCGCGTTGACCCCCGCGACGCGGACACGGACGCGGACCTGGCCGGGCCCGGGCTGCGGTGGGTCGACGTCGACGAGGTGCAGTTCCGACGTCGAGCCGAACTGGTCGAAACGAATGGCTTTCATGGTGTCTCCTGATTCTTTTTTTGCGAGAAAGTTGGATCGGTCGTGCTCTGTTGTCAGACAGCGGAACCGGGTTGCGGTGCGCGGTAACGCGCCGTGTACTCGACGAACCGATCCAGGAACCACGCCTTGGCCTCCTTCGCCGGGCGGGTCCACGGTGCGGCCGCGTCGAACCCGTGCCATGCACCGGGGACGACACGGAACTCGGTGGGAACCCCCGCCGCGTTCAGCGCGTCGACGTAGGCGCTCGTCTCGTCGTGGAAGGCCTCGATACTCCCGACGAACGTGATCGTCGGCGGGAGACCCGACAGGTCGGTCGCTCGTGCGGGTGCCGCGTACGCCGGCACGTCGCCCCCCTCGAGTTCACCGAGGTAAAGACGCCACGCGTTGCAGTTGGTCACGCTGTTCCACACCGGGGCGGTGTTGTCGGTCGACGACGGGGTCGGTCGGTCGTCGATCATGGGGTAGATCGGGCACTGGAAGGCGATGTTCACCTCGCCGCGGTCGCGAGCGAGCAGGGACAGCGCAGCGGTGAGGCCGCCACCCGCGCTGACACCACCTACGACGATGCGGTCGTCGGCGGCACCGAGTCGTACGGCGTTGTCGCGCAACCACACCAGCGCGGTGTAGCAGTCGTCGAGCGCGGCCGGATACGGCGCCTGTGAGCTGCGCCGGTAGTCCGGGCTGACCACCACGGCGCCGGTGGCGTCGATCATGGGACGCACCGAGACGGCCTCACCGTCGGGCGAACCGAACGCGTAGCCGCCGCCGTGAATCCAGAGCAGCGCCGGAGCATCGGGGACCGGCGTGAGCGGCGCCATCACGATCAGCCGCAGATCGGTTCCGTCCGGACGAGTCGCGGTGACCTCGTAGCGACGAATCCCCCTGGCAGGAAGGTACTTCAGCAGTTTCAACGCGGTGGGGTCGCCCTTGCGCAGACTAATCACTGTCTGGGTGCCCCCCATGAGTCGGTCGACGATCCGGCCCGGCAGGCGCAACGATGGATCGATCATGTCTTTGGTCACACGCACGGCAGGCTCTTTTCGTCGATGGTGATGACGACCATCGGTTGCCCGTGGCTCGTCAACGATTTACTTGGCTAGCCACGTACTCTACACACGTATGTGTGGCCGGCCAAGTAATGTCGAATATCGAGCCCCTCGGACGCCCCGAACGCGTGGTGCCAGCCCTCCAGACGACGCGACGGGCCTCGGGCGAACACGTGTCGAGGAGTACCGTGCGTACGTCGTGACGCACGACGATCCACACCGTCCGAAGGGAGACAGGACATGACGCGCCGCCACCCACCGACGGAAGTACGCGGTCTGCTCCGTACGGATCCGGCGTACCGGTGACACTGTCAGGTGCGCAGGTGCAGCAGATTGCCCGCGACACCGCGGCGACACTCGACGATGTCAGCCGCGGACATCCGTTCACTCCGCATCTGGATGTCTGGAAGGTGGGCGACAAGGTGTTCCTCATCGTGACCGACGGCGACCCGAATCTGCAGATCATCACCGTGAAGGTGGACCCGCATCACGCTGTCGCACTGCGACATGACCACGACTCGATCACGGCCGGGCGCTATCTCGACAAGCGGCACTGGACCTCGGTCGGTCCAGGCCGGGGCGTGACGAAGCGGCTCGTCGAGGATCTGGTGTACGGCTCTCACGAGCTTGCAGCCGGCCACCGGTCGGGGTCTGCATGACTGATACACCGTCCCTGTTCGCGGTGGACGAGGTGTCCCGGCCGCTGGCGGACCGGCTGCGTCCACCTTCGCTGACCGAGGTCGTCGGGCAGAGCCACGTACTTGCAGACGATGGTCCGATCGGCCGCATGGTCGCGACACGACGACTCGCGTCCATGGTGCTGTGGGGCCCTCCTGGATGCGGGAAGACCACTGTCGCAAGGCTTCTCGCCGAGCAGACCGGTCTCGCGTTCGAACCGCTGTCGGCAACGTTCTCCGGTGTCGCGGACCTCCGCAAGGTGTTCGGAGCGGCGAAGAAACGCCGCGAGGTCGGGCAGGGCACACTCCTGTTCGTCGACGAGATCCACCGGTTCAACCGTGCCCAACAGGACTCGTTCCTTCCCTGCGTGGAAGACGGCACCGTGGTCCTCGTCGGAGCCACCACCGAGAACCCCAGCTTCGAACTGAACGGCGCGCTGCTGTCACGCTGCCAGGTGTTCGTTCTGAAGCGTCTCGACGATCTCGCGCTCGAGCTACTCATCGGCCGGGCAGAAGATCTGCTCGGCCAACCGCTGCCACTCGACGACGATGCCCGCCACGCGCTGATCGCCATGGCGGACGGCGATGGTCGCTACCTGCTGAACATCGTCGAGCAAGTGAATCCGCTCCCCGGCCCCGTCGACACAGCAGGGCTCGCTGCGGCCGTGCAGAAACGGGCTCCGCTCTACGACAAATCGCAGGAGGGGCATTACAACCTCATTTCCGCACTTCACAAAGCGATGCGCGGATCGGATCCGAATGCGGCACTGTATTGGCTGGCAAGGATGTTGGACGGTGGCGAGGACCCGCTCTTCATTGCTCGCAGGATCACCAGGTTCGCGAGTGAGGACGTCGGGCTCGCCGACCCGAGCGCCCTCCAGCACACCCTCGCCGCATGGGACGCGTACGAGCGATTGGGGTCACCAGAAGGAGAACTGGCACTCGCCCAAGCCGTGGTCTATCTCGCCACAGCGCCCAAGTCGATCGCCGTCTACCGTGGCCTGAACCGGGCCACGCGTGAAGCGAGAGCGACGGGGTCGCTGATGCCGCCCGCACACATCCTCAATGCCCCCACCAAGCTCATGAAGGAGCTCGGCTACGGCGACGGCTATCGATACGACCCCGACACCGCGGACGGATTCTCCGGACAGAACTACTTCCCCGACGGCGTCGAACGAACGATCTTCTACGAACCCACAGGCAACGGCTACGAGCACGCCGTCGCTGAACGACTGCAGCACTGGCAGCGCCTTCGGCAAGCGTCCCATCCACGCCCTGATGCCGGGACAGCCCCACCACCGACGACTGCCACCGAGTGATGCTCGCCTCGGTCGCCCTCGTCAGGAGTGCTTCTCGACGTATCGGGTCATCGTCTCGAGCTGGTAGCGGGAGACGTCGTGGGCGTTCTCGTTCTCGGCGAACACACTCGACACCATGACGGTGTCGTTGTCGTAGAACCCGAGTTCACCGAGACCGCCGAAGAACTGGTCCCAGTCGACGTCGCCGTCGCCGATCTTCAGATGCTGGTGCACCCGCACCGCGTTGCCGGGTGGGTTGGTGATGTACCGCAACCCGTGCGAGCGGTGATGATCCATCGTGTCCGCCACGTGCACCAGACGCACCATGTCCCCGGCGGCGGCCATGATCGCCGGCAGGTCACCGCCCATGTGGAACTGGTGGCACGCCACGATCACCATGCCGATGTTCGGGGAGTTGATCCCGCGGATGGTGCGGATCGCGGCGAGCCCGTCCTCGACGAAATCGTCCGGATGCGGATCGATCAGGACGTCGAGACCCTCGCGCTCGATGATGGGGACCAGTTCCTCCATCGACCGGTAGAACGCCCGCTCGGACTCCTCCGGCTTCTCCGGTCGACCGGAGAACTCGGTGTTCATCGTCGACACCCCGAGGTCGACGGTGATCTGGATGGCCCGCTTCCAGTACCGCACGGCCGCCTCGCGGGCGTCCTCGTCGGGACCGGACCAGCGCAGCACCGGCAACACCGACGCGATCCCGACGCCGGCGTCCGAGCACGCCTTGCGGAACTTCGCGACCAACCCGTCATCGGCCTTGGGATGGTTGAAGAACGGGATCATGTCCACGTGCGGCGTCAGCTGCAACCACTCGTACCCCAGATCGGCGACCACGGCGGGCAGCTCGAGCAGCGAATGCGAGTGATGGAACGGCGTCGGATCGAGTGCGATCTTCATGAAGTGTCCTGTACTGATCGGGAGTGAGCGTCTACCTGATCTCGTTGGTGCACAGCAGTAGTCACGAGGCCAGCGACCGGGTGGCGGGCGGAGGGGTTCTGGCGATGAGGCCCCCGGATTCGACTCGCTGTGCGTAACCGTCGCGGACGAGCACGCGCTGAGCGTGGATGACGGTGTCGCGGGAGACTCGCAATCTCCGCGACAAGGAGCGTGCACTCTCCAACGTGTCGCCGTCGCCGAGTGCTCCGGAGTCGATCAACTGCCGAACCTGTTGCACCATCTGGTGATAGATCGGAACAGGGCTCGAGGTGTCGAGTTCGATGCGGTGATGCGGCATGGCTGTGTCGCTCGTACGGTGTCGTCCGCGCCGGGATCGATGCAGGTGTCGGCGCGGACGTCCCGAGTCCTAGCGAGTGCCGCCGGCGGCGAGGTCGGCGATGGCGTCGATGTTGGTGGCGTCGATGAAGGACGGTCCCGTCAGCACGGCCTGCCCGCCGCCGAGGGTGTTCTTGTTGTTCAGGTAGAGCCAGAGCGAGTCGACCGCCAGGTATCCCTGCAGGTAGGGCTGCTGGTCGATGGCCCAAGCCACGTCCCCGGACTTCACGGCGTCGACGAGCGCACCGTTGGTGTCGAACGTCGCGATCTCGGCGTCACTACCTGCGGCGCTGCGTGATTCGACGGCGGCGAGCGCGATGGGCGCGCCCAGCGTCAGGACTGCATCGATGGTCGGATCCTGCTGCAACTTCGCCTGGATGGTGGCCTGTACGGACGGCAGATCCTGGCCGTTGACGTTGAGGTTCTCGATCTTCCCGCCGAAGCCCTCCGCGACACCGGCGCACCGCGCTTCGAGCGACACCGCTCCCTGCTCCTGAATCACGCAAACGGCGCTGGTCGCACCGTCTGCCTTCAAGCGCTCACCGGCGGCGATCCCCGACGTGCGCTCGTCCTGACCGAAGTACCCCTGAACCCCCATGTCCTTCCAGTTGTCGTAACCGGAATTGAAGGCGACGACGGGAACGCCGGCAGCGACGGCGGCTTCGACGTTCGGTTGCATCGCATCGGGTTTGGCCAACGTGACCGCCATGGCGTCGACGCCGGAGTCCAGCGCATTCTGCACGAGGTTCGCCTGATTCGGCGCCTCGACCTCGCCGTTGTACTGCAGGTCGATGTTGTCTTTGGCGGCCGCCGCTTCCGCGCCGCGCCGGATCAGATCCCAGAACGTGTCACCGGGAGGGGCGTGAGTGATCATGGCGATCGTGGCACGCGGAGTGTCGGCAACGCCGGCGTTCGCACCTCCGTCGGCCTGGTCGGGAGCGCCACCGGAGCTACTGCACGCGGTGAGTGTGGTGGCGGCAGCGAGTGCCATGGCGACCGCAGCGCGACGTGTGGAGATCACGAGGAGTCCTACTTTCCCAGGAGGTAGACGGATCTATTTGACCGGTCTAGTAGCAGAACTATGACGTGGCACACAGGGCACTGTCAAGAGGCGGGTCAGGTCAGGACGGGACGGGACCCGACGTCGAACGCACGACCAGACGTGGTCGCAGCACGACGGACCGTGGTTCGGTCCGTCCGTTGTCGAGTCGATCCACCGCGGCGTCGACGGCACTGACGGCCTGCTCGCGTGCCTCCTGGCTCACCGATGTGAGATCCACGTGCGCGAGCTGGGCCAGCACGCTGTCGTCGTATCCGGTGACCGACATCTGTTCGGGCACAGTGACTCCTGACCGTTGCAGTGCATCGAGTAGACCCACTGCACTGCGGTCGTTCGACGCGACGACGGCCGTGGGGCGCGTGGCTCGCCGCATGACGGCCGCGGCAGCAGCCACGCCCGAAGCCTCGGTGAAGTCACCCTCGATGATGTCCACGTGGGCGTCGAGGCCGTGGCGGTGCATCGCTCGCACGTAGCCGGATCGCCGGTCCACCGCGATCGGGTTCGACCCGCCCGTCAGATGAGTGATGCGCTGATGGCCGAGCCCCACGAGATGGTCGACCACCGAGCTCATCCCGCGGAGATCACCGGCGCGGACCACGTCCACGTCGGGCCGTGCCAGGCGCCGACCCACCGACACGATGGGCACGCGGGCGTTCCACAGACTCAACAGCTCGGACTCCACCTCGGGACCGAGAAGTACGACTGCCTCGCAACGGAAGTCGAGCAGGGTGTTCATCACCGCCTCTTCCCCGTGCGTCGGAGTGAGTGCGCCGAGGACCACCTCGTATCCGCGTTCCGACGCGTGCTCGACGAGGTGCTCGACCATCTCCGCGTGAAAGGTGTTGCGAATGTTCGTCATCACGCCGAGTAGGTGCGTGCGACGCAGGGCGAGCAGTGCCGCACTGCGGTTCGGCCGGTAGTCGAGCTCCGCCGCGACCTCCATGACCCGCTCACGCGTCGCCGCGCTGGGCCCCTGAACGCCACGAAAGATCATGCTCACGAGCGCTTTCGACACCCCTGCTCGATCGGCGACGTCCTGCATGGTCGTGGTGCGGGAACGGCCTCCGCCGCGGGACACCGAGCTGTCGGACACGCGGATCCCCTCATCGGTCGGCGGGCAGCACCCTTGACAGGGGCGCGATGCGACTCTCATAGTAGACCTACTAGACCGGTTCAATAGACCGAGTCAGTCCTCCACCACGAATCTCAGAGAGCAGTTCTCATGACCCACGACTCGATCGGCGTCGCCGTCATCGGCGGCGGTATGGCCGGCCGCGCCCATGCTGCCGGATACCGCATGGCCTCCACTCTCTTCGGCACCGACCGGCCCGACGTCCGCCTCGTCGCCGTCGCCGACACGAATGCCGCAGTAGCCGACGACACTGCGAAGCGTTACGGGTACGAGCGCACCGAGTACGACTGGCAGTCGATCGCCGTCGCCGACGACATCGACGTGGTCAGTGTCGTCGTCGCGAACCACCTGCACCGCGAGATCGTCGAAGGTCTGCTCGCCTCCGGCAAGAACGTTCTCTGCGAGAAGCCGCTCGCCGGGTCGATCACCGATGCGGAGGCAATGGTCGCCGCCGCGTCGATGTCGTCCGGTATCGCCACCGTGGGATACACCTACCGCCGCTCCCCTGCCGTCCAAGCCATCGCCGACGAGCTCGCAGCCGGCCGCCTCGGCGACATCGTCCACTTCGACGGCCGGTACCGCGCCGACTACTCCCTCGACCCCACCGGTCCCATGACCTGGCGCTACCGCGGCGGCCCCGGCACCGGTGCGCTCGCCGACGTGGGCAGCCACCTCATCGACCTCGCCGAGTACGTCGCCGGGCCCATCACCGAGGTGCGAGGCGCCCAGTTCGCCACCGTGATCGGCGAGCGGCCCGTTCCCGTCGGCGTCACCTACGGACACACCAAGGCCGAGACCACCGGCGACATGGCCCCCGTCGAGAACGAGGACGTCGCCACCTTCACCGCGGCGTTCGCGGGCGGATTCGTCGGCACGTTCTCCGCCTCGCGTGTCTCCCATGCGAACCCGGACGGACTGTCCTTCGATGTCTTCGGCACGAAGGGATCGGCCTCCTGGGCGCTCGAGCGCGCTGCCGAATTCCACATCTCGACCACCGACATCGACGACGCCGTCAACGGCCGTCGCCAGGTGATCGTCGGACCCCAGCACCCCTACATCCGGGGCGGACTACCGATGGACGCCGGCGGCGTCGGCCACGGCAAGGCCGAGTTCTTCGCCTACCAGGCACGCGCCTTCCTCGACCAGGTCTCGGGAATCGACGGCCTGCCGCCTCTCCCCGACTTCACCCACGGGTTGCGCGGTATGCAACTCGTCGCCGCGATCGCCGAATCCGCAGCGAACAACGGCACCGCCGTCACGATCTGACCACTCGACCACCACACACAGAGGACCAGCCATGAAGCTCGGCGTCTACAACGCGATCCTGCACGACAAGCCACTCCCGGAGGCGCTGGCGACCATCGCCTCCCTCGGGCTCGAGGGCATCGAGATCAACTCCGGCGGGTTTCTCCCGCCGGTCCACATCCCCGTCGACGACCTCCTCGCCGGAACCGTCAGTCCAGCTGACTATCTCGCGACGTTCGAGGGAACGGGCGTCTCGATCCAGGGACTGAACTGCAACGGAAATCCGCTGCACCCCGATCCCGAGGTGGGACCGGAGGACGCCGACGATCTCCGCAAGTCCATCCGCGTCGCCGGGCTGCTCGGCATCGATCGCGTGGTCACCATGTCCGGCCTTCCCGCCGCGCATGCCGGCGGCGCCTGGCCCGCGTGGCACGTCAACACCTGGGACTCCGGGTATCTCGACTCGCAGGACTACCAGTGGGACGAGGTCGCGGTACCGTTCTGGAAGGAGATCGATGCCCTCGCCCGCGAGCACGGTGTCAAGGTCGCCATCGAGATGCACCCGCAGAACCTCGTCTTCAACCCGCCGACCATGAAGCGACTCGTCGACAAGGTCGGCGCCACCCACGTGGGCGCGGAGATGGATCCCTCGCACCTGTTCTGGCAGGGCATCGACCCGGTCAAAGCTGTCGAATGGCTGGGGCCGTTGGTGTTCCACGCCGCTGCGAAGGACACGCGCATCAACCCGAACTGCGAGATCTACGGCGTACTCGACGATCGCTTCACCCGCATCCCCGCAGACCAGAACCCAGTGGGCCTCGGCGGCAAGCACGTGGTCAACAAGTGGCCCGAAGACTCGGCCTGGGACTTCGTCGCCGTCGGCAACGGGCACGACACCGCTTTCTGGGCACGCTTCCTCGAAGCCCTGTACAAGATAGATCCCGACATGGCCGTCAACATCGAGCACGAGGACACCGCCTACGGAGCCCTCGAAGGTCTGGAGATCGCGGCAGAGACCCTCAAAGAAGCGGCCCGGAGGGCAGGCGTCTGAGATCCGCACGTTGCGCGACCCAGCATAGATCCGCTCGGTGGACGGCCGGACTCACAGCGTGAGTCAGCCGAGGCGGCCACCCGACCACGACGACATTGCCGACCTCCTGCGCCTTCGAACGTTGGACGACATGTACAACGGAGCCGAACTGGTGTCGACGCTGGAGGTCTACCTCGACTCCGGAACGCTCCAAAGCAAAGCAGGGCTAGTGAACCTGCACCACAGCAGCGTGGCTCACCGCCTGACCACGTTGTCACGGCACCTCGGTTTCGCGGTGGACCTGCCCGAGAACCGGGCGCGGACAGAGGCTTGGATGATGGTTCACCGAATGCGAACTCGTGAGGAGTATCCGCACACGCGGAGACCCATCTGAGCCGGCACCGATGTGCTGGCTGGTCCCCGGAATCACGCGGTATAGGAGTCCGGTCTCCGCTGTGACGCGACTGCCTGTGAACAGCATGTCGGCAGCGTGCGACCGTGGCGGTGGAACCCTCAGGCAATCGGCGGGTCCCGGCGCAGGCTCGTGTAGCTCACCCCGGTCAGCTGCTCGGACAGATTCCACAGGGCGGTCGCGAGCTTCAGGTCGCGCGAACGGTTACTGGACGAGACGACAGTCGGATGGCCACGCATCTCCCGGAAACCGTCGGGACCGATGTACGAGCCTCCCTCGACGCCTGCGGCCGTGGCCGCGTACAGCTGCGGCAACGCTCCCATGTTCGAGGTCTGACCGATGATGCCCGCTCCGAACGAGAGGATCTTGTCGAGGGCAGACTCGGTGTGGGACGCCAGGTTCGTGGACGAGATGCCGGGATGCGCTGCGACGGAGACGACCGAGGAGCGCGCTTCCGACAGGCGCCGCTGGAGCTTGTACGCGAACAACAGATTCGCCAACTTGGACTGGCCGTAGGCAGCCCAGCGACTGTAGCGGCGGTGCTCGAAGTTGGGGTCGTCGATCGAGATGTCTCCGCTCGTGTGCGCGAGACTGGACAGCGTGACGATCCGGTCGGAGATGCGGTCGACGAGCAGTCCGGTCAACGCGAAATGCCCGAGGTGATTGGTCCCGAACTGCATCTCGAAACCGTCGGCCGTCCTCTTCTGCGGCAGCGCCATCACACCGGCGTTGTTGACCAGGACGTCGAAGGGCTCGGTCGCGTCGGCGAAGCGTCTCACGGAGGCCAGATCGGCGAGATCGAGCTCACGAACGGTCGCAGTCGGCCCGATCTCGCGGGCGACATCCTCTCCCCTGTCGGTATTGCGACACGCGAGTACCACCTCCGCCCCACGAGCACCCAGGGCTCGGGCCGTGGCCGCACCCAAGCCACTGTTGGCGCCGGTCACGACGAAACGCCGCCCCGTCTGATCCGGGATGTCTGCGGTCGTCCACGTCGAGGTCACCGGTCCGACAGTAGCCGTGCGCGGCGGGTCACTCGGCGAACTGCGACGGTGTCGACGGCGGGGCAGAGTGCCGCGTTGTGCACCAGGATGTCGACCCGCCCGTCGAGAGCGGTGGTCCACGCGGCGGCCAGCGCACGCAGATCGGTAGGTGACGCGGCGAGATCGCCGTTCACGAACGCGGCGGATCCGCCGGCGCCGTCGATCTCGGCGACGAGGTGCGCACCACGTTCGGCGTCGCGCCCTGTGATCACGACGCGAGCGCCACGGGCCGCGAGTTCGCGGGCGGTAGCGGCGCCTATTCCGCTCGTCGAGCCGGTGACGACGGCGGTGCGGTCGGACAGATTCGATGGGTTGCTCATGACCACCACTCCACAGTGCGATCACGTAACGCACCAGGGCGAGCACTGCCTGGTCACGCCGTGACCAGGCAGTGTCCGGGATGTCTCCGTAGTCTCGGCAGGGTGCCAGCAGACAGATCCGCACTCGGAGCGTTCCTCCGGTCACGACGTGACGCACTCACGCCAGCAACGGCGGGGATTGCGCCGTTCCCCGGACCGCGGCGCGTTCCGGGCCTGCGCAAGGAGGAACTTGCGGTGCTCGCAGGATTGAGCCCCGATCACTACAGCCGGCTCGAGCAGGGTCGCCAGCACACAGTCACCGACGACATCGTCGACGCCTTGAGCCGGGCCTTGCGCCTCGACGAGATCGAGGACGCACACCTGCGAAATCTCGCCGCTCCGATGCGCCGGAAACGCTCGAGCATGTGGGAGTCTCCACAACGACCCAATCCTGGTCTGCTCCGGGTGCTGACCACGATGGATCACGTTCCCGCGCTCGTCCTCGGGCGCCGCTCCGAAATCCTGGCGTGCAACACGCTGGCGCGGGCAGTCCTCGGCGAGGAGATCGACAGGGGTGCCGTACTGGTGCGCTGGCTCTTCCTGGACTCGCGTGCGAGGGAACGCATCGTCAACTGGTCCGATTACGCGTCAGCCGCGGTGGGGGCGATGCGCTACGAGGTCGGACGCCACGTCGCGGACGCCCGATTGACGGGTCTGATCGACGATTTACGTCTGGCAAGTGAAGACTTCGCCCATTGGTGGAATGATCACGGCGTAGCGGATCGCACGTCCGTCGACAAGAAGATCGCCCACCCCGTGGTAGGTCGCCTCGCGTTCGGCATCGAATCTCTTGTGTCGCACCACGATTCGGAGCAACGCTTGATCGTCTACACCGTCGAGCCCGAGTCGTCCACTGCTCGGGCTCTTCCGATGTTGGCGTCGTGGGGCCCGGCATCTGCCGAGTCGATGGGCTGACGCGCGGACGACGAATCGATCGATCGATCGGTCCGCCCGCGGGTGGTATCTGCAGCACCTTCGACTTTGCCCAGGTCGTCTCGTCGTTCACCGCCGCAACCTCCACGGGTCCCGACACGTATGTCACGCGGGTGCCGAATTCGTTTCGTCCGAAAGCCGAGCCGTACTCCTGCGCATCTCGCTTCGCCCACTGGCTGGACTCGGTGACGTGCAAATCGAGGATGTCGCCGACCACCGGTAACGCCGCGGTGGATGCGGCAGCGCGCGATCGGACGCTCGTATGTCGGCTCCGGTCCAAAAGTGAGCAGTTGGTCCGGTCGAAAAGTGAGCAGGTTCTAGGTGGTCGAGTCTGCCTCACGGTCGGCGGTGACGGAAGGTAGTGACTCGATCGCGGTGTGTTTGATGCGGTAACTGGTGCCTTTGAGAGCGATGACGTCGGCGTGGTGCACGATGCGATCGATCATCGCCGAGGCGATGGTTGCTTCGCCGAAGACGTCGCCCCAGCGGGCGAACGGCAGGTTCGAGGTCAGCACGATGGAAGACTTCTCGTAGCGGCTCGACACCAGCTGGAAGAACAGGTTCGCCGCGTCGGTGTCGAACGGGATGTACCCGACCTCGTCGATCACGATCAGCCCGATGCGAGAGATCTTCTTGAGCTCGGAATCCAAGCGGCCCAACCGATGTGCGTGCGCGAGTCGGGTGATCCACCCTGTCGCCGACGCGAACGCCACTCGGTGACCGGTGTGGGCGGCGGCAATACCGAGCGCCGTCGCGAGGTGCGTTTTGCCGGTCCCCGGTGGGCCGAGGAGCACCACGTTGCGGGCTTCGGCGAGCCACCCGCCACCTTCGAGTCGGGCGATCTGCGCGCGGTCGACACCGGGTTGGGAGGTGAAGTCGAAGTCGGTGACCGTCTTGATGGCAGGGAACCCGGCGCCCTTGATGCGCAGCCGGGCCCCGGATTCGGCGCGGGCATTCGATTCTGCGGCCAGGACGGCGGCGAGGTAGTCCTCGAGGGACCAGCCGGCGTCGCGGCCTTGTTCGGCGAGGCGGTGGAACTCGGAGCTGATGCGGGGCGCTTTCAACGCTCGTGCGTGGTGGGCGATGATCTTGTCCGCCTCCGACGGCGCCGACGCGGTGGGCTGGCGGGCGGCCATCAGGCGACCTCTCCGGTTCCGAACGCGGTGTCGTAGGCACCGAGGTCGGCTACTTCGACCTCGACCGGTACCGACCCGTCACTGTCGCGGCGGATCGTGTTGTAGTGCGCTCGTTGTGCTTTCGCTGCTGCGAGGTGGGCGGGGTCGGTGAGGAGTCCGCCCGTTCCCCAGAGCCTGGGGTGATCGGCCACCACCGTGTTCTCGCACAGCACCCCGATCCGGTGCAGGTCTGCGGTGACGGTGATCAACCTCCCGATCGCGTCCGGGTGCGCCGAATACGACGACCCGCCGAACGCGACGTAGTAGTCGCGGCCCAGCCTCGTCGCGACGCTCGTGCCGACGGTCGGACAGACCGGCGGCAGCGGTCCCATCGCCGCCCGATCCTCGGCCAGGACGTCGACCGGACGGTGCCGGGTCACTCGGTGAGTGCGCGCGTTGGCGGTCGACAACCATTGCGTCAGTTGATCGTTGAAATCTGCGGGTGAGGAGAACGTGCGCCCCGGTAGGAACGAGGACCGCAGGTAGCCGTTGGCGCGTTCGACGACACCTTTCGTTTCCGGATCGTACGGCGGGGCCTGAACCAACTTCGTGGCGAGAGTGCCGCAGAAACCGGGCACACCCGATACCAGCCGTCCTCCTCTTCCGATTCCGGCTTCGTTGTCCCACAACAATGTTCGAGGCACCGCACCGAAGGGGGTGGAGATCAGCTGCCACATCCCGGCGAGCAGGTCACCGGTGATGCGCGAGGGCAGCATCACCGCGGCGATGAACCGTGAGTACGTCGCGACCATCACCAACACCGGAAAACTGCGCAGCACACCGGCATGATCGGGGACGAGATGGCCGGGGAACATGAGATCGCACTGCACCTGCTCACCCGGCAGATGCACCAACCGGTCCGCTGGATCCGCCGGCGCGTACTCCGGTCGCACGCGCGCGACGTTCTCCGACAGCCACGACCGGCCACCACGCCACCCGATGCGTTCGGCGATCACCGTCGTCGGCATCGACGGATACGCCGCCAACAACGCCCGCACCGACGGTTCCACCCGCGACCACGCCGACTCCGTCGGCCGCGCCCGCTCGTACTGCGGCGGCCCCGACGACTTCACCGCCTTCGCCACCGTGTTGCGCGAGAGCCCCAACCGGCGGGCGATCTCCGCCTGCGAGATCCCCTCCGAGCCGTGCAACCGACGAATCAACGCCCAGTCCTCCACAGTGATCACTCCTCAATCGTCGAGATGAGTGCTCACTTTTCGACCGGATTACATGCTCAGTTTTCAACCGGAGCCGACATCGTACAGGTCTCACGGTGTTGTCACTCATTGGTGCTCCCCCTGCGATGAGTCGGTGGGCGGAGTGACAGGCCCGAAGCGGGCAGCGCAATAGGGCTATTTCGTGACGTTTGTCCAGTTCAGAGGCATATCGAGAGCCTCCTGTCAGGATTGAACTGACGACCTTTCGTTTACAAGGCTTCGACGACCCGATCAGGTGGATCCACCTGGACTCACGAAACCCGTCCTGAACTGCTCCCTTGTCCACTGGCGTCCGCCTCGGTCCACCTCCGTCCGTCCCGACTTGTGACACTCTCGTGACACCGAGAGTGCGTATCTCGACCGAGTTGGTCTCGTATCAACGTGCACTCCAGTGGATCTCGTAGATGTGGGTGACGACATCTCGACAACAGCGCTCCCGCGATGGGACCATCGATGACGACGGCCTATGGCCGACAGAGTCGAGACCGCGGTGATGACAACGTCAGCGCACGTGTGGAGTCACCGATGATCGCAGGATGCCGGGGCGCGTCGGCACCAGCACCCGTGCGAGATCTGCCAGCGGCACAGGAGTGTCGATCACCTCGGCCCACGGGTACCTTCCGTCCGTCGCGTCGAGGAATGCCACGGCCTGCGAGAGGTGACGGGGTTCGTAGTTGTGCACTCCGGTGATGGCCCACCAGCTCCGGACGACAGCCTCGGGGTCGACGGAGATCGGCGGGCCAGGGGTCACCGATCCGGCCAGGACGAACCGGCCGCCGATGTCGAGCCGGTCGAGCGCGGACTGCAGGGCCGCCGCTGCCCCGGTGAAGTCGACGATCACGTCCGCATCGCCGCCGTCGTCGTCGATCCCTCCGAAGCGTCGAGAAATGTTCTGTCGCATCGGGTCCCGGTCGATCACGCGGACGGTCTCCGCACCACGCTCGACGGAGGCAGCGGCCGCAGTGACGCCGAGCATCCCGGCACCCATGACGAGGACTCGCTTTCCGCCGAGATTCCCCGCTGCCTCCAGTGCTGCCATGACCGTCGCTGTCGCGCAGGCTGCCGGAGCGGCAACGGCGTCGGGCATCGACTCCGGAACCGGGACCACAGCCGTTCCGCGGGGCAGGACGATGTGCTGGGCGTACGAGCCGCTCAACATCCACTCCCCCGTCGCCGGCTCGTGTCCCACCTTGCGGACGCGCATGCACTTGGCGGTGAAACCCGACGTGCAGCGCGCGCAGTGTCCGCAGGGCACGGTCACCGACCAGACGACACGATCACCCACCGACAGCGCGGCACCGTCGGCGCTGATTGCTCGTGCCCCGTCGCCGAAGGCGACGATCCGACCGATCGCCTCGTGCCCGAGGATGGAGGGGCACGGGGCCGGTCGTCGCCCGGACACCGTGTGCAGGTCGCTCCCACACACGGTGGCGAGGTCGATACTCACCAGGACCTCGCCGGGTGCCAGCTCGGGAATCTCGAGTGTGCGGACGTCGATTCCGTCCGGTGTCCACAGCGCCGCTCGCGTCACGCCAGGAGTGATCTGATCCATCCGGAGATCCTTTCCACGGTGTAGACGACGACGAAGATGACCAAAACGATCGCGCCCGCGACATCGAAGTTGAGAGTGCGGATCGACTCGAAGAGCAGGAAGCCGATACCGCCGGCGCCGACGATGCCGAGGATGGTGGAGGTGCGGATGTTGACGTCGAGGAGATACAGGCTCGAGCCGATCATCGACGGGATCGCCTGCGGGATCACTGCATTCACGACCCGATTCCACCACCCTCCCCCGACGGAGGAGATCGCTTCGAGTGGGCCCGGGTCGATCTCCTCGACGGCGTCCGCCACGAGCTTGCCCAGAAACCCGATCGACCCGATGGCCAGAGCGCAGGTACCGGCGACCGGACCGAGTCCGAGCGCCGCGACGAACACGACGGCGAGAATGAGTTCGGGAACCGCGCGCACCAGCAGGATCCACGACCGCGCCGCCCAGTACACCGCGGGGTGTGGGGTGACGTTGCGGGCGGCGAGGACACCGACGGGAATGGACAGTACGACGCCGATGGCGGTGGCGACGACGCCGATGGCCACGGTCTGCACGGCGGCATCCACGAGATCGATACCGAGCGAGGAGAAGTCGGGCGGGATCATGCGGCCGAACACGTCCATCGACGGTCCGATCCACGTCAGCAGCGATCGGGGGTCGAGCTCGAGGACGACGAACGATGCGATGGTTGCCCCCACCAGTACCGCGCCGGAGCCGATCTTCATCGCTCGGTCGCGACGCGGGCCCGCCTTCGACGGGACGAGCAGCATGCGTCTGATCGCGATGGCCGCCAGCTCCATCGCGGCGATGATCACCAGGATGACGAGAACGATGCCGAGGGCGCGGGGGTAGATCAACCCGCGTAACGCGTCCTGCAGCGCGAAGCCGATTCCGCCGGCGCCGACGAATCCGAGCACCACGGACATGCGCAGGTTGATGTCGATGCGGTAGACGAAAGCTCCGATCCAGGCGGGAACCACCTGCGGCACCACGGCATTGATCATCTCGCGGATGTACCCGACCCCGGTCGCGCGCAGTGCTTCGCGAGGACCGTCGTCGGCTTCCTCGATGGCGTCGGCGAACAGTTTGCCGAGCATGCCGATCGAGTGCAACGCCAGTGCGAGGATGCCCGGCAGCACGCCGATGCCGAGTGCCCGGACGAACAGGACGGCGAACAACAGGTCGGGCATCGCACGGCAGAAGGTGATGATCGCCCGCGCCGCGGTGTACACGATCGGATGGGGGGTGGTGTTCCGGGCTGCGAGAAAGGCAAGGGGGACAGAGACGATGGCGGCCAGGACGGTGCCGAGGACCGCCATCAGGAGCGTGTCGAGAGCGAGAGAGACGATACGTTCGGAGTCGTCGAGGCGCGGGGGCAGCATGCGCGCGATGAGGCGTCGTACGTCGTCGAGTCCGTCGATGAGCGCGGCGGGCGCGAACTCGATGTATTCGGCGGAGAGCACGGTGAGAACGACCGCGATCGCGGCGAGTGACGGCAGGAGCCACCGCCGCCGCGGCCGGGTCGGTGGCGGTTCGGTTCTCGGTGTCGCGGTGACGGTCATGACGGGAACGCCGCCGACCTGACGTCCCCGGGCGGGGCGATGCGCTGGTAGATCGGCATGATGTCCTCGCGCATCAGACCCGCGGCCGGGCGGTCGAGAACGACCTCTCCGTCACGCAGGCCGACCAGGCGGTGAGCCCAGCCGAGTGCGAGGTCGACCTGGTGCAGGGTGCACACCACGGTCAGTTTCTCCTCGGTGCACACGCGTTGCAGGAGGTCCATGACCACGCCTGCGTTCTCCGGGTCGAGTGAGGCGACGGGTTCGTCGGCCAGGACGATGCTCGGTCGCTGCATCAGGGTGCGCGCGATGGCGACGCGCTGCTGCTGCCCGCCGGAGAGGGTGTCCGCTCGGCGCTCGGCGAAGTCGGCGAGACCGACACGGTCGAGGCACCGCAGGGCTTCCGCTCGCATCGCCTTGGGGTACGTCGCCGCGCCGTATCGAGGCACGGTCAGACGTCCCAGGCCTCCGACGAGGACGTTCTCGAGGCAGGACAGGCGGCCGACGAGATTGAAGTGCTGGAAAACGAAACCGACGTCCTTACGGACCTCGCGTGCCGATCGGCGGGACGCCAGGTCCACGCGAGAACCCAGTGTGGTGATGGCGCCGGACGTGATCGGGTGGAGTCCGTTGATGCATCGCAGCAGCGTCGACTTGCCGGATCCCGAGAGCCCGAGAAGCACGAGCATCTCGCCGCGGAGGACGTCGAGGTTGACGTTGTGCAGTGCGGTGGTGGTGCCGAAGGTCTTGGTGACATCGCGTGCACTGACGACGATGTCCTTACGGTCGATCATCGCGTTCATGGTCAGCCCTGGCACTTCTGGGAGCCGGTGACCTCGCACACGTGGCGGACGCCGTCGTAGTCGCTGTCGTCGGCCGGGACGACACCCCATGCGTCCTCGTCGGTGATGCGGCACTCTTCAGCGCAGATACCGTCGGCGACGAAGGCATCGGAATTCATGCCCTCGCTGAACACCTCCTCCAGCTTGGCGATGGCATCGGTACCCAGATCGTTGTTCGCCGCGAAGAGTGATCCGGCGATCGTCTCCGACTTCCACACCGTCTTCAGCTCGCCGGGAGCCAGTTCGCCGTTGTCGATCATCGTGCGGTCGACCATGGTGTCGAAGGCGAAGCCGGCGTCGCAGTCGCCTGCCTTGACGGCCAGCGCGGAGGCGTCGTGTCCGCCCGCGTAGATCGGTGTCACGCCGGCGGAGATGTCGGCCTCGGAGCCTGAGGCGATGACTCCTTCCTCGATCAGTCCCGCCGACGGGTACAGAAAGCCGGAGGTGGAGCTGGGGTCGACGAAACAGACCTTCTTGCCGGCGAAATCGGCGAGCGAGTCGACAGAGGGGTTGTCCGCGCGGGTGATTCCGTAGGACTGGTATCCGGGGGGTGTGCCCTCGTCCTGCACCACGGCACCGAGGGGAGTCATCTCGGCGCCATTGATGCCGGCGACCACGTAGGCGAAGGGTCCGAAGAAGGCGAGGTCGACGTTGCCGGCGATCAGCCCTTCCACGACGCCCGCGTAGTCGGAGGCCTGAACGAACTCGACGGTGGAGCCGGTCTCGCGCTGCAACCGCTCGATGACGGGGTCGTAGCTCGCACGCAGGTCGGTGGAGTTCTCGGCGGGGATCGCCGCGAGCGTGATCGTCTCCGGAAACCCTTGATCGTTGGTTGTGTCGGCGGTGGAGCTCGAACAGCTCGCAGCAACGAGTGCGGTGGCGGCGAGAAGCGCTGCGGAGGTCACAGCACGGCGGGAGGCGAGAGTGGGCATGGTGTGGTGTCCGTTCTGGGAGGGAGGCTGGAGAGGCAGGTCAGGGCAGGAGAAGAGCGGGGAGGTCGGCGACACTGGCGAGCACGTGCGTCGGACCGGCGGTGCGTAGTTGCGCCTCCGAGTGGGCGCCGGTGAGTACACCGACGAGGACGGAAGCCCCTGCGCGCCTACCGGAGTCGATGTCGTTGGAGGTGTCTCCGACGACAGCGACGGCGGCCATGTCGCTGACCCCGGTGCGCAGGGCTGCGGTGAGGACGAGGTCGGGGAACGGTCGTCCGCGGCCGGCGTCGCCGGGTGCGAGGTAGGCGTCGGCGAGGTCGTGCCAGTGCAGGGTGTCGAGGATGCGGTGTTGCGTCGTCGGCGAGAATCCGGTGGTCAGCACGACCTTGATTCCGGCGTCGCGCAGAGCCGTCACGGTCTCCACGGCTCCGGCGATGGCCTGCACCCCGGTGTCGATGCGAGCGTCGTAGGCCGATTCGAAAGCGCTGTTCGCCGCTCGGGCGCGGTCCTCGTCGCCGAAGAGGGCGCGGAAGACCTCGATCTTCGACTGGCCCATGGTGTCGAGGACGTACCGGCGGGCATCGGCGCGTTCTGTGCCCGTGTCCGGGAGGCCGACGGCGGTCGCGGCTGTGTCGAAGGCTGCCAGGACCAGGCCGTCGTCGGAGACGGTGGTGCCGGCCATGTCCAGCACGACGAGTTCGACGACGGGGGTCCGGGCGGGAGAGGTAGCGGTGGTGACGGTGGGGGCGGGCGCGTTCGGCATGGGACAGACCCTGCCGGTTGGTATAGACCAGAAGAGGGTCGGGCCGTGAACAGCTGATGAACGTGCGTCGACCATTTGGTCTAGACCTGTTTTTGCTATGGTGTCGCCATGGCCGTCGACACCGAACCTCGGATGCTCAAGCATCAGGTCGTGCGCAGGAGCCTCGATGCCCTGCTCGACGGGCTCTCACCCGGTGACCCGTTCCCCTCGGAGCGGGATCTCGCCGAAGCGCACGACGTCTCGCGAGAAACACTGCGCCAGGCCATCCGGGAGTTGTTGGTGGCGGGCAGAATCGAGCGTCGAGGTCGTGCGACGGTGGTGGCAGCTCCCAAGATCGTTCTCCCACTCGCCGTGGGCTCCTACACCGAAGCCGCACGCGCGAAGGGCATGACCGCCACACGTCTGCTCGTCGGCTGGAGGACCTATGGAGCAGACGACACCCTCGCCGAAATGCTCCACGTCGATCCCGGTACGCCCGTGGTGGAACTCGAACGCGTCTTCACCACGGACGACACCCGCGTCGGTCTCGAGACGACCCGGATTCCCGCCTCGCGTGTTCCCGAGCTGATGGACAGCTTCGATCACCGCTCCTCCCTCTACTCGGAGCTCGCCGTCCGCGGCATCGTCTTCGGACGGGTCGTCGACACCATCGAGACCGTGCTCCCGGACGCCCGCGAGGCGGCGCTGCTGGCAGTGGACACCCGCACCCCGATGTTCCTGCTCAACCGCACCTCCTACGACGACCTCGGGGTGCCGATCGAACAACGGCGCTCGCTCTACCGCGGCGACCGGATGACGTTCACCGCCGTCATGGACGCCTGACACTCGGGTATATATACAGCAGGTAAATTCGGCGAACCTGTATTGACAAGTTGCGGTCCAGGGTCGACAGTTTGTTCATGCACAAGAACACGAACTACGACGTCGTGATCGTCGGCGCAGGCATCATCGGTCTCGCGCACGCCTATCATGCCCACCAGCGCGGTCTCCGAGTCGCTGTCGTCGACCATGCCACCGCGGTCGTCGGCGCATCGGTCCAGAATTTCGGACATGCCTGCATCACAGCGCAATCGGGCGAGGCGCTGCGCTACGCCGGAGCCGGACGCACGCACTGGTTGGACCTGTCACGCAAGGCCGGCTTCTGGTCGTCCGAGTCGGGCACCCATTGCGTGGCCCGTCATGACGACGAACTGGCGGTCCTCCGACAGTTCGCCGAAGTTCGGGGACCGGAGCAGGCACAGCTGCTCGATCGCGACGAGGTCCTGAACAGACTCCCCATCTCTGCCGATGGTGTCACCGGCGGGTTGTTCATGCCTCTCGATCTCCAGGTGGACCCGCGCCGCGCCGCGCCGTCGATCGCCCATTGGCTCGAGAACTCCGGTGTCGACTTCCATTGGCGCACGGCAGCAACGTCATTCGACCCCGGAGTCGTTCGCACCACTCGCGGCGATCTGTACGCAGACACAGTGTTCGTCACCGTCAATTACGACATCGACCGACTCTTCCCCGAGTACGCCGAACGGGGAGGTCTCCTGCGGTGTCGCCTGCACATGTTGCGAGCCCACATCGAACTGTCGACGCGGCTGCCGACTCCCCTGTTCACCGGCTGGTCCCTCTTGCGGTACTCGGGTTTCGAGGGGCTTCCCGCCGTCGTCGATGTCGCCACTCGGTTGGCAGAGGAGTTTCCCGACTACCTCGACCTCGACCTGCACCAGATGTACACCCCCCAGCCGGACGGCACGATTTTGATCGGTGACACCCACATTCGTGAGACGTCGGCATCTCCGTTTCAGAGCGAAGCAGGGTTCGAGGCCCTCGTCACGGAGGCGAAAGCCATGTTCGGTGTCGACCGGATCGAGGTCACCGAACGCTGGCAGGGTGTCTACAGCTCAGCACCCGACTCGGAGTTCCTTCTGGTCGAACCGATCTCGGGTGTCCACGTCGTCACGGTCACCACCGGAATCGGTATGACCACCAGCTTGGGGCTGGCCGAATCCAGCCTCACTCGCGCGCTCGAACAGAACGCGTCAACCCAGATAGGAGTCGATGCATGACCACGTCCGACACTCACCCGATCAGCCTCGTCGTGTTCGACATGGCCGGAACCACCGTCGAGGACCGAGGACTGGTGCAACAGTCCTTCGCAGCCGCCGACGAACACGCCGGACTCTCCCGCGACGAACAGGACAGAGCTCGTATGCTCACCTACGTCACCGACACCATGGGCCAGTCCAAGATCGACGTGTTCAGACGCCTCAGCGGAGGCAACGAAGAGCAGGCTCAGTCGGCGAACAAGGCGTTCGAGGACCGCTACGGACAGCTCGTTCGGGACGGTCACTGCAGCGCGATCCCGGGTGCAGCGGACCTGCTGCACGATCTTCGATCCGACGGCATCAAGACAGCCTTGACCACCGGGTTCGCGCACGAGACCCAGTACGCCATCCTCGATGCCCTCGGTTGGCGAGACATCGCCGACGTCGTCCTGTGCCCCGGCGACGGCATGCGTGGACGCCCCTTCCCCGACATGCCACTGACCGCGCTGCTCCGCACGAGCGCCCCGTCCGTCCAGGCCATGCTCGTCGTCGGCGACACCACGTCCGACATCACCAGTGGCCTCCGATCAGGAGCACGAGTGGTCGTCGGAGTCCTGACGGGCGCTCACGACGCCGACCAACTCCGCGCGGCGGGTGCGACACACATCCTCGAGAGCGTTGCCGACCTGCCCAGCCTGATCGACGCGGTGAACTGAGCCGGCTCGACACTTCTCGAACCCGCACCACCCTCGCCATACCGCCTCGTCGTCCGAGTGGGCAGCCGCATCGACGCCTCATGCTCGCGGATCTCCCGCTCGTCGCGCAGCCTTACGCGCGGCGAGCGAGGACAACTTTCCTCGATGTTCTTCTTCGCACGACGCTGCGAGTGCTCTCGCGCGTCCGAATCAAGGTGCACAAGATGACGAAAGCCCTGACCTCGACCCCCGAGAAGATCGCCCGTTACGAACGCTGGCGATTCCAGATCTTCGCGATCACCTGGATCGCCTACGCCGGCTTCTACTTCACGCGACAAGCCTTCTCGGTCGCCAAACTCGGAATCCTCGAAGATCCCGTTCTGTCCACGACCCTGACCAAGTCCACGCTCGCCAACCTCGACGCCGTCTACCTCGCCGCCTACGCCCTCGGGCAATTCGTCTGGGGCTCGGTCTCCGATCGATACGGCCCCAGAATCGTCGTCCTCGGCGGCCTGGCCATCTCCGCCATCGCCACCCTGTTCATGGGACTACTGCCCGCGCTGGTCTTCCTGCTTCCCTTGATGATCGTGCAAGGGCTGTCGCAGTCGACCGGGTGGTCCGGCACCTTGAAGAACATGTCGCAGTTCTTCTCCATCAGCGAACGGGGCCGCGTCCTCGGTCTGTGGAGCACCAACTACGCCTTCGGCGGACTGGTCGCTGCACCCGTTCTGGGTTGGTTCGCCTACAGCATCTTCGACAGTTGGCGGGCGGCCTTCACCACCGGTTCCGTCGTGGTGGCGGTCATCTTCGTCCTCGTCCTGATCTTCCAGCGGAACAGCCCGACCGACGTCGGCCTCCCGCCGATCGAAGAGTACCGACCGAACACCGAGATCGCCCCGCTCGCATCCGAATCCGCCGTCGCCGTGCCCACACAGTCGGTGCGCGAGACATTCTCCGTCGTGATCAGAGACAGAATGGTCATGACACTCGGTGCAGCCTATTTTCTCCTGAAACCGGCGCGCTACGCGATTCTCCTGTGGGGCCCGGTCATCGTCGCCGAACGCCTGCAGAACGCCGACAACTTCGTCGCCATCACCGTTCCGATCGCGTTCGGAGTCGCAGGGGTGGCTGCACCGATCCTGATCGGCCGGATCTCCGACAAAGTATTCAAAGCCCGCCGCATTCCCGCGTGCGTGCTGAGCCTCGTCGCCTTGACCGTGATTCTGGCGTTGTTCACTCCTCTCACCGCCGCCGGCAACGTGTGGATCATGGTGGCCGTGCTCGCTGTCATCGGGCTCACGGTCTACGGAGCGGACGCCATGATCTCGTGTGTGTCCGCCGTGGACTTCGGAACGTCCAAACATGCAGGGGCCGCAGCAGGAATCATCAACGGCTGCGGTTCGATCGGAGCGATCTTCGGTGGCCTGCTTCCCGGCTACCTCGACACGACGACGCTGTTCTACGGCTTCGCGGGCGCCGCGTTCCTCGCGATGCTTCTGCTTCTCCCGCACTGGAATCGGATGCCCGCGGCCGACTGACGGCCACCTGCACTGTCAGGAACCAGGGTTGTCCGGCGCGATCATGCGCGGATCGACCGTCCGCGAGTTGACGATGCTGAAGACGACCTGGTCGGAACGGTAGCGATCGTCTGCGAATTCGAACGCGATTCCGTTCTCGTCTCGGGAGGTCCGGCGTTCACGCAGCAACGGACTGCCCACAGCGATGCCGAGGCTGTCGGCGTCCACCGCATCGGCCGACACAGCATCGAGCAGGTGCGACATCGACTCGAACCGCACACCGAGGCCGGTCAGGTAGTCGGTGATCGAGCCCGAGTCGGTGTCGAAATCGAACAACAGCGAACCCACGGAATCGACGAACACGCTTCGTTCGATCATCGTGGGTTCGCTGTCGAGATATCGGACGCGAACAACTTCGACCACGAAATCGTCGATGTCGATCCCCAGCGTCTGGGCAGCGACTGCTGACGCCCGCCGACGCGACACCTCCAGCGTCTTGCTGCCCGATCTACGCCCAGTGCGCCGCGCCCACTGAGAGAACGGAGTGAACGTGTCCAGGGTCTGCGCAGAATGATCGGAGCGCACCACGGCCGGACGACCTCGAGAAAGGTGGACCGCCCCCTCTGCTGCGAGCGACGCCAACGCTTGTCGCACCGGCCCGCGAGAGACTCCGTACTCGGCGCAGAGCGCACTCTCACTCGGAAGCGACTGCCCCACCGCATAGTCGCCACTCGCGATCAACGCACGAAGTCGCCGAGCGACGAACTCGTGCCTCGCCTCGGCCACGCTCGATCACATCCCCCCACTCGACAGGTACGACCCCAATCGTAAGCCGCAGCTCGGCGACCTCCCGCACGACGGTCGCCGCCCGCCCGCGAGTGGTGTGCGTTCGACGCATCGCGCGGATCGGCCCGCATGTCATTCGACCGAATGACACGGCGATCAATCGAACTGCGTCGACACGACGAGGACCCCACGCAATGCTTCATCATCTGAAATAGTGATTGCACCCAAACATCGGAGAACACGTTGGTATCCCACACAGAATCACCGACAAGACCCGAGCATCCTCACCGCCGCCGGCCACCCGCCGACCACCGCTTCCTCGGCCTCGACACCCGCGTGTTCCCGCACGCCCTGGTGATCCTCGCCGTCTGGCTGCTCTGGGTCATCGCCGTCCCGGCCCTCGACTCCGCTGTGTCGCAGGAGAACCCCGTGCGCTCCGGTGATCGGCTCTCGATCACCGACAGCGTGACGATGACACCGGCCACCGAATGGAACATCGCCAGCGGATTCCGAGTCGACGAGCGCGCGACCGACGACTCCCTGCCGAGCATCGAACTGACTCGGGGCAACATCTTCCTGACCGTGCGCGCCGACTCCTTCGACGGGACACCCGACGACCTGCTCACCCAGGTCGACACCGTCAGCGCCTCCGTCAGCGGGAACTCGGTCCTCGGCCTGTCCGGAGCGCGTACCCCGTTCGTCACCGACACCGGTCTGACCGGTGTGCAGGTCACCTTCACCACTCCCAGTGCCGCCGGGTCGCTCACCGCCTTCGTCGTCGACGGCACCGGTCTCGACGTCGAGGTGTCCGGTCCGCCGGCACAGATCACCGACCGCACTCCCGAGATCACCGCCATGATCGCCAGCATCACCGCCGAGAATCGAGCAGCCCAGTGAGCACCGACACCGTCAGCGCCCGCAGCCGCGCCCTCGAGACGACCGCGTGGGGCGAGAAGTTCCACTTCGTGCAGCCCCGCAACATCGTGTTCTGGATCTACCTGTGGCTCTGCGCCGCAGGGCTCGTGAAAG
This sequence comes from Rhodococcus sp. NBC_00297, assembly GCF_036173065.1. Classification (NCBI taxonomy): domain Bacteria; kingdom Bacillati; phylum Actinomycetota; class Actinomycetes; order Mycobacteriales; family Nocardiaceae; genus Rhodococcus; species Rhodococcus sp. NBC_00297. The sequence continues at coordinate 1,492,895 of NZ_CP108041.1, forward strand.
GGTGGCAGGAATTCTCCCCCTTCGCCGGGTACTTCGGTCGCGCCCTGCTCATCGCCGGCGTCGTCGGCGCCGTCAGCGTCGCGGTGTGGACGTGGTGGTTCCGACACATCGACCGCTACGAACGCCAGCCACTGGCCCTGGTGATCACAGCCTTCGTCTGGGGCGCCACCGCCGCCCCCTTCGCCATCGCCCTCACCGCCAACGGCGCCATGGGATCGCTGTACGCGAAATTCTTCGGCCAGGTCTTCGCGCAGGACTGGCAAGCAGGACTGACCGCCCCGTTCGTGGAGGAGACCGCCAAGGGAGTCGGGATCGTCGTCCTCCTCGCCCTGGCACCGCGTCTGGTGCGCACCCCAGTCGACGGCCTGCTGCTGGGCGCGTTCCTGGGCCTGGGATTCCAGACCAGTGAGGATCTGCTGTACTCCATCGCAGGCGCAACCCAGGGTTTCGGAGCACACCAGACCGACGGACTGATCGAATCCATCGGTACCCGGATCTTCTCCGACATCGTCTCCCACCCCCTCTTCACCGCCCTCTTCAGCGCCGGCGTGATCTACCTGATCGGCACACCAGCGCAACCGAGACGCATCGTCCGAGGCCTGGCACTGATGCTCGCACCGGTCGTGGTGCACGGAATCTGGGATTCGATGGTCGCCCTGTCCGGTGGCAGCCAGGTCCTGGCGGGCGTGCTCCTGATCGGCGACTTCGTGTTCGCCTTCACCGCGCTGTGGATCGCGTTCGTATGGGCGCACCCACGCGAGTCACAGTTCGTCCGTGAAGTCCTCGCGCCCGAAGTCGAGTCCGGGGTCCTCACCGACGAGGAGATCACCGCCGCCGGTGGATGGCGCCAACGACGCCACTACGTCAAGGCCGGAACCGACCGTGCCGACCGGCGTCGACGCGGGCACATCCTCGCTGCGGCTCTCGATCTCCTGGCCGACCTCGCCGCCGGCAAGGGACACGACACCCCCGACGTGATCGCCGCACGCGAGGAGATCACCCGCATCCGCGGCGGCGCACTGCACTCCGACACGCACCCGTCGACCGCGCCGTGACGCAACGCCCTTCTCACGCGCGGACGGTTCTCGGCTTCTGCGACCGCCAGGTGCGCAGCCCGAGATGATCCCGCGCACGGGGGACACGTCCCCACGGGGAACAACTCTGCGCGATGCATCGCCGCCGCCGCCCACGTCGAGGATGTGGACGGCGGCGGCGATCGCCGTCGGGATCACCGCCATCGGCGTGGCGTTGGCCCTCACCCCTGGTGACCACTTCTTTCGCGGTGAGTTCGAGTGGTCGTATCTCCTGACACCGGTTGTCGGTGCGTACACCTGTTCCCTGGCAGCAACCCGGACCCGAGGTATCGACCGCCGGTTCTGGTCCCTCATGACAGCGTCGATGGCGATCTGGCCCGTCGGGCAGCTGATGTTCATCATCACCTCGGCCGTAGGCGCCTACACGTTCCCCTCCTGGGTCGAGATCCCCGTCGTCGCCTCCAACACGATCACGGTCGTCGCGCTGGTGCTCTATCCCCGGCACGGGGCGGCATTCACCGCGCGCAACGTCCTCGACGCCTTGATGGTCAGCCTCTCCGTCGGCCTGATCACCTGGCACCTCTGGCTGCGCCCACTGGTCGAAAACCTGGACGGCGCAGCCGAACTGCGCAGCGTCGCCGGGTTGTACTTCCCTCTCGTCGGTGCCTTGCAGCTGACGCTCGGCATCCTTGCGCTGGGTCGTGCGAAGTACCGCGACCAGCTCCCGCTGACCGTCATCGTGCTGGGTCTCGTCCTGTTGGCAGCCGGCGGGATCTGGTACGCGCAATGGCAATCCGACGGTTCCACATCCACGTCGGGCTTCGCCTTCAACATGCTCGGCAACCTGTGCACGACCCTGGCTCCGCTTCTCGTCTTTCGATCAGCCGACCGATCCCGACGGGCACGGGCAGTGCTGTATCCGACATCCATCGTCCCGTACATCCCCGCCGCCGCTGCTGTCACCCTGTCTGTGGTCTCCGTGCACCGGGGCACCGCGCAATCGGCCGAACTCCTCGTCGTCCTCGTGGTGATTCTGATGCTCTCCGCTCGCCAGTACGCCGTGCTGTGGCAGAACACCCAGCTCCGGCGAACCATCGAGGACACCGAACGACAGATGCGCCACCGCGCCCACCACGACGCACTGACCTCGCTGGCCAATCGGGCTCACCTGCGGGAGAGACTCGACCACCTGACCGAGGCGCGCGAGGAATCCGCGGCCACGGTGTCGCTTCTGTTCATCGATCTGGACGACTACAAGATCGTCAATGACACGCTCGGACACCGGATCGGCGACCAGGTGCTCGTCGACTTCGCCGCGCGCCTGCGGAACGGTATCCGCCGGGCGGACACGATCGCACGCCTGGGCGGCGACGAGTTCGTCGTCCTGCTCGACGACGTCGACGAGGCCGCGAGCACCGTCGCCGCACGAGTGCTCGAGATCCTCGACGAACCGTTCACCCACGACGGCCACACCGTCACCGTTTCCGGCAGCATCGGCGTCGTCACCCACGGGCCGTCGGACCCTCCCACGACATCGGAGGAGATGCTCGCCCGCGGGGACACCGCGATGCTGCGAGCCAAGCGATCCGGGAAGGGCACCGTCGTCGAGTTCGACACCGGCATGGCCCTGGTCGACCTCGACGACACACACCTGCGCGCGGCGCTCACCACCGCGATAGAGCTCGAGACGCTCGGCATCGCACTGCAGCCCATCGTCGACACCGCCACCGGACGGATACGGGGAACCGAAGCGTTGCTACGCCTCTCGCGCGGAAGCACGGCAGTCGACCCACTGTCGGTCGTCGCCGCCGCGAGCCGGGGAGGCATCCTCCCGGAACTCACATCCGCCGTCCTGCAGCACACCGGCCGGCGCATCGCACCCAGCGCCGGCGACTCTCCGCACCCTGGAACCATCCACGTCAACGTTCTCCCTGTCGAACTCGACACTGCGCACCTCGAAGCGTCACTGAGATCCGTGTTCGACACCGGTCTACTACGACCCGACGACCTGGTTCTCGAGATCGCCGAGAACGCCATCGCAGCGCACCACGAGGACATCCGCCGCGGCATCGCGAAGATGCACGCCCTCGGCGTGCGGATCGCGCTCGACGACTTCGGCAGCACCGACACCAGCCTGTCGACTCTGGCTGCGCTCGACGTCGACATCGTGAAACTCGCACCGACACTCGTCGACGCACTCGATCGACTGCCCAGGATGGCCACAGTCGTCAGCTCTCTGGTGCAGTTGGCCGACAGCCTGGGCGCCGTGGTCATCGCAGAAGGTGTCGAACGGCCCGGGCAGCTCGACATGCTGCGCCACCTCGGAGTGCCCCTCGCCCAGGGGTACCTGCTCGGTGCTCCCCACCTCGACACCGCGCGGTCCGCTACCGCGATCTGACGCCACAACACACCTCTGGGCAGGCGTCGGCCCTGGCCTTCGTCGGGCGGCCCGGCCCCCATCACGAGGCTGTCGAGAACGAACGGTTCATCCCGTCGATGAAGGTATGAACACGTCCATGCCGCCGGCGATCGACGCGAAGCGAGTGGTGTCCGTCCACAGAAGTCCTTGCAAGTCCGCGACGGTAGTGGCCATTCCTGCGCTGAAGTCCACCCACGGCCACTGACGTCCACCCGCGTCCATCGAACGAGTTACGAACGAGTTGTGACAACTCGTGACATCGAGCCGAGATTCGGCAGTTCTCGCAGGTGACCGGACGCCCCGGACCTGCGCGGACGTACCGGGGGAAGTCGTGAAACGAGAGGTCAGATCAGGCTATTTAGGAGCATTTGTGCTGGTCAGAGGCATATCGAGAGCCTCCTTTCGGGATTGAACCGAAGACCGCTCGCTTAAAAGGCTTCGACGACCCGATCAGGTGGATTCACCTGGACTCACCAAAACCGCCCTGATCTGCGTATTCGTCCATCAGCGTCCGTCCCGGTCCACCTCCGTCCGTCCCGACTTGTGACACTCTCGTGACACCGAGAGCGCATCACCTCGATCACACTGCGTCCTAATCCGTTGCATCGCAGCATAGGTCACCAACAATGGGGACAACCACTTCAGACACATCGGGATCGCTGTGGCAGCAATCAAGGAGTTCGCGAGTTCATCAGACCTGTCGTCTGCACGCACATGCCTGTGCGGCGGCGCCGGCCCTGCGCAGACATACGGCTCTCATTGACCGGGAGAGCGGCCCACGCAGTGGGTCACTCCCCTCCACAGCCCTGCAAATTATGGAACGGAGAAGACCCGCTTCGACTGAGAGAACACCGAAGTCGCTGAACCCGCTCTACGTTCACAGCGCCGGCGCAAAGAAGCGATCTCAACAGCCGTCGTTGCCGAGGACTGCGAGGTCGACGACTTCTGCCATGCGCGCGTAACCCGCCGCGTTCGGGTGGAGATTGTCGACACCCGCGTATCTCGCATCGAGGATGTCGGTGTTCGACGGGTCACGGAGCGCAGCATCGAAATCGACGATGGTGTCTGCGGGAGAGGAGTGGCGAATCCATTCATTGAGCCGGAGTCGTGTGGCGTTCGCGAACGGGGCGGTGACACCGTCCGGGATCGCGTTGGAAGCCGGCAACAAGGTTCCCTGGTGCACTCGAATTCCTGCGGTTTGGAGTCGATCGATAGCCGTGACGTACGCCCCGACCAGTTCGTCGTAGGTCGCCCACGGGGGTATTCCAAGATCGTTGATGCCCTGCTGAAGGATGACATCAGAGACACCCGCGACCGCGATCGCGTCCTCGTCCAATCTCGACAGGCCGCTCCGCCCCGTCGGAGGCGCCAACGAATCAGCTGTCAGCTTCGACCCGGACACACCAGAATTCACCACGGACAGGGAGCGTCCGGAAGAGTCCACTCTGCGCTGCAGGAAGTCGGTGTACCTGAGATCGGTCCCCACTTCCGCTGCCGATTGCGGGACCGAGATCGGGCCCCCTGCGAGGAACCCGTCGGTGATCGAGTCCCCGTATGCGACGACTGCGGACGTTTCGCCCGTGGCCATGACATCCAGCCCTGACGCCAACACCCCCATCGTGGTGTTCAGAGTGAACGCATCACCGGTCAGATCGTCGGACCTGTCGCCACTGTTCGGCGGGGTGTAGTAGGTGGTGTCGTTCGCTGTCCAGTGTCCGGTCGGGAACGTCGTCGCGTCGGGAAGGTAGGTGGTCACCAGAACCGGCTGGAACGAGCGCAATTCGAGTTCCACAGGATCGGAGACGACGTCCATCCCTGGTGGAATGGTCACGGTGGTAGCTCCGCCGAAGGTGAGGCCGGTGGGCTCGGTGGCGAGGGACGCGCCGACACCTTGCTCAGCGATGGACACCGTGCCGACCACCATGGGGCCCGCGCTGTACCGGTTCGTCAGGTGCACCCGCACGCGGTCACCGGCGAGATGTGGCGTGAGGACGGAACGAAGCGTCTGGTCGCGCACGAAGGACGTCGGACGAAGGGACGCGTCGACGATCGACAATCCGTCGGACGGAGCCCACATCACGCTGTTGACCCAATGCTGTTCGCAGCCCCGGTTTTCGGACGCAGCATATGCATTCACTGGTACACCGGTGACGAGCAGAACGGAGACGCTTGCCGCCGCGAGAACACGGCCCGCGTGTCGAGATGAGAATCGGAACATCCTGGTGTGCCTTTCGTTACTGGGACGGGCCCGCCCGCGTCGTGGCAACCCACGGCCGAATGGTCAGTCCGCCTGATGTTTTGGTTCAGATGATGGTGCCCACCTCGGACCACAGCGGTGTCCAGGGCGCGCCCTGCCACCGCCGTGGTGGTCTCGACATGGTGCAAGCAACGGAGTTTTGCGGGCAGCGTGGCGCCACCTGGACGACACCGGAGTGAACCGGGACGTCAGGCGGCCGACCGACCGCTCTCTTCACGGATCATCTCCGCGGGTATCGACCGCCGAACCACCGAACGCGCGGAAGACGCCCGAGTCCGTCGGTCACTGCAGGCCACGCTCGACAGTCACCAACAAACAACGCTGGAGACAACGGGGCTCGCTGTGCGCGTGCGTGGATGCCTCACTCACCACGCTCTGAGCGGGTGCTCCGGGCGCGCTTGCCCGCGATCAAGGTCCGCAGCGGATCTGATGACGGTCACATGGCACGCAAGTCTTCACCATCGAATCCCCCCCGAGGTTCGAAAACCCACCGACGTCACCCCCGGTGGAGCCTCGACCGCGTCGGCCGAGTGACCAAAATCTGACAGATACCGTCGACGGTGTCAAGTGCAAGGTGCGGAAGCCCCAGGGACGGGCGGCCGGATCCAACCGTCCCTGGACCTGTCACCGAACTGTGACGCCGAGCAGCGGGGCAAGTTGTTGCGCTATGGAATTCAGGTCCAGAGCACCGGGGTCGACCTTCGGCTTGTCGTCCCATGGTTGCGGCACAGCAGGATCGAGGTATGGGACGCTGCCCGCACCGCGCACGCCGGTGACCGACCCCCTCGGCGCTGCGCATCCCGCCGACAGGTCGATCGGGAAGTCCTGCGCGGTCTCGTCGAAGTTCGGATCGAGCGCACGTTCACGTTCGAGAATGCGCTGGGTTCCCTCGTACCCGACCGTGCACGGAGATGGGTTGTTCGTCTCCAGCACAAGACCGAAGTGAGTGGTCCCGTCGCCAGGACTCTGCGACTTCGCGCCCTCCGCCAGACCGGGGAGAAACTGCAGCAGTGGCCGCAACGCCCATATTCGCGGAGCGATCGACGACGTCGTCGTTGCGAGGTCGGACGCGACGGACGTGAGTGCCGGCCCGGCGGCCGTGACCAGCGCCCCGGTCTCGAGGGCGGCGTCGGTACCGGTGTCGATGATGCGACGTAGATCGCCGTCGTTCGATCGCAGCTGCGCAGTGATTTGATCCAGTCCGGTGCTGAAGTCGATGATCGCAGAGGCGCGATCGCTCTGCGTGTCGAGGACGGTCCTGCCGTCTCGGACCAGCTCGACCGTCGCGGGCAGGGCCTCGAGCTGCGCCGCACTGAGGCCGTCGAGCGAGTCGACGAGCGTTTCCAGCTCGTCGCCCATGCCGTCGAAGCCGTCGCCCAGCTCGGTCACGACGGTTCTCAGGTCGTCGACGGGGATGCTACGAGCAAGCCCGTCGACGTTCGCAAGGAGGCTTTCCACCGGGATGGGGAGGGAGGTGCGGTCACGATCAATGACGGATCCGTCGGCCAGATATGGGCCGGCGTCGGTGTTCGGCCGGAGATATATGTATTGCTCACCGATGGCCGAGCGCGCGGCGACGACGGCCGCGCTGGACGCGGAGATCGGCGGCGCGTCGTCGTCGATGAACACGTCGACGTCGACGCCGTCGTCCACCAGCCGCAGCGCGCCGACCCTCCCGACGGGAATGCCACGGGAGGTCACCTCGGCATTGGTGAAGATGCCGCCGGAGTCGGTGAGCTCCACGGTAACGGTGTACTGGCCGATGCCGAGCAGGGAGCCCATCCGGACGTATGACCCGCCCGCGACGGCGACCGCGACAGCCACCACCGCGAGGGCGCCAAGCTTGACGTACGTCGACCGGTCCGTGGCGCTCATACCGTCGTGACCTTGGCGCGATGCGCCGCTCGATCGGGGGCCGTGCGGGGGCGCGACGGTAGGAAGATTGCCGCCACCACGGCGCCCACCGCGGTGACTCCGGCCGCCACGTACGAGCCGGCCGCGAGACCGTCGAGGAAAGCACTGTTCGCCGCGTCGGTGACCGACTGCGCCAGCCCGGAATCGCCCCCGGCGCGGATCTGCTCCGACACGACGACGGCCTGACCGACGGACTCGCCGGCGATATCGCGAACCTCGGACGGCAGCGCCTGGACGACGGCCGAATCACTCAGCGACGATACGTACAGTGACGCGTAGACACTGCCGATGACGGCCACACCGAGCGTGCCGCCGACCTCCCTGGTCGCGTCGTTCATTCCGGGAACCGATGCCGGCCATCTCCGGTGTGACGGCACCCATGATCGCCTCGGTCGCGGGGGCCGACGTCAAGCCCAGACCGAGGCCCAGAGGAATCATCTGCAGTGCGATCTCGAGGTACGAGGTGTACTCGCTCACGGTGGAGATCCAGAGGAATGCGCCGGAGAACAGGACGAGGCCGCCGGCGACCACCAGCTTGTTGCCGATCCGCAGCGCGAGCACCGTGCCCAGTACCGAGCCGACGGCGATGGAGGCGGCCACGGGAATGAACTTCACTCCGGTGTCCAGCGGGCCGAATCCCCGCACCAGCTGGAAGTACTGCGAGATGAGGAAGATAAAGCCGAAGAGGGCGAAGTAGGCGAAGGTCACGGACGCGCTCGCCGCGGTGAAACGCATGTTCGCATACAGGCTCACGTCGATCATCAGATCGTCCTGGCGTCGCTCCCACAGCACCAGGCCGATGAACAGCGCGGCAGCGGTGGCGAATCCGACCAGGGTGGTGACGCTACTCCAGCCGTGTTCCGGTGCCTCGATGACCGTGAACACGAGAATGCCCACAGCAAGAACCGAGAGCACCAGTCCCCCATGGTCGATGCGAGGGGTCGCCGGGTCTCGTGAGGTGGTGATCACCACGACCGAGACGAGAACGGCCACGGCCGCACCGACGGCGAGAGCGAGGAACACACTGCCCCACCAGAAGTGCTCGAGAAGCCACCCACCGAGGACCGGCCCGCACGCCACCCCGACACCGGTGGTCGCACCCCAGATGCCGATCGCGCGCGCCTTCTCGGCCCGCCCGGTGAAGACGTTCGACAGGATCGACAGCGTGGTCGGGTAGACGAACGCCGCACCCAGGCCCATGACGCCCTGCCACGCGATCAGCTGCCCGGAGCTCTCCGCGAACGACGCACCGACGGCGCCGCCGCCGAAGACGGACAGTCCCAGGACGAGCGCACCCTTGCGTCCGTACCGGTCGCTGAGACTGCCGAAGGCGAGAACGAACGTGGCGAACAGGAGGTTGTACGCATCCACGATCCACTGCAACGCCCAGCGGGATAATTGTCTGACCGTTCCTTGTGGCTATGGGTCGCATGCTGATGCGCGGGTTACCGGTCGGCGGCGCGTCGACCAGCTCGTACAGCGTCACGCCGTGGAGGCGTGAGAGCGGCAGCAGTTCCTCGATAGTCGGCCGGCGCAAGCCGGCCTCAAGGAGTACACACTCGACGCCGCCGTAGCGCTCTCGGCGGTCACCCACCCATCAGCCGCCTGTCACCGACCCGATGGCCGGGTACCGCTAAGCGCACAGTCTATTGTGTGAACACGTCGTGTGTGCTCTTGCGCACCATGGAGAACAAGAGGGGCCTTAATGGCGAAAGTAACAAGCCTGCAGGAACAACAACGCGAATTTACGAGGTATCGCCTAGTCGATTCAGCATTCGAGCTGTTTCGCACTAAGGGCTACATCGCGACCACAGCGGAGGACATTGCATCGGCGGTGGGGTGTAGCCGCGCTACTTTTTACCTTCACTTTAAGAGTAAATCTGCTGTCCTCATTGAGTACTTGTCGCGGGTGTGGCCCTCGGTTGATGACGCAATGAACGAGTTCGCGACGGCAGTGGCCGAAGGAATGACGAAAGAGGACTTGCGTCGGCGGCTCGGTGACCAGCTTCGCGAGTGGCACTCTGTCGCCGGCGCACCGACGGCGCTCAGCGTCGCACGGATGACGGACCCGGACATCCGGCTATGGTTCAACAGCAGAAGTGCCCGATCAGCCGAACTTGTGGCGGACGCGCTCTCAACCGCGCGAGGAGAACCACCCGAGGGCCACTTAGCGCGGATTACGCTACTCGGTGAAATGTCCTTCGCAGCAATGACCCTCGAAGAGGGCGAACGCAAATTTTCGGATAATGACGTCGTCGACTACTTGACAGACCTGTGGGCGACACTGCTCATCACCTAACTTCAAACCATCTTTAGTTTCCCCGAATACTGTAGCCTCGCGTGGCGCATCGAGAGGTGGGCCTGTCTCCTTGCGTGTGTAAACCCACCAATTCGTTCGCGGCGATGTCGAGTTCACCAGCGGTGTTGATCGAGATCCTTACCAGCGACGCACCGTCAATTCCAGCGAGCGCTTTCGACAGGTATCAGACAGTGCATCTTCCGGCGGACGAACGATCGGCCTCAGATTACACGGATTAGAGTATTCGCGCATCGCATTTTCTCCGGGCACCTATTGGGTAGAAGTGACGACGCACGCGTCTGGCCGCATGTGCTTACACTCGGACGGGGGCTCATCCGAAGTGATACATACATATGAGCGAGACATCTGCGTCGTTCGCGGAGGGTGTGCATCATCCAGTAGCACGCAGCTCCTCCACTCACCACGATGCTGCCCGGTAGTAGGCACGCCGCTGGCCCATCGACCTGCCGCCCCAAATGCCGTTGGTCTCGTGCACGGACAAAGCGGAGTCTAGGCATTCCCTGCGGACCGGGCATCGACTGCATATGCCCTTTGCCGGTGTCGGATCGAAAAGCTTTCCTCGGGCTACCCAATCCAAGCCATGTCAGCTTGGTGCGCAGCTGATGACGAAGTTTACGCCGAGACTCCGAAATGGACACGGAGAGCACAAGCCATCGGCCGTCCCAGGGTCGCCCGCTTCGCAGGAAGCTGTAGATGCGGTCGGCCCCCTGCTCCAACAGGGTTCGACCTAGTGGGGTCAGTGACCACAGCACTCGGCGCCCACGGCGCGTTGACGTCAAGAAACCCTCGGCGGCGGTCCGGGTCAGCGCCTGGCGGGCCGACTTTCCCTCCACGCCGAGCGCTCCGAGGGCCTCGATGAAAGTTACAGTCCACACCGATTCCCCCCTCGGGTGAACGAATTCGCCGAGGACGTTCAACAGTTTTGAGCAAGCGCTGGCCGACCCCACCGGGGGCCGCTGGGTTTCGGCCTGGCACCACAGGGACCGCCGTTCCCGCGTACGACGTCGTCATTCGTGATGACAAGGGTCGTGACGTCCCTGCTGGACAGCCTGGATACCTTCACGTCAATGGCGCCTCGATCGCGGTCGGCTACTTGCGGCGCCCAGAGGACGCTCGCCACGTATTCCGTGGCGACTGGCTGGTCATCGACGACACCTACGTGCGTGACGAGGACGGCTACCTCACCTGCTTAGGCCCAGAGTCTGACCTGCTCAGGGCAGGTGGAATTTGGGTCTCGCCCACGGAAGGGGAGTCACGCCTGCTCGAACACCCTGCAGTTGTTGAGGCGGCGGTGGTCGGCCGCAATGATGACGATTGGCTGGAAAAACCTGTCGCGGTCGTAGTCATTACTGCGGGCGCGACCGTAAGCGGACCCGCCCTCATCATGTGGTGCCGAGGGAGCCTCGCACACTTCAAGGCGCCCCGCCAGGCGATCTTCACAGACGAACTACCTAAGACCCCAACTCGAAAACTACAGCGGTTCAAGGTGCGGTCGCTGCTCGCCGCCACGTACTACGAAGAAGTATTTGATGCCTGATGCGATCATTAGGCATTCGTGACCACTGAACTACGAATGCTTGGCCGAGTCGAATTAGGAGGTTCCAGCAACAGGCGCCAGGCGGTGCACGAGGAAGTAACGTCATGACTACGCTATATCCGAAACGGGCACCGCGCTCGGGCCTGTATCAGACGCCGTCTGGCGTCCAATTAGCCTCCAGTTCAAGTCGTCGGTGCCGCTTCACCGCTGACAAGGGGAAAGCGAGGCCTGACTTGGGGCGGCGGGTTGCTCGATGAGCCACAGCGCGGAAGAACACCGGACCGAGCCGGCCACCTACACCGCCGCGGTCACCCTGAACGACGCGGCGTGTGAGTTAAAGGTCAGCGATCACCGGATCAACGGCGGCAGCCTGTCGCAGCTGGTGGAAAGCATCGGGGCTCAGTACACGCCAACACGCTTCTTCGGTGATGCGCACGTCGGTTTCGCGTACGGCCCATTCGGTGCAAACACCGTCATGATCAACGGCAAGCCGCCCGCTCTTTGGCCGACGTTCCGGCTCAGGCCGAGAACTCCGCATCCGCACGGTCGAATTCGTCGACATAAACAGCGAGTCGTTCGATATTCAGGGGATGCGCACACAGCCAGCCAAGATTGCCAATGATAACTCTGCACTCAAAAATAGCTCGTGTTCCAGGGATTTCTGGCTAGCGATCTCGAACCAACAACAACAAGCTTCCCGAGGTCGTTGCATCGGTCTACTGCCGAGGTCAACTTGCGTATTTCGCTTCAGGAAGTCGATTGAACGCGCTACCGCTGACTCTTGATCCACACTTGTGACTGTGCAAAGCCTCTGCAGAACAGCGGGTTACATTGCGCGCGACGAGAACGGGAGTGACGGCGCAAGCGCCGGGACCAAGCCCTGATGCCGATAGGGCGGGTTGACTACCCGATCGGCCTCTGCGTCGGTCAGCAGGCGACAGCGGGTCTCTCAGGACGGGGAAAGGCGTCGAGGAAACTCTTCGCCGCTCGGAAGAGCAAGTCCTCACGGCCCGGACGAGCTACCAGTTGCATACCCACGGGCAGACCGTCGATGAAACCGCACGGAACAGTCAGCGCGGGGAAACCCAGAAGATTGAACAATGCGGTGTGAGCGGCGTACGAGGTGAAGATGAGGTCTCGCCCTTGGAGCCCCCACTCCTCGAACGTCTTCGGCAGCAGCAGGGTGGTCGGGCTGGCGATGATGTCGTTGCTGTCAAAGACTCGCATGGTCGTCGACCACAGGCGCTTGCGCTCCAGGGCGGCGGCCTCGTAGTCCGCCGCAGTCGCCTCCGGTACATCGACTACCGCCGTTTGCTCTTCCGGCTCGAGCCCGAGAGCGACGTCGTAGGCCGCATTACGTCCCTGGACCTCCTTGAGGTCGACAGGAAGGTCGGGTGACATCCTCTTCATTGCTCCCTGGAGTGCGAAAAAGGCTCCCAGCGAGTTTCCCCACACCTCCGTTGTGGTGTTCACCGCCGCGCCCAGAGATCTGAACTCGAAAGCTGACCTACGGGAAGCGGCAACGACCGCTACGCTTTCTTCTCGGTGATAAATGCTCGACCATCCGAAGTCGTCGGTCCAGGCGATTCGCAGACCTGATACACCTTTGTCAAGCGCGGCGAGGTAGTCCCTCGGCTCGTCCTGAATGGAGAGGAAATCTCGGCCGTCCGGGCCGGCGATGGCCTGCGTGATAACGGCGGCATCGCGGGCGTCACGAGTGATCGGGCCAACACTTACGCCGAACAATAGGCCGGGCTTCTCGTAGTTGATGTGCGGGATCAACCCACGGGAAGGGTGCAATCCCAGTAGACCGTTCCACGCGGCAGGCAGCCGAGTCGATCCTGCGCCGTCTTGCGCAAGAGTGAAAGGCAACAGTCCGCCGGACACAGCCGCGGCGCTGCCCCTGCTGGAGTTCCCGGTGTCTCGATCAAGGTTCCATGGATTGCGGGGGCGATCCTCCGGCTTGAAGTAATACGAGTTGGTGGTGCCGACGACAATCGCACCAGCGGCGCGCAGTCTTTCGACCACCAGGTCATCTGCGGAGCAACTTTCAGAGCCCCATGGAATTGACGGCATCCCCTTGACCCTCGTCATCTCCATCACAGCGAAAGGGACACCGTGCAAAGTTCCCAGGGTTTCTCCGTTCGCGACGTCGTCCTCAGCGCGCTTGGCCTGCTCCAATGCTCCAGCAGCGTCCAGATGTGCGAATGCGTGCAGCGTGGAGTCGAGTTTCTCGATACGATCGAGAAAATGTTGCGTCACTTCGATTGGAGACACCTCGCGCGCCGCGACAAGAGCGGCGATACGCCAGGCGGGTAGCCACGTCAAATCCTCAGTCATGTTGCCTACTTCCCGTTGATGAATCGCAGGACGCAGCCACCGACCGCACACCGTACCGATTCTGGTGGCAGTGGGGTTCGTCTGCGTTGCGGCGGAGCCTTTCTCTAATTTCGACAGACGATGCTCGCCCAGACCGGATCTTGATAGTCGCTGGACCGCGTCTGCCACCGCCACCCTCTTGTGTGACTGATGTCATACTTACATGACACTAGACACATCGTCAACTCACACGATGGCATGTATTGTCAGGTTCAGCAAGAGCGCCGTCACATCTGCCGAGCACCGCGACCCGCCCACCCATGGCGAGGGCCGGGCTCGGCCTCCCGTGTGCAAGACGCAGTGAGAACCAAGTCCGCATCCAACTACAAACCGGATATGACCGGCCGAACCAAGGGATACGCGCGCAGATCACCTCACAACGGTCACCATCGAACGGAGGAACGACTGAACCGCAGCCGCGGACCCGCTTCTCGACCACAGGCTAGGCGCTCGGCGCAATCATCAGGGGCGACACGGCTGGCTGTCCACGCGGTTTTGACCAGTAAGCGAGCATGAGTTCGGGACTTAGCGCCCCTACAATTTCTCGGCGCTCGAAGAGGTGGTTTTAAACTGAGCAGCGGATTCTGCGGCGTACGCACCGGAGCACAGGTGCACGTCAACTCCAATCAGGCGTCTCGTGCACAAGACCCTGTTGCTCAAATCTACCGACGACTCCACCAACCGAGCGATCAAACTCCCGTAAACCCATTTCAGTCCGGCGAGGTTGAGAGCATCTGGACGGATGGACTCCAATCACTGAGCGACGTCAGATGCGAAATCACTTTCACTGCAAGAGGGGAATCCTCGTTCAATAAAGAACCGAAAGAAAGTGGTTGGAGATACTGCCGCGTGACGAAAGATGTCATCGACAGTTGTCGAGGCACCTTCCGGCGCTCAAACAGTTGAAGTGCAGCACGTGACACCTAGAACCCGGTCTCGTGCCGTGTCGCTCCCTCAGATGAGGGTCACGGCTGCCGTCGACCGTCGCTGCATGCGGCCCGTTCGCGGCACCCCCCAAAAAATTGCTGATGGTAGTACGTTTCACATTGACAGTCACTGTTATATAGGAACGCAATGCCAAGTAGAAAGAACTATCACTCATGGTCAAGCCACGAAAGCTCCCCACATGCACATACATGAAGTAGAAACCCACTCGGAACCTGTACCCGACGCGGATCACACACCGGGCAACAAGCTCCTCATCGGCGTCTTGGTCATCGCGACTTTCGTGATGGTCTTCAACGAGACGATCATGAGCGTCGCCCTCCCTAAGCTGATGGTCGACCTCGAGGTGACCGCCAGCACAGCCCAGTGGCTCACCACTGGATTTCTTCTCACAATGGCAGTCGTAATTCCCACGACCGGATACTTGTTCCAGCGCTTCACGCTGCGGCAGGTTTTCGTCTCAGCCATGTTGCTGTTCACGACCGGCACCCTGCTGGCTGCAACTGCACCGGGATTCGAACTGCTGCTGGTCGGCCGGGTAATCCAGGCGAGCGGGACTGCGATTATGCTGCCACTGCTGATGACAACGGTCCTTCGACTCATACCAGCGCACGAGCGTGGTCGCATGATGGGGATAATCTCGATCGTCATTGCAGTCGCGCCCGCAGTCGGACCCACCATTTCGGGAATAATTTTAGACTCACTCGATTGGCGGTGGATGTTCTGGCTGGTCTTGCCCATTGCAATAGTTGCGTTTGCGATCGGCACCGCTCTGATCAAGAATTTCACCACCGTCGGCACGACACCATTCGACGCTATCTCGGTCGTGATGTCCGCCTTGGCGTTCGGTGGCATCGTTTACGGGCTCAGCAGTCTCGGTCATTCGGCGGAAGCTCCGCCCGTCCCGATCTGGATTTCACTAACGGTCGGCATCGTAGCCTTGTTGCTTTTCGTATTGCGCCAACTGTCGCGCCAACGTAGCGGTCGTGCACTACTCGACCTGCGCCCCTTCGCCACACAGACCTTCAGTGTCGGTCTGGGCATGACCGCGGTCAGCATGATGGCACTCTTCGGTGCACTCATTCTCCTGCCAATGTACCTGCAGAACGTACTCGGCCTGGATACACTCTCTACCGGTCTGACATTGCTGCCGGGCGGTCTTTTGATGGGTATCATGGCACCGCTGGTCGGTCATGTTTACGACCGGATAGGACCGCGCCCGCTGGTAATACCTGGCGCGGTCATCATCAGCGCGTCGCTGTGGCTCATGACTCTGCTGGACACTGAAACTTCGGCCACGATGGTCGTCGCGACACACATGATGCTTTCGGCCGGCCTTGCCCTAGTTATGACTCCGTTGATGACATCGTCACTTGGCGCTCTCCCGCGAAACCTCTATTCCCACGGCAGCGCCATCTTCAACACGGTGCAGCAATTAGCAGGCGCGGCAGGTACCGCACTGTTCATTACGGTCATGACGCGAACGACGGATTCGGCGATCGCAGGTGGTAGGACCGAGATCGTATCGGCGGAGTCCGGAATCCACACGGCATTCCTCGTTGGGGCCTTCGTGTCTCTGGTCGCGGTAGCCGCATCGTTCGTTGTCGGTCGGTCGGTCGTGGCGAACAAGTCGACGCGTGCGAGTGGCGCCACGTCCGCACCCGCTTCGAACGCCGAGGAAGAATAGCCCTGGTGTAGTTGTGGAAACATCGGTAGACCGGGGTCCAAACGCCGGCCGTTTGACCGACCTGTCTGAGCTATGTCGCCTTAGAAGTGGCGGCAACCGTAAAGACCGGGCAGCCAATCAACTAGTCGGTGTCGAAAGACGACCCGCGGTACCTCAACACTGGACCCACTGCGGCGACCATCTTCGTCGATCAAATCCCAAACACGCTGACCGGGTGCCCCGCGCTGGCGAAAAGTGCGCATCGCTTATCGCTTTCATCAGGTTCCACGGTCCTGCGACCTACTGATTGCTCCGCGCGAAGGCCGGCATCTGCCGCATCTCGTCCACGGAGAACCTTCGCATCTCCAACTCGTGACATCGGGGCGTGCCGCCTATCTCCACGAAGGGACGAAGTCGCGAAACCCCAGGTCACGGCACCTAAAGTCGGAGCCTCCTGTCAGGATTGAACTGGCGACCTATCGCTTACGAAGTCGAAGGGCTGAGCCTGCTTGCCGACAAGGCTTCGCCTTCTAGGTCAGGGAACCCAATCGTATCGTTCAAGGGTCTGCACGGTCAGATTTCGGGGCTTCAAAGTGACCGTCTCGTCGACCTTCAACGAGTAACCAGATGCCGCGATCAAGTCGACTCGACCAACTATGAGGGCGAGAGCGACGAGCACCTCGTGGTACGCGAACTGCCTACCGATGCAGGCGCGCAGGCCCGTTCCGAACGGCTTGTACAGATCAGCCAGGTTCCCCGGAACGCGACTGCGCTCGAACCGATCCGGGTCGAACTTCTCTGGGTCGGCACCCCACGCCGCATCACGATGCAGTTGCAGCAGCACCACGAACACCCACTCCCCCTTCTCGAAGGGGTGCTCCCCGACCATTGTGTCTCGCCTAGCTTTCCGGTAGTAACCGGGCGCCACCGGCCACAGCCGCAACGTTTCGTCGACCACGCGCCGTAGGTACCGCAGCTTGCCCACGTGATCGAAATGGAGATCACCATCGGGGCACACCGCCGTGAGCTCCGCGCGGATTCGCTCGACCACGTCCGGGTGGGTCGACAAGAAGTGCAGAGCGAACGCCATCACCCCGGCTGACGTCTCCTGGCCCGCCACCAGGAACGTGAGGATCTGGTTGCGAATGTTCTGATCGGACAGCCGCTCCCCCGTTGCCGGGTCCGCGGTGCCCAGCATCAGGTCGAGAAGATCACCGCTCCCCGGGGCGTCTCGCTCGCGCCGCGTCGCGACGATGTCGTCCACGAGCCGTTGAGCTATTTCGATATCGTCTCGGTGCTGGTTACGTTCATGCCTGTATATCGTCGCCTCGACAGCGGGGTGGGAGTACGCGGCCCGGTTGATGTACTTCAGTGCACGGGAGATCCGCACCACCAACTCGTGCGGTGCTGCGTCGTCGAACGATCCGAAGTCGTAGCCGAAGGCCACCTCGCCGATCACTCCGAGAGCGAGTTTGTTCATATCCGCCGGTACGTCGATCCACGCTTTCGGACCTCGGGCGGTCCACGAGGACAGCAGTTGCTCCGTCTTGCCCACCATCGTGCCGTGATATCGGCGCATCGACGACTGGGTGAACGCTGGTGCCAGAATCGCGTGGGCGGTAGCCCAGGACGGTTCCGAGTTGTACGCGGTGAACAGCCCGTCGCCGGCTACTTGTCGGAGGTTGCCCATGGGAACACCGAGGAACTTGGCCCATGTCGTCTCGTCGTTCACCGCCGCGACCTCGACGGGTCCCGACACGTACGTCACGCGGGTCCCGAACACGTTGCGTTCGTAGATCGATCCGTACTTCTGTGCGTCCCGCATCGCCCATTGGCTGGACTCGGTGACGTGGAGGTCAAGGATGTCGCCGACTACTGGTAGTCGCCGTGGTGGATGCGGCAGCACGCGGTCGGACGCTCGTACAGGTCTCACGGTGTTGTCGTTCATTTCTGCTCCCCCTGCGTTGTTGCGACAAGTCTCGGCTCGGTCGGCCAGTGACGGCCGATGGCGGCCAGCACTCGAACTTCTTGCTTCAAGTCGACCGACGGCTCGATCGGCACTTTGGTGAACGCTCCTGCCGGCTTGTCGGCGCGTCGTCTGTGCGCTGCGAGGTAGTAGACCTCTGCGGCCGACCGGCTGTCGACCGGCCCCTCCGCAGGGAGGTCTCCAACGTATCGGCCCAGCAGACTCAGCGAATCCCTGATCTCCACGCACATGCGATGAGCTCGGTGCACGGGCGACGACTGCGGAGACGGGTGACGGAGGACAACCTCCGGACAGGTCTGAACGAGGTCGGACCACATGGGCGTCAGAGAGCGGATCGACCGGGTCCAGCTGTCGACGCCCAGCGACTCGGTGACGGCTCGCCAGAGAGGTAACGCCGCGCACAGCGTTGCCACTGCCAGCAAGTAGATGAAGCTGACCTCGTTCAGCGTCACCCGCAAGGCCACGAAGGCCCGAGCAATTCCGATTGCGGCGAACACTCCCATCAGCAAGATCGAGACGGCCTCCTCCAAACCCCACACGGCCACGATCGCGAACAGCCAGAACACCATCGACACTTGTGTTGGCAGCTGACCGCGGCGCAGCTCCCCCACAGAAACACGCAGGTAGAGATACGGCATGGACGCTGCCCACGCAGAGAACAGCGCGAAGTACACCGCCGTTCGCCAACCCGGTTGGACATCGATGTACTCGCCAGAGCCCCGCGCCGAGGAACCGACGACGATCATCAACGCTCCGCTGGCAAGTGCAAGCATCATCACTGTGGTCGTCGAGGCGTGTCCCTCAGGTCGTCGCCAGCGGAGGGCGATAGCGATCAGCGGTGCAAGCGCCAGAAGTAGCGCCACGGTACCGACTTGCTGCATCAGCGGCACGTTGATCACGGTGCCGGTCGCTGACGCCACCGCCGATTGAATCGCCCGTTCGCGAGCGAGACCAGACGAAATACCTAGGGCCAAAGCAATATTGACGAGACGAGAGGTGGCAGTCCGGCTCGCAAGCACAAGCCTGGCGAGGAGGATGCCAACGCTCCACAGCAGCAGTGGGTATGACACCAGCACTGGCACCGAAGACGTCACGTCAGACCCAAAAAGTCGTGCATCGCGGAGGAACGCCGGTAGCGCGACACTGCCGCCGACATGAGCAGATCAGCGAAGGTCTCGGCTTCGCCTTCCTGATCATCATCGAAGTTCGACCTTTTCATGACCGATTCGAGCGCATCGAAGTCGATGTCGGGGCAGAGATCGCGGAGCGTGGTGTCTGCAGCTGTCGATCCCCCGTGACCCAGCATCATGTGTCCGACTTCGTGCATGATCGTCTGGTCGACGTGGTAACTCGATGAGTCCGCGTGAAAGCCGATTTCGTCATGATCGCGGAACTGCAGCCACAGTCCGCACGGCAAGCCCTGCAGCGTCACCGCGTCAATGGGAACCAGCGCGATCGGCCGACCTCTGTGATGCGAGAGAGCTTCGAGGAAGGCTGTTCTGTTCCACGGGCGCGGAACCAAGAGTTCGATGGCGCGAGCAGCCACGATCACATCATGTGCTGAAAATGTCATTTCCCCCCCAGGAATGTGCGAATCAAACGCTGTTAGGGGCCGGCCTCGCGCGCGCGGCGCAAGTCGGCCAAGAGATCTGTGAGGTGCTCGATGCGAAGACGTTCGTCACCTGTTCGGAGCCTCATGCCGGTGATCCCCCCATGGAGCACCTCTTCGATCAAACTGAGTTGGCTGTGGATGTTCGGCGCTGCCGAGTCATCGAGTAGGTAGCTGCTGCTCGACGGGAACACGGTCGAGATCGCCTCGAGCATGTCTCGTGTGGCAGTACGCGTCCCCTCGCGTAGGGCGGCGATGTCGCGTGCGGTGACGCGCCTGCCCAGAACCGTAGTGACGTCCGATGCCACAGACTCGGGGCTTCGCTCCGAGCCATCCTGGGTGCGCCAGACCTTGAATAGCAGGTCCAGTCGCAGATTGACTGGCACTGCCTCCTGCGCTGCAGTTCCCGTCACTTCTGCCCCTTGTGTAGTCGCGCTTCGAACCGGGCCACCGTCTCCGCCGGCACATCGACGTCACGACCGGCGAGCCAGCGTCGGTAAAGACGCTCCTCCCGCTCCACCTCGTCGGTGGACTCACTCGGCTCGTCGAGTAGTTGCCCGAACATTGCGTAGATCGGCGACAGCGAACCGTTCCGTCGCCTATTCTCCTCGAACAGGCGCGTGACGTACTCGCCGTAGATCGGACGCAGGGCAACTCCCATACGTCGCGACAGAGCACTCAGTCCGGCGAGGTCTTGGCGGTCGCGCGCCATCGCGTCCAGTTCTCGGGAGATGGACAACAGGTCGAGGACCACTCGCACGGACACGACAACCGTGTCGGGGCCCAGAACGGCGTCCACGTCGGTCGACGACTTGCTCCGCGGTTCGCCACCTCGAAGGACATCGGCGGCGCTCCCTGGCTGCCACTCGAGACCGGTGTCCAGCTTGCCGAGCGTTCCGGCCGACACGGTCCGCCCACTTCCCTCCTCGATGTCCTTGAGAGTCGGCACTGATGGGCCGCCCCGCTCGCGGACTTGCGGACGCGACAGACCGAGCTGCGTACGGCGCTTCCACGCGTACTCGGCCAAACGTCCATAACCGTCCACGCTCGGAACAGTAGGGGGTCCGAACCTGGACCGGCAAGAAAAGCCAAGACCAACGCGGCTGCCTGGAGATCTCACAACATCTTCCGAATTTATCGAACGTAGTTGTTTTTATAGCTTTATTTGCGTTTTTCTTGCTATCTTTACCGTGCTGCAACGACGGGGGTAAGCGACATGGCATCAGAGAGCGATACGGCAACCGGGCCTGGGTGTGCGGAGACTGTCGTCGACGTAGTCACGGGCGACCGCTTCCGCTGCTCGTTGGTCGAACACCTCGACCGCGAGCACGAATCGTGGTCGGACGACGGACTCGTCGTCGCGCGGTGGGTCGCACCGAGACCGCTCACCCTGTGCGAGCCGGACTTCGCGGCGAGATGAGGGCCGCGATCGGAATAACCGAACGTTGAGCGCAACGGCACGTCACAGTGTCATCCCGAGTTCGACCCTCTGACCCGGGCGGGCACTCTCGAACCTCGATGTGGTTGTGCCACAACCAACTAGGCAAGGAACTCTGCAATGCACAAGGCCGTTAGACACAACGTTCATCGATACCGAGCAGGAGCGTGCACTGCGATGCCTCTCTTGATCGCACTCACGGTCGGTCAGGGAATAGCGAAAGGTGCGCCACAAGACTTCGTCACCGCGCCCGACACGGCCCAGTCTGGAACAACGGACACCACTCCCCCAGCTCAGCCGCCCGAGCCCACCGCGGAACGAGATTTTCTACCGGGCTTCCAGGCGTCACCTCGCGTGCAGCAGACCGACTGGCGTAGCTACGACGACTATCGATCCGGCAATCAACAGCCGTCTTACGTCAAGCAGGCACTCGAGTCGGCGGCGGTGACGCCATCTCCTCGTCCATCGTCACCGCCCGCACCGACATTGCGTCGCACAGCCATTGCGCCCGTCGACATTCCGAACGGGTACATCGGCGTCGGCGGTGAAATCGTGCCGTATGACGCGACGGTAGTCGACCCGAATCTGGTGGAGCAGTTCAACAACACCAGTCAGGCCTTGCAGGCAGACGGCGGGAACTTCCTCGTCGACGCCGGATTCGCCGACGCATCCCGTGCCGACCGCATCTCCGCGGGGGTCGCCACCGGCATCGTCGCCGGCGGTACCGCAGGGCTTTTGACCTCGCTCGTCCCGGCGACCGTCATCACGGCTACCGGGGCAGGACTCGGCGGCGCGCTCGGTGTCGCTGCGAGCACCGGTAGCGGGGCGATCGTGTGGGGTGGACCCGTCGGGTGGGTGTTCCTCCCCGGTGCAGCCGCGCTGGCCGGTGGGGTTGCGGGCGCGGCATTGTCCGCGCCGATCGTCCTGGGTCTGACCGTCACCGGCGCCGCACTCGGCGGCCTCCTCGGCGCCACGGTGACCGGTGGTGAGCAGCAGACTATCGAGGAGCCCGCCCCTGTCCTCGCACCTGCAGCCGAGGCACAGGCTCCCGCCCCCGCCGCTCCGGTGTGGCCGCCCCCGCAGGACGTCCTGCAGGTGATCGACACGGCCCCGGCTTATGTCGAGCAGGCCCGTCAGGCAGTCACAGACATGCCCGTCGGCGCCGACGTCGAGACCGTGATCGCCGACAACGCCCCCGCGCTCGATCAGGGCGCAGCAGCCCTGTCCGGCGCACTGTCCGCTCTGAACATCGGAGCCTGACCGATGTCGGGTGCGGCAGGCACCGCTCGTCCGCACCCGACGCTCGCCCGATCCAACCGAGGAGGTCCCGCTGTGGTTCATCCCGACGACACAGCAGCCGACGACTGGTTCGCCGCAGCACAGCCCGCCACGGGCGGGCGGTCGCCCGTCCCGACCGACAGGCCCGCCGCGTCCACCGACACGCCCCCGAACCGACGCCTCACCGTCCTCGCCGACCGAGACCCCCAGTTAGACGACGACGGTTGGCTCGCGGACGCTCCGACACCGTCGTTCGACGCGGCGACCGAGACTATGCGCAGCGGAGCCGCCGGCCCCGCTGTCAGGCCCTCGTGGTGGCGTCGTCGCCGGTCCGGCGTGGTGGTCACCGCGTCCCTCCTGGTCCTGGTGGGTGCGGTAGGAGCCACCGCGGTGTTCCTCACCGGAGCCACCGAGGACACCCTGACCGCGGATCCGGCACCACTTCTTCCGACCACGCAGGCCGCTCCTACCGTCGCGGCGGAACCAGCAGCGGGCGGTGTTGCCGCTGCGGACTTCACCTGGTGCGCCGGTCAAGGTGCCGGTGAGCCGGTCACCGAGGACACCACCGATCCCGGACTGAGCGCGATCTGGCGCTTCGAGAAGGCGTTCTACTACGACCGTGACCCGGTTGCGGCCCGCGCCGTCGGTGCACCGGAAGCCGTCATGGCGTCGGCGGAGCGCCTGCGCATGGGCATCGACGCCCTCGAACCGGCGGTCGAGTTCTGCGTGCTCGCCGACCCCGTCTCATCCGGCGTCTACGACGTGACCGTTCTCGAACGCGGACCCGGCATCGACCCGCGCACCTCCTCTCAACGCTTCACCATCGCCGAGTCCGGCGGCACCACCTCCATCACCGCCATCACCCGCCGCTGATCCCAGCTCGACGAGAGGCACCACCCATGACCCCCGCCCTGCACCGCAGAACGGCTCGCGTCGCCGTCGCGGGCACCGCTGTCGCCGCGACCCTGCTCGCCGCCGCG
This sequence comes from Rhodococcus sp. NBC_00297, assembly GCF_036173065.1. NCBI lineage: Bacteria > Bacillati > Actinomycetota > Actinomycetes > Mycobacteriales > Nocardiaceae > Rhodococcus > Rhodococcus sp. NBC_00297. Next base: position 1,516,658 of record NZ_CP108041.1, read on the forward strand.
ACCGCGCACGCCGCGCCGACCACGACAGCACCCGCCGCCGACGGGTGCGCACCGCTGCACCTGGTCGTCGTCCCCGGTACCACCGAGATCGACGAGAACAGCTCACCCGACGCCGATTCCGGGTTCTTCTCCCGGCTCACCGTCCCGGCCATGCGCGACGCCAACTCCGGCGCACAACCCGCGCTGGACCGCAGCTACGTCCCGTACCCGGCGTCGTTCGGCGGCAAGCCCGGTGACCCCTCCTCCGACACCTACGCGACATCTGTGCAGACCGGCATCGACAACGCCACCACCATGATCGGCGACATCGCCGAGAAGTGTCCCGGCACCAGGGTGTTCGTCTCCGGGTACTCCCAGGGTGGTCAGATCGCCTCCGAGGTCATCCGCAAGATCGGAGCCGGGACCGGACCCATCGACGCCGACCGGTTCGCCGGCGGTGCACTGTTCTCCGACCCCACGCGCGGACAGGGCGAACCGGTCCTCGGCGGAGGTGACGCCAGTCCCGCACCCGCCCCCGGTACCGACGGCGCGGCGGTGCAGTCCGTGCAGCTCGCACCGGCCGTCGCCTCGACACCACCCGCCGGGGGCGGCATCGCCCCCGACCCCGCCGAGGCCGACTTCGGCGCAGTCGCCGACCGCGTCGCCTCGTACTGCACCGCAGGCGATCTCGCGTGCGACACACCCGCGAACACCCCCGCGGCGAAGATGGTCGCCAACATCGCCGGACAGTCCTCGATGGACACCCGCGACCCGGTGCGGATCCTCACCGATGTCTCCACCGCCGTCGGACGCTCCGCACTGCTCACCGGCGCCTCGGTGGTCAACGACAACCTCGACTTCGACAGTGCCCGCGGTCAGTTCGAGGTCACCAGCGCCCCCGACACAGTGCTCGGGAAGATGGACAAGTACTCCGACCCGACGGCCGTCGGCGACGACGAAGCCATCGACGAGGCGGTCAGCGCGGTCACCAAGATCGCGGGCATGGCGATCGGCGCTGCCATCACCGTCGCCAAGGACGTCATCACCCCGGAGACCATCGGCCAGCTCGCCGCCGTCGGCCTGACCAACCCCCCTGCCGCACTGGGCATCCTCGCCGCGAGGGTCGGCACCGCCGCGGTCGAGCTGGTGCCCCCGGCAACGATCGACTCCGCCGTGAACGTCGCGTTCGAGGAAGTCACCCGCACCATCGACGACAACGCCGGTCTCGCGCAGCTCGTCACCGATACCTCGTACTGGAACACCGCCGTCAAACACGGCTCCTACGACAGCGTCCCGGTCGGCACCCGCGGCGAGACTCCGGTGCAGTTGACGGTGCGGTGGATCGTCGCGCTCGCCGCGGATCTCACCGGCGACAGCACCCTCGCTGACAAGGTCGGGGCCGTCCTCGGCCGCAGCGCCCAGCTCCTCGCCACCCCCGACACCGTCCGCAGCGCAGGCCAGATCCTCACCGCGAGTGCGCGGACCGCCGTCGGCGCTGCACCGACCAGCAGCCGGTCCGCGACCACCAGCGGCACCACCACCACGCCGGCACCGCCGACGACGGCCGGGTCCACCCCGACCGCCGCCAGGTGACCGACTCACCCGCAGAAGGAGACGTCGACATGGCCGCACAGCCGATCGACAATCACGAGCTCTACAGCGACGACACCTCGGGATCGGCCCCCGTCGTCCCCGCCGGTCTGCGGATCCCACCGGCCGATCGCCAGGCACCGGTCCACACAGAACCGGTCGCCGGTGTCGGGCGACCGCCGGTGATGTGGCTGCTCGGCGCGCACGGCGGCGCGGGAGTGTCCACTCTCGCGCGCGTCTGGGCACCCGCCGCCGATGCGCACGGTGGGTGGCCGGCCCACGACCGGTACCGGTCGGTCATCGTCGTCGCCCGCACCCACCGCACCGGGCTCGCCGCCGCCCACGACCTGCTGCTCCAGTCGGCCGCCGGTCTCACCGGTGGGTGCACCGTCCTCGGTCTGGCTCTGGTCCCGGACGCACCGGGGAAGTTGCCGAAGACGCTGCGGCGCAGCGCCGACGTGGTGGCGTCCGCCGCACCCGCGGTGTGGCATCTGCCGTGGGTGCCGGACCTGCGCGTGCACACCTACTCCGACCTCGCGGTGTGGTCACCGGCCGAACCGGACCCACCGCCTCCTGGCCGGATGCGGTCGGTGACCTCCGCGGCCGCCCCGCACCCCGGCCTCGTCGCCGCCGGTCACACCGCCTTCGACTCCGCCCGCCTCGCTGCTCAGCACTGACCCTAGGTCGGTTCGATCTACCCCGTTTCCGAAAGGACCCACCATGCTCTCCACGCTTCGCACCGACGTCACCGTGTTCCTCGCTCAGAACATCGGCGACGTCGAACCCATCATGCCCAGTGGGGAATTCGGCGACAAGATCAACATGCTCATGGGCTGGCTGATGATGGGCTGCATCTTCGGTTCCATCGCCGCAGCCTCCATCTGCAGCGTCAAGCTCGGCTACGACAAATTGACCGGTAGAGGTGGCGACGCCACGGGCGCGCTCGGGTACATCCTTGTCGGGGCGGTCGTTCTCGGTTCCGCCTCCGGCCTGATCAACGGCCTCGTCCTGTGAGCGCCGTCGCGATCGTTCGCATGGGCTTAGCCGAACTCGAAGATGCCACAACCGATGTTCTCAACTCGGCGCTTGGGCTTCTCGATACGATCGCCCGCGGAACCCTGATAGCGTCCGGTATCGCCATCGCCTTCGGAATAATTCTGTTGGCGTCCGGTAGTTCTCGCGCCCTGGGCACTCTGCTCAGCGGCATCTGCGGCTTAGCGATCTGCGCTGTCGCCCTCAGCGGCGGAACTGACTGGATGATCGACAGCGCCCAGACGACCGCCGTCGCCACCTCCACGGACGGCAGTACCGCACCGTGATACCTGCAGTATCGATCATTGTGGTCCTCGCGCAGCCGCCGACCGGCCCGGTGACGTTCCCCGCCGAGGTGTGGGATCCGCTGATGAGCGCTCTCTCATGGCTGATGGGGTTTGCCGTCGTTGTCTGCATCGCAGCGCTGTTCGTGTGCGGAGCGGTCTTCGTCAACCAGCGCAAGTCCACCGGCACGCAGGTCGTCGAAGACGGCACCCTTGCCCGCATCCTCCTTTGCGCCGCCGTCATCGGTTCCGCCGCCGGCATAGCCAGAGCGGTCTTGGCGTGAATCCCCGGCACTGCGTCGATCCCCGAAAGGTGCACCGCCCGTGACACTGTCCCGTACCGCCCGCCTGACCTCCGCCGTCGCCGTCGTCCTGATCGCCGCAGCCTGCGGGTCGGAGTCGAGCGACACCGCCGCGCCTGCCGAGGAACAGATCGACACCGCCTCCGCACCGGCCGACCTCGAGTGGCGCACCGTCGGGGGCGTCGACGTGCCCAGCTCGCCCAGTGCCGGACCGTCGGCGGGAACCGGAGTCACTCGCCACGGATACGACAAGACCCCGCAGGGAGCGGTTCTGGCCGCGATCAACGGGCAGACCGCGCTCGCCGTGGCCGACGACCGCACCTGGCCCGAGGTGGTCAACACCGTCACCGCGCCGGGCCCGGGACGCGACGCGTTCGCGGTCGCCCGCGCCGCCGTCACCGTCGCCGGGGCCGTGCCGCAAGGGTCCGCGCCGCGGTTCGTCGGCTTCGACGTCACCGCCTACGAGCCCGACGCGTCGACCGCCGCAGTGTCGGTGGCACAAACAATCGGCGAGGACTCGCAGCTCTACAGCTACCCCGTCGCCCTGCAGTGGGTCGGCGACGACTGGCGGATCGTGCTCCCCACTCCCGAGGAGAACATCGACGCCGCCGAGCTCGACGACCTCGCCGGCTATACCGAACTGAAAGCTGCCTCATGAGTACCCTCGTCCGCCGGTTGCTGATCGCGGCCGCCGTCCTCGTCGTCCTGGCCGTCATCGGTGGCCTGATCTTCGTCGTCCCGAACCTCGGGGACGACGACGCGGCCACCGACACCGCCAACCCGTCGACGACGTCTGCGCCGGCACCGGCCCCGTCCGTCCCCGGCTCGATCGACAACGGCCGCACAGGGTTCGGCACCCCCGTCGTGGACATCCTCGGCCGCAAGGTCACCGTCCCGAACAACCCTGTCGGAGCACCGCTCACGCAGGAACCGGCAGGCGAACGCAGCGGATGCGCCACCGCCGGACCTGTCTCCTCTCCTACCGGCGTGCAGATCCAGCAGACCGTCGGACTGCCCACGCTGGTCTCCACCAGCGACGGCCCCACCCGCGTCGACGGCAACGTCCTCACCGGGTACGCCCGCACCCCCCAGGGTGCGGCGCTCGCCGGGTGGAACTGGATCGGCCGCGTCTACGGCCCCGGCCCGGTAGCGAAGGACGCCTACGAGAAGTTGACCGTCGCCACCGACGAGCTGGCGCAGAAGTCGGCCGGCCAGTCCTGGGACGGTGAAGGACTCAGCGGTTCCTCGTTCCCCGCCCCCGAGGCGTTCCGGATCGTCAGTTGCACCGACGACTTCGCCTCCGTCGAGTATGCGATCAACATCCCCATCGACGACAACGGTCAACGGCGCACCACCCCCGCCTGGACCGTGATGCGAGCCGCACTGTTCCACGACAGCGGCGAGTGGCGCGCTCGACTCGACGGTCGATCGGTCTCCGCGACACCCGACGTCACGAGCATCGCCGGATTCACCCCCTGGACACTCTCGTGACGCGGCTGGCGCGGCTCACCGCGGCAGTCGTCGTTCTCCTCGCCCTGCTCGGTCTCGGCGCCGGCACCGCAACCGCCCAGGAACCGACCCCACTCCCGGTGGCCCCGGTGACCGGCATCGCCGACGACGGCAACGCCTTCCAACAGGATCGGCGCGAATGCCTCGCCGAGACCGACGCACCGTGGATCGGCGACCTGATCAACGGTGCAACCGGAAACCTCGTACCGGAATCCTTGTGCCTGATCAACGCGTTTGAGGACAACCCCGGCGCAGCCGTGGCCACCGCAGCCTCGTCCGCCGCCTCCGCGTTCTGGGGCGACTCCGTCGGCGACTTCGCCAAAGCCGTCATGGAAGGCAACGCCCAAGCCTTCCGCACCGTGATGACGTTCTGGATGACCACCGGCATACCGGGACTCGGAGCCGAAACGGCGATGTCGGGACTACGCAACATCGTCTCCGGCTTCACCATCGCGGCACTGTTCGCCTCCATCGTTATCGCCATGACCAAACTCGCCATCGCCCGCAAACAAGCCGTGATGGAAGGCGCGACGGAGACCGCGAACATGTTGGTACGCAGCGTCTTCACCGTCTCGCTGCTTCCGATGCTGGTGCTCATGCTCCACCAGGGCGGGGATGCCGCATCGGCGTTCGCCCTGAAGGAGTTCGTCGGGGCGGACCTGAACGAGAAGATCACCGCCATCACCGCGTTCGACGACAAGACCGGCCTCGGCCCGGTGTTCGCCCTCGCGTGCGCCGGATTCGCCTTCCTCGGCTCCGTCGCCCAGCTCATCGCCCTGCTCATCCGCGAGGCGGTGCTCTGCGTCGTCGTCGCGGTCATCCCGCTCGCCGCGGCATCCTCGGCAACGGCCACCGGCCGCTCGTCCTACAAGTCGATGATCGCCTTCACCATCGGTGCGTTGCTGTTCAAGCCCGTCGCGACCCTGCTGTACCTGTTCGCGTTCTGGGCGCAGTCCGCGACGTCCGGTGATCCGGTGTCCTCGGTCATCATCGGGTCGGTGCTGCTGGCGATCGTCGGATTCGCCCTACCCACGCTGGTGCGGATCATCGCCCCGGCCGCGGAGACCATCGCCGCCGGGGGATCGCAGGCCGCGGGCCTCGCCGCCGCCGGCGGCGCGCTGGCGGGTGGGGCCGCCGCGACCGGTGCCCGCGCACTGGGCGGTATGGCACGGGCCATCTCACCGGCGGCGTCCGGCGGCGGTGGCGGCGGGATGGGCGCTGCGGGCACCGGCGCGAAACCCGTCCCCGGAATGCAGGGCCGCTACACCGGCAGATCGGCCTCGGCCGGCTCGTCGAGACGATCCGGACCCACGGGCGCGCTGTCGAGAGCGGCCTCCGGCGGCCGCCAGGCAACGGACGGTGTCATGTCCGGAGCCGCGGGTGCGATGCGCACTGCCGGGTCCGGCGTCCGAGGTGCCGCACAGATCGCCGGGAGCCTCGGCGCCGCCGCCGACGGCGCAGTCGGCAACGACCACGGACGGGTTCAGCGATGACCACACCCACGTTCTCCTCCACTGCGGCCGTCCACGAGGAACCGGCGATCTACTCCGCCGGAACACGCCCCAAAAGCACCTTCGCGTTCGGGCTCTCCAACAAGGTCATCGCCTACGCAGGCGGCTTCTTCGCCCTCGCGTTCGCCGTCCTGATCTGGGGCAACGTCCCCGCCGGCCTCGCCCTCATGGCGTTCGGCGCAGTGCTCCTCGCGCCGCTGGCGATCGCGCCGGGCGGGCGCTCCCTCTACGAGAAAGGCCACCTGAGAATGCAGTTCTTCCGCAGCCGCGTCAGCCGCTCCGCCGAGTACCACGCCGGACCGCACTCTTCGATCCCCGGTGGCCGCTACCGCCTGCCCGGGTGGCTCGCGCACACCAAGCTCTACGTCGGAATCGACCGGCACGGCAACGAGTTCGGGATGATCCACCACCCCAAGAAACAGCGCTACACCGTCGTCATCGACTGTCTCCCCGGCGGCGACGAGGCGGTCGCCCGCGGGGAGAAGGACCTTTACACCGCCGAATGGGGTGTCTACCTCGCCGACCTCGGACTGCCGGGCGACATCGTCGGCGCCGAGGTGGTCGTGGAGAACATTCCCGCGACCGGGCTGCGCCTGTCTCGTCTGGTCGAGCGTGAAGTCGTCCCGTACGCGCCGGAGCTGTCCACGGCGTTCGTGCGGCAATCGTCGGTGCGGATGCCGTCGGGCCGTCACCGCACGCTGGCCCGGTTGTCGATCACCTTCCGCGCCACCACCAAGGAACGGCAGAACGATCCGGAGGAGATGGCGGTCGAGCTGGCGCGGCGCCTGCCGGACCTCTACGGCAACCTCGCCGGTGCGGGCATCGACGCCCAACCGATGACCGCGGCGGAGATCACCGCCGCGGTGCACCGCTCGTACAACCCGTCGACGGAGAACGACTTCGAAGAACTCGACATCGCCGGCCTCGATCACGGGGTGGCGTGGGAGGACGCCGGTCCCGGCCGAGCCTCCTCGGTGTGGGGACAGTACCGGCACGACGGAGTCGTCTCCGTCGTCTACGAGATGGCCGCGCCGCCGGAATCGGTGTTCACCGACACCGTCCTCAAGCCGCTGCTCCAACCCCACGACGACCTGCTCCGCAAGCGCCTCACCCTGATCTACCGGCCGTTCTCCGCCGGTGACGCGGCCAAGAAGGTCGAGAAGCAGCACCGAGACGCCCTGCACGCCATCAACTCCCGCGGAGCGAAGATCAGCTCCGCCGAAGCGGAGAAGCGCCTCGAGATCACCTCCCAGACCCGCAAGGAGATGGTCGCCGGGGCAGGACAACTGCGCTACTCGGCGCTGGTGACCATCACCGTCGCCGATCCCGCCGACGTCGCGAACGCCGCCGCGGTCATCGAATCGCTCGCCGCCCGCGCCCGCCTCGGACTGCGCCGCGCCCACGGCTTCCAGGACGCCGCGTTCGCCGCCGGCCTGGGCGTCGGATTCCTGCTGCCCGACCACGTCACCACCTCGGCGCTGTTGCGGCACAGCTGATCTGCTGCACCACTCACCTCCGCACCACCCACGCCTGCTCCGCCACCCGCCCGCCGTTCCCACCGGAAGGTTCCCCATGAGCGCAACCACCAGTCCCCGCGACGACCTCGTGCCGGAGGGCGGCGTGGAGGTCCAGCTGCAGATGCTCCCTCGCGGGGTGCGCTGGTTGATCGCCGACGTCGACTACGAGCAGTTGGCGCAGCGCATCTCCGACGGCGACGACGACGAACCGGCCTGGTGGTCGCGCACCGGCCTCGGGCTGGTCCGGTGGCGCAACGCCCACGGTGAGGTGACCGAGGAACTGGCGGGCGATCCCTGGTGGCGCGGAGCCAAGCGCGCCACCTCCCGCGGCTACACCGGCCCGGGCGGCGGCCGGATGCTCGCCAGCCCCGCGCCCATCGAATACGAGGCGTCGTCGGTGCAGGTCTGCGGGTTCAACCCGTGGGCCATCGGCGCCGCCGCACCGGCCTCGGGCACCATCGTCGGCCAGCACGCCATTACCGGCGAGGCCGTCTCATGCGATCCGTTCGCCTACTTCCGCGACAACCACATCGCCAACCCGTCGATGTTCGTCCTGTCCCTGCCAGGGCTCGGCAAGTCCTCGCTCATCCGCAAGATCCTGCTCGGCGCGATCGCGTGGGGGCAGACGCCCATCGTCGCCGGCGACATCAAGGCCGAGTACGTCAAGCTGGCGCATCTCGTCGGCGGCCAGGTCGTCACCCTCGGCTACGGCGGCGGGCACCTCAACCCGCTCGCCGCCGGAACCCTGGGGCAAGCCGTCGCCCGCATCCGCCGCGCCCGCATCGACGCCGCGGCCGCCGGGGACCGCGCCAGGATCGCCCAGCTCGACGAGCTGATCGGCACGGCCGAGCTGACCGTGCGGACCCGGCAGGTCAACGCCGTGTGCGCCCTTGTGGAGCTGATCCGCTACGACACGCACTCGGTGAAGGCGTTCGAGAACTCCCTCATCGGTACCGCCCTCGACGAGCTCTACGCCGACGGCGGTTTCAGCTACGACCGGCCCCCGCTGCTGGTGGACCTGTACGAGCGCATCGACGCCGGATCCGCGGCGATGCAGCGCGCGGCCTACCAGACGACGCGCGAGGGATACCGGGAACAGATCACCGAGCTGATGCAGGCGCTCGGAGCGCTCATCTCCGGCCCACTCGGTGACATCTTCGCCGACCACACCTCCGAACCGCTCGACCTCGACGCCCCCATGATCGTCATCGACGTCTCCTCCCTCGACCGCGGCGACACCACCCTCAAAGCGGCCGTGATGCTCTCCTGCTGGGCCGACGCCTACGGCACCGTGGAAGCGGCGCACCTGCTCGCCGACGCCGGACTGGACCGCCAGCGTCTGTTCCTGCTCGCCCTGGACGAGCTGTGGCAAGTCATCGGGGCCGGCCCCGGCATGGTCGCCCGCGTCAACGAGATCTCCCGACTCAACCGCACTGACGGCGCCGGACTGCTGATGATCACCCACACCGGCCGCGACCTCGAGACCCTGCCCACCGAAGCGGACATCAAGACCGCGAAAGGGTTCATCGACCGCGCCGGGATGGTCGTGTGCGGGGGGCTGCCCATCGGTGAGGTCGAACGACTCTCCGGCGAGCTCAAGTTCACCCCCGCCGAAGCGAGCATGGTGACCTCCTGGTCCCGCGGGGCCGCGCTGCGCTCGGCGGAACGGCGCACCGCACGAGCACCCATCGGGCGGGGAAAGTTCCTGATCAAGGTCGCCAAGGACAACACCCCCGGCATACCGATCCAGACGGTGTTCACCGATGTCGAGCTCGACACCGGAGTCCACGACACCAACGCCCGCTTCGCGGAGTACTTCCAGGGCAATCGCGGCGATCTCGTCGCCGCCCACACCGGCACCGGGGACTTCTGATGCGGCCCCGCTACGAGGCGGACGTCCGGAGCTGGGCGCTGAGCACCTACCGGTCCTCGCGCCCCAACTACGCCTCCCGCGACCAGTGCGTCACCGCCATCGCCGAGCAGATCGGCGCGCACGGGAACACCGTGAACCGGTGGATCAAGACCGAGTTCGGGCCCTCCCGCGCCCCGGCCGCGGACGAGGTCGTGGCGAGACTGCGGGCCGCCGAGGCCGAGATCGAGCGGCTGCTCGCGGTCAACCGCCGACTCACCGACCGGCTCGCCGCCACCGCACCGCGTTCGGTGGCCGCCGAGTCGGTCATGAGCGGGGCGCGGCTGTGAAGAAGGGCGGGATCGTCGCCCTCGTCGCGGTCCTCGCGGCGGCACTGTTCGTGGTCCTGTTCGTCACCACCCTGAGCCCCAGCGGCGACGAGGACTGCCTGCCGTCGGGCACCTCTGTTCCGTCGGCCGGGGGCGTCCCGGCCGGATCGTTCGCCAAGCCCATGAAGACCGGCGAAGCGCAGCTCACCAGCGGCTTCGGGCCACGGTGGGGCACCCAGCACAACGGCATCGACCTCGCCGGTCCGATCGGCACACCCATCTACGCCTACGCCGACGGTGTCGTCGCCAAAGCCGGTGAGGCGCAGGGATTCGGGCAGTGGATCGTCCTCGACCACAACATCGGCGGGCGCGTCGTCTCCACCGTCTACGGGCACATGTTCCCCGACGGCGTCCTCGTCAAGGTGGGGGACCGGGTCACCGCCGGGCAGCACATCGCGAACGAGGGCAACAACGGTGACACCACCGGAGCGCACCTGCACTTCGAGTACCACCCAGGCGGGTGGGCACCCGGCAACGCCGTCGACCCGGCACCGTTCTACGCCGGAGCCGCCGAGCCCGGTTCCGGTGCAGCTGGTTCCGGAACGCCGGGCAGCTCGCCGTCGACCACCCCGCCGGCCCCGGCCGCACCGGACGTCGCCGTGTCGGCGAATGGCGCGGAGTTGGCAGCGCTCCCCGCGGCGGTCGGGTCGGAGGAGCACTTCCAGGTCGACACCGTCCGCGTCGCCCGCGCCGTCCACGCGAAGTTCCCGCAGATCACGTCCATCGGCGGATGGCGGGCAGACGGCGGCGGCTTCGACGACCACCCGTCCGGCCGGGCCGCGGACATCATGATCGACAACTGGCCCTCGGAGGAAGGCAAGGCGCTCGGCGATCAGGTGAAGGACTATCTCTGGGCCAACCGTCAGGTGTTGCAGATCGAGTACATGATCTGGCGACAGCAGTACATCCCCTCCGACGGTGAACCGAACGTCATGTAGGACAGAGGATCACCGACGCAGAACCACTTCGACCACGTCCACGTCACCACCATCGGCCACGGACCGCCCGCACCCGGGCAGAGTTACGGGGCGCCGCCGGGTGTAGCGGGATCGGCCCCGAAGGCGAACGGCACCTGCACCACCGCACCCGGCGCGGGGATCGGCGACCACGCCGACCTCGCAGCCGGTCAGATCCCACCGGAGTTCGAGAAGTGGCTGCCGCTCTCCGCGGCGCAGTGCCGCGAACTCTCCCCGGCGATCCTCGCCGCACAGCTCGAGCAGGAGTCCGGGTTTCGTCCCGGCCTGACCAGTCCTGCCGGGGCGCGGGGTTACACCCAGTTCCTGCCCGGCACCTGGGCGTCCTACGGGTTCCCCGTCGACGACGAGACCGGCGAGGTCACCGGACCCGCCGGAGCCGGTGACCCGGACGACGTCGGGGATGCGGTCGTGGCGCAAGGACGGTACAACTGCGCCGTCCTCGACGATCTGCGCCCGGGTATGGAATCCGGTGCCGTCACCGGTGATCCGGTGGAGCTGATGCTCGCCGGTTACAACGCCGGCCCCGGAGCCGTGCAGCAGTTCGGCGGCATCCCCCCGTATGTGGAGACGCAGAACTACGTCACCACCATCACAGCCGCCGCCGGCGACTACGACCTCGCCCGATGACCCGACAAGGAGGACCCGTGTTCGACACCCACCACCGCCGACGCCTCACCGCCGTCGTCCTGTTCGCGGCCCTGGCTGTCGTCCTGATCGTCGCCGTCGGCACCGCCGCCGCGCTGTGGGTCACCGGCGACCGTGACGACACCCCCGCGGCTGGGGGAACCGACGCCGGGTTCACCATCGACCCTGTCGGCACCGATCCGGTCGACGTCGCCACCGTCGTCATGGCCGGCGTGTTCACCTGGCAACCGGCAGTGCAGGACTCGACGTGGGACGCCCTGCACACCCAGGCCGGGCATCTCACCGGCCCGATGGCCACCGCCGCCGCGCAGGCGCCGTCACCGGCCCCGAAACCCATCTCGGAGTGGGCGGCATGGGGGCGCAGCGGCGACACCCTCACCGCCGTCGTACGGCCCGATGGGGACACCGCCGTCGACGGCGACACCGCCACAGTTCCGGTCACCATCGCGCAGACCGTGCAGCACCAGTCCGGGCAGGCCACCCCGTACACCACCTACACCGCCACCATCACCCTCAACGACGCTGCGGGGGAATGGAAGGTCAGCGACTACCGGATCACCAGCAGCAGCCTGTGAGAGCAACTAATGGTCGGCGTCGAACGCTCCACCACTGCCGCGGGGAACCGGCCGCGGTCGCTGACCTCGTACCCGCTCGCGTTCGCCCACTCCCGGATCGCCCGCGTCTGTTCCAGATCACGCTTCGTCGATTTCCCGGCGGCCGCCGGGAAGTCGCGAGCTGCGGAAGATGAGCGGTCCGCTTGCGGCCACCGACCCGCTCGCTGTGCTCGATGTAGTAGTCGAGCTTGCGGTCAAACTATCTCGAATTCTTCTCTTCCGGGTCGATTCGGTAGTCGATTCCGTTGACGGAGAAGTCGATCGTTTCCCCGGCTCCGTCGGCGATGCTGCTGACGTCTATATCGTCGGTCAATTCCACGATCTCGCGTTTCGCCACGACAGGAGCCTAGTGCTCGTTCTTCACCCTTCGATTCACTACACGCGACCCTTTTGAGGGATGCGACGGTTATTGGCGGCCAGCCTGGCAACGAGCGCACATCGGGTTCGAGTAGATATTGGGGTGTGCGATCACAGGGCGAGCCCACGGTGTCTCTGTTCGTCGAGTATGGGTCACCGTTCCCCGTCTGGCTGTTCGACTACCCGTTCTGTGGGCGCCGAGGACCGATGAACGTCGAGAAGAACGAATTGCCGTTGACCGGCGATCTGATCCGCGACCTGTACGACTTTCAGCACAACTTCGACGAGTGCTACGACGCCTTTGCTGGCTGGAAGACCCCGGGCGAAGAGCGTTCGTACCACGAGCAGGGCGCACGGTTGCTCCTGGACCTGCAAACGCAGACGCGGCACCTCGGGTTGATGGTCGTGTCGAAGTACTGACAACCGTGCGCAGGTGTCGATGCGCATGGAAGTCGGTGCGGTTGAACGTCAGACCCACAGAATGCCGTCGACGGCATTCTCGGCCGGGGGGTAGGAGCGCATGGCGGCCTGCTCGGCGAGCACCTCGGCTATGTAGCTGGGCGCGCTCTCCACTCTCTGGCCGTTCTCGTCGTAAATGTTGCATCGAGCGATAAGCGTGAGCCCTGCGTACGCGGCGTGGCGAAAGGTCACGTGCACCTGCCCGTGTGGCCATGCACCCGTGAACGACACGCGGACATCGGTGATGTCGGCGGAAATCGACATGGAACCGACCTGCGCGAGGCAGTATCGGACATAGGAATCATGGTCCAACGGTTCTGTACCAGGGGGCGGCACCGGTCGGTGATGTCGATGTCACCAGCGGGCACAACTGTCAGCTCGCCCCTGGTGTCAACGACCGTGACGCCGTACTCGCCGGGCCCGGTGGTCGCCCACATAGCCCATCGGACGTTATCGTGTCAGCGGTGGGATGCAGTCGTGCGACGTTCTACCTCCACTTCCGTAGTAATACGGCTGTCTTGATCAAGTACCTCACTAGGGTCTGGCCCTCGGTGGATGGTGCGACGGACGACGTCGCGGCGACGGTGGCTAGGGGAATTACGAAGAGGGAGTTGCGCGAGAGAATCAGCGACCAACTCCTACTGTGGCGGGCGGTTGAGGGCGCGCCGACTGCAATCAGCGTCACGCGGCTTACCGACCCAGACGTGCGTGTGTGGCTGGACACGAAGAACACCCGTTCCATCGCTGCCGTTGTCGCCGCAGCCACTCACCAGCCGGGACACGTGGACCGTGTTCGTCGATCGCGTATCGCCCTCCTCACCAATATGACGTCCACCGCCATGAGTCTCGAGGACAATGAACTCCAAGTTCTCCCGCGATGATCAAGTCGACTACTTGACCGATCTGTGGGCCGATCTCAGCGTCTGAGTGACTGCCTGACGCTTCGACCCACGTACACGACGCCAGCACCGATGGTTGCGCCGCTAGCCAGAACCTATGGTGGGTCTCGTCGGCGACTCGTCACATCGTGCTTGCTGATCCTCTGATTGATCCAACGCCACGACGCAACGCCCCTCCCGAACGCCCGCGACCAGACGCGACTATCTCCGCCACGATGGACAATGCCATCTCGTGTGTAGTGTGACCGCCGATATCGAGGCCGATTGGAGAGTGCAATCGTGCTGTTTCCTCGACACTGAGACCGTGTTCCAGAAGGCGGGTTATTCGATTCTCGTGGGTTCGACGACTACCGAGCACCCCGATGTATCGGGCCGCAGTTCGTACCGCTACTTCCAGCAGGGGTTCGTCGAACTTGCTGTCGTGAGTGAGAACACACAAAACGGTTGAAGGATCAACAGATCCGGCATCCGACTGCTGTTGCAGATACTGATGTGGCCAAGCGTGTACGACTTCGTCTGCATGAGGGAACCGACTGGCGGTAGCGAACACCGGGCGTGCGTCGCATACGACCACGCGGTAGCCGACGAGCTTCGCGATTTGCGCAACCGCATCTGCGAGGTCGAGACCGCCAAAGACGAGCATTCGTGGTGGTCCAGGGAATGAGTGTACGAAGACCTCGATCGCCGCACCATCCGATTCGACATGCGCCAGTCCCGAGGTACCAGAATGAAGCATCTCCCGGCCGAGTCGTGTAGCGGCAGCATCGATTTCAGGCGTTCCAAAAGATCCATACATCTCGGATGGACTAACCACCAGGTGGACAGGTCCGGAGGTCGCATTCAGATCCACGATCTCGCACACGGCCGACTGGCAACCTACGTGATCCAACAACGTTCGATAGTGCGGCCGCGTTCGACAATCCAGCCTCTCGACGACGATCTCGATCTCGCCGCCGCATGTCAGCGCGACCGCAAAGGGGTCGGTGTCGTTCGCTCCGAACCACAGTCGGTCTCGTGTGCCGTCGAGCGCAGCTGCTGACGCGGCGTCGAACACCACTCCTTCTACGCAACCGCCGGACACCCCGCCGACCGCCTGTCCGTGCGGGCCGACGGCCAGCATAGCCCCGACCCCGTGAACAGCACTCCCTCTCGCTCGAACCACAGTTGCCAGGCCGACGGGGGATCCCTCTACATACCATTGCTTCAACGACTTCACGAGCTCGCGCACTGGGGTCAACGCCTAGTGAAAGCTCTGGAAATCAACCATCCTTCGATGGCTCCTGCGGTGAAGATGCCGACGTAGGGTGCGTACTTTTTTACCGATGTCGGTGCGAAAGACATCACGTTCAACTCACTTGAGACCTGTTCCATGGCCCTCGTCGGGACAACATGGAGTTGTGGTGCAGCATCAGTCCCAAGCGATCGTTCATTCAGGAGCGCACCGAGGTTGACCGCGAACTGTTGCATGACCTTGTTCGACACCGCAACGATAGCGCCCTTGCCGAACGAGACGATCTTGCCACTTATGACGAGGTCGGTACGCAACGTCAGCCGTGACCTGTCGCCCATGGATTCGACCGCCAGGTCGACTTGGGCCTCGGCGTCACCGTTGCCGTGGGAATCCGCCCCTTTGGCTTCCAACGTCAGCGTGTGAGCTTCGCTGTCGACCTCGATGAAACGGATCGTACCGGCGTAGGACGCGCTGATCGGCCCTACTTTGACCTTGACGCCGCCGAGGAAAGTGTCGCCGTCCTTACCCGTGATCGCCGCGCCGGGTACACAGGTGGCGACTTTCTCGACGTCGTTGATCAGCCGGAAGACGTCGTCGGCGGACGCATCGATGTCGAGGGTGTTGGTCAGTATCACTGCGGAACTCCGTTCATTTTCACGCAGCCGGCGCAACGACGTTGCTCGGCGCACGAGTCGATGGCTTCGACGATGGTTTGGTAACCGGTGCATCGGCAATAATTCGACGCGACGACTTCCCGAATTTCGTCTATTTTCGCGTCTGGGTTTTCGGCAAGGAATCCTTCGGCCAGCATCAGGAACCCAGGTGTACAGAAGCCGCATTGCAGGCCGTGGTGTGCGGAGAACGCTTGCTGGAGGTCACTCAGAGTGTCGCCGTTGGACAACGATTCGACAGTGCGTATGTCCGTGTTCTCGACCTGTGCTGCGAAGGTCAGGCATGCACGAGTCGGTTTGCCGTCGATGAGGACGGTGCAGGCTCCGCAGACGCCGTGCTCGCACCCGACGTGGGTGCCCGTCAGGCGCAGATTGTGACGCAGTACGTCCACGAGTGTGCGACGCGGTTCGATGACCACCTCGTGCTCCGTGCCGTTCACAGTGAGTTCGATCAGGTGCTTGTTGCTCATGCTGGTCCCTTCGCCAGTGCGGCCTGTACGGCAACAGGCGTGATCGGCGTGTTGTTCAATTCGACTCCGGTGAAGCGTAGTCCGTCGTTAACGGCGTTAAGCACGGCTGCCGGAGCGCCGATCGTGCCGCCCTCCCCCGCACCCTTGGCACCGGATTCAGTGAACAGGCAGGGGGTTTCGAGGTGCGCGATGCCGATGTCGGGGATCTCGCAGGCAGTCGGCACCTTGTAGTCGATGAAGCTCGCACACAGCGGATTGCCGTTTACGTCGTACGACACCTGCTCGAACAGGGCGCCCGCGATGCCCTGTGCAATACCGCCGCGGCACTGACCTTCGACGATCTTGGGGTTGATGGCGACGCCGCAGTCTTCGACGCAGAAGTAGCGCAATATCTCGACCTTGCCGGTGCCCTCGTGCAGTTCCACGACCACTCCGTGCGTGGCGTTGGAAAAGGTGCCGTCGTTGAACACGTCGAAGCTTGCGGTCGCGGACAGTCCCGGTTCGACGCCCTTGGGCATCAAGTGCGCCTTGAGATACGAGACGTCCGCAATATCTATGTAGGTGACGAACTTCGAATGGTCGTCACGCTGGCGGACGAGGCCCGACCCCAATTCGACATTGTCGTGTCGAGTTTCCATCAAATGTGCCGCAATCTCGCAGAGCTTCTCGCCCAGTTTGTTCGATGCCAGAGCGACCGCGCTGCCGCCGATAGTGATAGATCGCGATGCGAACGAACCGAATCCGTAGGTGATCCGGTCGGTATCGCCCTGCACAATCTTGACCTGCTCCACCTCGATGCCGAGGCAGTCGGCGACAATCTGCGCCATGGTCGTTTCGTGGCTCTGGCCGTGGCTCATCGTGCCGGTGGTGACGACGACGGTCCCGGAGGTGTCCATCTTGACCTCGGAGATGTCGAATCCCGGGACCACGTTCATCTTGCGCGCTGCGAACGCGCTGCTGCCGTAGCCGGTCCGCTCGCTGAAGCAGGAGTAGCCGATGCCGACGTGCCGTCCGGCGGCGAGCGCCCGCTCTTGATACGAGTACCAGCCTTCGTCGCGCAGCGTCTTCTCGCACAGGTTCAGGGCTTCGAGGTAGGAGCCGGGGTCGTAGGTGATGTTGTTGACGCCGGTGTACGGGAACGCGGTGATTACGTTGCGGCGACGGATCTCGACGGCGTCGAGCCCGAGCGCCCGTGCCGCCCGCTCGAACAGTCGCTCCATCACCATGACGTACTGCGGCCGAGAGACGCCGCGATACGGAGCGGTCGGGGTCTTGTTGCTAAAGATCGACCGTCCGCGCACGCGGTATGCCGGAACCTTATACACACCGGGCATTTCCGCCGAGGCCATCAGCGGTTCGATACCGGCGGTGAACGGGTAGCACGAGTAAGCTCCCATATCGCAGACGACGTCCGCGTCGAGCCCCAGGATGTGTCCTTCGGAGTCGAACGCTGCGCGCACGTCGTACTGCTGCTCGCGAGCGAGGAACGACGCGGTCAACGCGTCTTTTCGGTCCTCGATCCACTTGACCGGGCGACCTAGCTTCAGCGCGGCTGCCGCTACGGCAATCTCTTCGCGACCCACGACGCACTTCTGGCCGAATCCGCCGCCCATGTCGGGGACGACGACGCGCACCTGACGCTCGTCCAGCCCGAGACACAGCGCGGTGACGGTACGGACCTGGTGCGGGACCTGGGTGCAAATGTAAATGATCAACTGCTCGTCGCGGCCGTCCCAGTAGGCGAGGCAACCACGAGTCTCGAGGGGCAGTGCGTTCTGACGTCCGGTCCGCGATCGAACGGTAACGATGGTGTGGGCGTCGTCGAAGATCACGTCGATGCCCTCCGTCGCGAACATCTGTACGTCGACGACCGTGTTGTTCGGGACGCCGTCATGCACCAGCGGGACGCCGTCGCTCACCGCCTGATCGGCGGACGTGATCGCGGTGTCGGTCTGGTAGGCCACGCGTGCTGCCTCGAGCCCGTCCTCGACGGTGTAGGCATCGTCGGCGACGACCAACGCCAGCGGTTCCCCCACGTATCTGACAACATCGCTACTGAGCACGGGCATGTCTGTCGGCACGAATTCCGACAGTGGGCGAACCAATACGGCGCGAATTGGCTTCAAGTCGAGGTCCGCGGCAGTGAACACGGCGCGGACGCCGTCGACCTCGGTCACATCACTGACGTCCAGGGTCGTCACCGAGCCGGCGGCCACTGTACTGCGCACGAACTGCGCGTGGAGCATGCCCGGCATGGCGATGTCGTCGACAAAACGGCCGCGCCCGGTCAACAACCGGGGATCCTCCCGACGGGCCACCGATGTTCCGACGAACTTGGGGGTCAGCACTTCGGTACTACTCATGTATGGGCTCCTTGACTGACCAGCGCGTCGCCATACGCATCCGTAACGAGGGTGCGTACGAGGGTGCGGCGGTATTCGACGGTGAACATGCCTTCGTCTTCGAGGTCCAGGGCGTCCGCAGCTGCATCGGCGCAGTCGGCGAACGTGCCGCCCGCAGCGAGGACTGCTTCAGCGGCTGGCGATCGCACTGGAGTGGCGCCGACGCCGGCGAGGGCTACGCGGCCCCCGACGACTTCGACGCCGTCCAGGTCGAGCGATACTGCCGCGGCGACGATCGCGAAATCACCTCGACGCTCGGCGAATTCGGTCACCGCGGCATGGGGTGCCCGGTTCGGGAAGAAGATCTCTACGATCATCTCGTCGAACGCCAGGTCGGTTGCGTAGTAACCGAAGAAGAATGAATCTGCCTCGATCATCCGACGCCCACGCACGCTTTCGACCACGATGCGAGCATCGAGCAGGATGGCCAGCAAACACCATTCCGCCGTCGCGTCGGCGTGGGCGATGCTGCCGCCGACGGTGCCACGCGTTCGGATCGGGTAGTGCCCGACCCAGCGCATGGCGTCGCGCAGCACTACGAAATCCGTTCCCAGGTAGCCGGTCTCGACCTGTTGATGCGTCGTCAAAGGCTCCAATGTGCAGGCCGTCGGACTCCTCGCGGATGTACTGCAGCGAGTTGAGACCGCCAACGTCGACGAGGTGCCCCGGCCGGGCGAGTCGGAAGTTCATCATGGCGACCAGGGATTGGCCTCCGGCGATGATCTTCGCGTCCTCGCCCAACTCGGTGAGCAGTCGTAGTGCGCCCTGAACGTCGCGAGCGCGGTGGTAGTTGAACTGTGCGGGTTTCATCAGACCCGAGCCTCGCTTGCAATGACGTGGGGAGTGTCGTCGACGAGGGTGTCGAGTTCTCGGCCCTTGGTTACCGGTGCGAAGTACGCCATCCAGATTATTGCGAACAGGACGAACGCGGTGACGATGCCAAACGTCAATGGCAAACGCAGGATTGGCCACATACCTGAGCCGAACAGCAGTGGCGCGAAGCCGGTAGCGACGCGGCTGACCGAAGACGCGTAGCCCAAGCCCGACGCTCTGATCTGCGTCGGATACAGCTCGGAGTCACAGCAATACAAAACTGGGAAGTACGAGCCGAGGAGCGGGGTGAGGACGCCGTTAAGTGCGACGTCCCATGCGTCGAACATGTAGCCGAGGCCGCCGATTGTGAAGATCTTTCCCTGGACACCCCATTTCCAGGGGAGCTCTGTTATTTGTTCACCTGTCTTCATCGCAGCCTCCGGCGCGGCGTTGTCGTCCGAGCACTCATCGAGCGAACGAGTAGTGGAATTTCTCGTCGTCGCTGTCGTCGAGCGGCGTTCCGCTCCACAGCCAGTCGTACGAGATATCGGACTCTCCTTCGAACGACGCCAGTGTCGCGTCCCGCTTCTCCTGTTCGGGTCCATCGGGAATGTGGTAAAAGGTTTTGTTCCGCAGGCTCGCATCCTGCACCATTCGGGCGTGCCTGGCTCGTCGAAAGACATACCGTGCCAACGCTCCGTCAATTCCGGCGGTGGTCACCTTCGCGAGTTCTTCGGCTAGCACAGCGGCGTCCTCCATCGCCTGAGATGCACCTTGAGCTTGGTACGGCAACATGGCGTGGCACGCGTCGCCCAAGAGTGCGACGCGGCCGTCGGTCCACCGAGGGTCCGGCTTGCGGTAGTACAGTGCCTGGCACAGGACATTCTCGTCGGCCTTTGACAGCATCGCGTGTGCGCGGTCGTCCCAATCCGGAAACGTGGCCATCAGTTCCTCGGGCCCGACGAGCCGTGGACCACCGTCGCGGACCTCGTCGGTACACGGGGCCAGAGCCACGATGTTGAGGTATTCGCCGTCACGGATCATGTAATGCACCAGGTGGCGGTCCGGGCCGTACCAGATGGTGCTCTGGTAGCGGTCGACGAGCCATCGCGTGGCCAGGTCCTTGACAATGCGGTCGCCGGGAATCAGTGCGCGATACGCCATTTCGCCGGAAAATACCAGGGTGTCCGGCAGACCGATGAGATCGCGGACCGTGGAACGGATGCCGTCGGCGCCGATCAACAGGTCGGATTCGTAGCGCTTGCCATTCGAGGTCACGGTGACCGGGCGCAGCGGGTTCGTGCGGTCGACCTCGACCACCTTCGCGTCTGTCTCGAAGGCCACCATCGGGCCGGGGCCGTCGGGATCGAGGCATCTGGCGTGGATGGCGGAGTGCAGGTCGGCTCGGTGGTAGTGCCAGTACGGTGCGTTGAACGTCTCCTTGCAGTACTCGCCCAGGGCCGTCAGGGCAATGACCTTACCGTTTTCCCACCGTCGACGCACCTGATCCATAGGTTCGGTCTTGATCGCCTCAAGCTGCTTGCGCATACCGAGTGCGATGAGGATCCGGCTGGCGTTGGGCGCGGTCTGAATGCCCGCACCGACCTCACCGAGTTGCGATGCAGCTTCGAGCACTGTGACGGCAATACCGCGATGGCGCAACGACAGTGCTGCTGTCAGGCCGCCGAGCCCGCCGCCTGCAATGACAACTTCGATCGGTGCCATATCAGTTCTCCACCAGTCGGCCCTCGTTGACGACGTCGATGCCGTCGATAGAAACGGTGCATCCACGCATGCCGATGTCGAGGTGCGCGTACGAGTCTCTCCCGAGCACGGGGTGTGGTCCGGTGGACCACAGGAAGCTGCCTGCGAATGCGCGGGCGTCCATACCCATGATGTCGTCCTTGCCGTACATCGCTGCAGCGAACCAGTCGCCGGTCTTCATCAGGCCCCAGCCCATGTGCGAGAGGTAGCGCGACCACTTGTCGTTGGAGTCATCGAAAAACATGTTGAGCAGTGCCGCTTCGCCGCCGCCGGTGACCTCGTCGATGTGCCCGTTGGTGATCGTCAGCGCGGTCTTGTCGCGAACGTACTCTTTGAACGGCAGCAGAATGTCGCCCTCGGACAACACGATCTGCCCGTTCGAGATCTCGGGCCAGCACAGCACCATCGTCGACGGCCAGTGATCCCAACGTCCCTCGTCGTCGGCGAATCCGACTTGAAATTCGGGCTGCGAGTTACTCAGCTGTACGGTCAGGTCCGTGCCTGCGTCGTTGGTGATCTGCATGATCGACCCGTTGCGGACCAGATCGACGCCTGCCTTCACTCGTTCCTTGTCGCCATCCTGGGGCATGTTGCGTATCAACACATCCGGGGCATCGCAAACGAAGATGATGCGTGTTCCGGTTGCGAGGATCTCCTGCTGAATCGGTGCGTGGATGAAACCCTCTGCGGTCAGATCGACGACCAGGTCCGCACCCTTGAGCATGTCCTGAGCCACCGAGCTATTCATGACGGAGAGGAGTCCGGGTCCGGCACCGGTGTGGGTGCTGGGCATCGGGGCCGGGCTTCCGCCCGGTACTGTCGCCGCGAGTACCTGTGCGCCGAGGCTCTGTGCCGCGCCGAAGGCGGCAGAGATGTAGTCACCGCGGCTCGATGGTTCGGCGAGGATCACCACTTGCTCACCTGGCTGGACATTGCACAGCTCAAGCTGACGGGTGAACGCACCTAGTAGATCAGCGGATCGCAGATCGAACATATCGGTTCCTCTCATTAATGTCAGTGATGCCGCCGAGGCGGTCGAGATCTCGCAGATACGGCACTTCGTCTCGTGCTTCCAGAATCGCCTGACTGGCGACTGCAGCGGAGACTGCACCGACCCGTTCGTCCATTTCGATGATCGTGCGTCCACGTGGGTCGACGATGACGCTGTGACCAGCGAATCGTGGCCCGTCGCCGCACTGACCTGTCAACCCGGCGGCCGCGACGACGACACCGTTCTCGAGAGCGCGAGAGCGAGTGAGAAGTTTCCACACATGAAGTCGGACGTGGCCGAAAGCTGACGGGACGGCCACGATCTCGGCACCGCGTCGCGCGAGATCGCGGACCGCCTCGGGAAAGCCGGCTTCGTAGCAGATAACGACGCCGACCGTACCGAACGGGGTCTGTACGACGAGTCCGCTGTCTGCCCCGGGGGTAAATACCGTCTTCTCACCTGCCCAGAGAAAACGTTTGTGGCCTATCGCAAGTAGGCCTCCAGGGCCGACGACGAGCGAACTATCCGAGATGCCGCCACCGGGTAGTCGGAGCGCGATCGCCGTGACGAGCACGGTGCCGGTCTCCACGGCCAACGCGGTCAACGCACGCGACGTTCGTCCTGGCACCACTTCCGCGAGTTCTTGAATGCCCGTGCCGAGGTCGTAGCCGGTCGCAAACAATTCGGGTAGCACGATGATTCTCGACCCGTGTCTGGCGAGACTTCGAACCTGCGCGCCAGCGGCGTCGATGTTCTCTTCCCAGGCGCCGAGCGACGACAGTGTTTGCACGACCGCGACACGGAACTGCCGCGTCACTGCGCCACTCGGTTCATCTCGGTCACGTAGTATGGTCCCGCTAATCGACCCAGGAAGGGATGCGCCAGGGTGTCTACGTGCAGGTTGTCGGCCAGGAGACCAGCTCTGCTCGTGACGGTCACCACGGTTCCGAGTACTAGCGTGTCGGTCCCCAGCGCAACTTCCTGGTGTGTCTCGCACTCGAGCGATATGAGCGCTTCCATCACTGAAGGAGCAGTAACGGATTGCGAGTCAATTGCAGTCATCCCGGACAGGTCGAATTCATCGATGTTGGGATGAACCGTGTCGCAGCTGACTGTCACTGCATCCGCACTGTCTGCCGATGGAATATTGACAACGAAGTTTCCCGTGTCTCGGATATTGACGAGTGTGTCCTTCTGTTCACCTGGACACCCGATGCGTTCGCCTATCGAAACCATCAGAGTTGCGGGACTCCGTGACGCGACGTTGAAAAAACTGAAGGGTGCCAAATTGTTGACACCAGTCGCCGAGACGGTCGAGATCCATGCGATCGGCCGTGGCTGGACAGCGCATGACAGCAATTTGTAAATGTCGTCTTCGGTCATGGTTGTGATGTCGTGACATGCTCTGCCCGGCACCGCAATGCGTGCGCCAATCGTAGAGTCCACTGCTAAGCCCTCTCTTCTGCAACAGGTTGTGCAACCGGTTGCGTCACCAAAGTACAGACAAATCCGACAGTGTGTCGACCGTTGGGGCAAGTATCGCCGGTAGTTAATCAGCCCGTTACACAGCGCGTCACTCTGTCGCTGCGCCCCGCAAGCCGGCGCGCGCGGAATCAACAGGATTGTCCGCAGTGCGCGGCGGACCATAGCCCTCCGAAGATCCGTCCAAAACCTGCACGTCTGCTTCCCAGGGGACCTGGTAGCGACCATCGACCAGCGCCTTCATGTAGGAATACGGGCAGTCACGGGCGCCACCAGCAAGGGCTGTATAACCGCGGTGCCCGAGTTGGTAGATGTTGTTCTCCACCCCCCACTCGCGTCGGGCCACGTCGGCGCGAGTTGGCTCGATCGAGGTCGTGACGATGCGGCCCGGCGTCGAATCCCCTTGCTCCACGATCGTGCCCTCGTAATCGCATACCATGGCCTCGCCCATCGACGGAATTCCATTGCCGTCGTCACCCGCCAGACACACTGAGGCTGTAAACGCAAGGTTTTGAAATGCGTTCGCCTCGTTAGTGATACGCCACGCTTGCGCCAACGGGAACTTGTACCCCGCCGTACGGAGCAGCACGTTCGCACCGCGGTAGCATGCCTCACGCGCCATTTCCGGGAACATTCCGTCGTGGCAGATGAGCAGGGACAACACTGCCCCCTTCGGTCCCTCGCAGACGGGAACACCGAGATCACCCGGTTCCCACGGCTCCTTCGGTGTCCAGGGATGGAGCTTGCGGACGTAGAGCACAATTTCACCGTCGGCGTCGACGATGATCCCGGAGTTGAAGGGCGCACCGTTCGGGTTGCGTTCCATGACGCTGAAACAACCCCACATTGTCGACTCTCGGCAGACCTCACGCAGCCGGTCTACCTGTGGACCGTCCATGTCGCACATGACGTCGTCGAGAGCCCATGACGATTTTCGCAGACCATGCAGGGAGTATTCCGGGAAGACCAGCATGTCGAGGGAGCCAAACCCGGACTTGGCCTCACGCACCGTTCGACACACTAGATCGGTTGTCGCATCGACGTCCGCGATGGTGCTGATCAACGGCACCTGCTGTTGCACTAGTCCAAGCGTCAGCGCGGTCGAGGTTGGGTTGAGTCCTCCGAGACTGGTCATCGACGTCCTTTCTCTGAGCGATTTGGTGCGCAGTCGTTTGCACACAAAGTGCTAGTTTTATTCGGCCGGTAGCTCCGCTGCGGACTGGCGCGAAATGGAGGACACGACGGTGAGGAGTGTGACGCAGGGAACTGTCACGCTGCGGACAGTCGCACAGGCGGCCGGGGTGCACGTTTCGACGGTGTCGCGTGCTCTCCGACGGGTGGCCGCAGATCGGAACGGCGCAACTGCTGGCGACCTCAGGCTGTTTGAACTCGCGCAGAACTTGGGCTATGTGCCGAATCCGAACGCGGCCAGCTTGACCACCAAGAAGTCGACCGCTTTCGGAGTTCTCGTCCCCCGCCTTACCGATATCGTGCTGTCCGCCATGTACGACGCTATCGAGGACACCGCTAACCGAGCGGGATACGAGACTTTCGTGGCGAACACGCACGACGATCCGATCCAGCAACGCCGACGGATAGACCTGCTGCTCGGTCGCAACGTCGACGGCCTCATCGTCGGTGATGCCCGGCTGGACAACGACAACCTCGATCAACTCGCCCGTCGTCAGGTGGAATTCGTCCTTGTCAGTCGTAGCTACCCCGGTGTGCTGTCGGCGACGTGCGATGACTTCAGAGGTGGCTGGCTCGCGGGCGAGCACCTCGCAAGACTCGGCCACACACAGGTCGCGGTAGTGTCCGGCCCCACCTGGACCAGTACTGGTCTCGACCGTCAACGCGGATTTGTGGCTGCTCTTTCCGACTCGGGAATCGATATCCCTCCCGAGTACATTCGCGCGGAAGGCTTCGACTCTGCTGCAGGTACGCGGGGCGCTGAGGCTCTGCTCAGTTTGCGAAGACCGCCTACCGCCATCTTTGCCACCAACGACTTCAGCGCGATCGGCGTACTCGGCGTGTTGCGACAACGCGCCCTCGAACCAGGGCGGGACGTTGCCGTGATCGGATACAATGACATCTCTATAAGTTCGGACCTCACGGTCCCTCTCAGCACAATAAGAACTCCGCATCACGAGATCGGTGTTCGTGCCGCTGAAATGCTCCTCGCCATCACGCATGGCTTGCCTGTTTCCTCTGTAGCATTACAACCAACCCTTATGGTACGTGAATCGACGGCCCCCTCTGACTAGAGTCAATGACGAAGAGAGGGTATCGAGCTCTTTTCATGCTAATCCGTAGCGGCTCTGGGGTTCTGTCAATCCTGCAATGTGGATGGCTCGTAATTGACAGCTTGAAGGGGATCACCGCTTCCGAGATACTGTGCGACGGCAGGGTACGGGTAGATCGGTCTGGTCGAGAGTATCTCGACACCACCCTTGTCCCAGCGCTCTGCGATGAATGAGGTCGGAGCAATGCCTTCTTCTACCCATTTCATCAGGCCGGACATAGCTGCACTTGCCGTCAGGCCCGGACCTTCGCCGTCTGCGCTAATATGCCCGGCACCCGGCGCCAAGAACAAGCGTGCGAAAGTGGACGTCTTGTCTAAGCCGCCCATTTCGTGCAAGACCCGTTCGAAATACAAAACGGATCCTTGATGTGGTATTACCTCGTCATCCATTGCGTGGGTCAACAGAAGTTTGCCCCCAGCTTCCCGAAAGTTGGACAAGTTCGGATCGTCGGTATCAGTGAACGCCATTTCTTCGATGCTCTGCTGAAACAAGTCGTGATAGCTTTTCAATGTAAGGTCGCGCCAGTTCCATTCATCTCTCTTCGCGATCCACCCACCGAGGTAACGCTCAGCAATAAAGAATGGAGCGGGCTCTGGACCTTCCGGCGTGTCAGCGACAACAGCCAGCCCGATTGCGCCCCAGCTGCGAACTCCGGGTCGCAAACCAAACCATAGCGGTGAACCGTCATCGGCTTTGGGACCCTCCCAGATTTGCTGCATCACGGACGCATCCGCTTCAGTGATCACACCCTCGGAAGTGACCGTGTCGATGAGGTCGAAGGGGTCGACGTCGACAGGGTCGAGTGTCGACACAAAATTCAAACCGTCTTGTAGAGATCCGCCGCCAGCGATTACCGCCGCTTCCCTGAAAGCTTCAAATTTGGCGGGAGGCATGGGGTTCTCGGCGGCGTGCATCACCATTGCCGGCCAGAATTCCGCCGGGTACAACTTGCTGTAGCTAATGACCGGATCCTGAGACCAAATTCCCTGGTAGTCATCAGGATACCGCTGGGCCTCCATCAGGGCCTGGCGGCCGCCACCTGACCCACCAAAGAAATAGCTGAATAGGGGCGGTTTGTCGTGAATCGCCTCGGTCACAGCTTTGCCGATCACCGTCATATCGTGCGTGCTCCGGTGCACCCAGTTTTGAATCAGCTCCATATCGAGTGTGCCTGTGTCTCCAATGAGCGGCCAGTCGATCATCCGGGGATCCGTGATTCCCCCGTCCGTCGACGCGCTTGAGAACCCGTTCCGAATCGCGTCAGGTAGAGAGAGGATTTGAGCGGTCTGTGGAGGATCCATGATCATGGAGTTACCACCGGGCCGGTTCCCACCGCCTCCGAGTCCCAGGAAGCGCTCATTCCAGATAAGGGGAACCCAAACCCTAACGTGGGCATAGTGGCCACCTGGGGTTTTCATCTGCACAGACACATCGACGAAACTGGGCAGTCCGTTGATCGTTGAGACTGGAATGGGGAGCCAGGGCGGTGGTTCTGTGGCGACGATTCCGTCAATGTTCAAACTGACGGACAGCAATCGGGCGCCGTCGATATGGTTGAGGGCACCACTGATGATTTCCGACGTGGCCCTGTCCTGGGCGTCACTGGTGCTGGCGTCCCCGTCCATAGTGATCCAGCGACGTGGCGCAAGCCCTGTGTATTCGAAATTTGACATGTCTTCTCCTTTAGTCAGAGGGGGTCGGATCTCATTTGCGTTCGTCGCTGCACCTAGGAGAATGACTCGGAGGACTGTCGTCCTCAAGAGCTCTTTCCACGAACGACCGCACTGAGCAACGTGACAAGCGCCGTCACGCCGGTATCGAACCGGTTGCCCTAGGTGTGTCTGCGCCCTGACGGCCAGCGTCCTGCACTCGGCTACTGGGCTACTGGGCTACTGGGCAAGGATCTCGACGGTCATGCGCCGTTGAAGACGTCAGGTAGGTGACACGCGGCCAAAGGTCCGTACTCGCACCCAACGGTCAGTTCTGCCGTCGCGGTTCCTCGTCCCTGTGCGCTAACACATCGAGTTGGGGGCTGTCACCCTGCAGAACTGCGCTGTTCTGCAGCCGATTGCTTCGACCGTACACAGTGTCTCACAATTGGACGATATGTCTACCCGAATGCCCCGCGCCCACGACGGAGAACCGGAACAGGTGTCGATCGGGTCTCGGCGCCTACTTCTGGCACGAACCGGCGCTACTGGTGGTCCGGTAGCCATCGACCGTCCACTTTCAGCGAGGTCGTCGAGGGTAAGGGTTACGGTGTGCGTGTGGCAGGGCTTGGCTCGCAGGACTGGCGCCGCACGGTCTGCGCGACGGTGATCGCCACCGTGATCTGTGTCGCCGTCGACGGCGGTGTCCATGTCGGCCCATTCGACGCGGTGAGGTGTCGCCGCTGCGCGTCGACGCCCCCCCCGCGTTGGGTTTCGGGGCCGGTGACGGTGGTTGTACAACGGCGATGGTCATCGGTCCGGTATAGGGTGCTCGGTCCTGGTGTCCAGTGCCTCCAGGTCGAATCTTGCACTGCCAGTCTCGAGGTGATCGCCCCGGCGGACAACGAGGGCGATATCGTGCGCCGGTCGGAGTTGCTACATCGCAGAGCGGTGCTGCTTCCAGCTGGCCGATGAGGTCACGGTTGAAGCGCCGCGGCCGGTCGATCTCCGCCTTTGCAGTTCGCAGTTTCGCGGTGATCTCATCCGCGGCCGGTGTACGGGGCCGAACCGACCCTCGATTCACCGGTTCTCGGTGTGGAAGTACGCACCGATCTGACTGGCCGGGGCGCGACGCACCCGGCGCACGACGAATGCTTCTCGCGGGATTCGTGGTTCTGGTCAATCGTCAAGGATCAGGTGCAGGAGTCGTGGTCCGTGGACCGCCTCCCGCATCTTGGGGCTCTGTTCCGATGCGTTCTTCAAGGTCTCAGATCAAGAAGTGACGCAGACACGTGAACAATTGCATTGAGGTTCGCTACCACCCAGGAGGAGGTCGAGACCTGTTGTGTCGGGTACTTCGATGTCGTACCGCCCGAACATGACTAGTGGTCGACCGTAGTCACTTTCTCTAGGCGCACCATTGGGCAGATTGTGATTGGACGCCAAACGCCCCTACGCTCGGTCGCCCGGCGCACCTCGATATCCTCACTCGCCTCGCCTCGCCTCGCCTTGACCGGACCGCACGGCGCAACGCGTGGCGCAGTCCGTTCGCTCCCATCGGGTTATGCCCCCGGGGTGGCGTCGAGATGCCCAACAGCTCAGGTGCAGCAGTGTCGCGCTATCGGCTGTTGGTGATCGCGTCGAAGACCGCCGGGTCGACGAGGGTCGAGGTGTCACCGAGGTCGCGGCCCTCGGCGACGTCGCGGAGCAGGCGGCGCATGATCTTGCCCGAGCGGGTCTTGGGCAGCTCCGGCACGACCGTGATCTGTCGCGGCTTGGCGATCGGGGAGATCTCCTTGGACACCTGAGCCTTCAGCTCGGTGATCAGCGCGTCGCCGGTGTTCTCGATGCCCTCGCGCAGGATGACGAAGGCGACGATGCCCTGGCCGGTGGTCTCGTCCGCCGCGCCCACGACGGCTGCCTCGGCGACACCGGGGTGGGTCACCAGAGCCGACTCCACCTCGGAGGTGGAGATGCGGTGACCGGAGACGTTCATGACGTCGTCGACGCGTCCGAGGACCCAGAGGTCGCCGTCGTCGTCGAAGCGCGCACCGTCACCGGCGAAGTACCAACCCTCGGTGGCGTAGCGGGACCAGTAGTTGTCCTTGTAGCGCTCCATGTCGCCCCAGATACCGCGCAGCATCGACGGCCACGGCTCGTCGAGTACGAGGTACCCGTTGCCACCGGGCCCGAGCATCTTCGCGTCGTCGTCCACGATGGCGGCCGAGATGCCGGGGAGCGGTGTCTGGGCCGATCCCGGCTTGGTGGCGGTGACACCGGGGAGCGGCGAGACCATGATCGCGCCGGTCTCGGTCTGCCACCAGGTGTCGACGATCGGGGCGCTGCCGGCGCCGATGACGTCGCGGAACCAGCGCCACGCCTCGGGATTGATGGGTTCGCCGACGCTGCCGAGCAGGCGGATCGAGGAGAGGTCGTGTGCGTCGGGGATCTGTCGTCCCCACTTCATGAACGTGCGCACGAGCGTGGGCGCCGTGTAGTAGATGGTGACGCCGTACTTCTCGACGATGTTCCAGTGCCGGTGCTCGTCGGGAGAGTTGGGCGTGCCCTCGTAGACCACCTGCGTGGCGCCGTTGGCCAGCGGGCCGTAGACGATGTAGCTGTGCCCGGTGACCCAGCCGATGTCGGCCGTGCACCAGTAGACGTCCTTGCCCTGCTTGTGGTCGAAGACGTAGTGGTGCGTGTAGGCGGTCTGCGTCAGGTAGCCGCCGGAGGTGTGGATGATGCCCTTCGGCTTACCGGTGGTTCCCGAGGTGTAGAGGATGAAGAGTGGGTGCTCGGAGTCGAACGCCTGCGCCTCGTGCTCGGGGGAGGCGGATCCGACGGTGTCGTGCCACCAGAGGTCGCGGCCCTCGGTCCACTGCACGTCGATGTCGGTGCGCTTGACCACCAGGACGTGCTCGATCGACGCGGCGCCGTCCACGGCCTCGTCGACCGAGTCCTTGAGCGGCGCGGCCTTGCCGCGGCGCCACTGGCCGTCGGTGGTGACGACGAGCTTGGCCTCGGCGTCGTCGATGCGCGAGCGCAGTGCGGAGGACGAGAAGCCTGCGAAGACGACGCTGTGGGTCAGGCCGAGGCGCGCGCAGGCGAGCATCGAGACGATGGCCTCGGGGACCATGGGCATGTAGATGGCGACGCGGTCACCCGAGACGAGCCCGAGATCGGTGAAGGCGTTCGCGGCGCGGCTGACCTCGGCGAGGAGGTCGGAGTAGGTCATCTCGCGGCTGTCCCCGGGCTCGCCCTCCCAGTGGATCGCCACCTGGTCGCCGCGGCCCTCGACCACGTGCCGGTCGACGCAGTTGTAGGCGACGTTCAGTTCACCGCCGACGAACCACTTCGCGACGGGGGCGTCGGACCAGTCGAGGACCTGCTCGAACGGGGTGTGCCAGTGCAGCCGGTTCGCCTGCTCCGCCCAGAACGCGAGTCGGTCGTCCTTCGCCGACGCGTACAGCTCGGCCCCGGCGTTGGCCTGCGCGACGAAGTCGTCGCTGGGTGGGTAGCAGTCTTCCACAGGTTCCACTGACAACTCTCTTTTCATGTCTACCGTGGTCATCGAAGGCACGCTTCTCGGTGACAGCCGATCTTGAGCATCTGGTCGAACCGGGTCCCAGCGCCAACGGTCAACTGTCAAAAGGACGCGTTGGTTCGGTCGGCAGTTCGGTAGGTCGACATACGTCGAAAGCAAGGTAGTGCCGACGGAGACGTACCCACGCCGACCGTCACGGATTAGCCTCGTAGCTGACATAGTGTCATCTATCAAGACGAGATGTCAAGTCATTAGGGTATGTGCATGCGCGCCGACCGGAATGAGGTCGCTATCGTCACCGGCGGAGACGTGACCTCGACGTATGTCAACGTCAAAGTCACGGAATCGACTACCGAATCGACCCGGGAGAGAAGAATTCGAGACAGTTTGACTGCAAGCTGTACTACTACATCGAGCACAGCGAGCGGTCGGTGGCCGCAAGCGGACCGCTCACCTTCCGCAGCTCGCGACTTCCCGGCGGCCGCCGGGAGGTCTACGAAGCGTGATCTGGAACAGACGCGGGCGATCCGGGAGTGGGCGAACGCGCGGGTACGCCCTTCTTCACAGCGCTGCCGCTCCGATTGACTGGGCTGCGAAAGAGCGGTGGGCTCGGGCCGCGAGGCGTTCGGTCAGAGTGCGGTTCTCCTGGCGCAGGCGTTCGCACTCCGCCTCGGCAGCACGCAACTTCGCGGTCATCTCATCGGCAGCGGGTGAGCGCGGTGATCCGAACTCCGCCTTGATCCACAGCGCGACGGTGTCCTCGTGCGCCCCGATCGCTTTCGCGATCGCGGCGACGCACTCGGCTGCGGGTCCACCGCCAACAACCAGAACGCGCCGGCGACTACTCGCAGCAGGCATGCGAACCCCGTACGACGACGTGGATGCGTCGGCAGATGACATGGCGCCGCGCCACGAGGGGTGGCTCTAGACCCCGCAGTGCGTCCCGCTGGGAGAGGAAGCCGTCGATCAGTGGGATAACCCAGAGCCAGACCATGACATACTGTTGAGAAACTAGTCATGATGGTCGGCCAATGAAGAGGCGATGCATGTGGTCAGACTCTGTGTAGCGGACTGCAGGAGGAGATAGTGGAGAATCGATCCACGCTGCTAGAACAGAAGCGCGAATTTACGCGGACACGGCTCCTCGACGAGGCCCTGGAGTTGTTCCGGACGAAGGGCTACGTCGAAACCACGGCAGAGGATATTGCCTCGGCGGTCGGGTGTAGTCGAGCAACCTTCTACCTGCATTTCAAGAGCAAATCTGAAATAATGATCGGGATCTTGGAACGAGTGTGGCCGTCGGTCGACGACTCGGTGGATGAGTTTGCAGCGGCAGTTGCAGCGGGATTAACCAAGGATGAACTCCGCGTCCGAATCTCCAACGACCGGGCCGTCTGGAGTATGTACGCCGGTGGACTTCGAGCGTTTAATGTGGCGCAGATGGTGGACCCGGAGGTTACCAAGTGGCTGGAATCAAAGGCGGCCCGAGCAGTCGAGCGAGTTTCCCGAGCTGCCCCAGAGAAGATCCATATGTCACCGCGAGTGCAACGCACGAGAATTGTGATACTTAGCCGAATCGCCAATGGCGCCCTCGAAATGGAAGACAGCGTTGACTGTCCGAGTTCGGAGGTTGTGGATTACCTCACCGACCTATGGGCAGATCTCATCTGCGTATGAACAGGCGCGGCCGTCCGAGAGGACACCGACGCTGTCATGATCGGCTGACGAGGTGACCTAACTGACTGTCGTCGACACGGCAGGCACGCATTATAGGACCTCCAGCTGAGCCGATCGCGCTTCCGGGCGACCCTTTCTCGTGATCGCCAAGAGCGCAGCCCGAGCATCCAGTCGCATCGCGACTTATTTCCTTACTCGGGTTGCACTTGCCGCACGAATGACACGAGGTTATGGGTTTCGGAGACACGGCGCGGTCGGCTCTCTTTCGACACTCCGCGCCGACGGGAAACCGTGCGCAAGAAGGAAAGCCCGCCGCCGCGGGACCGCCGGCGCGATCGGGGCAGTTCTGCTCGTCCTGCTCGTGTTAGGGCCACAGCGAACTCCTTAACTATGTCCGCTGCATCTCGGCGTCATCGGGGAACCATCTAGTCGCGCTCCGACGTGTGACGCCGTCGTTGGACTTTACCGCTCCCGTGAAACTGCCCGCGGCGATAACGTGCGAACTCCCGGGCCGCAGGCAGCACGAGCAGATGCCGTATTTGTCATTCTGTGTGACTCCGTTAAAGAATCGCACCCGCTGGTCGATGACCGAGGCGCGGTGGCCGGGGGCCAATGTCAGAGAGCAGCCCGGTCCGGTCGGATCGAAGATCTGGCGAAAGTAACTGTTTCAGGTTGCGGCCATCGCCTTGGCTACTCCTGAGTCAGGAACTCCCTCTCCGTGCATCAAGCTGGCCCACGAGTGCAGTTCCGGCACGCCGGCGTGACCGGCGCGGGTGATCCGACTGATATCGAACTGGCCCTCTGTCATCGACGGCTTCCTCTCCCAGCTCGATGCCAGCGGGGTCTAGAACCACCCCTCGTGGCGCGCGCCATGTCATCTGCCGACGCATTCACGTCGTCGTACGGGTTCGCATGCACGGTGCTTGTCGCGCCTTCATCGGCGAACGTCCCGCTCACAACAGAACGACAAAGTGCTTGACACGGCGTCTAGTACTACGGCATTGTGACTGGTGTCACGCCGATCTCCTGAGGGGATTGACTCCGTGACGGCATCAGGCGCCATCCGCGGCGTCTGGCCGCGACCCGAGCGTCCCGGAAACGGCGCCGCTGTGTGTGCAGGGCACGGCTACGTGCGAAAAGACCGGATCACCCTGAAGGGCTACGAATGAGTGACGATCTGACTTGGCTTCCCGCGTGGCGAATTGCCGCCCTCATAGCAGCGCGTGAAGTGACTGCGGTAGATGTGACCAAGCATTTCCTGCGGCGCATCGCCGCATTGGACCCGTCTCTGCACTCCTTCTCCTACCTTGATGAGGCAGGAGCCATGGAACAAGCCGGGCGCGCAGCGGAAGCGGTCGAAAGCGGCCAGCGCCTGGGGCCGCTGCACGGCATTCCGTTCGCTGTGATGGACCTGACCCGCGTCAAGGGCATGCCCACTGCCGGGGACTCCACGCCGAGCCGGTGGGACAGCGTTGCCGTTGAACGGTTGCGAGATGCTGGCGCAGTAGTGTTCGGCACCCTGAACACGTACTTCTTCGAGGCCGACACACGGCCGCGCAATGTTTGGGATCTGAACCGGGATCCCGGCAACTCAAGCCGGGGTAGCGCCACTGCGGTCGCAGCTGGAATGTTGCCGTTCGCCCTCGCGGAGGATGGCGCTGGGTCTACGCGCTTGCCGGCTAGCTGGAATGGTGTGCTGGGGCTGCACCCAACGCGAGGTCTCATCCCGCGGATAGATCACGACAATCCCGCGCAGATGAACGCTCACGGCGCCTCCGTCGGTCCGATTGCGCGGGACGTCCGCGACTGCGCGATCATCACGAACGCGCTCGCCGGACCGGATGGCCGGGACCAAACCGTCATCCAGTCCACCCCTCGCAACTACATCGCTGACCTAGATCGAGGAGTCTCCGATCTAAGGATCGCGTGGACCGATGACTTCGGTTGGTCAGGAATTCATGCGAGCGAAGAGACTCCCAAGGTCACTTCGATCGCCCGAGGCGCGGCGTTTGAACTTGCCTCGCTGGGAGCGACTGTACGGCCCACCCCCGAGGTGTGGGAGGACCCGCTGCCAGCGAACGGCACCTTCGGACGACTGATCGTCTCGTCGGGCTTCATCCTTGCTCTGGCTGGGGATCAAGCCCAGGCTCGCCAAGACCGGCTCGACCGGGCGCTGGGGCTCGAGCCAGCAGAGGCACCCATGGTCCCGGAATTCACGAGCCCGACCGCCGATGAGGTCGCAGCTGCCTGCGACCTGCGAGACCGCCTCTGGCGCACGACGATGCGCGCTCTCGAACAAGATGACATCATCGCCAGCCCGACGACACTAATCCTGCCCAAGACCCTCGAGGAGTGGGGCCTGCAAGGACGAGAGTTCATTTTCTCGTCGTACAGCGCCCATACGTCGATGTTCAATCTACTTGGGTTTCCCGCGCTGACAGTCCCCTGCGGTTTTGAGGAGGGGCTACCCGTCGGCCTGCAGCTCGCGACGCGACCGGGGCGCGAGGATCTCCTGTTCCGCGCCGCAAAGTCGTACCTAGACGCTTTCCCGCAGCGTTCACAACCGCCAGTCGCGACCACAGCCGCCCTTGACCCCACTCGATCTTTTTCACCTGCCAGATAATGGAGCCGCAAATGACCAGCAACATTGCGACCGTGAATGAATTCTCCGACCACCTTTCACCCAATCGTCGCCGTGCCACGATCGGCATCATTGCGGCCACTGGGTTTATTATCGCCACCAACTCGGCAGCGATCCCGCCGCTCCTCCCTCTTCTCGGAACTCAGCTGAGCCTGACTGTCGGTCAAACATCATGGGCCCTAACCGCTTTACTGCTGGCTTCCGGCATCTCCGCGCTCGTCATCCCCAGGATGGCCGATCTCAGAGGGGATAGATGGGCACTGATAACGCTGCCTGTATTCACGACGGCTGGCTGCGCCATGGTGGCATTCGCAAACGGCGCCGTGATGCTGATACTTGGTGCCGTCCTCGTTGGCATGGGGATTCCTATTTCGGTGGCCGCGATGAACGCCTATCGGCGCTTGCTCGGCGAAGAGCACATTGGGAGGGCTGTCTCGGCCGCGACCGTTTGTGTGATGGTGGGTTCCGCAGTGGGCGGGGTTATCGCAGGTGCGCTCGCCGATAAAGTCGGCCTTCCCGCAACCTTTCTGACGCTGACTGTGGTGAGCATTTGCTTGGTCATCACAGTATTTGTCGTTGTGCCCCATATGCCACCTGCCGAGAAGGGAACCGTCGGGATCGTTAGCGTCATCCTTGTTGCAGCTTGGGTGGTCGCGTTGCTGTTCGGCTTGTCTCAGGGACCCACCTGGGGATGGGGTGAACCCAATACCTGGATCACAATCGGGTCCGCAGTGGTGGTAGCAGCGCTGTGGGCAATGCGCGAGCACCGCCTCGCGACCCCCCTGGTCGACTTTTCCGTCTTCCGCGAAAGTGCTGTGACTCGGGCAGTCGTCGCAGGATTCCTCGTTGGTTTTCCGGTCACCAGTCTCTACGTGCTCTTACCGATGATCACGCAGATGGACCCCGCCGTGGCATCGTGGGGACTAGGAAGAAGCGCACTGGCGACTGCTCTCATCATGGCTCCGTACTCACTCATCGGAGCTGTGGGAGCGGCTATCTGCGGAAGATTCGTTTCCCGAGGCTACCCACTTACGGTTGCAGCGGGCGGCGCCATCCTCCATCTCATAGCTGCTGTCACACTCGGATTCCGGCACGACTCGGTGGCCGTGCTAGCCGCAGGAGCCGTGATTTACGGCATGGGTGTCGGCTTTGTCACCGCCGGTCTCTACGGATCGATCCAGCGCTCCGTTCCACCCGAGCGTGCCGGCATGGGCGCCGGCGTGCTTGCACTCGCGCAGACCATCGGCGGCGCTGCTGGCCCGATCGTCGTGTCCATTGTTCTGGCACGCGAAACGCTCCCTGCGAATCCAGCAGTTCCGGCCGGCGGGGCAGTCACGCACGCATTCTTCGTCGCGGCTACATGCGAGGTAGTCGTCATTGCGGTCTGTGCCAGCGGCATCATGCGCGAGGTACGGGCGCGCCGATCTCAGGTCCTTAGGGCGGAGACGCTCGCTGTGTGAGGTTCTCCCGCAACAACTTCAGCCATTAGCGCGTGGCGTTAATTCCTGAACAGTTTTGTTTCTGAAGTCAAGGAGGAATGAGCATGGATAGTGCACCGACGTACGGTCCGATGAGCACAACGCACTGGGTGGATGTCGAGCATCTCGCCCGCGATCCGAAGGTCGTGGACCGTTGCACTCCCGAGGGCGTTGCCGCCGGACTGGCCCACCTGGGCGGGGTGGAGGTCGTCTCGGTCACCGTCAACACCAGCGGACGGTTCCAGCCGCCGCCGCCCAACATGGTCCTGTCGATCCCGCCACCTCCGGAGCTGGTCGGCTTGCCGGACTACTGCGACGTCCGCATCCGTCACACGGGCCTGGGCGGGCACGTCGCCGACATCGTGGTGTGGCTTCCGCTGGACTGGAACGGCAGGTTCCTGGGCTGCGCCGGAGGGGGAAACCGAACGGAAACGTCCTGGTATTACCCCTTCGCAATGCCGTGCCGGGCAATCAGCCTGGAGAGAGCGGTGGTGAATGGATTCGCTACGGCCACAACCGATGCGGGCAATCGTGATTCGCGGTCTGTCGCCTGGGGGTTGGACCCCGCGACGAGGGAGTTGGATTGGGACTTGATCGAGAACTGGGTGCACCGTAGTACCCACGAGATGACCGTCATCGGCAAGGCAGTCACCGAGGCGATCTACGGGACACCGCCGCAGTACTCCTACTTCCAGGGCTCCTCCGGCGGCGGGCGGCAAGCGATGATGCAGGCCCAACGGTACCCGGACGACTACGACGGGATCTGGAGTTCAGACCCGGCGATCAACTGGAGCCGCTTCATCCCGGCCGAGATCTGGCCGGCGCTGGTGATGAAGGAAGAGAACAACCCCCTGGCACCAGCCAAGCTCGCAGCGTTCCGGGACGCGTTCCTGACAGCGGTCAACGGACCTGACGGGGAGCGCTACCTGACCGAGGTCGCAGTTCCGGACTGGGATCCACACAGCCTCGTGGGCACCGAGACCGACGCCGGGGTGATCACCGAAACCGATGCCCAGGTGATACGCAAGATCTGGGACGGTCCCCGTCGCGCCACCGGCGAGCAACTCTGGTACGGCCTGCGCCCCGGCACCGAATCCGAGGGCAGGCTGATGGGGGCTGCGCTCGCGTACACCGAGATCATCGACGGACAACTCCGGCCGGTCCCATTTTCGCTGGCGGCGGACTACCTGGGGGCTTGGATTGCGCGCGAGCCGGAGTGGGACTGGACCACCCTGACCTACCAGCAGTTCGAGGAGTACTTCGATCGCAGCGTGGCCGAGTTCGCCGCGACCGACACCGACGACCCGGACCTGTCCGGTTTGCGCGACGCCGGCGGCAAGGTGCTGCTCTCCCAGGCCCTCGCTGACCAGGTCATCTTCCCCGAAGGCACCCTGCAGTACTACCAGCGGGTTCTGGACACCATGGGTGGCCAACAGCACACCAACCCGTACCTGCAGCTGTATGTGTCTCCCGGCGACGGTCACAGCACGATCAGCGCGGATGGACCTGGTCTGACCCTGGCTGCCGGCATGGCCGCGCTGATGAACTGGGTCGAGCACGACACCGTCCCGGCGTCGATCGTCGGAGAGCGCTACGACCCGAGCGGAAACCACCTCGGTTCGCACCCGCTGTTGCCCTACGAGGCACAGCGTGAGCACCCGTAACACACCTGCACCGTGCTCACCCGCGAGGTTCGCTTGCGATTCCTGGATGCATCTACACCACGTACAAGAGAGGGATTCGAATGACTGACACGATCGTCACGGCCGCAGGAGATTCGGCTGTTTTGCCCGACGACTTCGTTTGGACGCCGGCCTGGCGTGTGTGCGAACTCATCGCTAACCGGGACGTCTCTCCAGTGGACGTGCTCGAACTGTTCCTGGCCCGCATCGAACGTCTCGAACCGACTCTGAACGCGTTCGCCTACCTCGATGCTGAAGGTGCACGGAACGCAGCCCGCGAGGCCGAACGAGCGTTCGACGCCGGCGATCCGATCGGCCCCCTCCACGGGTTGCCCGTCGCGATCATGGACGGCATCAAAGTCAAGGGCATGCCCACCCCCCATTGGGGTTGGAAGGTCGCCGGCTACGACGATCTCGCCGTTGAGCGCCTGCGAGAGGCAGGTGCCATCATCCTCGGCACGACGCACACCTACCTTTTCGATCCCCACAAGCGGCCCCGGAACCCATGGAACCTCGAGCGCGACCCCGGCAACTCCAGTCGGGGCAACGGCCCGGCAGTGGCAGCGGCGCTGGTACCCGTCGCAGTTGGAATGGACGGCGCCGGTTCGACCAGGCTTCCCGCCGCCTGGTCAGGGCTTGTTGGGGTGAACCCCAGCCGAGGGCTGATCCCTTACACGGATTACGAGGGGCCCGGCCTGCTACTCACGACGACCGTCGGCCCTATGGCGCGGACGGCGCGCGACGCGGCGCTGCTTCTGCAGGTCATGGCAGGGCCAGACGGGCGCGACTACGTATCGACGCAGGCTGCGCCCCCCGATTTCATTGCCGGCATCGACGGGGGCGTGAATGGGGTGCGGATCGCTTGGACGGACGACTTCGGCTACTCGCGGCCGCACTGGCAGGAGGAGTCCGAACGAGTCGTCGCCGTCGCGCGTGAGGCAGCATTCGCCCTACAGAGCGCGGGCGCTGAAGTAGAGCAGATCAACGACGAGTGGGAAGATCCGCACCCGACGATGTTCGCCCT
The DNA here is from genome assembly GCF_036173065.1 of Rhodococcus sp. NBC_00297. NCBI lineage: Bacteria > Bacillati > Actinomycetota > Actinomycetes > Mycobacteriales > Nocardiaceae > Rhodococcus > Rhodococcus sp. NBC_00297. The sequence goes on from NZ_CP108041.1 coordinate 1,556,393, forward strand.
CGGAGCGATCTTGTCGTCAGTGGCCTACGTTCCGCCGGTGAACTTGGACGAGATGACTGAACGTATTCGTCTTGTCGATGAAGTTAGCGGGCGCGTCAGCGACAAGCCGGCAGGAATGACGGTGCCTGCCACCGGATTGCCTCCGGAGCCGACGCCAGAGGACTACCGAAGGGTATCGGAGCAGCGGCGCGCCGCATGGAACACGATGCGGCACGTGCTCGCCAAGCATGACGTCATTGCGGCAGTCACCACTCCCCTGCTGCCTCGGACGCTCAAGGAATGGGGCCTGCAGGGCCACGATCTCATGTGGCACGTTCAGACGGCCCACACCACACTGTTTAACCTGCTCGGATTCCCGGCCATTTCCGTGCCGTGCGGATTGCTCGACGGACTCCCCGTCAGCATCCAACTGGCGGGGCTCCCCGGCAGTGAGGACCTCCTGCTCCGCGTAGCCGCCAGCATCCAGGCCCAAAACCCCCTGCCCGAACGCCCAACTGCGATCGCCTAGCGAGAGTGAGTTCCCTCGGTCGCCACCGACCGAGGGAACTCACTCTCGCAGAACCCGTTCGGCGCGCACGAGCGAACTAGTGGTGGTCATCTCCGTCGGTTCGTGCCTACCGCCATGCCGTCGACGAGAAGGCCGGGGAGCCGGCCAAACATACTTGGAGGAGCATCCATGAAGGTCCCGTTCAGCATCCGCGATTTCCTCGATCGTCCGCACACCGTCTATCCCGACCGGATCGCGATCGTCGACGAGCCGCGCCAGACCGCACCGTCGTGGGGCGAACTCACATATCGCGATGTCATGCGGCTCGCTCGTTCGCAGGCCGCGACCCTCGACGAGCTCGGCATCGAGCGCGGGGCCCGGGTGGCGTGCGTCTCCCACAACTCGGCCCGGTTACTGGTGTCGTTCTTCGGTGTCTCGGGGTGGGGACGCATCTTCGTGCCGGTCAACTTCCGACTAGCGCCGGCGGAGGTTGAGTACATCGTCGAGCACAGCGGTGCCGAGGTTGTGCTCATCGACCCCGATCTCGCTCACCTCGCCGACATTGTGAAAGCGAAGCACGTGTTCATCCTCGGTGAGGACGATGAGAAGATTTGGTCGAGCACGGCCGAGCCCAAACCCTGGGAGACGGACGAGGACTCAACAGCCACCATCAACTACACCTCGGGGACTACAGCTCGACCCAAGGGCGTGCAGCAGACACACCGCGCGCTTTGGACGAATGCAACGGTCTTCGGCTGGCAGGCGTCGGTGAACGACAGGGATGTCTATCTGCACACGCTCCCGATGTTTCATTGCAACGGCTGGGGACAGGTCTACTCCGTCAGCGGCATGGGCGGCCAGCACATCGTTCTCCGGCAAATCGACGGCGCAGAGATCTTGCGCCGCATCGAGCAGTACCAGGTGACTTACCTGTGCTGCGCTCCAGCCGTGCTGGCAATCGTGCTCGACGCGTTAAAGGACTGGGATGGGCCGACCGGCCGCGGTCGCATCCGTTGTGTGGTCGCCGGTGCCCCGCCGCCCACACGCACGATCGAGCGGGTGCGCGAGGAACTCGGTTGGGAGTTCATCCAGATCTACGGACTCACCGAGACCGCTCCCTTGCTGACCATGAGTCGGATGCGTCTCGAGTGGGAGGGCGAGGACCCCACCGAGCAGGCACGACTCCTCGGCCGGGCCGGGGCGCCCGCACTGTCCACGCGGCTCATGGTTGACGATGCAGGGGAGATCCTCACCCGTTCCAATACCGTGCTGGAGGGCTACTGGGAGAACCCAGAGGCAACCGCAGAGGCCCTAGCGGGTGGCTGGTTCCACACCGGCGACGGCGGCACCTTCGAGGACGGCTATGTCGCGATCCTGGACCGCAAGAAGGATGTCATCGTCTCCGGTGGGGAGAATGTCTCCTCAGTCGAAGTCGAGGACGCTCTCGGCTCACATCCGGCCGTGCGCGAGGTCGCGGTCATCGGCATCCCCGACGACAAATGGGGCGAGCTTGTCACCGCCCTCGTGGTGGTCGAGGGCGAGCTCACCGACGACGAGCTGAAGGCCCACGCCCGCGAGCGACTCGCCGGTTACAAGGTACCGAAACGCTTCGTGTTCCGCGACGAGCTCGCTCGCACCGCGACTGGAAAAGTGCAGAAGTTCAAACTGCGCCAAGAGTTCTGGTCCGGTCGTGAACGCACGATCAACTGACCAACGTCATTTCAGTGAGCCCAGTAACCACCATGCTTTCAAGAATTTTGAATGGAGAGATTCGTGAACAACGCTGACGAACCCAGGCGGATCACGCCGTACGAGTGGATGCCGGCGCCGAGTTCGGAGCCGGATCAGACTGACATCCTGGCGCGCTGCACCGACGTTGTGATCGGTGCTGCGGTCGCCGGGATCAAAGGCGCAGAACTGAAGTCAGTCAACGTCAATCGTGCGGGATCGCTGGACGTACCCACCAGCACGCTTGGCGTGCCCGCTTTCACCGAGACGGATCTTCCCGTCTACTGTCAGGCAGTCGTTCATCAGACCAGCCCCGCTGGGAGTGTCGCTGAGGTGCTGGTGTGGGTGCCGCTGGTGTGGAATGGACGTTTCCTCGGTACTGGAGGCGGGGGAACGCGAACTACAGGTGGTCACCTGCCCCGGGGCTTTGGGAGGTCGGCGACGCTTGCGAGCAGCGTCCGAAACGGCTTCGCGAGCGCCAGAACCGATGGCGGGGTCGGCACAGACCCGCGCCCCGACGAGTGGGTTCTCGATGAAGACACCGGTCAACTGGATTCGGACCTGTTCGAGAACTGGGCGTACCGCAGCACGCACGAGATGACGGTCATCGGTAAAGCCGTCACCGCTGCAATCCATGGACGAAATCCCGACTACTCCTACTTCCAGGGTTTCTCCGGGGGTGGACGTCAGGCCCTCGCGCAGGCCCAGCGATACCCCGATGACTACGACGGAGTTTGGGCAGGCGACCCCGGGATCAATTGGACTCGCACAATTCCGGCGATGATGTGGCCACCGCTGGTTATGAAGGAACTCGGCGCGCTCGCTCCCGAAAAGTTCGACGAATTCCGCTCAGCCGCTGTCATCGAAGCCAATGGACCCGGCAGCGCATGCGGGTGGAAAGCTCAGTACGACGAGTCCAGTTTTGACGCTAACCGCCTCGTGGGTCAGGTCACTGAAGCTGGTGAGATCACCGAGAACGATGCGATCGTGATGAACAAAATCTGGCAGGGCCCCGTGTCACCGACCGGCGAACAGTTGTGGTTCGGGCTGCGTCCCGGCGTCGAAAGCTGGGGAGGAGAGCCGCTCGGGGGGCAAGGTATTTGTCTGACATCGATCAACAACGAAGGGCACCGCGAACCCAAGCCATTCGCTTTGGCGCATTCGTGGCTCCAGACGTGGCTTTTGCGAGATCCCGAATGGGACTGGCGGACACTCACATTTGATGAATACGCCAAACTATTCGAGCAGAGCGTCACCGACTTCGCACCTGTGGCAACCGATGATCCCGACCTCGCTCCTCTTCGGAACTCCGGCGCGAAATTGCTGGTCACTCAAGGGGCCGAAGACCAGGTGATCGCGGCACAAGGCACCAGACTGTACTTCGACCAGGTATTCGACAGCATCGGAGGAGTCGAAGCTACGGCGGAGTTCGCACGATTATTCCTCTGTCCAGGTGACGGACATAGCTCTCCCATCGTCGGGGGTTTCGGCGTCGACCTCGCGATTGGAATGATTGCGCTCATGAAGTGGGTGGAGAACGGTGTGGCACCCGAAACGCTCGAGATCCTGCAAACAGGTGCAGACGGCACCGCCCAATCAGCTCATCAAGTGACCGCCTACCGCGGTCAGGTCCAGAAGTAAGACATCGTTGCGACTCCGACACGGCGGCTTCGATCTCGGACGGTAGGCCGATGCCCGCCGCAGAATCGGATCCATTGCCCAGCTGTGAGTGAGTTCCGCCTTTCATGTACGGAGCAGCGGGACGGAAATCGATTTCGCCATCGACCGACGTTCAAGAAGATATTGATCCCCGCTTTGTATAAAGCGTCTCTACCCCCAATCCTGACGTGAGGTGTATGTATGACCATGGAAGTTCCCGCCTACGACATTCATCGACCAGCACAAGAGACCGCCCGCGGAGAACGAGACGGTTCCTCTGCGGGTCGCGATCTGGCACGCCCCGCGCTCGACGCGGAAATGTACGAACTGATGTGGCGGGACGTGGAGGCCGGCGAAAGTCCTGCTCTGTTGGCCACACAGACCGCCGAAGGTATTCCGGAACTACGCGAGCGGTCGACAAAATTCCTTGCCAATGACGAGGACTTGAGCCTGGGTGGCCGAGTGGAGTTCGAGGAGCTCAGCGTTCCCGGCTACGAGGGGGGCCCCGACGTCTCGGTGCTGATCTTGCGCCCGGCCGGGCTGAGCTCCCCTCGGCCCGCCATCGTTCTCACAAACTGCGGCGGCAAAATACTGAGCGACCGTCGCCTCCTCAAAGGCACTGGGTTCGTAGAGGTAGTGGCGGATTTTGACGTATCCATGGTCGTCGTCGGAATGCGGGTGGGTCCAGAGCACAGACACCCAGCTCAAGTGCACGACGCTTACGCCGGCCTGTGTTGGACGGCACAGAACACCGACGCGTTGCGCATCGACCCGGGCCGTATCGCGGTCATGGGTGTGAGCGGCGGCGGTGGTGTCGCGGCTGCGACGGCCCTGTTCGCTCGTGATCACGGCGGTCCCGAGATCAGCCAACTCATCCTGTTGACGCCCATGCTCGACGACCGCGAAATCACCGTCTCGAACTGGTTCCAGGATGTCAGCTGGCCGCGTGCCTCCAACCATGTGGGGTGGACGGCGATGCTGGGAGACGCCAAAGGCGGCCCACTTGTCGACGCTTACGCTGCCCCGTCGCGCGCCGACTACCTCGGGGCCTTGCCCCCCATGTACATGGAGACGGGTTCGGCCGACACGTTCCGCGACGAGATTCTTGACTTCGCGGCCCGGGCCGGTCACGCCGGCGTGCCGGTAGAACTGCACTCGTGGGCCGGGTTGATGCATGGAGCGGGGGTTCCCGACACAGAAGTAGCCAAGGCGATGGCCGCAGCCCGAAACAGTTACTTCCGCCGGATCTTCGGGCCGACCGGCACCGGGCTGGTCCCTAACACCAGGCCCCCGGCGACCGCGCCTCGGTCGTCGACAAGCAACTTCGACCTCGACACAACGAGCTCGGACCGGACTGTCGTCGGGATGGGTGGCCTAGGGTGGCAACCCCTCTAGTTCGCGCCATCTGTGTAGAGGCGGTCGCTTCCTCGAATGAGGGGTATCAATGCATCTTCTCTTGCCCGGCGGTGACAATGCTCGCTCGATGACCGAAGCTACGTAAAGTGATCTTCTGACTGGGATGTGTCTGATCGTCGATGTGCCCCGATGTACTGATCGACCACCGAGCGTCCGGGTTGGCGAGCCAACTCGGTATGGATGTGCTCGTCGAGGTGCCGCCGATTCAGCTTGCGCCGGGATGCTGCAATCATGGTCAGGCCTGATGCGCCGCCAAGCTTGTGACACTGATAACCACTACCGATAATTATATTATGACATATACGCTGCTTGATGGCCTCCCAGGACCCACCCTAACCGTGAATCGTTGTCGAGGTCGCCTGCCTCGCCAGCCGTGCACACGTAGGTGCGACAGCGACAGCGACAGCGACTGCGTCGGCGAGCGCGCCATTGGGTTCACCTGGGCTCAGCCCGCACAGCTTGAGAGTGGCCCGCAAGCATCTGTCGGTGCTTACGTGTATGGATTGCATGTACGGAATAGTCGAGGGATTCTCACCGGGGGGCGATCAGTGAGCTCGTTCAGTCCAACCAGATGGCAGCCGCAGCGACGGATCTTCGCCTCGATGAGGTCAAGATGAGCCCCCGCAGCGCGCAAGAGGCATTGTGAAAGCCTCAACGCGCGTCCGGACTACGGCCTACATCGTCGTGGGCGCCTACTCGGTTGTGTTCCTGATCTATGGCATCTCATTGCCGCACGCCGCGGGCAAGGTTCTCGGTTTCTTACCCACCGTGTTGGCGTTGCTTTTCGGGGCGTACGACACCTACGCGTGGCACTGGGGCCCGCTGTTGCGTGCGGCCCGCCAGCCCTATCTCGTCGGAACATGGCACGGCGAGCTCAAGTCTTACCGCAGGGACAACGACGGAGTGCCAATTGACTCCACCCATGAGGTCTTCTTTGTGATCCGCCAGACGCTGACCACGATCTCGATCACGATGATCAGCGCAGAGAGCAAATCTCGGTCGGCCGCGGCCCAAGTCGTCCAGAATCAGGCACAGGACTTCTCCGTCCAGTACCAGTATCAGAACGAGCCCCGCCTTGAGTTCAGGCAAGCGGGCAGTGCGACGCATACGGGTGGGTCCTCTATCGAACTAGGAGGCCTGCGTCCCATGACGCTCACCGGTGAGTACTGGACCGCTCGCGAGACCCGTGGCACCTACCAAGCCAGTCGAGTCGGGAAGGATCTAGTCAACACGTTCGACGAGGGGCAGCGGATGGTGCGGGAGACAGGAGGAAGCTAGTGGACTGGGAATCATGGCTACGCAGTGCTGCAAAGCGGCCGAGTGACAACGAGGAATCTAAACGCGATCGCACTGAGCAGCAGATCCGTGCCGCTCTCAACGACTACGTGCCTCTATCGGGCAAGTACAGGGTCTACGTCAAGGGTTCGTACGCCAACAACACGAATGTCCGGCTTAATTACGATGTCGACGTAGCGGTTGAATACACGGGCTACTTCTATTCAGACCTCTGCTTTGACCTACAGGGTCACGACGATTCTGAGGTTGGTGTTTACGCCTCAGACGACACCTACAGTCGAGAAGACTTCAAGCGAGACATAAAAGCTGCACTCATCAATACCTTTGGCTCGGACGCTATCGAGATTGGGAAGATTGCTTATCGCGTGCGGGAAGATAAGACAACCCTGCCGGCTGATGTAGTGCCCTCGTGGGAGTATCGCCGTTTCGACCGAATCAATGCTTGGGGCGACCCCGTGGTACATGTGGGCTCACGCGTCTACCCGAGCGATGGTGGATACAAGAACAACTTTCCAAAAATTCAGGTGATCCGCGGTACCGAGAAAAATGAACGAACGCACCGCCGGTACAAGCGGATGGTTCGCTGTCTAAAGAAAATGCAGACTCGTCTAATGGATGCTGGTGTGCTTGAAAACGAACTTCCTTCCTACCTGGTTGAGTGTCTCGTTTACAACGTGCCAGACTCCTTATTCAACAACTCAACCTACCTGGAAGATTTCCGAAAAGTTGTCTGCACTATTTGGGGATCGACACAGCCAAACGGCGACTGGGATGAGTGGGAAGAGGCGCATGGCCTCCACTATCTCTTTAAGGGAAGTTTTGCTGGCATGCGCGCAGACGCGCACACACTTGCTGACAAAGCCTGGGACGAGGTCGGTATCGAGTAGCTACTCGAGGTGTCCCAGATGTGTCACCCCGAAGTGGGCGGAGTGTTTCAACGACCACAACAGGCGCAGGTCGATCCTGTTGGCCCAAGACTGACCCGACTTGCTCCAAAACTTTTTCGGAGACTCGTCCGTTCAGTAGCTCCGCCTTGGTTGTAACGGTTCAGAACCCTGATGAACTCTTGTTGCTCTTCAGGTCGTAACTCGACAAACCCGTTGAGAACGAGACCTACCCGCCTACTTGGCCCAGCGCTTGGGGAAGTCACCACACACTCCGCAATCTGTCGGTTTCAATGATGTCGGGACGATAGTACATCCAGCACAGGGTTTGCCGCGGGAAAACAGAGCACAACGCATACCAAACCGTTTCTCTTGGCGTGTTATTTGGTTGGCTAAATCACTATCCTGTTGAGCAAAGTCTCTTGCTTCAATTACGTCGAGAGCGCTTTGTAAATCATCCACGTCAGGCGGCGGTTGGGTCGCGAGACGCGTATAGGACTCCGCAAGCTGGCGGTTTGTCATCATCGATTGAATCGCGTGACTATTTTTCCCGCTCCAGTTTGCCACCAATGACCACAAGCTCCAGACTAATTGAATACCGCCCAATGCGGCCGCAACTATTAACACAACATCGACTGCCGACGCCGGTAAGCCAATTGCTGCAACGATGCCGACAATAATTGGGATACCAAAACCTGCAAAGGACAACGCATTCAATCGCCCGCCTAATCTACCTGCGCGAGCTTCGAACAGGCTAGCCGTGCCGGACGCGTCAAGAGCGCGATCCCAGGCTTTCCGCCGGAGGAAGTCCGTCGACTGAGGCGGCAGCGGAGGCGTCGATGTCATCAGCTCATTCTGGCCCATACGAGTACGGGCCGCCCCCTATCCACATTTCGGCTGCGTGCGCCCAACACCCGGGGGATCTTTCACCTCGCGGTACTCCTCATCCCCTTGGTACCCCATTCCTGTCGATTGGTCACTTACTCACGGGCCGCCGGCGTTGCCAGATCGCCCCCGCTCGCACCGCACCGAGATCGGCTATCGTGAACCGTGTTCGACCGTCGATGAGGGTCACGGTCAAGCGTCCATCCCGTCAAAAGGGTCGGTGTCGCTGCGCATGACGATGCGGCGGCCCTGGCCCTGCGGTGTCGTGCCGACGCTCCCGAAAAGGACCCTCATGAGATCCATTGCCCTCATTTCCTTCGCACTTGCCCGGACGGCGGTCGTCCAGTGACACGCCGCAAAGACGGTGTGATCGTCCGCGACCTCTACCGCAACGAGATGTGGGCGACCGTTGCGTTGTGGTTGTTCGGATTATTCGTTATTGCAGCCGTGCTCGTCACGGTTGCCGCGGTGTGGGGGTCGGCCCTGGCGCACGGTGACGGCGACGTCTCCTACAACCCGTTCGCCACGGTTCCCGCGTTGCTGACCGGGGAGGTCGTGTGGCACCCCGCGTCCACGGTCGTCGCAGTGGTGCTGGCCGCTGTTCTTGTCGTCGCCGCGGGATTCGCGGTTCGGGCAGCGGCGCGGCGCCGGTCGCGGGCGCCGATGCCCACACCGGAAGGTCTCGCGACGAAGGCAGACCTGCACCGGTCGGGGATGACTGAGAAGAGTGTCCGCCTCCGGGGGCAGGAGAACTCGGCCCGCTACGAGCACACCGCGACACTGGCCACCGACTCCGGTGCTGCCGCGTTCACGAAAGACGGCGGAGCGACTCGTCGTCGCGGCTCCGAACACGACGACACCTCGGTTCCGTCGACCCGTTATGGCGCTCTGTTGGGTTTGGAGCACGCCTCCGGCGTTCCGGTGTGGGTTCAGCACGCCGATTCCCACCTGATCGAGGGGCCGGCACAGGCGGGTAAGACCTCGCAGATCGTCGTTCCGAACGCCCTTCCCGCGCCGGGGGCGTTGGTGCTGTCCAGCACGAAAGCTGAGATCGTCTATCTGACGTGGTTGCCCCGCTCGCGGCAGGGCACGATCGCCGTGTTCGATCCGGAGAACATCTCGCAGTGGCCGGACCGGATCAAGTTCTCGGCGGTCGCGGGGTGCGAGGATCCGGATGTCGCTATCCGGCGAGCCGTTGCGCTGGTCTCGGCCCGCCCGATGGAAGGCGCGACCGGCGCGGACTTCTTCGAGGGCCGCGCCAAGACGATGCTGCGGTGCTACCTGCACGCCGCGGCGCTCGCCGATCTCGGCCTGGCCGCGGTCGCCCGCTGGTGCTCGTCGAAAGCGCCCGAAGAAGCGTTGCGAATCCTGAGCGAACACCGCCCCGACTGGGCCGAAGCGCTCAGCGGCATCCTCGACTCCCGTGCAGACAAGACCACCGACACAATCGTCCAGGTGCTCTCGTCCATCATGGAACCGCTCGCCTCCCCCGCGCTGCTCGCCGCGGTGGACTGCCCGGCCGAAGAGTCCTTCGACGTCGCGGAGTTCGTGCGCACCAACACAGGCACTCTGTACCTGCTCTCCGAAGGTGGCAACGAGTCCGTCGCACCGTTCGTGGCATTGCTCGCGGCGGAGGTGTTCAAGGTCGCCTCGGACTACTCCCAGACCTTGCCCTCGCGTCGGATCGACCCGCCACTCAAGATGCTCCTCGACGAGGTCAACAACGTTGCCCCGATCCCGGAGCTGCCGGAGAAGATGAGCGATTCCGGCGGGCGCGGGATCTCGCTGTGGTGCTTCACCCACAACCGCTCGCAGACCGAGAAACGCTGGGGGCGAGAGGGGGCTGCCCTGTTCGTCGGATCGGCGAACACCCGGATCGTGCTGCCCGGCTTGCTCGACACCAACGCGCTGCGTGAGATCTCCACGCTGATCGGGCAGCGCGAGGAACTGGTGCTGAACGCTCCCGACAACAAACGCGACGGGGGAATGACCCGGCAGCGGCAAGGATCGCTGGTGGTGCGGCCGATCATGACCGAGAGCGCGATCCGCGAGATGCCCGACAAGACCGCGCTCGTCATCCGCCGCAACTCCAAGGCGGTGATGGTGACGTTGCTCGGTTACTACGAGGATCCCGCCATCGCCGAGATCGTCGCCGAGTCGGAACAATGGGCACTGCGCAGTGTGGCGGCCGGGCGGGTGCTCACGCCGACGTCCGCCGACGGAGTCGTCGTCGACGAAGAGCAGGGCCAGGAGGCGAGACTGTGACCGATTTCGACGACGTCGCGGACCTCGAAGGCGAGGTGCCCACCGCAGGGGACGCCGATGTGGTGTCGTATCGGTGGGCCAATCTGGACGCCGACCGGGCGGAGGAGCTGTGGGGACGCCTGACGGTCTGGGTCGAGTGGTTCCGGCGGCGGTACCCGGCGCCGGCCGACCTCGCGATCCCTCCCTGCTGGTTCCGGCACAGCGTGGCCGTGGAGGAGCTGACCGCGTTGATGGTCGCCCACGACGCGGCCTACTACAACGGTGAGCCGGGGTCCGATCTCGTTGCGTGGCATGTGATGTGGTGCTGGCCGGTCCTGGGTCGCCTGGGCGGCACCGCCCGGTGGAACGAGTGCTCCCACACTGCTGTGGATGGGTGCGTGTACGTGCCGGCGACGGTGATCGAGGACGTCGACGGCGCGGCCACGTTCATCTACGACGACTTGGGCAACCGATAGGACACCGAACCAGTAACGACGTGCGCGCCCCCGAATCTCCAGGGGCGCGCAGTCGTGTGCGGGCTGTGAGCCTGCAGGGCCACCGCGCCGACGCAGCGGCTCGGTCAGAGCTGCCGTTCACTTCCCCGATTCGCACGCTCGCGCTGCACCTCGGCCGCTCGCTCACTGGCTTGTTGGCGTTCGAGCTGCGCCTGTGTGGCGGCGACGTGGGCGGCATCCCGGTACGTCTCACCGTCACCGGTTCCTCGTGTGGTCTCGACCTCCGCGGGGCGGCGGAGCTGCTGTTCGATGCGGGTCGACGAGTCGTCGAGGCCGCCTCTGCGTTCGCTCTCCTCACGTAAGCGACGCCGGAGTGCGGCGACACTTTCGCGGTCGCGCTCCACTCGTACGGCTGCGGCGTCGGCTCGCTCGGCGACGGAGCGGTCACGCTCGGCGGCCGCGGCAAGCCTGTCGTCGAGAGTGGCTTCCGATCGCGCCGCGGCCTCGATCAGTGCTGCGCGTTGGGCGGGGGGCGGCGCCGCCTGCGTCGCTCGGCGCACGTCGTCCGCTGCGGCGAATCGTGCGACGTTGAGTTGTTCACGCTCGGCTGTCAGGGCAGCGATGCGCTCGCGTGCTTCGGCCTTGGCCGCGCCGGCGAACCGCCCGGCCCTTGCGAGGTCCAGTTGCGCGGCGTCGAGGCCGCGGACTGTGGCGGCGAACTTGGCGTCGAGCTGGTCCTTGCGGGCGCGTGCCTTCTCCACGGCCACCGCCGCCGCTGCGGGTGCTGCTACCGCTGCGTGCTCTGCGCGCACCGCGTGGACCGACCGCTGCCCCAAAGCCGCGGCCTTCGCTGCACGAGCGAGGCGCATCTGCTGGTCCAGTGTCGCCCGGCGACGAGCTGCGTCCGCCAGCGCCGCGTCGAGGTCCTGCGTGGTCAGGAGTCGCAGCGGGTCGCGGGACATCGCCGCTGCGACCTCTCTTGTCTCGGCGTCGGCGCGCGTGGGCAGCGCAGGATCGGTGCGGGCACCGCGGTCATCGAGCACGGGAGTCGGCATTGGCGTCGAGCGGTCCACCCTCTCGGCGGCGGAACCGGGCCGGTCGGCCCGGGGTGCCTCCGCGTCGGCCTTGGTTTCTGCCTGCCTGCGGGAGTCGGGCAGGTCGAGGTAGCCGCGCAGCTCGTCGACGTACACCGCCAGGTCGACGTCGGCGGTGTCGACGGCGAGGGTCTGTGCGAGTGTGCGCACGGCTTCAGCTTCCGTGGTGTCGAAGCGGGCGAGGCTGAGCTCGAGACGGTCTGCGGCTCCGTCCACGGCCTGCGCGGTGTCGACGACGCGGCGGGTCAGTTCGGTCCAGTCGCGGTCGGTGAGGGTGTCGGCGACGCGATCGGGCAGCGCGTGTTGCAGGGCGGTGTCGGTGTCGGTGTCGATCAGCGCCCGCACCGCGTTCCGGTACGCCTGTTGCTGGGGGTGGGTGTAGTCGAGGTCCGTCGCCCACACCGCGTCGGGGCCGTGCGGGTCGATGATCGCCGCGACCATCGCGGTGGCGAAGGTGCGCAGTTCCGTGTCCGCTCCGTGGTGCTGCGGGGGCAGCACGGGCACCGTCGACGGGGCCGCCGGTGTCTGAACGTTCTTGAGGCGGGCGAGGATCGCGACGGGGATGTTGCCGGCGCTGTGCAAGCCACGGTCGCTGAGGACGTCGATGACGGAGTCGACGTCGGCGCCGCGGGCGATGGCGTCGCGGACACCGGCCACGGCGGCGTCCCACCCGCGCTGCGCTCGGGCGGTGGTGTGGATCGCGGCCGGGAGCACCGTGTCGAGCAGGTGGCGGGCGTGGGCGTCGCCGAGTTTCGCGGCGGCGGTGTCGTAGTACTCGCGGAACCGGTGCGGGTCCGATGCCCGGGCCAACCCGGCGCGTAGGTGCTCCACGGCGGCGCGTTCTTCGCCGTCGCGCGCGAGAATGCCGGCGAACACTGTCGTCGGTGTCGCTTCCGGCCGCGGGGCGTGGTCGAGGTCCGGGTCGGGGAGCTGGTCGGTGACGAGGTAGGCGTAGTTACCGGCCTTGCCTCGGGTCATCGCCACGTACGCGGCCTGTCTGTCCACGGCGTCGGAGAGCAGTGCGCGGCCGACGTCGACGGTGAGCCCCTGGGCGCGGTGGATGGTGTGGGCGTAGCCGAGTTCGGTGTGCCCTTGGGCGTACCAGGCGGGCAGGACGGTGCGCGCGCCGTGCCGGTTGCCGGTGACGGCGATACTGCCGTCCTCACCGACACCGGTGACGGTCCACAGGTCACCGTTCTGCACGGAGAAGCGGCGTCCGGCGGCGTCGGTGGCGCGCAGCTCGGCGCGGTTGCGCCTGGTGACCACGACGTCGCCGACGTGTGCGCGGGCGGTGTCCGACAGCGGCGCGGAGATCCCGTCGCCGGTGCCGGCTTCGGTGTGGTGGATCGCCTGGGCGGCGGTGTTGAGCCGGCGGACCTGCTCGTTGGTGGGGGCGAGCATCACCGACGACAAACCGTCGCGGGTGTCGGCGAGGTTATCGTCGAGCAGACGCACCAGCAGCTCGTCGTCCGTGCCGCCGATCATGCGGTCGTGGGTGCGGTAGAACTCGATCGCCGTGTCGTCGCCGGTGCGCAGTGACAGCGACGCGGTCGCCTCCGCGGGGTCGCGGAAGCGCACCACGTCGACGAGCTCGGGCGCACTCGTCTCGCGGGCGAGCATGCCGAGCGCGCCGCCCGCGTCGACGGCGCCCAGCTGTGCGGAGTCGCCGATCATGCGCACCACCGCGCCGCGCTCGGCGGCCAGGGCCACGAGTTTGTCGAGGTCGCGGGTCGAGGCCATGCCCGCTTCGTCGACGAGGATCAGGGTGCCGCGATCGATACCGGTCTCGGTGCCGATGGCGTGCCGGTGCAGTACGGCGGCGATAGTGCGGCCGGGCACACCGACGTCCTCGCCGAGCACCGTCGCGGCGGCGGCGGACGGTCCCAGCGCGAGGACGGTGCGGCCTTGTTCGTGCCAGGAGTCGACGAGCAGTTTCATCGAGGCGGTCTTGCCGGTGCCGGCGGGACCGATACCGACGGCGACGAGTGTTTCCGCGGTGGCCAGGCGGCGTGCCATGTCGAGCTGTCCGTCGTTGAACACGAACTCTCCGCCCGTGCGGGCGGATTCGAGTGCTTCGCGGCGTGCGCGGGCACCGTCGAACGCGGCCTCCGAGACGGTGAACACCGTCTGGGTGTGGGCGGCGTCGATGAGGCGCTGTTCGGCGTCGAGGACTGCTGCGGAGGAGTAGCGGGATGCGCCGTGGTCGGTGAACACCGACTCCCCCGATGCGCGCGTCAGCGCGGACGGGAGGTCGTCGAGGGTGATGTCGAGGAGCAGTGATTCGCGGTGCAGGGCGGCGTGGGTGACCTGTTCGACGGCGCGGCGGGCGTGGGCCGGGTCGGCGAACCGGATGCGGGAGAGCTCGTCCTCGACGACGGTGCGCACGTTCGCCTCCGTCCACGTCGACCGGGCGGTGGACACGCGGTCGATGACGCGCTCCGCCCACTGGTCCGCGTCGATGTCGGTGACGATGTCGAACGTGGCGGTCGGCGATTGCACCGAGGTGAGGAGTGCGTCCACCCCGCCGTCGATGCCGCGCTCGGCGAGGAGGGTCTCGGCGCGTTCACGCCACTGACCGCGCATCACCGACAGCGACACCGGCGGCGCTTTGCCCGACCGGGTGTCGAGCGTCGCCTGCTGCACGAGTCGGATCTGCTGCGCCTTCGACGGGGCGCGTCCGTGCTCGGCGCGGTACTCCTCGGTGAGCTCGCGGGCGCGGTCCATGATCGCGTCGCGGCGGGAGAACTCCGACAACAGTTCCTGGTCGAACCCGACGATCTCGCGCACCGGACGTTTGCCGTCGGCGCGGGCGCGGTCCTCGAACTGGACGCCGGCGTAGCGGGCGGTCTTGTCCGCGACGAGGGAGTTGTAGCGGGCGGCCGCGGCGACCGCGGCGCGGTGCAACGGACGCGCGTCGAGGGCGCGCCACTTGCCGTCGACGGTGGTGCGGACCTTGTTCGACACCGCGCAGTGCGTGTGCAGGTTCGGATCCCCCGTGCGGTTGTCGTAGTGCACGAACTGGGCGATGACCAACCCGTCCGTCTCGACCTGCTCGGTCGATCCGTTGCCGCGGCGGGTGAACCCGGCCTCTGCCTGGATCCACTCCAACGTCTCGTTCACCGCTTCGGTGTGGGCACGCTCGACCGCTTCCTTGGCGGTGGCGTCACCGAGTCCCCACAGGGCGCTGATCGACTTCTGCGGGGTGAACACCAGGTCGTATCCGGCGACGGGGTGACGCACCTTCGACTCCTGGGCGCGGATGAACTCCGTGAGCTCCTTCGGCAGTCCGTCGCGTCCGTGCGCGTCGCGGAAGAACGACTGCGCGACGTCGAGGCGGACACGCTGACGCTCCCCCGCCGACAACGCCTTACCGGCGTCCTTCGCCGCGGCGTTCGCCGCGTCCTTGACGGCGGCGAGGTAGGGCACCTTGTTCTCGAAGCTGGGGAACGGGCGACCGAGCTGCTGCGCGGCGGCGGTGCGGTCGACGTTCTCCCCCGATACCGCGGCGCGGGCGATGTTCGCCTCCGCGTCCGGGTGCAGCCCTTCGCCGAACAGTGCCTTCATCTGCGTCTCGGACACCACACCGTCGACACCGAGTGCGGTCGCTCCGCGGCCGGCCCACAGTCCGGGAGGTGCGCCCTCGGCGGTGTAGTAGTCGGCGATGTTCTGCCCGCGCGTGACGGTGTGATCGCACGCCGCGACCTGCTTCGTGAGGTAGGTGTATCCGTCGCCCGCGTGCAGGCGGTGCAGCGTCATCACCGCACACCACCGCCCCTGACACCCGTGAGCAGTGCCCCTGCAGGGTGTTCTGCTGGGGTGCAAAATGGCCGCTCAGCGGCCCATTCGGGGCGCGTCAGACCCCCCTTGTAGGGGTCGAGCGACCGGGTGTGCACAGTCCGATAGTGCCGCAGGCGCTCTGCGAGAGCAAATGGTGTGTGAAGTCGGGGTGAGACGAGGAACGAGGTGCTGGGTGACGACGGAGGAGGAA
Organism: Rhodococcus sp. NBC_00297; assembly: GCF_036173065.1. Classification (NCBI taxonomy): domain Bacteria; kingdom Bacillati; phylum Actinomycetota; class Actinomycetes; order Mycobacteriales; family Nocardiaceae; genus Rhodococcus; species Rhodococcus sp. NBC_00297. Next base: position 1,572,529 of record NZ_CP108041.1, read on the forward strand.
TGGTGGTTTCGTGGTCGACAGCGGAGCGGAACGTCGACACGGGTGGGGGTTGTGTTAGGAATCGGCGGGCAAGTGGCGATTGCGGTTAGGGTGACCGGCATGGCGTCCACCTCGGCCCGCGTCGCGGCGCGCACTCGCGCACGCGACGCGCAACGCAAAGTCCTCGCCGCCCGCGCCGAACGCGACAAGGCGAACATGGACTCGCTCACCGAGTTCTTCACCGCAGCCGAAGAGATCGAGGCTTCCCGCCGCCGTCAGGCCGGCGCCCTCGCCGCGATCCGTCAGCGGGAGGGAACGCTCACTGCGGCCGCTGCGCTGGCCGGCCTCACCCTCGGCGAAGCGCGCACGCTGCTCGCCGTGCTCACCGCGCCGGGCCCGGCGCCCGACGACGCCGCCGCGGCGACGTCGACCACGAATCCCGTCCCGCACACCGCCGACGCTTCCGACTCGGCGGTCTAGCACCACTGCGGGTGCAAATGCCTCCCCCCGATCCGGCGTTGCACGACCCGGTCCCCGGTCAACTCGCCCTGCCCGGTCTGCCCCCGGTCGACGGTCAACTGCTCCTGCCCGGCTTCGCCGGCGTCGCCGCGCCGTCGGCGCGCAGCTCTCACCGCGGTACCCCGCTGGCCGCTCCCCCGTCGGCGGCGACGATCGAGCGGTTCCGCTCCAAAGTGGTCGTCACTCCGGGGTGCCACTTCTTCGTCGGGGCGGTGTCGAACCCCGACGGGTACGGGCGCATCAACTTCCTCGACGGCGCCGTCCAGCGCACCATCGGTGCGCACCGGTTCGCGCTGATCCTCGCGCACGGCGACCTCGGCCCCGACGTCGTCGGGGAACACCAGTGCAACGAGACGTTGTGCGTGCGCGTCGGAGACGGACACCTCAAACTCGGCACCCAAGCGGGCAACCTCGCCTACGCCGTCGCCACCGGCCGGCACCTCGGACCGACACCGGCGTACGCCGATCCGCGCGGCCGCTACGGGCGCGCGCTCGCCATCCGCGACGCGCTGATAGGTGGGTACGACGCCGACCGATTGCATGCTGCGCTGACTAGTGCCGCTACCGCCGGAGCTGCGGGGCCGACTCTGTTCTGACCCGTCGCCGCGGCGGCGTCGTCGGGCGCCGGGTCCGGCGCGGCGAGCACGGCAAGCAGCGTGCGCGCTTCTGCCTGCGAGCTGTGGACCTCTATCGAAGGGTCCACTATGAGAGCGTCTACTGATGGAAGCTTCTTGGCCGAACCATCTCGACGTCAACGCCGTACGGTTTGCTCGGCCAACCGCCCGGTACAACGACGTCTTGGTGTTCTATCGAAACATCGTCGGCCTACCGGTACTAGCGCAATGGCTAGACCACCAGGGGTACGACGGCGTTGTGTTCGGATTGCCGAACAGTTCAGTTCAGATGGAACTCCTACAGGTGCGCGACGCACCGTCGATCCCGGATCCGAACCCTGAGAATCAGTTGGTTCTCTACCTCAACGGCGCCGAATCGCTGCGCGGAGCGTGCGACCGATTGGCCGCGCGCGGACAGACGCCGGTCACGCCCGCTAACCCCTACTGGGCTGACAACGGTGCTGTCACCTTCGTGGATCCGGATGGATGGATGTTGGTCCTGGCTCCAGACGTCATATTCAGACCACTTGCCGACCCTGGAAGTACGGGATGAAGCCCGCCGAGTCCTGACGGTCCGGCGGGCCTCGTCTCGACATCGCTCTCGGCCGAACTACGCACCGTACCCGAGGGCAACAACTACGTGTCGTACCCCCGATGTAGACAGCAGGTCACGGATACGTGCGCCGCACCTGGTGGTGCACTCCCCGACCGGGAGGACCCACCATGCTCACACCACTGGCACTGGTCGGCGGCGGACTGCTCATCCTCGGGATCAAGTACGTCGCCGAACATCGCACCGGCCCACTCGCATGGGTCGCCGCCGCGATCATCTGGCTCGGCACCATCGCCGTCGTCGGTGCCGTCATCGCCGCGCTCGTCGCGGGCGCCGCGGTGTTCGCGCTCATCGCGGTCGTGTTCGCGTTCATGATTCCGCTGGCGATGCTCGGCGGGTCCGTCGGCAACGGCAGCCGTGGGGTCTACCCGCGCCGCTACTACTGACCCTGACACCCGGACATGTGTGCGGCGCGGCCGTGCACATGTCGGGGCCATGATTTAAAGTCGTCCATGTTCGACCGTCGATGAGGGTCACGGTCGAGCGTCCATCACCACCGGCACCACCGCCGCACGGCAGCTCCACCAGTCGTGTGTGTTCGGTTGCGTGTGCCGGTCGACGCTCCCATCTCGAAAGGCCCTCATGTCTGCCATCACCACGCTCGACAAGTCCGCTGTCCTCGCTCGCGCTCGCGAGGCGATCGACACCCGCACCCGGTTCGTCGAGACGCTCTTCGACGCCGCCACCGAGGCCGCCGCCGCGCACTCCGCGGTCGCCGACGCACGCGACGCCGCCGCGACCGCGGACACTACGTTCGAGAAGGCGTACCGCGACGCGATCGCTGCCGGATGGACCGCCGCGGAGCTCAAGGCCGCCGGCCTCCCCACCCCGGCCGCACCACGCCGGTCCGGCCGCCGCAGCACCCCCCGGCGCAGCAAGGCAACGACCCCGACAGTGCGGACACCGGTCGACACCGAACCGAGCGACGGTGCGGCCGTCGACGAGCAGGCGACCGCATGACCGGCGCGACCACGGCGGTCGAGGCGACGGTGTGGCGGCGCACTCCGGCGGGGGAACCCGGCCGCACACCGTTGGCGCACGGGGTGTTCGTCGACGACGTCGGCGCGCACGAGTTCATCCGCCACCAGGTGCAGACGCTCCCCGATCGTGGTGTCGACGACGTGATGATGCAACTCGTCACCGTCCACGGAAGCGGCCCGGCACGACCGACCCGCAACATCGTCGGGTCCACCGAATCGGTACTCGCGGATCTCGACCACCCCGACCAGGCGGCGCACGCGATCTCCTCCGTCCTCACCCGCATCGCGCAGACCCGCAGCGTGGACGTCGCCGCAGTGTTGGAACTCGCGGCCGCGTCGGCGGCGGCGAACGTCGGCGGCACCGACACCCTGTTGGCGGCGTCCCCGCAGTCCGAGTCGGCGCAGCACGTCGCCGCACTGGCGGCATTCGGAACCGACCCTCAGTTGCCGTTGGCGAAGCGGACAGCGCCGGTGGTGCTCTACCTCGAGACCCGCGACCAACAGCTCTCCGACTACGGGATCCAGGAACTGTGGCACCGGGACCGGACCACCATCCGGGCGGCGATGCGGCCGGCCGACCTACCGTCGGCGGCGGTGACCGAGCTCGGCGCGGAGCTGGTCGCCGTGGACCGGCTCTACGCCGCGGACACCGACGCCTACCTCGCCGCGTGGACCGCGGCGGCGACGGAGAAGGCGCGGCGGATGGGGCTGCCGGAGTCCGTGCCGGTGGTGGTGTCGACGGAGGAGACGGAGTTCTTCGACGACGGGGATCTCGAACCGATCTACGACCACGCGTTCGCCCTCGCCCCATTGCCCGGGTGCGGGTACATCCCCGGCACGTTCCCGCACCGGACGCCGGACGGAGGTGCCGACGTCGAGGCGTTCATCACCGCCGAACATGCCGCACGCCGCGGGTACCGCGACCGCGTACGCGATCAGGGCGGCACCGGCGAACAGGTGGCGTCGTGACCCGGCGTCGCCGAATCGGCGTCGCGGTGGTCGGCGCACTGTCCGTGTGCGCAGTCGCTTCCGGGTGCAACCAACCACCGGCGGACTTCTCGGTGTCGCCGGAGGCGCCTGCCCGCGGGTGGTCGGAGGTCGGCGGTGTCAGTGAGACGGTGACGGTGACGGGCGTCGTCGACGGCGACACCGTCGACATCGTGACCTCCACAGGCGGGATGGCACGGGTGCGGGTCATCGGCATTGACACCTCGGAGACGAAGCGGCCGGAGACGCCGGTGCAGTGTTGGGGTCCGGAAGCGACCGACTTCTTGAGATCGCTGCTCGACGGGCGACAGGTCGGGATGGTCACCGATCCGAGCCAGGACGAGGTGGACGACTACGGCCGGCTCCTGCGGTACCTGGTCCTCCCCGATGGGCGGAACTACTCGGTCGCGGCCGCCGAGGCTGGCGCAGCGCGCTCGTACGTCTACGACCGCGGCAATCCGCCCACCGCCGCGGTGGACATCAACGACGCAGAGAACCGCGCACAGGCAGCGGGTGCCGGTCTGTGGGGACCGCCCTGCAACGGCGGTGCATGAGCGTCGACGTCCGTCCTTCGCACCTTGTGTGCGGGCCGCTGTGTCTGCGGGACATCGACAGGGTTGGATGGCGTTCCAAGACCGATCGGGACGAAAAGGATGCAGCGGGCGATGAGCACCACGACACCGACAGCGATGTCGAACATGAACATGCCCGGCTACGTCCTCGCGGCGCTGTCGTCGTTGGCTCTGGTCATCAGTGCGCTGGGTCCGTGGGCTACCACCAGGTTCCCGTCTGCGTCGACGGCGGGAACGAGCACACCGGACGGGAAAGCCGTTCTCGGACTGGGTGCTGCGGCGCTGCTCTTGGTGTTCGTGCGCGCGGTGTTCGCATCTCGCACGGTGATGGCTCTTGCCGCGTTGTGTGGAGTGCTCGGTGCTGTCGTGGGGGTCGTCGACATCATGGACACCAGTCGCCGCATCGCAACGGGGTCCGGTGTGGTGGCGTCGACCGCGGAGGTCGGGTGGGGGTTGTGGCTGACGCCGATCGCATCGGCCGGTGTCATGGTGGCGTCGATTATCGTCGCGTCCACCACTCGTCCTCGCGCAACGGCCGGAACAACACCGCCGCGAACGCGTGCGGTGTCGCCGCAGCGTTCCGGTGTTGCCGCGTCGTCGACCAACATGCTCTACGCCGCCGCCGGGATCGCTCTGCTCGTCGTCGCCACCGCTCTCCTGGTCACGACGGCAATCATCGGCCTCACCTAAATCGTCAAGGGTTGTCGCCGAGAATTGACGTTATTGCTTGGGTAGGGCTCGCAGTCGCTGCAACTCCTTGACTGCCACCTCACCCATCCATTCACCGGCCGGCATCATCGTGCAGTAGCTCATCTGGCTGCCTGGGCTAGGGACGTAACCGAGTTCGGGGAAGCACTCGCGCTCAAAACCGATCATGGAGTCCAGGATGGTGTCGAACATCCCAAGCTCCGCCTCGGGTACCTCTAGTCCTCGTAACGTGCCCATGGTGCCGCCGGTTGCTGCAATAGCGTCCCTCACTGCGAACTGACATTGCTTGTCTTCCTTGTCCACCTCGCAGGGGCGCATCAGCCGACCCGATTGCTCCCACAGGGCGACGAGCTCGTCATATGTCTCGTCTGCTGTGAGACCGGACGGTTCCGGCGTCCCGGAATCGGAACAACCCATCACCATCGCGGCCGAGACGAGGGTGACGACCGCGACCGCAACTGTGTTTTTCACGCGTACTCCCTTCGCGAGTGAACGCCAGGATAATTCCGTCGAGAAGGCCACGTACGTGACATCAGAACAGCGCATGTCGAACTTCGACCGCCACGTGGTCGTAAGGTGGGAGGTTCGCACCATCCTTGCCCGCACCTCACAGGTGCCGAGAGTGTCAGTCAGCACCTCGTGTGTCCGATGTCGAGCCACCGGTCGGCGTCGTCACCGTCTGCGATGAGCGTCCCGTCGGCGGTGAGGTACCGATCCGGATCCGCAGCGGCGGTGTCGTCGCCGTTCATGCGTGAGCTCCCCCGGCCCGGAAGGTGTTGAGCCTCTTCCACGCTGCGCGCTGTGCGGTGCCGAGCTGCACCATGTAGTCGAACAGCTCGTCCTCGGGGCCTTGCTCGGCCGCCTGCATGAGTCGCTGCCCGGTGATGTGGAAGCTCCGCCGGTAGGACTGGGAGAGCACGATGTCGGCGTAGTGCACCGCGGCGGAGGATCCGGTGGTGTCGGCGGTGACGACGTCCGCCAACGCGCGGCGCAGCGGTGCGTCCTTCTGCCCTCCCCCGGCCCGGTGCAGGACAGCGGCGACGGAGGCGGGGTCGTGCGGCTGTCCGGTGGCAACGAGGTCGGCGATCAGGGTGAACAGTTCCGCGTAGGCGGGCTCGGCGAAGTCGGCCGGCACGAGGGCGTCGGTGACGCGGACGGCGGCGGCGGTGTCGGTAGACCACATGAGCGCGCAGAGGGTCAACGATTCCGGGTCGGTCCGCGGGTCGAGGCCGGCGCCGGTGTCGGTGCCGGGATCTGCGACGTCGGGTGCGAGGTCGAGGACCGGGTCGGTCGGGTTCTGCTCGGGTTCGGGGACTGCCCGTAGTGCGCTCATGACGTCCTGGCCTTACCGGGCGTCGGTGGAGTCGGCGGTCGGGTGGATGTTCCAGGGGCCGGGGATGATGACGGCGCTGGTGGTTTCGGCGGCGAGGTCCGCTTCGACCTGGGCGGCGATGAAGTCGTGGTCGGGCTGGTAGTCGAACGCGAGGTGCGCCATGGGTGGGTTCTCCTTCGGTCGGTGGTGGGTTGCGGTGTGCGGTCAGGCGGCGGAAGCGGCGACGAGCTCGGACAGGCGGTCGTCCCGGTATCCGCTCCAGTGGGTGTCGGCGTCGACGACGACGACGGGCGCGACGAGGTAGCCGAGAGCCATCACGTAGTCGCGGGCTTCGGTGTCGGCGCTGATGTCGACGGCGGTGTAGTCGAGGCCGGCCTTGTCGAGCGCCCGAAACGTCGACCGGCACTGCTGACAGTTGGGCTTGGTGTAGACGGTGATTCCGGACATGACTCGCGCCTTTCGACTATTCGGTGGAGTGGTTCCATTCTATTTCACGGACGGGATTATTTCCACCGCTGGAGTGTATTTGTTCGATAACGATAAAGCGGCTTTATCTGTTGCGTTGCAACTGATCTGGCGACGTTCTGGAATGTAATTCGGTCCCGGTTCGGCGGGTTTGTGTAATGCGCTTTGTCCGTCACTTGCGGGGTTTGTTCGTGGCGTTCGTCTAGGATCGCGGTATGACGTATTCGCGTGTGGAGTCGGAGTTGGTGTCGATGGTGTTCGATCGGTGCGCACCGTCGGATCTCGCGGTCGAGGCAATGGTCTCGGGGGTGCCTGTCGAGGAGACGCTGCCCCGCACCGCTCCCCCCGGCACGGTGGATGTGGCGTTCCCGCCGGCGAACCTTCCCGACTTTTTCTGACCCGGTCTGATTGTTTTCGCCTGTACCGGCCGGGTAGCGAAAAGGTGTCCGTGTTCGTGACCGGACGCCTGGGGGCGCGGGGTTAAGACGGCAGCGTCGCGCGCGGAGCGTCGATCTGACCGGTCGGCGGCTCCACCCCGTTACTGCACCTGACCGTCAGTGGTGGGTGCGTCGCAGGTCGGTGTGAGGGCTCGATGCCCGATCGCCGGCTATCCCCCGCCGGTGGCCGGGCGTTCCCCGCTGGCTGCGGGAGTCGCCCGGCCCGGTGGCCGTTCCGGTCAGTTCCGGTCGGGTGCTCCGGGGAGGTGCGCTCCGGTGCTCGTGCGGACGTCGTCGGCGCTCAGTCCGGTGGTGAGGTCTCGGGCGATCTTGGGGTCGAGTCCGGAGTTCAGTGCGGTGTCCAGCAGGTCGAGCAGGCGGGGTGTGTGCTGCCCGGTCTCGGCGGCGTGGGCGTGCGCTGCCTCGTAGGCGCTTGCGGCGTCGGGGCCGTTGCCGATGGTGTGCGCGAGCCACCCGGCCAGGCACAGTGCCTGGATACGGGCGTCGCCGCGGCTGTGGCGGGCGATGGTGGCCATGGCGGTCCATGCGGAGATGCGGCCGTAGAGCGCGAGCCGGAACATCGCGTCCCGCACGGGGATGGTGGTGATGACGGCGGCGGTGCGGGCGATGAGGTCCCGGTCGGGGAGTTCGTCGGCGTAGATGACGACGGCCAGTTCCTCGAGCACCTGCGCGGGGTCGGCGTGCTCGGCGGCGGGGATGTGCTCACCGCGCCGGTAGCGGGCGTCGATGGCGTCGCGGCGGCGTTCGATGGGCTTGCCGTCGGCGATGTGGTCTGCGGCCAACTCGGAGGCGTAGGGGTCGACGTGCACGACGTCTCCGGTGTCCAGGTTCTCGCAGGTGGTGGCCTCGGCCAGGGTGGGGAGGTAGTAACTGCCGATGACCTCGGTGGTGCGGCTGATTTCGCGCAGCGCCAGCATGTGCTCGATGACCGCGTGCGACCGCAGTCCCGGTGCGGCGATGGTGACGACGATGACGGCGGTGATGCCGTTGTTCGCCAGCGCCCCGGACGGGGTGCTGGTGGTCGAGGATTGAGCGGCGTCCTCGCTGGTGGTGCGGGTGACCAGTTTGACCACCGATGTTCCGGCCGGGTCGGTCTCGAGGGCGATGACGACGAACGATCCGCTGTCGGCGGGGACGTAGCCGAGCAGGGCGGGGATCGCGGCGAGGAGCTGGGCGGTTGTGGTGATGCGGGGTTGCGTCATGAGGGTGAACCTTTCGGGTGGTATGTGGGGTGCGGCTGGTGACGGTCAGGATCGGAGTGCGCGGCGTGCGCTGCGGCGGTCGTAGCGGGCGCTGGCTCGTTTGACGGTGCGGCGGATCTTGGGGGCGCCCTGCTTGTGGACGAGGATGTCGATCTCGTCTGCGGTGGACGGGTGCTGTGCGCGCATGACTGGTGCTTCCTTCCGGAACTCGTGTGGCTCGGGCCCTTGCCCTCACCACGTTCTTTCGCCGTCATCTGGCGTGGCGCAGAGGAGGCGGCGCACGGGAACGGCGTCCAGCACCCGATACGAAAAGTTCTCAGCCGCAGGCGTTCTGAGAAGTTTTCGGACCCCGTAGGGGCCGGAGCGCAGCGGAGGTCGGGTGTTGGTAAGACGGGCACGGGTGACGCAGCATCGGAGTAGCCAGATGTGTCGAAAGAACGAATGCCCTTCAAGGGTGCGGAGCGCAGCGGAGCTCCACCAGGCGGACGCCCGCAGGGCGGCCCACGCCCGGGCGGTCACGGCCGGCCTGCGATCAGGAACCGTCGCCGACTCCCCCCCCCCCCCCGAGCTGCCACTTTCCGCCCGGACACGCTGGTGACCGGCTGTGCGGGAGCGACGGAGACCACGTCCCGCGGGCCGCGGTAGCACTGGTCGGACGGGGTTAGAGCGTTCGCGGCTAGTGATGTTCGCGTCGGCGGGGCAGGAGCGGTCGACGCCTCGGGCGGGCGATCGGTGCTGCTCATCAGGGGTAGCGGTGGGTGCGGCAGATCGTGTCGGCGAGTGCGTGCACGTCCATGTGTCGGAGTTCGGCGTGGGCGGCGATCCGCGCATCGGCTTCTCGTGCGTCGACATCGTCGATGACCATGATGATGCCGATGGCCGTGGCGTGGGTGTGTCGGTGTTCGAGGCCGGCCCGGACCGAGTGCGCCGGTTCGTCGTCCGGGTCCTCACGCGGGGGATCGTCGTGGTGGTTCGTCGGCATCGGGGCACGCTCCTCGTCGAGATCGCGTCCCGGGTGGGAGGCCGAACACGACCGAGTTCGGATTCTGGATCCGATCGGCAGGTTGTGAACCGAGCAGGAACTCACCGAACGCCCCGCTGGGGCGGCTGAGGTCGACGCTGGGACCACTTGCCTGGCGTCGGCGCCGGCACGGGCCCCGTCAGTGGTGTTCGCTGGGTGCAGGGGCGATGGCCCCTGACGGGCACCACTGGTGGGTGTGGAGGGTGCCGTGGCCGTTTCCGCTGTGCAGCTCGACCTCGCACAGTCCGATCCAGTCTCCGGAGGTGGTGCGCACCCACGCTCTGAGAAGTCCGCGGGCCGTGCCGGTGAGGTGCAGTCCTTCCGCTTTGACTCTCAGCGCGAGCCCGCGGTGTGCGGGCCGTGGGGTGCGGGCGAAGGCGCGGCCGAGGTCGATGACGACTGGTACCGGCGGGTCGTAGACCCGCCGCGGTGCGGGGGTGAACTTGACAGGCCAGTCCTCGAACATGGCCTGGTCATTCTTCGGTGCGGGTGGGCGCCGCTGCGGGTGTCATGGGCGCTCCGCCTTCGCTGTCACAGGGGTGTCGCGGGGCCGGGTGCTTCCCGTGACGCCCGGGCTCGGCCCGTTCGTCACCACCCGGCCCGCATGCACAACGTAGCAACTATCGAACATGTGTTCTAGTCCGGGTTGTTCACCCCGGGGAACCTGGGCGGGGCGGTCGTGCTGTACCAGTCGCGGAGTCGTCCGGGGGCGACGGTGAGGTGGCGGTGCGCTCGTAGGACGGCGGTGACGTGGTCGTGTGCGGCCCGGAGATCAGGATCCTCGAGGTCGTGGCCGTCGCCGGCGAGGACAAGGCCGGCGCGGTCGTCGTCACGGTTCATGGCAGGTTGGACGGAGCCGGCCATCCGGTGGTTCCCGCCGGCACACCGCGCGCCGACACACCGGCCTGGTCCTACGGACAGGTGGTGTGATTGTGGGACTGTGAGCAGGCATTTGTCGACCGTTTTACCGAGGAAAGACGGGTACACCGCACCGTGGCCAAGAATCTGATCGTCGAGCTGACCGATGACATCGACGGGTCCGTCATCGCCGACGGCGCCGGGGAGTCGATCGAGTTCTCCGTCGACGGTGTCGACTACGCGATCGACTTGAAGGACAAGAACGCGGACAAGTTCCGGAAGGCGCTCGGCTACTACATCGAGCACGCGACCAAAGTCGGCGGCCGCAAGCGCGGTGGGCACACCTCTGCTGTCCGCGCCGCGGCTGAGGCCGCCACCAAGAGGTCTCCGAAGCGTGATCTGGAGCAGACGCGGGCGATTCGGGAGTGGGCCAACGCCAACGGGTACGAGGTGAGCGATCGGGGCCGGATTTCTGCTGCGGTCGTCGAGGCGTTCGACGCTGCTCACTGACCGGGTCTGCTTGACCTGTCGCGGCGTCGCATCTGGTGGGCCGCCCGGCGGACTGGGGTACCGGCGGTGGTCCGGCGCTCCTCGGGGGAGCGCGAGGGGGCGTCCCCCTCGCCCGGCCGGGGACCGTCAGGACCGGACACCACTGCGAAACCTGCTTATCCGCGAACCCACATTCCTAGGAGCTACTTCATGGCTCGTAAGACTCGTCGCTCGTACACCCTCGTCAACTTCCTGGTCGACGTCATCCTTTTCTGCCTCACGGCTGGGCTCTGGCTCATCTGGATCTTCGTTCGCGAAATGCGCCGCTGACCTTCCTGAACACACCCACTGTGGGCGGTGCGGGTGCCCCGAGTTGTGGGACACCCGCACCGGTCACCGGGTCATTCGCCGCTGGTGGCGGTGACGTCGGTGTAGGCGTCCTCGGCGGTGTTCTCGCCGGTGACGACCTTCTCGACCGGGCCGGTGGTGTAGCCGTGCTCGGTCAGGAACGCCAGGTACCGGGCGGCTCCCCCGGGGAGGCCGTCGCGGGTCCACCGGGTCTGCGGGCTGGCCCTCCACCACGACTTGTCGGAACCGGCCATGCGGGCTTCGAGTGCGGCCAGCACCAGCGCCAGGGTGAGCACCTGGGCGCGGGCGTCGGTGGCCTTGTCGATCAGGTCGGCGATTCCGGTGAGCGGGTCTGCACCGGGCACCACCTCGCGCAGCACCTCCCCGGCCTTACCTTCGGTGAGCAGGTCGGGCGAGGCGGCGAGGGTCGCGGCGACCCATCCGGCGCTGCCCTTCGGCGCGGTCTTGCGCGTCAGGAGCGCCTTGATGTGCTCGCGGCGCAGCGTGGTCTCGGCGAGACCTGCGGCGTTGAGCGCCTTCACCCTGCGACGCTCGGCCTTGTCCGCGTCGGCGGCTTCGGCGGCGCGGCGTGCCGCGTCGTCGGTGTCGACCCCGGCAGCACCGGCGGCGGTGCGTCCGTGGGCCACGGGGGTTGCCTGCGGCACCTGGTAGCCGTGCTGCTCGGCGTCGTCGGCGCTGATCCAGTACGACGTCTCCCATGCCCACCCTTCCGCCACGGTCCCCCGGTGGCGCTTGCCCTCTGCGGGTGCGTCGTCGGGGCCGTCGGCGTCCCAGTCGACGCTGTCCTCGTCGACCTGCTCGCCGGTCTCGGCGTCGATCCATGCCTCGACGCGGTCGGCCCACACCGACCACCGGTCGGGGTGCTCGGCCACCTCGACCGGCTCCCCCTCGGCGGTGCGGATCTCTCCTGCGTAGTACCAGCGTGCGTCACCCGTCTCGGGGTCGACGGTGAGCACCGGATGCCCGGCCTCCCCGTATGCGGTGAGTGCTTTCGCTCGGTCGCGTGCGTTCTTGCGGTCCTCGGTGAGCCTGCGTGCCAGGTGCGGGAAGTTGTACGGGCGGTTCTCGGCGGCGTCGAGAAGCTGCGCGACGGCGTCGGCGTCGCCCAGCTTCTCGAACGCGGCAATGATCGACGCCTGCTCGAGGTCGAGTTGCCCGGTGTCCAGCGCCGCCCGCGCGGCGTCGGAGCCACCGACCCGACCGGCGACCTTCGCGGCCTTCTGCGTGACCGACAGGGCCTGGGCGACCTCTTTGACGGACACGCCGAGGTCGAGCAACTGGGCGACGCCTGCGGCGCGCTGGCCGTCGGTGAGGTCGGCGCGCTGGTCGTTGGAGACGATCTGCTCCACGATGCGGGTGGTGTCGGCGGCGACCTGGTCCCCGTCCTGGGTGCGGATGAGCACCGGGACGACGGGGGTGTCGGTGGCGATCGCGGCGAGGGTGCGCCGTTGGCCGTCGATGACGGCGAGGGTGCCGTCGCCCCGGCGCACGGTCAGGATCGGGTGCAGGACTCCGTGCTCGCGGATGGAGGCGACGAAGTCGGGGGTCCGGTCCAGGTCGACGGTGTCGCGGACGTTGTCGGCGACGTCGAGGGTGGTGGGGTCCACCTGGGCGAACACCGTTCCCAGCGCACCGGGATTGGTGTGCTCGGTGGCGGGTTCGGTTGTCGCGGTGGTGGTGTCGATGGTTGCGGTCATGATGGTGTCTCTCCTTGATATGGTTTCGGTGAGACACCGGGCAGTTAGGCGCTGTCCGGTGTTTTTCTGTTCTGGTGGTGCTGGTCGGGTGGTGTGATCCCCGGCTCGGTGGTCCCCGGCTCCGCTCCTGGTCGGTGTTCATGCGGTGCCCTGCGCCGTTCCGGCTGCTTCGGCGGTGTCGATCTGGGCCTCGGTGGCTCCGGCTTCGCGTGCGGTGCACGCCCAGTAGGCGGCGCGTTCGCGGTGCGCGGCCTCGGTGGACGCTTCGGGGTTCGCCGCTGCCTTCTGCGCCCTGGCGGTGTAGGCGGTGATCTGGGTGAGCGCGTGGGTGCGGATGGTCAGCACCGCCTCCCCCACTGCCCCCATGGTTGCGGTCTGAAAACTGGTGGTGACGCTCATCGGTGCGCTCCCTCGACTCCGGTGACCTGGCCTTCTGCCCTGCCACGTTCTTTCGCCGTCATCTGGCGTGGCGCAGAGGAGGCGGCGCACGGGAACGGCGTCCTGCACCCGATACGAAAAGTTCTCAGCCGGAGGCGTTCTGAGAAGTTTTCGTATCCCGCAGGGGCCGGAGCGCAGCGGAGGTCGGGTGTGGGTAAGACGGGCACGGGTGACGCAGCATCGGAGTAGCCAGATGTGTCGAAAGAACGACGCTTTTCACAGGACGGAGCGCAGCGGAGTTCCGATCAGGGCACGCCCGCAGGGTGGGCTACGCCCGGCCCGCTGGGCCGGCCATCGCACCCGTGACCGCCGGCCGCCGAACCGTGCGGGTAGCGACATCGGCATCCGCGTCGTCTGCGGACACGAAAGAGGCCCGCACCCTGGGGTGCGGGCCTCTCTGTTGCGTGTCTGTGCGCTGGTCAGGACTGTTCGGGCGGCACTGTGGTCGGCTTGCCTGCTGCGGCGTCACGGATCCACTGCGGCACTTCGCGCCCACTGCGTTCGCGCATCGCGATCGACGCGCGCGCGGCGGCGGCGGCGACGCGGGGTCGCGGTGTCTTGTCGACTGCGCGTGATTCGGTGGTGGTCATCGCGGGCCCTCCTGATCGTTCTGGTTGTCAGTGTCCTCTGTGTCGACGAGTTCCGCCACCGTCGACCGAATCGCTCGGTCTGCCACGGCGACCAGAACTGCCTCCTCTGTCTTGGTGATGAGAGGTGAATCGGTGACGGTCGCGTAGACGTCCCAGCCGAGTTCGGCCTCGTCGTCGTCCTTGCTGAGAGTGTGGTCCAGGCACCAGGTGATGCGGTCCCATGCTTGGGCGCGTTTGTCGGCGACGGTGCGTTGTCGGATGGTGAGGGCGACCCCGACGACGGCGAGGACGCCGACGATCAGGGTCACCCATGCTTGTGCTGGCACGTGGGTTCCTTCCGGTGGTGGGTGGTGCTGGTCAGGCGGCAGCGGTGTCGCCGCTGTCGGTGTCGCTGTCGACCTGCGGGTCGAGGGCGTCGGCGAGTTCGTGGACGGCGGCGAGGACGGCGCGGGCGGTGTCGGTGACGGTGTCGAGATTGCCGTCAGCCCATCCGGCGACGTAGCCGACGCTGTAGGCGGCGGTGTCGAGTCCGAGGATCCCCGCGAGAACGTACGCGACGGATTCGGCTTCGACCTCCATCCGGCCTCGGTGCAGGTCGCGGCGATCGTCTGCGGCGACGGCGTCGGCGGTGTGCATGAGGGCGTGGGCTGCTTCGTGGATCATCGTCTTCGCTGCCTGCGCGGGTGCGAGGCGGGCGTCGACGACGATACGGCGGCTCCCGTCGACGGTGGTGTACCCGTTGGTCTCCCCGTCGATGACGTCGCGGGTGACGGTCCAGCCGCGCGCGGTCATGAGGGCGTGGACACGGTCGTAGATGGCGGCGGGGTCGTCGCCGGTGAGGCGGTGGGCGATCTGCTCGGCCTGGGGGTGGCCGTCGATGGGGTCGGTCTGGTCGTGGGCGAAGACGGAGAAGATCGGGAAGGTGGGGACCTTGCGGGTGGTCTCGTCGCCGGTGGCCTGGTCGGTCTCGGTGACGGTGCGGCTGCTGTAGCCGTAGATGCGGATCGCTTTCTCACCCTTGCGGACCTGCCGCCCCCGGGCCTGCCATGCCCGGAATCCGGCGACCTGCGTCGCCGTCGGCCGCTGAGCGAGGATCAGCATGACGTTGTTGAACAAGGGTGCGGAATCGCATCAGCTGCACGATCCGGTGCGTGCAGGAATCGAGTCCGAGTGAGACGGCACACCTTCCCACAGCCAACCGAGCGGCGTATGGTCTGCACTACATACCCCCTGGGGGTATCAACCCGGAGCAGGACACAGCGGGCAGCCGACAGCAGAGATGCGGTAGGACCACGGCACGTCCGGACACTCCGACCGGTACAAGGCATTGCACAGCAACACCTTCGAAATCGAGGAATTGACATGATCGAGTCATCACCGGCCACCGTTCGGACGGACAGTTCGCACGATCACGACCATCACGGCATGGCCGGCGGCCACGGCGGCCACGGCGGCCACGGCGGCCACGGCGGCCACGGCGATCATGCAGGGCAGTTCCGCAGGTTGTTCTGGGTGATGGCCGTACTGGCGGTTCCGGTGATCGCAGCGTCGGACATGTTCGCGATGATCCTCGGGTACTCACTGCCGGACAGCTCCTGGATCGGGTGGGTGTCCCCCGTGCTGGGCACGGTCATGTTCGTGTGGGGTGGCTCCCCGTTTCTCACCGGTGCGGTCGGCGAGATCCGCAGCCGCACACCGGGAATGATGCTGTTGATCGCGTTGGCGATCACCGTCGCGTTCGTCTCGTCTCTCGGTGCGAGCGTCGGTCTGCTCGATCATCAGCTCGACTTCTGGTGGGAGCTGGCACTGCTGATCGTGATCATGCTGCTGGGGCACTGGATCGAGATGCGCTCGCTCGCGCAGACGACGTCGGCGCTGGACTCGCTGGCCGCGTTGCTGCCCGACACCGCGGAGCGGGTCGACGCCGATGGTGAGGTGACGGTCGTGGATCCGGCGCAACTGCAGGTCGGGGACGTGGTGGTCGTGCGCCCCGGCGGCCGGGTACCGGCCGACGGTGTCGTCGTCTCCGGGGCGGCGAGCATGGACGAGTCGATGATCACCGGCGAGTCGCGCACCGTGCGCCGTAGCGACGGGGACACCGTCGTCGCCGGCACCGTCGCCACCGATTCCGGGATCCGCGTGAGGGTGTCCGCCATCGGGGAGGACACCACTCTCGCCGGGATCCGCCGACTGGTCAGCGACGCGCAGAACTCGACGTCGCGGGCGCAGCGCATCGCGGACATCGCCGCGGCGTGGCTGTTCTGGTTCGCCCTCGGCGCGGCCGTTCTCACCGCTGCCGCCTGGACCGTCCTCGGCTCCCCCGACGACGCGGTCGTGCGCACGATCACCGTCCTGGTCATCGCCTGCCCCCACGCGCTGGGCCTGGCGATTCCGTTGGTGGTGTCCATCGCGACCGAACGCGCCGCACGCGGCGGCGTCCTGATCAAGGACCGCCTCGCACTCGAATCCATGCGCACCGTCGACACCGTGCTGTTCGACAAGACCGGCACTCTCACCCGCGGCGAACCCGCCGTCACCGGTGTCGAGGCCGTCGCGGGACGCACCGAGGACGACGTGCTGGCGCTGGCGGCCGCCGCGGAAGCGGACTCCGAGCATCCGTTGGCACGCGCGATCGTCGCCGCCGCCGAGAGCCGTCGGCTCGATGTCTCTCGTGCACAGGACTTCCGGTCCTCCCCCGCGGTCGGGGTGTCCGCGGTCGTCGACGGCGCCGCCGTGCGGGTGGGTGGTCCGGCGATGCTCGAGCAGGAGCACCGGTCCGAGCTCGGTGTGGCGAATCGGTGGCGGCAGGACGGGGCGATCATCTTGCATGTCCTCGGCGACGGCGCCGTGATCGGAGCGCTGAAACTGGCCGACGAGATCCGTCCCGAGTCCCGCGCCGCGGTGGCCGACCTGCACGCCCGTGGGGTGCAGGTGGTCATGATCACCGGCGACGCCGACGCGGTCGCCGCCTCGGTTGCCGGTGAGCTGGGTATCGACCGCTACTTCGCCGGGGTGCGCCCCGAGGACAAAGCGCAGCGGGTGGCGGACCTGCAGGACGAAGGCAGGAAGGTCGCGATGGTCGGTGACGGTGTCAACGACGCCCCCGCCCTCGCCCGCGCCGACGTCGGCATCGCCATCGGTGCAGGCACCGATGTCGCGATCGCGTCCGCCGGGGTGATCCTCGCCAGTGACGACCCCCGCTCGGTGCTGTCGGTGGTCGACCTCTCCCGCGCTGCGTACCGGAAGATGAAGCAGAACCTGTGGTGGGCCGCCGGATACAACCTGCTCTCCGTCCCGCTGGCCGCCGGTGTGCTCGCACCCATCGGGTTCGTCCTGCCGATGTCCGTCGGAGCGATACTGATGTCCCTGTCGACGATCATCGTCGCCGCCAACGCCCAACTGCTCCGCCGACTCGACCTCCGGCCCGGCACTGCTACCCCGCAGGACTGACCTGCACCCTCCGACACGACGCAGCCCCGCATCGACATCGATGCGGGGCTGCGTCGTTCGTCGAACAGGACCCGAAACTGCGGTTCCGGCCGGGTTCTCGGTCAGCCCAGGAGCTGCTGCATACGCGAGATCTCGGCGTTCTGCGTCTCGACGATGGTGCGGGCCATCGCGACCGCGTCAGCATTGGAGCCGTCAGCGATCTCCTTCTCCGCCATCGTGACCGCGCCCTGGTGGTGGGCGATCATCATCGTCAGCCACTGCCGGTCGAAGTCAGCACCCGACGCGGACATCAGCGAGTCCATGTCCTGCGCGGTCATCATCCCGCTGCCCGATCCGTGATCCATACCTTCCATCGAGCTCGCGTCCGACGACGGCGCCGGCTGACCCCACTGCGCCAACCACGACGTCAATTGCTCCATCTCGGGTTTCTGGGCGGCGGCAATCTCCCCGGCCAGGGCGACGATCTCCGGGTTCGTCGTGCGCCCGTCGACCATGGTGGCCATCTCGACGGCCTGCGCGTGATGCGGATACATCATCGACGCGAACATGACATCGGCGTCGGTGAACGTCGCCGCGGGATCCGCGGACTGCGCCGACGAAGACTCCATCGAGGTGGACGAGCCCATCGAGTGGCCCTCCATCGACGTGTCCGATCCGTCGTCGCTACACCCTGCGAGGAGAGTGATGCCGACCGCCGCGGCGGCGAGGACAGTGGTCGTTTTTCTGTTGATACGCATGGAAGTACTCCTGAGGTGTGTCGAACGAAAGACGAGGTGGATCTGCCTGCGATCCGCCGGAGCGCCATGGCCCCGGACTCCCCGTCACACCCGAAGAAGTACCGACTTGTCCAGCGAGCGCACAGCCCACGGGGGCGCACGACCTGCCCGAGCCACGATCGCGACAACGCGGTCGGACACGGTGTCGAGTACTGGCATGAGCTCGGCGGTCCCGGTCGGCACCGACATCGCAGGGAAAGACGTGACCGTCCCGATGCACGGATGCACCATGTCGTGGCCGCTCGGGCACGGCATATGCGCCGCCGCCGTCTCGACGTCGACGGTGTGTGTGTCAGCAGAGTGGTGGGCGACCACGCTGCTCACCGGCCCTGGTGCGGACATCGCGTCGTGGGCCGCGGCGGTGGGGACGGGCAGGGTCGTGTGCATCAGCACCACGCCGAGCGCGATCAGCACCGTCCGCAGCACCGAGAGCGCAGACGAGGCCGACGATCGTCGCCGAGCACCGTCACACACGTTGCCAGCGTACCAACCCATACCCCCTACGGGTATCACCGAGGCCCGAAAACAGATCCTGACGGCCGTGGCCACAACATGATCACGGCTCATCCGGACCTGCGAGGGGCACCCTGGTCTCCATGGAGCTGGGATTCCGGGCGCATCCCCACGTACGAGGGCCGCGAAGTCCGGCCCGACACAGCAATGCTGAACCGCCGGACGGACTGGCGGCGCCGCGGGTGCGGCGATGCTCGACCCGTTCCTCTCCCGTTCGTCGGCGTTAGGGTTGCTCATGGGCATGTCGAGAGTGGTTCCCGCGCTGCCGGTACGACACATCGAGACCGCGATCGCCGTCTACACCCACTCCTTCGGCTTCACGGCGCAGTACTCCGATCCCACCTTCGCCAAGCTCACCCGAGACGACGTCGAGATCCACTTGTGGGCCGCCGACGACGACAGCTGGAAGGACCGCCCCGAACCCGCACCCTGGCCGGTGCGCAGCGGAGCGGAGAGTTTTCTCGCCGGAACGGCCAGTTGCCGCATCACCGTAGACGATGTCGCCGAACTGTATGACGAACTCTCGCGTGCAGGCGTTCTGCACCCGGCAGACGCCGGCCACCCCGGCGCGACCGATTGGGGAACGACGGAGTTCGCGACTGTCGACGGCGACGGCAACCTGATTACGTTCTCCACGAACGATATTCGGACTGCTGACACTCCCGGCGCCGGTGACGGTGACGCTGTGGCCACTCCCTGACCGCGAATCCATCGATCGCCGATGGAACCCATCGACGTCGTCACGATTCTTGCATTAGATGCATGATACGTTCATGCAATGTCGGCCAAGGAAACAGTCGGATCCGGCGCTCCTCGCACCGAGGGGTCGGCAGATCATCTGCTGCGAGACGGCCTGTCGCTGCTCGCGCCCGAGGAGACCGTGCTCGCGGCGATGATCGAGGGGTGGGAGCAGCAGCAGCGTTCGCGGATGCTCGCGAACCTGACCATCGAGCGTCGCACGCAGAT
The DNA here is from genome assembly GCF_036173065.1 of Rhodococcus sp. NBC_00297. NCBI lineage: Bacteria > Bacillati > Actinomycetota > Actinomycetes > Mycobacteriales > Nocardiaceae > Rhodococcus > Rhodococcus sp. NBC_00297. The sequence goes on from NZ_CP108041.1 coordinate 1,592,126, forward strand.
TGTGCACCGGTTGGTGGTCTTTACCAATGACTACCCGTGGCGGTGGTCATCGGCGGACGTCGAGGAGTGGACGACGCATCTGGTGGAGTCGGGGGCCGCGCATTCGACGGTGCGGTTGTATCAGATGGCGGCATCGCTGTTCTGCAGCTACATCTCCGACACCCGTTACCGGTGGCACGAGGTCTGTGAGCGGCACTTCGGGGTGCACCCGGTGCAGATCTTCCACGAGTGGAACATGGTCGTGCACCGCAGCGACTACGAAGGGCGGCCAGGGAATCGCCCGCTCACCCGCGACGAGTTGCAGGCGTTCTTCGACTACTGCGACACCCGGGTGAACCGGGTCGGCGCCTCCGGCCGTAAGGGATGGCTGGCGAGCTATCGCGACGCAACGCTGTTCAAGGTGATCTATGCCTGGGGCCTGCGCCGGCGAGAAGCCTCGATGCTCGACACCGTCGACTGGACCGCGAACCCGGCGGCCACCGAGTTCGGCCGCTACGGGGCGCTGTCGGTGCGCCACGGCAAAGCCCTCTCCGGCGGACCACCACGGCGCCGCACGGTCCTGACCACCATGGAATGGGCCGCCGAGGCCGTCGACGAGTGGGTCACCGAGATCCGGCCTCTCTACGGCTCCGACCAGCTCGCCCTCTGGCCCACCGAGCGCAGCGCACAGGTGGGAGCGGTGTCGATCTCCCAACGGTTCGCCGAATACCGCGACGCCATCGGGCTCGAGAAGCACCTCGGCCCGCATTGTCTGCGCCACTCGTACGCGACGCATCTGCTCGAGGACGGCTTCGATCACCTCTTCGTCCAACAACAACTCGGACACTCCTGGGGATCGACCACCGCGATCTACACAAGCGTCGGCACCGACTACACGAACAACGCCCTCCGACGAGCACTGAGTCGGGCGTTCACCACCACAAGCACCGACGGGGAGCACTGATGCCGCAACCGCAGCTGAACTACCACTGGCACCTGCGCCGCCTCCTGGCCGACCAGGGCATCTTCGCGACCACCGGACTCGGGCCCCTCCTCGCCGAACGGGGAATCACACTCTCCGAAGCACAGGTGTATCGCCTGGTCACCGGCACACCCGAACGTCTGAGCCTGCGGACCTTGATGGCGTTGTGCGACATCCTCACCTGCACACCCAACGACCTCATCGAGCCTGCCACCGAATCAGCCGCCCGGGCCGCGACAGGAACGTCGACCCACCGCCCCGACACCGCGGCCGCGACGACTCGCGCCAAGACCCGCACACCTCGACGCGCGGACATCCGGCGGCAATGATCATCGGACTGTGCCGCATCTGCACCACCGTCGAGGTGCGCGGCAAGACGGTCTGCGACCGCTGCAGGAAGCGAGCCACGCAGCACCGCGGCGCGTGCTCCGGCTGCGCGAAACCGGACAAACTGTTGGACGACAACGGCACCTGCCGGTGGTGCCGCGACAAGGCACACCGCACCTGCGCACAGTGCGCGACACCAGGTCGAGCCCTCACCAGCGTCGAAGGCGACGCCCTGTGTCACCGGTGCACACTGACCCGCCGCCTCGACGCGATCATCCCTCCAGAAGCCGACAGCCCGCTCGCACCGCTGCGGCAACCGCTCCTGCGCGCCGAACCCGTCACCACCCGCCGGTGGCTGATCCGCACCACACCCCTGCTGCTCTCCATCCAGGACGGCAGCACAGCCCTCACACACACCTCGTTCGACACCCTCCCGCACCCGAAGTCGGTCGAGCACCTGCGCTCACTCCTCGTCGCCACCGGCATCCTCGGTCCCGACCTCGACCGAAGCCTGCGCCGCCTCGAAGCCCAACTCCCCCAACTACTGAGCAGCCTGACCCCGAACCACCGCGCACTCCTGACCAGGTGGACACAGTGGGCCGTACTACCCAGACTGCGCGCGGCGACCGAGAAACGAGAATCCCATGTCGGCGCCCAGAACGCTCGCTCACAGATCCGACAATCGGCACTGTTCCTCGACCTGCTGCAGCAGCACTCGACCGAGCTCGGCGAGTGCACACAACACGACATCGACACCTGGTTCAGCGCGCCCGGAGCCGCCCACTGGCGCGTGCGGTCGTTCCTGACGTGGGCACGACGCAACCGGCATTTACCCCGCACACTCACCCTCCCCTCGAGCTACCGAGGCCAGGCCGAAGCCCCTACCGGCGACAACGAGAGGTGGCAGATCTGTCGACGCCTCGTCCACGACGAGTCGCTGGACCCCGCCGACCGGCTCGCCGGCGCCTTGATTGCGCTGTTCGCCCAACCACTCACCCGCATCGCCGGACTCACCACTGCCCACGTCACCGAAACCGACGCCGGGGTCGAACTGCGACTCGGCAACGTCGACACGCTCCTGCTACCGGATCCGTTCGCCCAGATCGCACTGCAACTACCCCAACTACGACGCGCAGGAACCGCCGAGCAGATACCCCAGACATGGCTCTTCCCAGGTCACCGTGCTGACTCGCCACTGACGGCAACCGCACTCGGAAACCGGCTGCGACGCATCGGTATCACTCCGCAGGCCCTCAGGCTGTCCGCCATCGCCCACCTCACCCGAGAGCTCCCACCGAGCGCACTCGCCACGATGCTGGGCCTGAACGCACACACCGTCGCGCAACACACGCTCCGAGCCAACGGCCAATGGACGAACTACGCCGCCGACCGCCACTCCTGAGTCACGCTATTCGCAGGATCGAATACGGCAACCCTGCCAGTGGAGTACGAGTGGAACGCGGCCATGTGGTCGAGGTAGGCGCGCCAGGACGCTGAATCTACCAGTGCAGCAACCTGGTCGGTGATCGAGTTGTGCAGGCGTTCGGCCAACTCGCGGCGGGCTTGGGCCTTGTCCTCGGCGGACGTGGTGCTGGTGCGGGCGGCGCGGCGTGTGGTCATGGTGATCGGTCCCTCTCTCCCAGTGTTCTTTCGCCGTCATCTGGCGTGGGGAGAGAAGGGCGGTGCACGGGAACGGCGTCCTGCACCCGAGCTGAAAAGTTTTCGAGGGGAGCGCAGCGAGGCACGGGTCGACAAGTTTTCGGACCCCGTAGGGGCCGGAGCGCAGCGGAGGTCGGGGTGTGGGTAAGACGGGCACGGGTAACGCACGATCGGAGAAGCCAGATAGTCGAAAGAACAGTGCTCTTCACGGTGCGGAGCGCAGCGGAGATCCGATCGGTGGACGCCCGCAGGGTGGCCCGCGCCCGGCCGGCCTGCGACCGGGAACTACCAGCTACTCCCCCGCGGCTGCCACCTCCCACCTGTTCGGCTCGGTGGATCTCAATGCGGGAAGCAACATGCGGGCGACATGGATTGCGCTCGTCCCCGGGTGTTAAGGCCGGGGAAGCGATGATCGACGGGTGGCCGACGCCGATGACAATGCTCGGGCCGGGCGGTAGTAGGCAGGTCGCCGAATTCTCGTGTGGACACGGCCAAAGGTCAGGGCGGCGTGGTCGAGCTGTTGCTGGTGGAGCTGGTGCCTCAAGAGCCGATGTTGCAGAGGCGGTCTTGGTGGCTGCGTTCTTTCGTTCCGACGGCCGGTCTCGCCCGGGTGGGCACCGATGAAAAGCATCGCCGCCAAATGATTGGTGCTCGATCGAGGTGGTGACGGTGTGCACCGATCGGCCACCGTCGCGACGGCCGACGCAAGCCCCTCCAGCAGACTCTTTGACGGCGGGTCTGCTGGAGGGTGTCCCGTTTACCGACCTTGCGGTGTGCGGGCGAGGTCTGCGACGCCGCGAAGTCGCTGGACCTCGGACCGGGAGTGCCGCACGGCGTGGGTGTCGGCTCCGTCGTCCCGGGCGACGTCGTGGGCCAGGTCGAGTATCGCGGTGCGCAGGTGGGCGTCCGCGCGGCGCGCTGCGCGGTTCGGTGCACTCTTGCGGCGAGCCTTGCGTACGTCGGGATCGAGGACCTCGTCGATGTCCGCGTCCGTCAGGAACTGGCGGTCGACCTCGGGGGCGAGGATGTCGCGGACGAATCGGTGTTCACGTGGTGCCGCGCGGCGGAACGCGATCGTCAGCATGGTGAAGGCAAGGATGACCGAGGCGATCATGACACCGAACATGACGAATCCGTTGCCGGCTCCGAGTCCGACGGCATCGTCCCAGGTGAAATGCAGGAACACTCCAGCGGCCACGAATATCGACCCGAGTCCGATTCTGCGGGGTTGCGCCGCGGTCCCGATGAGGTAGACGGCACCGCTGCAGACGAGGGCGCTGAACAAGGGATGAGAGACGAAACTGGCGCCGATTCTGGTGAGTGCCATGTGTGCCGCGTTACCGGCGGGGTCGGTCCCGAAGTTCGTCGCCGCGGAATTGACGGCGTAGAGGAAGTCCTCGAAGACACCGAAACCCAGTCCGATGAACGCGCCGACGATGAGACCGTCGTTGGCGGTGCGGATCAGACGCGGTGCCAGACTCATCAGCAGCAGGAACCCGCAGAGCTTCGCGGCCTCCTCGGTGATCGGTGCCGTCGCGCCGGCACCCCAGTTTGCTGCCCATTCCTGGCCGAAGAGCTTGGGATAGATGCTCAGCATCGCCGTGTTCGCGGTCATGGCGAACCCGAAGGTGCCGGGGATCGCGCCCCACACGATCGCTGCCACCACCAGCGAACCGGGCTGCCTCTCCCAGCGGTCGATGTGGCGCAACCAGAAGAACCAGGCGACACCGCACAGCAGACACAGGATGGCGGCGACGGCGTAACCGCCGGCGTAGAAGGAGGCTTCGGGTGCGAAGTAGGCCCATGTCTGATGCACGCCGATGGCAGTGAGCACGATGTACACCCAGAACGACGCGTTGTGCGGTTGCAGGAAGTGGAACCTCTCGCCCCACCCGGACACCTCCACGGCACGGCGCCGGCGTTCGATCGAGTCGGTGCGCGCCGAGTCCGTCGAGGAGTCGGTGTCGGTGTCTCTCACGAGTCGTTCCTGTCGGTCGTGCGGATGCTGGCGAGCATGTCCTCGACGTCCGCGGCGGAAGCGATCATCTGAGCGGGCGGGCCGTACACGCGGACCCGAAGGCCGGTGCCGTCGATGACGAACGCGGCGGCCAGTCCGTCGCTGATGACACTCGAATACGGCTGCATCACACCGGTTTCCCCACTGGCGGTGGTGAGCGTGGTCACGTCGCCGACAACGCGGAACGTGGGGTCGTTCGCGAGGGTGGTGACCTTGTCCGTCTGCTCGAGCAGTTCTGCCGGGGTCCCGTCGAAGGAACCGGGGAACACGTCCACGGAAACTCCGTCTCCGGTGACGGTCAGTTCACCGGTCTGCTGGCTCGTGCTCTCCTCGTCGAGGCGAAAGCCGCTCTCGACGCTCCACCCGGTGACCGGCGTGATGTCGATGGTGTCCGCGAGCGCGAATCGTTCGCCGGCGCGCACGGAATCGTCCCAGCGGATGAAGGTGTCGACTCGGGGCACCACGACGGTCAGCAGCAGGAAAACCCCGGTCACGACCAGCGCGGGCAGCAGCGTGCGCCGATCGAGACCGAGAACGCGGTGCTCTGCCGGAACACGTGTCCGGTGATGATCCGGAGCGGTCGATGTCATGAATGGCCCTGCGCGGTCACGGTTGTCGGGCGGCCGTGCCGAAGTCGCGAGATCTCCTCGCGCGCCGCAATGACATCGGGGGTGTCCTGTCCCTTGGCGGCGGCGAGGTCGGCCAAGAGATCGAGGGCCGCGCGGACGATGTGACCGCGTCGGCGACGATCGGCGTGACCGGTTCCTGCGCGGACGTACTGAAGTCGTTGTCGCCACCCGCCGGCGGCGGTGATCTCCTCGTCGGTGAGGACACCGGCCTCGACCTCTGGCGCGAGGACGTCCCGGACGAACTGTGCTTCACGGGGGTGCGCCCAGACGAACGCGATCGACAGTGCAGTGAACGCGAATACGAAGTCGCCGATGATGACGACGATCACGCCGATGCCGTCACCGCCGGACAGCGCGATCATGGAATCCCAGATGCCATGTATCAGGACGGGTGCCACGATGAGAGCCAGGCCCCGGATGATGCGCCGCGGCTGTGCCGGAGTGCCGATCAGATAGATCACGCCGGCGCAGAACAAGGCTGTGAAGAGGGGGTGGGAGAGGATGTCGGAGAAGACGCGCAGCCCGATGGAGTGGGCCAGCCCGTCGGTCTGATGCGCACCGAACCCTTTGGTGGCGCCGGCGACCGAGTACAGCAGATCCTCGCTGGTCTGGAATCCGAGACCGATGAAAGCTCCCAGCAGCAGACCGTCGACGGCGGTACGCACCAACCGGGGAGCGAGGGCGAGAAGTACGACGATCCCGACGCCCTTCGCGCTCTCCTCCACGAACGGTGCGGACAGTCCCGCGTGCCAATCCTGCGCCCAGACCTGTCCGAAGATCTTCGCGTACAGCGATCCGAGGGTGCCGTTGGCGGAGACGGCGATCGCGAAGGTGGCGGCGGTGGCGCCCCAGACGAAGGCCACGATCACCAGGGTCAGAGGTTGGCGTTCGTAGCGGTCGACGTGCCGGAACCACCACGTCCAGACCGCGACACTGATCACGCCGACCACGGCAGCGATGAACATGGCGCGGCCGTAGTATCCGGCGAGGGGTGAGAACATTTGCCACCCCTTCACGACCCCTGAGATGCAGAGCCACAGGTAGATCCAGAACACGATGTTGCGGGGCTGCACGAAGCGGAATTTCTCGCCCCATGCGGTCGTGTCGAGGGCACGGCTGCGTGCACTGAGGGCGTCGGTGTTCACTGGGCTTCTCGATTCTCGGCGCTGATGCTGGCGATCATGGTGGTGATCTCGGGGGCGCGGTCGGCGATCTGCTCCGGGGGACCGGACACCTGCACCTCGATCCCCGTGCCGTCCACGATGAGGGCGGTGATCGATCCGGCGATGCTGGGGGTGGTGAAGTCGACCTGCGCACCGGTCAGTCCGGTGTCGGTGGCGAACGGGGTGGGCGACCCGGACAGCTCGAGGACGGAACCACCTCCGGTGGCGGCGCTGACAGCGTCGACCTGGGTGAGGAGCTCGTCGGGCGTGCCGTCGAAGGTGTCGGCCCTCGTAGTGAGGGTGATGTTGCCTCGGGTCAGCTCGATGTTCGGAACCGAATCGTCGGCGCCGCGTTGGTCGATCCGGAATCCACTGGCAACGTTCCAGTCGGTGGCCGGCCTCATCGTCACGCTCTCGGTCACCGAGAGAACATCGCCCGGCATCACCGGATCATTCTGCGGCAGAACCGAATCGACGGCGGGAAGAGCGACGGTCCACAGCAGCCAGACGGCGAGGATCACGAGCGCGTGCGGGAATACGCGAGTGTCGAGGCCGAGGAAGCGACGATCTACCGGTGGCCGACGGCGATGAGGATGCTCAGGCCTGCTCGGGGCCTCTGTGTGCGATACCAACATGATCTCCGATGATTGATGTTTCATCACTATCTCAGAGACTGAAGCAGCGTGACGGTCCTAGCGCTGTCCATGTGGACAATGCGGCTTCGCCGCGGCATGGCTGCTTCGCCGAACGCGCCGACGGCTGATCGCGTCGACCAGCTTTGAACCGGCAGTCTCGAAGAACTCTTTCGCCGAAAAGGTGCAACCGATCCGAACCCGCGGAGTTTCTGACGGACCCACCCGGTGGGCCCCGGCCAGCGTTGCGCCAGTGGCGATCGGGGATGACCTCAGGCAGCGTCCGGCGCGGATTCGCAGCGCTGGGTAGTACGTTCCGGGGTCCATTTTCGGTTGTCACGGATGAGTGCCTATACGACGTCGACGAGGCGACGAGCGAGCGCGATCAGCGCGTGGACGGCCGATCGTTTCTCGCAGCGTTTGCGTTGGTAGAAGTCTCGAGACGGCCCGTCGCGCTGGGAGCTGTTGAGGGCGGCCATGTAGAACACCTTCCGGAGGCCGCGGTGGTAACGCTGCGGACGACGCAGCGCCCCGTGTCGGTTGCCCGAGTCGTGGGGAACCGGTGCAAGGCCTGCGTAGGCGGCGAGTTTAGCGGCCGAGCCGAACGAGGCGAGGTCACCGCCGGTGATTGCGATGAGTTCGGCGCCGCTGCGGGTACCGATGCCAGGCACCGATTCGAGGATGTGCGCGTGCCGATGCCGACGGAAGACGTCGGCGATCTGTTTATCCAGGTCGGTGATCTGGCGCGTGAGCATCATCAGCGACTGGGCTGTCTGCTGGACCAAGCCAGCAGTGGTTTGTTCGCCGGAAAGAGCGATGGCCTGTGCCCGTGCTGCGGCGCGAGCCGCGGCAACCATTTTCGGAATCGAAGGTCGGCGGACGCCGTGACCGCGTAAGTGATCGTGTATTTCTTCGTCGGACGCAGTTGTGATAGACGACGGGGTAACGAACTTGGTCACGAAGGCCAGACCGGTCAGCGTCGAGAAATCGAAGCTCCGCTTCAGGCCGGGGAATATGCGGGTCAGCATCACACGCAGGCGATTGATGCCTCGGGTGCGTTCGGCTACGAGATCGCTACGATGACCGGTCAACAACTCGAGCTCGATCCAAACATCATCCGGCACTGCGACCAGAGCGAGGTCGCCGCGCAAGCGTGCTGTCTGCGCGATGATCACCGCATCGCGGGCGTCGGTCTTGCCTCGCCTGCGAAAGCGCCGGTCATACTGTGCACGACCCGGCCGGGCACGTACCGCACCTGCTGACCTTGCGAGAGCAGAACACCGCGGAGCAGCGCCGATTCCGGTGCGGTCATGTCGATCGCCCACACCACCGACTCGACATCTGCAACCCGGTCGATCAGCGCTCTAATTTCTGCCTCATCGTTGCGAATGCGACGTGACCACAGCACGGCACCGTTGCGGTCAACGGCCGCGGCGTGATGAGCGTGGCGGCCGATGTCGACTCCGACCCAAACGTTTTCGACCATATGGACTCCTGTCCTGCGCATCGGACTCGTCTGGGTTGTTTCGCCGGCACACCTTTACACAGCGACAAAATTCGCGAACACATCTCAATCAGCGGCCGAAACGACCCGTCACGGTCCGCGGTGGCCTTCCACGAGAAGCCACCGAGGCAGCAGGTGATTGTCGAGCCACGCCCCGGACCGCCGACATGCGCCTGAAGCGGGTGCCTCAGACTCTTCCAACGTAAAGGTGATTGTGTGGGAGCGACGAGGCTGGGCCACGTCCCGCGGGTCGCGGTGGCCCACAGTCTCCGCGGCTGAGGATGTGACTCGATCAGCGGTGGTTTGATTTGGTGATGGATGAGATTGACCGGCGGGTGACAGAAGAGGATGTCGAGGCCAAGTGGGCTGAAATTTCACCTCTGATCGAAAGGGTGACGGTCCGCATCGGTACGCCCAGCGAGTTTCCGGTCGGGTCGACGTCGTCTCTGGCTGGCGACGATGCCGCGAGCGCCCCTTATCAGGTCTCGCATTGCGTGCGGATGTGTATGACAGCGGGGGTGGATCATCTTCACGCTGTCAAGAAGTTGGTGGTCGACTCAGGATTCCTTCATGTGGCCGCGCCGTTCTCGTTGTCGCGCGGTGCTTTAGAGAGCTTCGCTGCGGCGTTCTGGATTCTGGATCCGCCGACGCGTGACGTGCGGGTCGAGCGTGTTTTACGTTGGAACGCGAAAAACTTTCGGGATGGGGAGCGTGCGTATGGACGGCTCGGTGTTGCCGGTCGTCGGTCGTTGGAGAGCAAGCTCGCGAAACTTCAACGGGTTGCTGACGCGCGAGGTATCACCGAGAGGGTGACCGGGGGGTTCACGAGCACGGAAGCGCTTGTTCACACGGAGGAGAACTCTGGGTTGAAGGTGATGTTCCCGTGGCAGCTGTGTTCGGGCTTCGCACACGGCAGGCCGTGGGCTTACCTCGGCGTGTCCGATATCGAGCGGTACGGCACGGCGGATCCGGGTGTGCACGATCTTCAGCTGACCAGCAATCGCTCCACCGTTCTGTATCCGGCGCTCGAGGCTTTGCATCTGCTGCAAGTTCTTCTGCGGGTCTACGAGCGGCGCGCTAATCTCGCGTTGGATCGCCTCTCGTGATCGCCTGTGCGTGGGGACGCCGCTGTGGTGCCCTCATTTCCAGTCCGGCGGTGTCGTGCAGGACACTCTTCATGCGTGCCCGATAGCATCTGGGCGTGAGTCTGCCGAAGCTGTTCATAGGTTCGTCCCGTGAGGGAAGCGCGGTTGCCTACAACTTGCAGAGCGTTCTGCAAGAACGGCGGGTGTGTGAAACCACTGTGTGGGATCAGGGTGTGTTTGCCCCCGGCGGGTATGCAATCGACGCTCTAATCGACGTCGCACGGGGACACGATTTCGCGATTCTTGTTGCTTCTCCGGACGATACAACGACCAGCCGGGGCAGTATGTCACCTGCGGTGCGTGACAATGTCATCTTGGAGTTGGGCCTGTTCATTGGCGTACTCGGCAGGGAGCGTGCCTACCTGCTGCTCACAGGCGATGCGCGATTGCCGTCGGACGTCTTTGGCCTCACGACCCTTAAGTACCCCGAACGTGAGGACGGCAACGTGGAGGCGGCCGTCGGTCCGGCTGTTCTGCAGGTTCAGAAGCAAGTGGACAAGTTGGGGCCGCGGCTGACGGCTCCTGCGGTCGTTGCTTCCGAGGTCGGTCGCTCTCTGGAAGCGGAACTGGAGCTGTTGTGCGCTAACGCCGAGGCCCAGGGATGGACCGTGAAGAAGAACAGCAAGACCACGTTACGTCTGTTGTCCCCGAACGGATCCCGAGTCCATAGTCTGACCAAAGGCAACGCCCAGTTGACCCGCGATGAGTTACGGACCTTCGCTGCCGAGCTGAGAGCGGACGGTTTGAGAGTCAACCAAGCCGTCTTGAGGCCTGCTGCTCAGTCGCCATTATGAGTCGAGCATGCTTCCCTGCACGTTGTAGCTACCGTGGCGGCATAACGCTGTCGTGCAGGGAAGCGGCACTCCAACCTGGGCACTACCAGGAACGCCGTGAGGCGCCGCGCCTCGGCCAGCTTCTGCACATCACGTTTGCCCGCAGCGTCGCGCTGCGCGCCCGCCTCCTGGGCGGGCTGAACTCCGCTCTTGTGCGTCTACTGACGCTCTGACTCTAGTGCCGTGGGAACCGTCGATCGGCGCAAGGTAGGGGTCTTCCCGTCAGTGGTTTTCACTGAAGTGCCGGTACAGGGTTCGTTTACTGACGCCGAGCACGTCGGCGATATCACCGACTGTGCTGCCCTGGTTGCGCATTCGGGTGGCCTCACGCTTTCTGGCCGGTGAGAGTGCGGGTGGGCGGCCTCCGATCTTCCCGCGCTCGCGGGCTGCGGTGAGGCCGGCGTTGGTGCGCTCGCGGAGCAGTTGGCGTTCGAAGGCGGCGAGGGCACCGAAGATGTGGAAGACGAGCTCGCCGTTGGCGGTGCTGGTGTCGATTTGTTCGGTGACGGATGCAAACGCCACTCCCCTGGCTTTGAGTCCATCGACGAGCTCGATCAGGTGCGGCAGATTGCGACCGAGTCGGTCGAGCCGCCAGACGCACAACGTGTCGCCAGGCAAAAGCGTGGCGAGGAGCTCAGTGAGCGCCGGCCTCGTCGTGGTAGATCCGCTGACGGTGTCGATGAAGAGGCGTTCGCACCCGAAGGCCGTCAGAGCATCGCTCTGTAGAGCGGGGGTCTGTTCGGTCGTCGAGACCCTGGCGTAGCCGTATTTGTGTCCCACAGGATCGAAGGCTGCCACAACTCACCGACACGAACTGTTTTGACACGATCGGTTCCGCTCACGTTCTTGGCACGCGGCCGCCCCTGGTCGATCGATCAGCAGAACTAGGCTGCACACCTGCGCCAGAAACGTTCGTTTCTCGCACGGAACCGGCTCCTCGCCGTACCCCGGTGCCCATGCAGCTCTGCTAGCTGAGCTATCACCCACGTGTCGTCGGCGAGTTCTGCGTGTCCCTGCGCACGCGGGCGCTGCCCGGGGCGGCGCCTCGTCGACGTCCCGGCGACGACTCCGGTCAGAGGTTGTCGAGCAGGGCGAGGGTGCGGCGCAGCAGTTCCTCCGCACGGTCCTCCACCTCGTCGAGGACGTCCCCCACGTCGGCGAGCGCGGTGTGCGCCGCCGACCGGGCCGCGACACCCGCCGCATAGGTGTCGGACAGTGCCGTGGCGTCATCGCCGGGCACCGCTGACGGCTCCGCCGACGACCTTGCCGGTCCGGGGCGCGCAGGAAGAGGTCGGTGTCGTGCGGGTGTACCCGCCAGGTGGCTGGTCATCACGGACGTGATCGCCGCCGGTGTCATCGCCCACGGCGGGAGCGGGACCGCGCCCCATCGGTCGATCGGCACCATCACCGGCCCCGACACATCCCGTCCGTCGTAGTCGGGAAGCGCGCCTGCCCGCAGGTACTGTTCGAGCACCCGAGTGGACGGGTGCTCCTGCACCATCCGCAGCACCTGCTCCCACTGCCGCCACACCGCCACGTAGTCGATGACCGCCTCACCGCCGCTGTCGACGTCGGGGTACAGGTGCAGCTGGTGTCGACCACCGATGCGCACACCGTCCCCGACGATGGTGATGTCCCGCCGGTCGAGGCGGCTGATGTCGACCGCACGCAACCCCGCCGCGTGCAGGGCGAGGATCACCGCGTCGCGGCGCCCGAACATCCCGGTCGGCCACCCCACCACCGGGAGCTCGGCGATGATCGGTGCCACCCGTGCCCGCAGCACCGCTGCCCGGTCGGTGCGGGCCCGGTCGAGCTGCAGACGGATCGCCGTCACCGTTCCCGGCGCGGGGCACCTGGCAGCGGTGTGGATGCGGTTGACGACCGCCACCCGCCGACGCTGGGCAGCGTCCCCGGCGGGATTCTCGGCCAGGAACACTGCCAGCGTGAGTGGTGACGCCGGCAGTGCGCTCACCTCGGCGGCGGTGCACCAGTCCGCGAACAGCGCCCACTCGTACCGGTACCTGCCCGGAACATCAGCACCCTCCGCCATGATCGACGACGTTATCGCCGCACCCCGACACCCTCGACCCCACTGCCAGGGCACACCCGAACAGAAAGCATCGACACCTGTTCCGTGTAGTTGCGAGCGCGGCGGGCGGAGTGGGTCAGAACATCGACAGTTGCGCCGGATCCGGTCGCGGCCGCCGCCGGCGCGGTGACACCGCCCCCGAAGTGCCGCGGTGGTGACCCGAAGGGGGCGCAGCGGGGTCGACGACGCCGGCGCGGGCGGCGATCATCGCGCGCACCGCGGTGCGATCGTCCGCCCGAACAGCGCTGGTGAGCGCACCCTGGGCACCGAATCGGGCCCGCCAGGACGCCGAACCCGCTGTGGGAGCGCCCATCACCGAATCGGTTAACCGGTCGAGCAGGACGTCGAGGCGGTCGTGCAGCACCCGCACCGCGTCGTCGACCGCTGCACGGGGCACACCGAGTGCCGAGTCGCGTTGCTGGTCAACGGGTGTCCCCATGACGGTCACCGTACGCCGCCTGCTCGCCGAGACAGCGGACCTCGCTTGGACAAGGCCGGCGAGTCAGGTCGATCTTGACTGTTCCGTGTCGGCTGCACCGCTGTTCTGCAGACACGGCGACGCGGTCGACGCCCGAATACAGTGGCCTGGCGATGTTGTCCGACAACGTGATCGCGCCCACGGTGTCGACGACGAGTTCGTGCGGCAGGGGCGTGCCCAGCACCGGCATCGACCCCAACGAGCTGCGCGGGACCTTCCGAGTACGCGGCGCTGCGAGCGGAGATCGGCCACGCCGCCAAGAGCGCAGCCCGCGAGCACTGACCGAAACGACGTCCACGGGCGCCGGCATTCGGCACCCTGGGCGCATCCGACGGTGCTCCGGACGTGTCGGTACCCAACGGCACACTCGAGCCCATGCTGATTAGCCAGAAGTTTCTCACCCACCACCCGTTCGCGGTTCTCGTCGACCTCGGATGGGTCTGCGAGAGCCTCGGGCCGCCGGTGATGCGGCGGGGAGCGTCGGAATTCATCCGAGTCGCCACCTTCGGGCGCGGACGCAGAAGTGCGTGCATGGACGTCGACAGACACGGCCAGATGAGTCAGTTCGCCACCTACGACGCCGGCGAGGACACCGGCTTCACCGCCGAGACACCCACCGCGTTGATCGCCCTGGTCCAGAGCCCGGACGGGACGCCCGTTCAATTGCTCGCATCGATCCGGGACGTCACGACACGCTCGATGCTCTGACTCCCGATGCGCTGTAACGCACCGTGCCTCAGCCATCGTTCTCGCGCCTCGTTCTTCGATCGACTCTCGACGCGTTCTCGCATACCCGGGGGCTCCTGACCCGCGGTTCCGCCGAGGCGGTCCACCACAACAGCAGCGCGATAGTTCTGCGGCGCCACCCGTGGTCGCGAGCACTAGGGTTCAGATCCTACGAGGAAGTCGGTGACGACTGACATGCTCTGAGTAACCATCTACAACCCAGAATGCGAGCGGACCCGGTGCGAGCTAGTGAAACTGGATTGACGGGCTCCGCCGGCGAGCTGGCGGTCGCGCAACAATTCGTTGCGTTGGGTTGGGGAGTAGCGCCGAACCCCACCGAACACGACCTGGGAACCGACCTCTGGGTCGCCGCGCGAGACTCCCGACGCTGGGATCTCGGATCCCTGCTCGGCGTACAGGTCAAGTCGGGCATCACTCAGTTCTATTCGACTTCGCGCAGCGATGACGGTGCTGTCGACGGATGGTGGTTCCGCGAGTCGGACGGTGACCACTTCGACTACTGGCTCAACCACCAGGTGCCGCACATCATCGTTCTGCACGACCCCGAAACAGGACAGTCCACCTGGGTGCACGTCACCGAAGCGAACGTCACCTCGACGGGCAACGGCTACAAGATCCTGATCCCTCGGACGAATCCACTTGCACCGAGCACCGTGGACGAACTCGTCCGAATCGCCACCGCTGGCCGGCTACCACCACATTGGGAGGGCAGCGCGTGGACCGGTGCGCACCAACTCCTGCATCATGACCGGTTGCGTTACGCGCTGCTCACGCCTCGCCTGGTCGCACCGCACCCGAACCTGCACACCATCGAACTCACCGCTCCCGAAGGCATCGCATGTCTGATCAAGATGCGACGAGACGACCTGTCGGAACGACCCGGGCGACCCTCATTGGTCCCCACCGTCGATCACTGCAGGACATCACCGAACTGGCAATGGCAGCTCTACGCCGCACTCCACGATGCAGTCATCACCGGAGCCGACAACGCGGTCCATGGCGTGTCCAGCCTCATTGCCACCGCGGCCACGGGTGCCGAACGCGCCGCTGCCACAGCACTGGCCGCGGCGCTACTGATCGAACAGCGTAACCCCACAGAAGCTCTCGACGCACTCCGGCGCACACTCGCATACGACGACGCCTCACCAGTCGACCACGCATGGCTGACGATGCATCTCGCCAGATGTCTGGCCGACACCGGTCAACTCGACGACGCCCGAGAATCAGCGGTGGAAGTACAAGCGCTGCGCCACACGCACTCTCAGGACCCGACGGCACTGGCCCTGGCGGGCGCCGGCACCAACCTCATGTTCGAGCTCACGGACTGGTCGAACCAGAACGTCGGCGAAGCGATCACCAACCGCGACACCCATGCATCGTGGTGGCGCACGCAGGACATGGCGTCCGGACTGCAGTACACAGCCGACGAAGCCTTCACGCGATGGGGAGCTAGACGCGGTGCCGTCACAAGAGTGAGCGGCCAGCCCTGGAACCATCTACGCGCAGCCTCCTTGATCGCCGGCACTGCCGCCGATCATGCCGCGTGGCGTCATTCGTTTGCTCAGCTGGCCAAACGCAGCGCCACTGTGGGCACGGAAGCCAAACATCTTCGTGCTGCGCTCGAAGCTCTATACACCGCCGGGGACGTCGACGCGCTCAAGCTGGCGGTACCTCACTTACTCGACGTAGGACCGACCTCAGCGGTAAAAGACACCGCCGATGCGCTCGACTTGTCCGTCTCCACCCGAACGACCCTCGATGCTGGCGTGGAGCTCATCATTCATGGAGCTGACGTCATCAGTGAGTCGACTGCTGACAGATGCATCGACTGGGCTCTCGACGTGCTACCCGACCCGGTGGCTGCATCCGCGGGGATCATCACGACCTACCACTCGGTCCGTCGCATCCGCCAATTGCTAGCAGCAGTCGTTCCCGCCGCGTCGACGACCGCGGTCGACAAAGTCGTCTCGATGATCGTGTCTGCAACCGAGGTCGACGATCAATCCATTGCTCATGAATACGCCGAAATAATCCAGTCGATCCCCGACCACGCGTGGACCCCACCGCGCATCGCGGCACTGTCGGGGCGGTCGATTCGCCCGACTGACAACTTCGAGTTCACAGAAGCTGTCACCGAAGTACTAGCGGCGCGCGATGCTGACCGTCGCACCAATCTGCTGGATCAGATAGCCGACGGTGACTTGGGCGCCCTCCAGGCCTATGGAGATGTAAGAGACCTGCCACCATCTATCGTTGACAGCCTCGCAGTTGTTCTCGAAGACCGGATCAGCCGACAGATCGCCGAACTGAACCAAGGCAGCGGAACGTTCGGAGACGGAAACGCCGCCGGTACCTTGATCCTTCTCAACGTTTGGCACCCGACCCGCGCGCACTGGACCGAGATCGAGCAACTGCTGACGCATTTTTCAGTGTTTACGCACCAGCTCAAAGCGCCTCTGCAGGCTCTGCGTCGTCACGCGGGCCGAATCCCAGAAGACGTGATCGAGAGACTAGTGCCGGTTCTAAGAACACTCATGACTGATGCACAACCGGAGCACCCCTTCTTTGGGGGCACCGACATTCGAAGCGACGCCGCATCGGCCCTGGGTGTTCTCTCACCGGACTCGTTGGACGACCACGAACTGTGGGCGCTCATGGGGGGCAGTCCGAACCAGCGTGCCGCTGCCGCGCTTGTGGTGGCGCAGCAGGAACCGAGTACAGCGATGCACACGCTCGCCGTGATGGCGCATGACACCGACCCATGGGTACGAGCAGTGGTGGCAAACTGCCTCGCGCGTTGGACCGTCGACGGCCATGATCACGTCGCCGCCAACGCACTGCTGACGCGGCTACTAGACCCCAACGCGGGAACACTGGTGTCAAGAATGGTCGCGGTCGCGTTGCGACATACTCCTTTGAACGATATGACGGCATCGCTCGCTCAGAAACTGGCTTCAAGCCCTTCCGCCGCCGCACGCTCCGACGCGACCGCAGCCTTGGCAGCAAATCGGTGATTACCCGACCTTACGCGCCATCCGTCTGTTCATCGGGTTGAAGATTTGAACCGCTGTTCATGGATCGGCATGTGTCCCATCGGCAGGACCGCCTTGCGTCCCGAAGTCAATTCAGAACGGCAACCGTCCGGCAAGGGCCTACGACACTGGACTGTCACCGCAGATCGCGCTACCGCGAGGTTCGCTAAACCCGTGTGCGCTGAGTCCACAATGGTGTTCTCAGTAACGCGCGTCAAGAGAGTCGACCAACTCCCAGATGTTAGACGAAGGATTGTCCTGCGGAAACGGTGTTTCATCGCGTAGATGTTTTGCCTCAAGAAACTCCGCATGCTTCTTTGCCTCGTCGAACTTACCAATGAGCGGCTCTATGTCTACGATGTTCTTCTCATAACCCGGCATATTATCCTTCAGTTTGCGCAAAGCCTCTTTCCTGTCAAGAAACCCACCAGGAGTAGCGAAATGCATCAAGAGCCAGACCTCTAAACACGGGTTCGAAACCGCAGTCTTTATTCCTTTATCTTCCGCCCTTTGCCTTGACTCTTTGAGATACAGGTGCTCATCGACATCAAACACGCACCAGATCTCATCGATCCGCGAATTCGGATCCCTTGTTCTTTTCGCGGTTCTTGTCGAAACATCTAGTTCATGACATGCTCTGTCTACCAATTCTCTCGGAGACGTTGCTCGCTCGTCTACAAGAACTAAATCAATGATCGAATTCTTGACCTTCGGATGTATCAACGTGAGATAATTAGGCTCAGACTTCTCACCTTCACAAACAACCATAACGCGTTTCTTGGGATTTTTTTGACCCACCTTGCGCGAAAGGCTGGAGTTCGATCGGTTTCTACGCGTCGCCATCGGTACCAACCCCCACGGCAGCCCGAGCGACCGTACTACGCGCTATACGTGGGGTTCCCCCGTAACGTCCTTGAAGGTATCCACGCGCTAGGTCTTCTCCCTTACGGGGCTTGTAGTCTGACAGCGGTACTAGCGTCGAATCCCCACCCGAATTCTTCTCCACCATCCATATTTGACCTCGCGACAAGCTATGCCCGTCAAGATCCCTACCCAAGAGGGTCACATCATGAGTGGTGAAAATCAGTTGTGCACCACGCGTATTGGCTGTCGACTGAAAAAGTTCGATTGCTTCGCGCAGCAGTATTGGATGCAAACTCGCATCCAGCTCATCAACCAGGAGAACAGAGCCGTTTTCGAGCGCGTCCAACGCATACGTGGAAAATGATAACCAAGACTTCGTACCCAGGCTTTCTTCATTGTACGGCAGAGATATTGCACGGTTTTCTGGTCCTCGGTGAATCATTTCGACGACAGGGTTGCTGTCATTCTGACTCTTCTCGATATTGAGTAGCACCTCCTCTATTTCTGCCGCCCGCTCGTCTTCGGTCGCGCCAGGAGTCAGGTTCCATGACTCTTCGATGTACTTCCTGTAATGCTGCCGCTGTTCTTCAGATAACCGAGTCTTAGTAACTTTCGCGTCTACGATACCCAGATCGGCGAGCGCAAGCATGTCAATTGATTTGCGACGCTTACCTTGGAGTCTTCTCACCGTCGGAGGACTGACATGCCCACGGTTGGGCACGTCGAGAAGAATTAAGTTGTCGCGGAAAAATGAATAAATTCGCAACATCAACTCGTTATTCAAATTTGCTGCCATTGACAAGAAAAGGACATCCGGGCGCGTGAGCCCGGCGACCGTCCGTGTCCGCGGTGGTAAGTTCTTGCCCCACTGATAATCTTCGTTCTCGTCTCGATCAAACAGCACCTGGGTCCGCTTGTGTGGAAATGTGTGCAGCCATTCGCCAATAACCCTGTTCGCATCAATTTCAAAGCCGTACTGAAAACGTTCCCCCTGCATTGTGAAATCAATTTCCATCAGAGTTGGTCGTTGTCGATAATTTGGGTCGAGAACGAATGGGTCTATCGGCATGCCCTCCATAGGGGGACGCTGGGCGGACTCCAGCACCAAGTCCCGCATGAAGTCCATCGCGCGGAGCAGGTTGGACTTCCCGGATGCGTTCGCTCCCAGAACTGCCAGAACCGGCAGAACGTCAACGGTTGTTCGATCCACCGCTACCCTCGTCGGCAGTCCCTGACCAGCGTCAAGCCTCGTCGCGACGGTAGAGATCGACACCTCGTCCCTGAACGATCTGTAGTTGGCGACTCGAAATCTCAGTAGCATGGACACCCTTCGGTAGAGCTTGCGTTGATCGCGATTTGTGCAGATTGTATGCGCAAACTTGGACGAAGGGCTGATCCGGCCCTCGTTGAGCCCGCTCATCGCTTGACACGGCTCCGGTCAGGTCGAGCTACGAGCCCCTGGCCGACCTGGGTGAACCGGCTATGAGTAAGCACGCACTACAGACCAATTTCTGTCACCGCGTTACCAATCAGTGGAGCGTTCTCGCGTGCGTAGCGTTCAAGCATGGCAGGCGTGGCGTGACCGGTCTGTCGCATGATGGCGTGTGCGTCCGAGCCGTTTCGGAAGGCTTGGGTGACGAACCCGGATCGGAGCGAGTGCCCACCTAGCTGTGCGGTCAGTGTGGCGTCATAACCGGCGCGTTCGGCGCGGCGACGGATGGTCTTATGTATCGCGGCCCCGGACAAGGGCGTGGTGCCGAGGTTGCCGTTCTTGGCTATCGCACGGAACAGCGGTGCACGTGGGGTGGTGCGTGGGGCTACCCCTCGGCAAATATGGTTGTCAAATCCCTCGCAACCACGAAGTATTCGTATAACGGAAGGGCGGCCGCCTGCGTCGAAGGCTGACACAACCTGGACCCATCGCACGTACGCGCAGGGTGGGCAGGTGGTGTGCGAGTCAGTCGTCGGGAGTGCCCGGATGATGCCTCTTCCCTCCTGGTCGGTCTTGGTTTTGCGAAGCCGGATGTGCAGACCGTCCTCGCGGTGAAGGCTGACGTCGCGGCTTTCGAGGCCCGCAAGCTCGGAGCGGCGGAACGCGCCCGCGAACCCGAGGAGCAACAGCGCGGTGTCGCGGCGTTCGTAGACCTCAGTGGCCCACCCGTCGCACTGTGCGCGGGCGGTGTCGACGAGGTGCCGGATGTCGGACACCAGCAAGGGTGCCCGTTGGATGCGGGGTCGATCGCCGGCGCTGGCGTACTGCCGCCGGATACCCGCGAGCGCAGCCGTGACGAGGTAGTGCTTCGTGGGTGAGGCGTGCCCGGCCGTCTGATGAAAGTGGTTGATCGCTGATGCCCATGCCGACAGAGTGCTGGCGGCGTAGGCCCTCTCCCCCGCCGCGGTGACGGTATCGGCAGCGTCGACCAGGTACGCAGCGACAGTGACGGGGTGCGCCGGGAGCGCGGCGTGCCCGTTGCGGATGCACCAGTCGGTGAACCGTCTCCAACCGGATCCGTAGGCGCGGCGGGTGCCGGCCGAGCGGGACGACTCTACCGCCCCGGCGATCCGTGTGGCCACTGCAGCGGGGATTGTCGGGACCGCCGCGCTGCCCGAGCGTCCCTGGGCAGTCACCGAAGGATCCACCGGAACCGTTTCGGCTGGTCGGAAGTCCATATTCGCAGCTTAGACCTCTCGCTAGACAAATTTGCGGGCCAAAAGTGCGCTGAACTGGCAATTCAGAGCTTATGGTGCGTTAAGTGAAATTAACGGGCCCAACAACCGGCGTTATCAAAGCGAGCTACCGAACGCGCGGCCCCCGCTGAAGCGGCCCGCTTCGCTGTGCGAACGGTCGGCCTTCGTTGTGGGTGGCCTCCAGATAATCGACGTACCGTTCCACCGCCTCTGCAGCAAGGTCGGACGGGCCGCGTGGCGCTCCCGGTGTAGCCATCAGGGCCTCGGCCGCATTCAGGAGTCGCTCACTGGTCTCGACGTAGAAGTAGAACGTCCGCTTGGTCTTGGCGGGCTTGTCCCCCGCCGGTGGCGCTGGAGCAGCGGCGGCCGTAACTGAAGCCACCTCGGACACCGGGTCAAGTGGGCTCGAATTGCCCAGGCTGCTCTTCAGACGCTCAGGACGCACCATGGCCGACACCTTCCATGAGCAACTCCGACGTGCGGCGGTAGATGCTCGCCAGATTGCGGGCGTCCGTCGTCCCCCAGTCGAGCAGACTGGTCTGCGCCTCGGAGGAATCCTTCAACACAACCCGCTTGGGTACAGGGTCGCCAACGATCGTGATGCAGTCGGCGATCTCCGCCAGCTGCTCGCGACCAGCGATGGTGTTGCGTTCGTGAAGGTTGATGACCGCTCCCACCAGCTCCAGCGTCGGGTTGTAGCTGCGGCGCACCACGTCGATGGTGCGTCGTAGCCGTGCCAGACCGTTCGCGGAGAAGAGCGCGGACTGACTGACCACGAGCGCTCGGCGGGCCGCCACCAGAGAGTTGATCGTCAACAGGTCCAGACTCGGCGGGCAGTCGATCACCACCAGTCCATACTCCGGAGCGAGTGGCTCCAGCGCATCGCGGAGTCGCCGCTCGCGTCCTGCGCCGCCGAGAATCAGCTCATCCCGCACGAAGGCGAGAGATTCCGAGTTCGGGTCGGTGGCGACCAGGTCCACACCGTCCCAGATGGACGGCGCCACGACGTCGGCGAGGGTCGCGGTAGACCGGTCCGACAATGCGTCCGCCATACCCGCGTCGCCGGGTGTGGGCTCACCGGCGCTGAGGACGGTGCTCAGGTTTCCCTGGGGGTCCATGTCGAGTGCCAGAACTCGGTGGCCGGCGCGACGGGCAGCATCAACGATGTGGAAGGTGGTCGTCGTCTTGCCCACGCCACCCTTTTGGTTAC
Source organism: Rhodococcus sp. NBC_00297 (assembly GCF_036173065.1). NCBI lineage: Bacteria > Bacillati > Actinomycetota > Actinomycetes > Mycobacteriales > Nocardiaceae > Rhodococcus > Rhodococcus sp. NBC_00297. Next base: position 1,614,104 of record NZ_CP108041.1, read on the forward strand.
AGAAGGCAATTACGTTGTGTGACATGTGTGTCCTCTCGTGTGTCGGTGATTCTGAAGAGTGAAACTTCCCTTACCTGCAATGCTTGCAATACGGGTAAAGGACTAAAAGCAAGTGATGGCCGTATCGGAGGAGTGGCGGCGGGTGCCTCCACGCATGCCACACCAGCGAAAAGTCCGATACTGGTAATGATTGACTGGGACGTGACACCCGCACGGGACGTAATACCAGCAATGCCACCTTTACTGGGATAGCGGTCATTGCTGATAACACTGCCGATACAGCAATCACTGGTTATTCGGAGTGTTGTCATCGAACCCGCACCCGAGTCGACCGTTTGAGAGAACCAGGGATTCGGTCTTCGATCACTGAACCTCAAAATTGATGGCATTGAGGGTGGTCCCGTCTACTGCATCGGACTACGTGCTGCTACACCCGGACCCCCCAGGGGTTACCCCCAATGTCCGCACCCACGTTGTCCGCTCCACGCCCTCTGGCCCCGCACCCGGATGGGCGCGTGGCTTTCGGTATCGCCACGTCATCAATGATCAGTCGACGGCATGGTGCCCGGGGCCGGTCTCCGGGGATCGCTACAGGGTGCACAGGCAACGGCGGCAGGCTGGTTATCGTCGGGCTCTGCCAGAGAACGACGGACGCGGGCATAAAAGGTGCCCAGCGTTCAGCACCATCAGCCGAATAGCTGATGTGCGGCTCGTCCCGTCAATAATCATCATTGAAGGACGAGCAGGAATGACCTAAGGTCGAATGCAAGAACCTCCGATCTGATGTGAGGCGGTTTGGACGCCCTCGGCCTCGGTGCTGGTGACACCGAGATGCGCCGAGGGCGTCGTTTTGTTCGGGCAGTACCTCAGCTCACGCGACATCCGTCGACAAAGATGCCTGCGCCTCGAGGCGTTCGATGTACTCGTCGATCGCGGTATCCGGTATGAGGCGGCGCTTGCCTACCTTGATGCTTTTGATCTCACCGGATGCGAGCTTGTTGAAGAAGTTGGACCGGCCCAAGCCGGTGCGGTCCATACCCTCTTGCACGCTGAACAGCTGTCTCGTCATGACACCCTCCGCTGCGTTGATTCACCACATTCGTTCCGCTGAATACGGTGCGTCCACGTGGTTCCACCACAAACTAGCGGACGCGTGTAATCACCGCAAGAGAACTAGGAGAAGGCGGTAGAGTGCGTGTTCATGACGCAAAGCTGGGCCCAAGCGATCGTGGATCGAACGGGGGCCGAGGTCCGCCGGCTCCGAACGTCGGCGACCCCGCCGATGTCCGGGCAGGCACTCTCCGACCGCACTGCCGAGCTCGGCCACCACATATCGAGGGCGGTGATCTCCGACCTGGAGACAGGGCGGCGGAGGGGGCTCGACGTCGCCGATCTCCTCACACTGGCCGCAGCGCTCGACGTAGCACCGGCCCAGCTGCTGTTCCCTGATCTTCCCCGCGGAACTGTGGACGTGCTCCCCGGGGTTTCCCAGGAATCCCACGACGCCGTCAGGTGGGTGGGAGGGGAAAGCGGCCTGTTGATGCTCGAGGAGTCGGGATGGTCCGACGAAGCAACCGGGCAGCCGGTTCCGGTGTTCGTGCGCCGCCAGTTCGACGTCCGCAGAGACCGTACGACGCTGACTCACGAATGGCACCGCTCGATCACCGCGATGCGTAGCGCACGCAAGCAGCTGCAAAGGGCACTCGAGAACAACGAATCGCCCGACCAGATCGAAGCCCTGGAGATCATCTACGAGAACGCGCTCAAGCAGACGGCAGCGCATCGGGACACCATGGCCGGACTCGGCATGACTGTCGGAGATGGACTCCCCCGTGGCTGATCGCTTATCGAGTATGCGAGCGGCGCGGATTCCGGAGGCACTGAGAAGATTCGCTGCCAGTTCGGCTCAGTCGGTCGATGGCTAGAAACCAACTACCTCCGCAGATCCGCAAAATCTCGGTCATCGATCGCCGTACAGGGAAAGACGTTGTTCGATACCAGGTCACTGTCGATGCAGGGACGCGAGAGGTACCGCGCCTGCGACCTGACGGATCCACGTATCTGCACACGACGCGAGCACAGTCCCGACGGCGATTCGACACCGAAAAGGACGCTCGCGCGTATCTGGCCCGCGTGACCGACGAGGTCAACCGTGGTGTTCACGTCTCGGGTAGCGCTCTGTCCGTCGACGAAGTCTGCGAGGCATGGCTCGCGGGCCGGCGGGTGAGACCCACGACGAAGAACGCCTATCGGCACGCGCTCGAACCGCTGAGGCAATTCCATGGATCTATGCCGGTACAGAGATTGACCAAGGGCCACCTCGACTCGCTTGTGACCGCACTCGCCGCCGGCGGAACACCGATGACACCCCATTCGGTGCGTCGACCGTGGAGCCCGCAGTCCATCAATCCCATGCTCAACATCATCTCGGCGGTGCTGACCGACCTCGTCAAACAGGGACTGCTGGTGCGGAACGTCGCCTTGTTGGTGGATCGACTGCCGCGCACCCAGCCGCAGATGCGAACGTTCTCTGTCGAGGAGATGCGCCAGATGTTGGCTTTCGCGCAGACCGATCGAGTGGGACACGCGTGGAACCTGGCCTTGTCCGGCCTGCGCCGCGGTGAAATCTGCGGTCTTCGGTGGTCCGACGTCGACCTGGACGCCGGCGTCATGTCGATCCGCAACAACCGAGTGTCTGTCGCGGGTCAGGCCGTGGACGGACTGACCAAGACCGAACGGTCGAACCGCGATCTTCCGCTGACCCCGGTGCTGACCGCCGCTCTGATCGCCGCCCGTGAGCGTCAGGACCTCGAGAGCGCCGCTGCCGGTTCGAACTATGGGCCGGGCACCCATATCGTGTGCGACGTACTTGGCCACGCCTACCACCCCGACACATTGTCCAACTTTTGGCAGACGGCGTGTAAGCGCGCCGGGGTGCCGCAGATCAGGTTGCACGATGCGCGCCACACCTGCGCGACGTTGATGCACCTGCAGAACGTTCCCATAGCCGTCATATCGGCGTGGCTGGGCCACGCGGATTCTGCCTTCACGATGCGCACGTACGCTCACGCCCCGAACGACGCTCTGAAGATCGCGGCCCAGAGCCTCCAGACGATGTCAGACCTTCACGGAAACTGACCACCTCCGCAGGCCCGGTTTTCGACCCTCTCTGAAGCAGTTCCGAGCGACTTGTGACAACTCGTGACATCGGGGCCTTATCGCCCATTTTCGCGAAGTGGGCGGAGTCGCGAAACCGCAGGTCACGGCACCTAAAGCTGGAGCCTCCTTTCGGGATTGAACCGAAGACCGCTCGCTTACAAGGCGAGTGCTCTACCACTGAGCTAAGGAGGCGTGCCCGGCGAACCGAGCGGCACCATCATAACGAGAGCCCCTCCTGTCGGCGCCCGCCCACCCCGTCGGTTCCGGGGTCGGCGACGCTGACCCTGTTCCCGCCCTGTCGCTTCGCCTGGTACATGGCGGCGTCAGCGCGATCGAGCAGGCTGTTGAGCATCACGGCGGTGTCGCCGCGGGCCTGCGACAGGGGTAGGGACGCCACCCCGATGGATGCGGAGATCGGTGTCGCGTCATCGTCTCGATGGATGGCGTGCAGCAACGCGCGGGCGACCGCCGGTCCCCTCGACTCGTCGCCGGCGACGACGACCAGGAACTCCTCGCCGCCGATGCGCGCGGAGACGGCGTCGAAGGACACCCGACCGATCCGGGCGGCGGCGCTGCGGAGGACGTCGTCGCCGATGGTGTGGCCGAAGCGGTCGTTGACGGACTTGAAGGCGTCGAGATCGAGGCAGACGGCGGACACGACGGTGGCGCCGTCGGCGGGTGCGAGTCGCGCGCTGCGGAGCATCGACTCGACGTCGACGAGCAACCCGCGTCTGTTCCGGAGACCGGTCAGCTGGTCGTAGAACGCGCGCGCCGCGTCGTCACGCAGTGCGGTGAAGAACAGGTGATTGAGCGACGACGCGGCGAAGAGGACGACGAGGACGGTGACCAGGGTCGACACGGCGGCGGACACCTCCACCGACGTGGTGGTCACCAGTCGGAGGAACAGCAGCCCGGCGACGCCGATGGCCCAGGCCTCGTGGCAGACGAAGACGCGCACGCCGTGGAACGCATTGGCGTAGTTCCCCACCGTCACCAACAGCGCGGCGGAGATGACGACGATCTGGGACGGCGGTAACGCGAACAGCACCGCGGCGATGGTGACGTCGCCGATGATGACGAAGCGCAGCGACCACGTCCGGGACAGGAAGTGGCCGCGCCCCCACATCAGACCGAGCGCGATGGAGACGACGGTGGCCACGGCGAACACCCACCCGGATGCGCCGAGTCCGGCGTCACGGGCTGTGATCAGATCCGCGACCGTCTTCACTGCGAGCAGGAAGCAGGCCACGCTGATGAAGTACGGCGCCGACCTCAGGTAGGCGTGGGTCCGGTGGTAATTGGCGACCCACGCGTAGTCGATGTCGGACGACCACCATTCGCGGAGAACACGCACTCGAGCCAGCCTTGCATCGAAACGGACAACAGTGTCGACGGTGGTCCCCACACCGTCGTCGACCGCAATGGTAGGCACACGATCCCCGGTCGACACGGTCATTGCGGGAACAGAGCCCGAAAAAGACCGACCGAACGAGGTATAGGACGGTTTCCGGTCGTCAGAGGCAGTGCACGTCGTCGCCCGTCGCGACGGCTGCGCGATGACCACCGCACCGTTTCGCCTCGTACATGGCTCGATCAGCAGAGGCGAGAACCGTGTCCAGAAGGTCCTGAGTATCGACGCGGCCGTCCGGCAGGGGAACGGTGGCCACACCGATGGACGCAGTGACGGGGGTGGGATCGTCGGGGCGGTGAATGGCGTCGAGAAGGGCGCTCGCCATCTGCGGCCCGGGGTCACCCACACCGACGACCACGAGGGCGAACTCCTCCCCGCCCGTCCGCGCGCTGACGGCGTCCCCGGCGACCGCGGCGATCCGACCGGCCGCGCGTCTGAGCACCTCGTCGCCGGCCGCGTGGCCGTGCCGATCGTTGATCGACTTGAACGCGTCGAGATCGATGCACAGGATCGACACCGCGACCGGCGTGCCGGCGGCGTCACGGATCTGCTTCTCCACGTCGACGAGCAGGCCCAGACGATTACGCAGCCCGGTGAGCTGATCGTGATAGGACCGCACCGCGTCGTCGCGAAGCTGGGTGAAGAAGACGTGGTTCAGCGTGGATCCGCCGTACACGACGAACGCGATGACCACAGCGGTCGCGGCCACGACGACCAGGCTCTCGGACCCCACGGCGAGCGCTCGCAGCGCCAGCGCCGTCGTCACCCCGAGGACGAGGATGCTGTGCACGAGGTACACGCGCAGGCCGTGGAACGCACTCGCATAGTTGCCGACAGCGAGCAACAGCACGCTCTGCACGACGATCACCGACGACGGCGGCAGCATCACCAGAGGGACCAGGACGACGATGTCGGCGATCGCAACGAACGCGACCGATCCGCACCGGCGCGGCATTCGTCCGCGGACCCACCACAGCGCGAGAGCGGCGGTGACGGCTGCGCACACCAGAAGGATCGGCGGACGGAACCGGTCGCCTCGGACGGTGGCCAGATCCGCACCGGTCTTCACGAGAAGCAGGATGCATGCGAACGCTATGAGGTACGGCGCTCGCCGGATCGCGGTGCCGTGGCGGTGGTACGCCACGACGCTCTCGTAGTCGACGTCGGCCGCCGAGATTCCGGGGAGCACGCGCACGGTGTGGCCGTCCTTGCAGGGTCGGACGTCGTCGCCCCCCGACGGTCGACGTGGTTCCAGCACTGTGCCACGAGTGGGCGCATCCGGACGCCGAAAACGGAGTGCGGGCGTGAGCCGCCTCGGTCAGGGAACACCCGGGTGGACCCGGTACCTTCGTCGGGACAACCGGACACCAGAGCGGACCGAGAGAAGGAATGACCTACCTGCAGGGCTTCGCGTCGACGTTACGACGCATGACAGGCGAGCGACGCGCCATCGTCGACACCCCGGCGGGTGCACCCAGTCCGCTCCAGCCCATCGACCTCACCGACGACGCCAGCGTGTCGGAGGTGCTCGACCTCGCGGTGCGTGTCGGTGAGGTGACCCTGGCCGCCGGGACCGGTGCCATCGACACCGCCAACCAGGTGCAGTTCATCGCCTCGACGTACGGCCTGGCCCGGTGCGACGTGGACGTCACCTACAACTCGATCGTCATCAGCGCCTACCGCGGCCCGACCCTCCCCCCGGCAAGCACGATGCGCATCGTGCACTACCGGTCCATGGACTTCACGCGCCTGGCCGACGTGGACGCTCTCGCCCGCAAGATTCGCCTGGAGGTGCCGACACCGGCGGTCGCGCTGGCGGAGCTGAAGGAGGTCACCCGGGCACCGCACCCCTACAACCGGTGGATCGCCACCCTGGCGTGGGCGGGCATGGCCGCGGCGATCTCCGTCCTGCTCGGCGGCGGTGTGCTGGTGGCCGCCGTGAGCTTCCTGTCGACGATGGTGATCGACCGCGTCGGCCGAGTGCTGAACCGTGCCGGTCTGCCCTTCTTCTTCCAGCAGGTGGTCGGCGGTTTCATCGCGTCGGCGCCCGCCATCACGCTGTACAACTTCCAGGAACAACTGGGCATCTCGATCCTGCCGTCCCAGGTCATCGCGGCCGGCGTGACAGTGCTGTTGTCGGGGCTGTCGCTGGTCGGCTCGGTGCAGGACGCCATCACGGGCGCCCCGATCACCGCCGCGGCCCGCTTCTTCGAGCTGTTGATGATGACGGGCGGCATCATCGCGGGCGTGGCGACGACCCTGCGACTGGCGGCGCTGCTGGGCGCCGAGCTGCCGGTCATGAGCAACGTCGCGCCTCCGGACCTCGCCCAGGTGCCCACCAAGGTGCTGGCCGGCGCCTTCGCGGCCCTCTTCTACGCACTGGCCTGCTACGCGGAGCGCCGAGGTCTCACGGCGGCGTTCGCCGGTGGTTTCGCCGGTGCGCTGGTGTTCCTCATCGCGCAGCAGGTCGGCTTCGGGCCGGTGCTCTCGTCCGCGATCGCCGCGACGGTGGTCGGCTTCGCCGGTGGTCTCATGGCTCGCCGCGCCCTGATTCCGCCGCTGATCGTCGCGGTCGCCGGTATCACCCCGCTGTTGCCGGGTCTGTCGGTGTACCGCGGCCTCTTCGCCCTGCTCAACGATCAGACGTTGCTGGGCCTCAGCGCACTGCTGGCGGCGGTGGGCACGGGCGGCGCACTGGCCGGCGGCGTCACGCTGGGCGAATGGGGTGCGCGCACACTGCGCCGCCCCCGCATAGTCGAACGCACCGAGTCCCTGCGTCGACCCATCATGAGACTGGGCCGCGCGGACTCGGTGCGCTCGAAGCTTCCGGTCAGGTCGCGGAGACGGTCCGCGGCGCGCTGGAAGTAGAGATCAGGAAGGATTCTCGACGCGGTGACGACCCGCGGCGTCCTCTTCCATGGCCTCGCGGAGACTGCGGGGACGCATGTCGGTCCAGTTCTTCTCGACGTACTCCAGGCACGCTGCCCGGCTCTCCTCGCCGAACACGACGCGCCATCCCTGGGGCACCTCGGCGAAGGTGGGCCACAACGAGTGCTGATCCTCGTCGTTGACCAACACGTAGAAGCGTCCGTCTTCGTCGTCGAACGGGTTGGTGCTCATCTTGCCTCGCTCACTGCAAACGTCGATGCCGGGCGTTCCCGGCGGGCCTTGTCGGTCTCGGCGCGGGTCGCCGCGCCTGTGGAACCGGTGTCGACCCTAGCAAGGACCGCGCCACCGGCACGCCTCGCAACGATGGAGTTCAGGATTTCTCCGGATCTGATCGCGACATTCGAGAGCAACGACGACGTGATGCCGTGCGTGGTCTCGGTGCCGCCTTGCAGGTAGACACCGGGTGCACCGGCGGTGTCGGCCTCCGGTGTCGCCAGCAGGCGATAGTCGCGTGTGACGACGCGGGGGCCGCCGTCCTCGGGCGCCAGTTCGCCGAGGAGCGGGCGCAGAGGCGCGGGCCGGAAGCCGGTCGCGAGCACGAGCGCGTCGCAGTCGAGGGTGTCGGCGATGCCGTCGATGCTGTCCCGGATGGTCACCTCGATGCCGTCGGCCGTCTCGACCACGCCGTCGATGGTGGACGCGCGGCGCATGAACAGCCGGCGGTGACCGCTGACGCGCTCCGCGTACTCCGCGCGGTAGAGCTCCTCGATCAGCTCGATGTCGACGACCGAGTAGTTGGTGCTGCGGTGCAGCGCGATGAGCCGCTCCCGCTCGAGGGCCGGTGCCCGGTGCAGTTCGTCGACCGCGGACGGATCGAAGATGCGGTTGGCGTAGGGACTGTCGTCGGCGGGGCTGTAACCGTACCGCGTGAAGACACTGTGGACCTCGGCGTGCGGGTAGTGACCGTGCAGGTACTGCACCACCTCGGCTGCCGACTGGCCGGCACCCAGCACCACGAACCGTCCGCGGGTCGGCTTCGGCAACTCGGCCATACGTGGCAGGAAGTCGTGGTTGTGGAAGCACCGTGCGGACAGCGATGCCCACTCGGGGACCCGCTGGGTCAACCCGGCGCCGACGGAGACGTTGCGGGTGCGCACAACTGTGCCGTCGTCGCACCGGACGGTCAGGACGTCGCCGTCCTGCGTGATGTCCGTGACCGACGTACTGAAGCGGACGTCGGCGTCGACCCGGTCGGCAGCCCAGGACAGGTAGTCGTGGAACTCGTGCCGCGTCGGGAAGAACGTCTGGTGATTGACGAAGTCCACCAGCCGGTCGCGTTCGTACAGGTAGTTGAAGAAGGTGAACCCGCTCCGCGGATTGCGGAACGTGACCAGGTCCTTCGGGAACGCGATCTGCATCGTCGCGCCGTCGAGCAGCATGCCGGGATGCCACCCGAAGCTCTCCTGACGTTCCACGAACACCGCCCGGACGCGCTCGTGCTCCGCGCACGTCTCGTTGTGTTCCTCGATCGCGATCGCCAGCGCGAGATTCGCAGGTCCGAAACCGACACCCACGACGTCGAGTACTTCTGGACTGCTCATGCTTCTCCCACCCGTTCCGTCCCGGATCGGATCGTCGCGTGGACGTCGGGACCGTCGGTCAGCTTAGCCTAGCCTTTGCTGGTCCACTAGCCCTCGACGACCGATCGCAGGCGCAGAGTGAGCCGTTCCACGAACCGACCGATCGCCCCGCGATCGGCACCCGCAGCGAACTGCAGCTGCGCGAAAAGCGCAGCGTCGTGGTCCGATTCGCTCTCGTGGACACTCAGCGTCAGGTCGGCCCACGGTCGACCGACGGGTACCGGCAGGAGTGCCGCGCCGGCGTCGCCGAGATCTGCGACGTGGTGGTGCACCACCAGGAACTGCGGACGGTGCATCTCCGGCACGCCGGCGCCCTCGACGATGTCGACATAGGAAGGACCGGAACGGCTCAGCGCCGCGACGGTCTCCGCCTGCACCCGACGAGCCACCGTCGCCAGATCGGATCCTGTTCGCGTGCGGATCGGCACGACGTCGGCGAACGCACCCACCATGGCGTGCGTGCTCTCGTCGTCGCGGCCGGCGACCATCGTGGCGATCGCCAGGTCCTCACCCGCACCGAGGTCGGTGAGAGCGAACGCGAAGGCAGCGTGCAGAACCGACACGAGACCCGCACCCTCGATGCTGCGTAGTGCTCGCACCACGTCGACATCGATGTCGATCGCGACGGCGTCGGATCCGGACTCACCCAGTGCGATCGGAAGACTCACTCGACTCGGCACACCGTCCAGGGTCTCGCGCCACGATGTGATCGCCGAGTCGTCGGCCTCCCGTCGGGCGACGGCCCAGCGCGCGACGTCGCTGTACCGCAGCGGTAGCGGCGTGAACTCCGGCGCCTCGGCACCGGAGCGCGCCTGCGCAGCGTGCATCAGATCGGTGAGCAACGGGACGACCGACCACTCGTCGACGGCCCAGTAGTGCATGACCAGGAGAACGATTCTTTCCGTGGAATCGTTCTGTAGCAGCATGATTCGCAGACCCGGTCGCTGCGTGAGATCCAAGGGTTCCTGTGCGATCTCGTAGGCGCGGCGGCGGATGTCGTCTGTCCCGACGTCGACGGTCTCGAGCGCCACCGGATCGCCGAGGGCGGACCCCTCACCCGGCACCAGAACCGAGTGCAGCGGTTCGTGCCGCTCTGCGACATCGCCGACCGCGGCGGCGAGCACCGCGGTGTCCACGTCGGGCAGCTCGAGAACCAGAGCGTGGTCGGCCTGCACCACGTGCCCGTTCTGCAGCCTGGTCTCCTGCATCGGACTCAGCGGCACCACGTCGGGCCTGTCCGGGTGCGCGGTCAGGTGCGGTCCCTCGTGTCCACCGCGATCGGCGAGTCGCTCCGCCAAGGCGCAGACGGTCGACGCCTCGAAGACGTCGCGCACCGAGATGTCGACGTCGAGTTCGGCGCGGACGGCCGACACCCACTGCATCGCGGCCATCGAATGACCGCCGAGAGCGAAGAAGTCGTCGTCCGTCCCCAGCTCGTCCAGGCCCAGAACCGCTGCGGCACTGCGCACCAGCGCACGCTCGACGTCCGTGGTGGGAGCGCGGCCGCCGACCACCGACGACCACTCCGGCTGCGGCAACGCAGCTCGGTCCAACTTGCCGTTGGGTGTCAACGGCAACGTCCCGTCGACCACCACGACGAGAGTGGGCACCATGTAGTCCGGCAGCACCGTCGCCGCGTGCGTCCGCACCGCGGCCCCCGTGAGATCGTCACGTCCGGTGACGTATCCGACGAGTCGGCTCACCTCGGACGACTCGTGCACGACGACAGCGGTCTGATCGACACCGTCGAACGACGCCATCGCGGCCATGATCTCGCCCGGCTCGATCCGGAACCCCCGCACCTTGATCTGGTCGTCGACGCGCCCCAGGAAGTCGAGATTGCCGTCGGCACGCCAGCGTGCCCGGTCGCCGGTGCGGTACATCCTGCCGCCGGGAGCGGCGACATCGGGCACGAAGCGGTGGGCACTGAGCCCCCGCTGCCCGAGATAGCCGCGCGCCAGCCCGCGGCCGGCGATGTACAGCTCCCCCGACACCCCGACCGGGACGGGCCGCAGCCGATCGTCGAGCACGTACGCGCGCTCGTTGGGATCGGGTACGCCGATGGGCACGGAGGACGTCCAGCCCGGACGGGCCTGCCACAGAGTGTTGTTGACCGTCGCCTCGGTCAGTCCGTACGCAGCGAGCAGGTTCAGATGCTCGGACCAGGCGGAGATCACCGCGGGCGGCACCGTCTCGGTACCGACGAGCACGGTGCACCCCTCGGGCAGTGCGCATCCCGGCGGGAGCGCCGCCATGAGCGACGGCGGGATGATCGCGTGGGTCACCCCGTGCTCGGCGCAGAAGTCGGTGAGCTCGGGACCCGCCACACGCGCGTCGTCGGGCACGATCACCAGTCGCGATCCCGTGCACAGGGCCATGGCGAGTTCGAAGACCGCGACGTCGAAGCCGACGGACGCGAACTGCAGGACCACCGATCCGGTGGTGAGTCGCATGCGGTCCTCCGCCGTGGCCACGAGTGACGAGACGCCCTCGTGCGGCACCACGACGCCCTTGGGGCGGCCGGTCGAACCGGACGTGTAGATGACGTACGCCGCGAGTTCGAGCGAGGCCGGTCGCGCGAGCTCGACACCGGTCGACGGCGGGATGTCCTCCACGAGGACGTGTTCGGCCGCGGACGGCACCTGCGCGGTGGCCGCGGCCGACGTCAGGGCGAGGGTCGCACCCGCATCGGTGACCATGTACTCGAGCCGGTCCGCAGGATGCTTCAGGTCGAGCGGGAGATACGCCGCGCCCACCGCGAGGACCCCCATGGTCGCCGCGATGGTCCACACCGACCGCGGCACCGCGACCGCGACCACGGCCTCGGGGCCGACACCGCGCCGCTGCAACTCCGCGGCGATGTCGAGGACGTGCTCGTGCAGATCCGCGTACGTCCACGTCGTGGTCTCGTCGACCACAGCGATCGCGTCCGGAGTGGTCTCGACCCACCGCAGGTACGACTCGAACAGCGACTCCTCGGGCACCGCACGGGCGGTGTCGTTGAAGCGCCGGAGGACGTCGTCGCGCTCGGAGGGCAGGAAGATGTCGACGTCGTCGACCACCGCCGTGGCGTCGGTCGCCAGTGCGTCGAGCACCGCGAGCTGACGTGCTGTGACGGCCTCGGCGGTCGACGCGTCGAACAGATCCTCGGCGTACTCGAGCTCGAGCACCAGGCGGTCCGAGGTGAGATCCTCGGTGTAGTTGAACACCAGGTCGAACTTCGCCGGTGTCATCAGCGCCGCGTCACCGTCGCCGAGCGGACCGGTGTGATGGCTGATCATGACCTGGAACAGCGGGTTCCGCGACATGCTGCGCTCGGGAGCGACCCGCGCGACCACCGCGTCGAACGGCACATCCGCGTGCGCGAAGGCCTCGAGGTCGACGCTGCGCGCCTCCTCCACCGCCCGCTGCAGCGTGGAGCGGCCGTCGACCGCGGTGCGCAGAACCAGCGTGTTGACGAAGAACCCGACGAGCTGGTCGAGCCCCTCCTCACCGCGCCCGGCCACCGGGGCGCCGAGCACGATGTCGTCGGACCCGGTGATCCGGTGCAGCAGCACCGCAGACGCCGCGTGCAGGGTCATGAAGACACTCGCGTCGAGACTCCGCGCGAGTGTCCGCAGGGCGCGCACGGTCTCGGGATCGACGGTGCGACGCACCACCGATCCGCGATGACTCGGCCGCGGCGGACGCGGCCGGTCGGTCGCGAGTTCGATCTCGTCGGGAGCGCCGGCCAGGGCGGACTGCCAGTAGGCGAGCTGACGCCCCGCGAGCGACTCCGGATCTGCGGCGTCGCCGAGCAGGTCGGCCTGCCACAGCGTGTAGTCCGCGTACTGCACGGGCAGCGGAGGGCGGGCATCCGTGTCACCGGACAGTCGCGCGGCGTAGGCCGCCATCAGGTCGGCCAGCAGCGGCCGGTCCGACCACTCGTCGGTCGTGATGTGGTGTAGGACGAGCACGACGACGCACGAGGTGTCCTCGTTCCGGATCAGCGCCGCGCGGACAGGAATCTCCCGGCGCAGATCGAACGGCCGCGCCGTCATCTCGGCGACCACGGCGGCGGCATCGCCTTCGTGAACGAACAACTCCGGTGACGCTGTCGACAGGACATGCTGCGCCAGAACGCCGTCCGCATCGCCGAAGACGGTGCGGAGCGACTCGTGCCGTTCGACGACGTCGGCGAGGGCGAGCCGGAACGCATCCTCGTCCACCTGCTCGGGGAGCGGCAGGACGATCGGAAAGTTGTAGGCGGTCGAGTCCGGATCCAGCTGATGCAGAAGCCAGAGCCGTTGCTGCGCAGCCGACATGGGCACGACATCCGGCCGGTCGTACCGACGCAGAGCCGGCCGCGCGTCATCGCCTCGCGATCCGACGAGCGCGGCGAGACCCGCCACGGTCGGCGCGGCGAACAGATCGCGCACACTCAGCTCGGTGCCGAGCGCGGTCCGTGCACGGCCGACGACGCGAGTCGCCAGAAGTGAATGGCCACCGAGATCGAAGAAGTCGTCGTGGATCCCGGTGCCGCGGCGGCCGAGCACGTCGTCGAACACGTTGCACAGCAGCCGTTCGACCTCGGTCCGCGGCGGCACAGCGTCGACGGCACTCTCGTCCGGCGCCGGCAGTGCGGCGACGTCGAGCTTGCCGTTGACGGTCATCGGGAAGGACGAGACGAGCACGACGGTGGGCACCATGTAGTCCGGCAGGACCACGGCGCAGGCCGCCCGTACCGATTCGGCATCCGCGTCGGTGTCGACGTAGGCGATCAACCGGGCCAGCCCGCCCGGCCCCGTCGAGGTGACGACCGCGGCGCGGCGGACGCCGGCCACCGACGACACGACCGAGGCGACCTCACCGAGTTCCACCCGGTGACCGCGGATCTTGACCTGATCGTCGGTGCGGCCGAGGTAGTCGATCAGTCCCGTTCCGACGCGGCGACGCACGAGGTCACCCGTGCGGTACATGCGCTCCCCCGTCCCGAAGGGGTCGGCGACGAAGCGGTCCGCCGTGAGGCCGAACCGTCCCGCGTAGCCACGGGCGAGTCCGGCTCCGGCGATGTACAACTCGCCGGCCACGCCGTCCGGTACGGGCCGCAGCCAGCCGTCCAGCACGTGCGCCTCGGTGGCGCGGATGGGCAACCCGACCGTCGGCGTCTCGCTCTCGTCGGTACCCGCGCCGAGGGTGTTGATCGTGTACTCGGTGGGGCCGTACAGGTTGTAGCCGAGCACGCCGTCGGTGGATCGCAGTGCGGACCACACGTCGTCGCCGACGGCTTCACCGCCCAGCAGAACGAGTGCCGGTCGATGCCCGTCGAGCAGACCTGTCTCGAGGAGGAGGGATGCGTACGTGGGGGTCACATTGATGACGTCGATGCACTCCTCGTCGATGTAGCGGACCAGGGCATCGGCGTCGCGGCGCAGCACCTCGTCGGCGACGTGCACCTCGTGACCCTCGACAAGCCACAGGAGTTCTTCCCACGACATGTCGAACGCGAACGACACCGTGTGCGCGATCCGCAGTGTCCGACCGTGTGCCGCATCCACCACCGGGTCGAAGATGGCGGACCGGTGGTTCAGCTGCATGTTGGTCAGTCCGCGGTACGGCGTGACTACGCCCTTGGGCGTCCCGGTCGACCCGGACGTGTAGATGACGTAGGCCGGGTGATCGAGCCGATGCGGCGTTCCGGGTGCGAACGCCCCCAGTTCGGCTGCGGTGAGCGGTGACTCGTCGCGGAGTGGCTCGAGCACGACGATGCCGTCACGTCCGCTCAGTCGGCGACCGACCGCATCCGTGGTCACGGTGCACAGCGGACGAGCGTCGTCGAGCAGAGCATGGATGCGAGCATCGGGATGATCGAGTTCGAGGGGCAGATAGGCCGCGCCGGTGCGCAACACGGCGAACAGCGCGACCACCATGTCGAGACTGCGAGGCAACGCGAGAGCCACCACGGTCTCCGGTCCCGCACCGCGGCCCAGCAGGACGCGCGCCAGACCTTCCACCCGGCCGGCCAACCCGGCGTAGGTGAGGTGCTCGGACCCGGCGACGAGTGCGATCGCGTCGGGGTTTTTCCGCGCTGTGCGGAGCAGCATCTCGGTCACGGTGAGATCGGGAACCTCGTCGACCTGTCGGTCGAGGCGTGGCAGCGCCGGCAGAACCGAACGCGACCCCTCGGTCGCGAATCCGGCCACCAGGCGGGTGAACTCGTCCGCGATCAGGTCGACGCGCTCGACGTCGATCGCCTCCGGCCGGTACTCGACCGTCACGGCGATCCGAGCGCCCGGCGTGACGACGACGGTGAGCGGATAGTTCGTGTGGTCGATGCTGTCGGTGCCCGCGACACCGTGCGCCGCGTTCAGGGACGCCGCCGAGTCCTCGGAGACGAAGTTCTGCACCACGCAGAGCGTGTCGAACAGAGTGCGGTGCGGCGACACCTCGATGATCTCGGCGAGACCGAGGTGATCGAACTCCATCGCCTCCACGCGGTCGCCCTGGACACGGCGGACCAGGGCGTCGACGCTCTCGCGGGGATCGAGCACGGTACGGACGGGCACCGTCGACAGGAACATCCCTGGTGCGGTGTCGAGTCCCTCGACCTCGGGCGGTCGGCCCGCGACCGTGATGCCGAAGACCACGTCGGTGCGGCCGGTGGCCGACGAGATCGCCAGTGCCAGAGCGGCCGTGACCACGGCGTTGAGCGTGACACCGCGCTGACGGGTGGCGGCGACGAGCGCGGCCGTCGTCGACGCATCGAGCTCGTCGCGTCGACGCAACGGGATACCGACCGGCGGCGCGGCGCGGTGCGCCACCGGCGTCGGCTCGTCGAGACCGGCCATCGCCGTCGCCCACGCGGTGCGGGCCGCGACGCGGTCGCGTTCCGCGAGCCACGTCAGGTACCGCTCGAACGCGGTGTCCGCCGGCGCGGGCAGCCCCGGATTCTCGTAGCGGGCGAGCAACTCTCCCACCACCACACCGTTGGACCAGCCGTCCCAGACGAGGAACTGCCGGTTGATCACCAGGCGATCGCGCCCACCGTCGAGATGCAGCACGAGCACCCGCCACAGCGGTGGTGTCGACAGGTCGAACGGGGTGTCGCGGTCCTCCTGCATCCACCGCTCGGCCTCGTCGTCGTCTCCGGCGTGTGCCTCGCGGACGGGCACCTCGCACGACGACGACACGACCTGCACCGGCACACCGGCGGCCGTCTGCGTGAACCCTGCGCGCAGCTGTGGGTGGCGGCGCTGCAGCCCGGCCAGGGCACTACGCAGCCGACCGAGATCGAGGCGGTGATCGAAGTCCAGCGCGAACTGCGCCGTGTAGATGTCGCGCTCCCCCGCGGACAGACTCTCGAAGACCAGCCCCTCCTGCAGAGGAGTCAACGGCCACACGGTCTCGACGGATCCCTGTGCGGTCAGCGCCGTCAGCTCGTCGGGAGTGAGGTCGACGAGAGGGACGTCCGACGGCGTGAGGATCGGCGGTCCGTCGTGTGTGCGGGCGGCCTCCGCGAGATCTCCGAGCGCCGTGCGGAACTCGTCGGTGAGCGAGGTGACCGCCTCGGACGACAGGTGCGCGGACGACCAGGCGAACTGGGCCGAGAGAGTCGGCTGTGCACCGTCCGTCACGTGCGCGTTGATCACCAGACGGTAGGGACCGCCCATGTCGGCATCGGGATCGGTACGCACGGTCTCCGGAGCCCTGTCGAACGGGGCCGACCCGGCGGCCGGCACCCGGCCCAGGTAGTTCAGCAGGATCTGCGACTGCTCACCGTGCGCGAGAAGGGCTGCGGTGCGGGCATTCCCGTAGCGCAGGAGCCCGTATCCGAGGCCACCGTCGGGCGCCGCACGCAGAGCCTCCTTCGTCTCCGCGAGCACCGTGACGGGATCGGTTCCCGGCCGCAGCCGGACCGGAGCGATGGACGTGAACCACCCCGTGGTGCGCGAGAGATCCGCCGCGTCCGACCGACCGTGGCGCTCGAGGTCGACGAGGACATCGTGGTCGACGGACCACCGGGTGAGCGCGAGCCGAAGCGCTGCGGCGACGACGTCGGTCACATCGCCGCGCACGAGAGCGGGCACACTGCCGAGAACCTCGGCGGTGACCTCGGACGACACGTCGACGGTGCGGACGTCGCCCTGACCGACCACGGCGTGGTCGGTGTCTCTCGGTGTGAGCGCGCCGCCCGGAACGGTGACGGCGGTCCAGTGGTCCAGTTCCGCGAGACGAGCGGGGCTGTGGGCGCTCTCGTCGAGCAGGCGCCCGTACTCCCGCAACGAGGTCCGCACGCGGTCCAACGTCGGGGTCTGGCCGCTGTCGTGCGCGATCCACGCCAGTGCGAGGTCCTCGACGAGGATGCCCCACGAGACCCCGTCGACGACGAGGTGATGCGCGACGAGCAGTAGCCGGCCGGGCCCGGAGCCACGGTCGAACCACACGACCTCGAGCACGGCGCCGGCCTCGGGAGCCAGACGGTCGGTGGCGGCATCGGATTCGCGCGCGACGAGGTCGGCGAACGCAGACTCGTCGAGATCGACCGCGTGGACGCGGTGCACGGTGACCGAGGCGTCGGGGCGCACCGCGGTGGTCCAGACACCGCGGAGGTGACGGGTCAGGACGAGGCGCAGGCTGTCGTGATGCTGGACCAGCGCATCGACGGTGCGCTGCGGCGTTGTCTTGTCGACCGGAGCCGGAACCACCAGCAGCAGTGACTGGTTGAAGCGATCGGTGCTACCGGACCACTCGGACAGTCGGTGCACCACGGGGAGCGGACGCACCTCCCCGACACCGGACTCCGCGACCGTGGCGGCCTGCGGAGACTCGACCCGTGCGACCTCCGCGAGCGCACGCGGAGTGCGCTTCTCGAAGACGTCGCGGGCGCTGATCTCGAGACCGCTGCCCCGCGCCAGGTTCACGAGCCGGATGGCCAGGATGCTGTCGCCGCCGCGGGCGAAGAAGTCGTCGTCCTCACCGACCGCCGCTCCACCGAGAACGGTGTGGAAGTGGGTGCACAGCAGCGCGACCGGACCCGACCCCGTCTCCGTGGTGGTGGGAGTGTCCGCGCGTACGGCGGCCAGCAGCGCTGCCCGGTCGAGCTTGCCGCTGGGGCCGGTCGGCAGATCAGCCACCACGGACAGCGTCGTCGGCACCATGTGCTCGGGCAGACGGTCGGCCAGGTACGACCGCAGTGCGGCCTCGTCCACCGACCCCACCACGAACGCGGCGATCTGCGCGGTCCCGCGGTCGGTGCGCACCACCGTGGCGGCCCGGTCGACGGACGGATGCGAGCGCAGCGCCGCGTCGATCTCACCGAGCTCGATACGGAAGCCCCGCACTTTGACCTGGGTGTCGGCGCGACCGAGGTAGTCCAGCGCCCCGTCGCGCCACCGCACGATATCGCCGGTGCGGTAGAGCCTCTCCCCGTCCGGCCCGGCGACGAACCTGGTGGAGGTGAGACCGGGGCGGCGAAGATACCCGCGCGCCAGCTGCGGACCCGCCAGGTACAGCTCGCCCGGCACGTCCGGTCCCACCGGCGACAGCCACCCGTCGAGTACGCGGAACCCGACGGCGGGCAGCGCAGATCCGATGGGCACCGCGTCGCCGGGGTGGTTCTGGACGCCCTGTGCGGCGGTGACGTCGACCGCCGCCTCGGTAGGGCCGTAGAGGTTGTCCAGGCGCACGTGTGGAAGCAGCTCGCCGACGCGGCGCGCGGACTCTGCGGACAGTGCCTCACCGCTGCAGACGATCACGCGCAGCGACGTGCACGTCGCGACGTCCGGATCGGTGAGGAACGCGTCGAGCATCGAGGGGACGAAGTGCACCCAGGTGATCTGCTGCGCGCGGATCACCTCGACGAGACGGGCGGTGTCGCGGTGCGCATCCGGGTCCGCGAGCACGAGCGTCGCTCCGGACACCAGCGGTCCGAAGAACTCGCTGACCGAGACGTCGAAACTGGAGGGCGTCTTCTGCAGCACTCGGGTGCCCACGGCGAGCGGAGTGTGATCGCGCATCCACTCGAGGCGGGGCACGATGGCGCTGTGCGGCACCACCACTCCCTTGGGACGGCCGGTCGATCCCGAGGTGTAGATGACGTACGCGGCGTCGGCTGGGGCGGGCCCGGGTGCTGCCGTCGGCTCGGCCTCGAACGGTGCGAGATCGCCGTCGATCACCGCGGCGGGATGCGCGTCCTCGATCATGAAGGCCAGACGCTCGGCCGGGTACCCCGGATCGAGCGGCAGGTACGCCGCGCCCGACCGGACGACCGCGAGCAGTGCGACCACCAGATCGATCGAGCGCGGAAGTGCCACCGCCACCACCGATCCCGGACCAGCGC
This sequence comes from Rhodococcus sp. NBC_00297, assembly GCF_036173065.1. NCBI lineage: Bacteria > Bacillati > Actinomycetota > Actinomycetes > Mycobacteriales > Nocardiaceae > Rhodococcus > Rhodococcus sp. NBC_00297. The sequence continues at coordinate 1,633,521 of NZ_CP108041.1, forward strand.
CACGCTCGCGAAGACCGGCGGCGACCCGCTCGGCGCGCGAGTGCAGCTCGGCGTAGGTGAGGGACTCCTCGCCGTGGACTAGGGCGACGCCGTTCGGGGTGGTCCGGCGCTGCACCTCGAGGAGATCCACCAGGGTGGTCGAACTGTCGGACGAGGGCGGGTCGACGACCGCCGGACGGTCCGTCGCCGTCACCGCGGACACCAGGGTGTCGGCCGGTGCGGTCGCGACCGCGACGACGGTGTCCAGCATCGACTGAGCCGTCGCTGCCGAGACCAGCGCCGCGTCGTACTTCAGCTCCAGCGTCAACCGATCACCCGGAATCACCATGAGCGTCAACGGGTACGGCGAGTTCTCCTCCACCCGAATACCCGTCAACGCGATGGTGCCGGACGGATCGGCGATGGCGGTGTCGCCCAACGGGTAGTTCTCCACCACGACCAGCGAGTCGAACAACGAGTCCACGCCCGCGACACGACGCAGCGTCGGCACGCCGACATGGTGGTGATCGAGCAGATCGGCCTGCTCCTGCTGCCAGCGCTGTACCGCGGAGGCGACGGTGTCGTCCGCTCGCAGTCTCCATCGTGCCGGGATGGTGTCGATGAAGAGCCCCACCATGGACTCGATACCGGCGACCGGTGCCGACCGTCCGGACACCGTCGACCCGAACACGACGTCGCGTCGACCGGTGGCGCGTGCGAGCGCGAGACCCCAGGCTCCGTGCAGCAGGGAACCCTGCGTCACCGCGGCATCGCGCGCACGTCCCGACACCACGGCGGTGACGTCGGAGGAGAGGTCGACCCGCACGGATGCGGTACCGCTGCCGGCGGCGCCGAACGCCGGGACGGGTACCGACTCGCGGACACCCTCGAGTGCGGCGCGCCAGACCCGCGCCGACGCGTCGATGTCGCGCTCGGCGAGGTGGCGGACCCACGCCGCGGGTGCCGTGACCGCCGGAAGAACCGGAGTGTCCCCGTAGTGAGCGAGCATCTCGCGCAGCATGATCGGGATCGACCACCCGTCCGCGACGATGTGGTGGATCGACTGCACGAGAGACGAGCGGGTCTCGTCGTGGCGGACGAGGGTGTAGCGCACCAGCGGCGCGGAGCCCAGATCCATGCCGGCGCCGGCGTGATCGGCCAGCACCACGTCGACGGTGCCGTCGGACACGGTGAACGGGACATCGACGGTGCGGTGCACCACCTGGACCACGCGCCCGTCGGCGAGGGGCCGGAAACTGGTGCGCAGTGATGCGTGTCGCGCCACCACGTGCTCGAGCGCGGTGCGAAGCACAGCACTGTCGACCGGGCCACTGATCTCGACCACCTGCCCCACGATGTACGGGTCCGCGTCCCCGAAGGTGCTGTGGAAGTAGATGCCGTCCTGCACCGCGGTGAGGGGCAGGACGTCCTCGACGTCGTCCGGGAGCGCCGCGACGTCGTCCGCGCCGAGAGCGGCGAGCGGGAAGTCTGCGGAGGTGCGGCGAGCGCTCGACGCAGATCCGGCGACGCGGTCGAGTGCGGCGGTCCACGCATCCACGATGCTGTCGTCCACCACACCGGGCACCCAGCGCAGGGTCGAGACGAGCTGTCCCCCGGTCTCGATCACGTCGATCGTCAGCGCGTGCGCCGCAGGCTGATCGGGGTCGGAGCCGCCGGTGACGGACACCCCCACGTCGGTACTGCGGCCGAGGTAGTTGAGCAGGACGCTCGGCGCCGCGGGCTCCGTCAGGGCGGGCTCGCGGCGCAGGTACCGCAATGCGCCGTATCCGACGCCCGACGCAGGTGCCGAGCGCAGCGAGTCCCGGATCTGCAGCAGGACATCGGCGTCCGAGTCCGGACCGGTCGGCAGTGCAACGGGACGGACGGTGGTGAACCACCCGACGGTGCGCGTCAGATCGACCCCAGCAGCCTCGACGACCTCGATGTCACGGCCGTGTCCCTCCACGTCCACGACGACCGACGGCGCCGAGTGCCCGTCCCACGACGCGAGGGTGCGGGCAAGTGCTACGAGGAGCACCTCGGTGGGCCCGGTGCGGTAGGCGGTGGCGACGTCGGTCAGCAGTGCCGCCGTGACGTCGGCGGGGGTGGTGACCGTGTGCGTCGCCGACAGTCGATCGGCCGCGGTGAGTGTGCGAGCACCGACGGTGTCGCTCGAGGTCGTCAGAACCTCACGCCACCAAGGTAGTTCGTGGTCGAAGTGGCCGGCGTCCGCGGCATCGGCGACCAGGCTCGCCCAGCGGCGGATCGACGTGGTGACCGGTGGCAGCGTGGGCGTGCGGTCCTCGCTCAGCGCACCCAGTGCCGTCAGTAGATCCCCGAGCAGGATGCGCCACGACACCCCGTCGACGACGAGGTGGTGCACCGACAGAATCAGCGTGTCGGCCTCGAGAGACACGGCCACCATGCCACCCGGCCGCGTCGGATCGAGGCGGGCCACGGTGTCCGCGACGGAGCCCGTCCCGAACTCGGGGGACACGGTGTCGGCGGGCACGGTAAGACCCTCGCTCCACACGGCACGCAGCGCCGGATGGTGGGCGACGACGAGCTCGACGGCCGCACACACAAGAGCCGGGTCGGTGCCCGGAGGCAGTGCCACGGAGGCGGTCTGGTGGAACGCGGCGCCGATGCCGCCGTGCTCGAGTGTCCGCGCGACGATGGGCGTGGCCACCACCTCGCCGACAGGATCGTCGTCGACGGTCACCAGCTCCGCCGGAGCCGCGCCGGCGATCGCCTCGGCGGTACGCAGGGTGAAGACGTCGCGCGGGCCGATCGCCAGACCTCGTTCGCGGGCCTGCGCGACCACCGTGATCGCCACGATGCTGTCGCCGCCCAGGGCGAAGAAGTCGTCCGTGACGCCCACACTCTCCACACCGAGCGCCGACGCCATCACCTCGCACAGCACGCGCTCCCGCTCGGTCCGCGGGGCCACGGCGTCGCCGCGCACCTGCTCCGGATCGGGCAGAGCCCGCCGATCGACCTTGCCGTTCGCGGTGGTGGGGAAGGCATCGAGCACCACGTAGGTGGACGGCACCATGTACTCGGGGAGGACGCGTGCACAGTGCGTGCGCAGCACCTCGGGTGTCAGCGCGGCGCCGTCCGGCACGACCCAGGCAGCGAGAAACGCCGCGCCCGCACCGGTTCGGCGCACGTCGACGGCGGCGCGTCGCACACCGGGGCACGAGCCGAGCGCAGCCTCCACCTCCTCGAGCTCGAGGCGCATGCCGCGGATCTTGACCTGGTTGTCCACCCGGCCGAGGAAGTCGAGGGTGCCGTCCTCAGCCCAGCGGGCGCGGTCGCCGGTGCGGTACAGCCGGGCGCCGGCGGGACCGAACGGATCGGCCACGAAACGCGACGCAGTCATGTCCGGTGCGCCCACGTAGCCACGACCGAGGAGGAACCCGCCCGCGTAGAGCTCTCCCCCGACGCCGACCGGCACCGGGCGCAGCAACGAATCGAGCACGTAGAGGCGCGTGTTCGGGTTCGGGCGGCCGATCGACGTGGCGATGCGAGGAGCGTCGCCCGTGTAGATCACATGGGACACACCGATGGTGGCCTCCGCGGGCCCGTACCCGTGATACAGCGTGGTGCCGAGTCGAGAGCGGAAGCGCACGAACAGCTCCGGAGTGAGCACCTCACCGCCGCACCACACGTGCCGCAGGCCGGACAACGATCCGTCCGTGTCGAGGGCCAGCAGCGCGTCGAGCATGGAGGACACCAGGTAGACGAAGGTGACGTGGCGACGCGAGATGACATCCAGGAGGTACAGACCGTCCCGCTCGCCTCCCGGTTCGGCGATCACGAGGGTGCCACCCGACAGCAACGGGAGCAGGATCTCGTTCACCGAGATGTCGAAGGACAACGGCGCCTTGAACAACGACGCGTCGCCCGGTCCGAAACCGAGCACCCGATCGCGTTGCCACACCATGCGGGCACAGATGGCCTCGTGGCGGATCATGGCGCCCTTGGGCGTCCCGGTACTGCCGGAGGTGAAGATGACGTAGGCGAGCTGCGAGCCGTGCACCACGATGTCCGGTGCGGACGTCGGCCTGTCGCCGAACTGCCAGTCGTCGAGATCGACCGTCCACCGGCCCTTCTCGTGGTCCGCACCGGTGAGAACGACGCGGGTGTCCGCATCCTGCTGCACCCGCTCGCGGCGATCCGCCGGCCAGTCCGGATCGAGCGGGACGAACGCGCCGCCCGCCACCATCGCCGCCAGCACTCCCACGACCATCTCGATCGAGCGCGGCATCGACACGGCCACGACACCCTCACGGGGGAGGCCCGCGTCGAGAAGTGCACGAGCGAGCTGGTGCACCCGCTGCGAGAGCTCGGTGAACGTGAGCGTCCGCTCGCCCAGTACCACGGCCACCGCATCGGGGGTGGCGGCGACCTGCGCCGCGAACAGAGCGGGCACCGACGTCGACACGGACGGTTCCGCGGTGTCGTTAAAGGTGTGCAGTAGGCGATCGAGATCGGGCTCCGACATCGTCGACAGGGAGGACAACGTCCGATCCGGCTGCGCGAGAACCTGATCGAGCACCCATTCGAAGCGGTCCCGGTGGCCGATCAGCGCGTCGTGCGCACCGGGGCGCGAGCGCAGGTCGAAGACCAGCGGCTCGTCGTCCCGGCCGCCGGTGACGGTGACGTCGAGATCGCGCACCGGTCCGGTCTCGAGGCTGTGCATGTGCGCCGGCGAACCGCCGATGTCGATGCCGTGCTCCACCATGAGGACGTTGATGCCCGGCCCGTGCACCATGCGGTCGCCGGAGTCCCGCAGCTCCCGAGCGATGTCCTCCCCGCGGAAGCGCCCGTGCCGGACCGCGCCGATCGATGCCCGCTGCAGTTCCCGCGCGACGTCGGCCACCGTCATCGACGGCGAGAGTCGCAGTCGCACGGGAAGGATGGTCGACGCCATGAACGGTGTCGTCCGCGCACGACGGCCCACGCGGGCGGTCGACGGTAAAGAGACGACGAGATCGTGACGGCCGGTGACCGCGGACAGGTACGCGATCCACACCGCCGGCGCGAGGCGGGTGCGTCGGACGTCCTCCGTCTCGGCGACGTCGTACAGCGAGGCGAGGCGGTCGATCGGCACCGAGACCCGCTCGGTGACCGCAGCCCCCGTGTCGGGCACGTCGGGCAGCAGCACCGGCGGCTCGGGGGCGTCGGCCATCTGGTCGAGCCAGTAGTCGCGGTCGCGACGGAAACCCTCGGACGCGCGGTACTCCGCATCGGCCACCACCAGCGGCTCGAGAGCCCACGCGGATACGGTGGAACGAGCGGCCTCCGGCGTGCCCGCGGGTGCGACTCCCCGCTCGGGATCCGCATAGCGCGCGCGGACCTCGTTGAAGATGATCGACATGCCGAAGCCGTCGACGATGCCGTGGTGATAGCGCTGGTGCCAGAGCACGTGCTCGTCCCCGAGGCGGAGGAGCGCCGTCGCGAAGAGATCGCGGGCGCCGCTGGTGTCCGCCGACGCGATGTCGGCCGCGATCCAGGCCTTCGCCTCGGCCATCGGGTCGGCAGCCGCGCGTAGGTCGACGACCCCGACCGACCACTCGTCGTCACTGCGGTACTGCACGGGCTCGGGACCGGAGAAGTCGAATCGCACATGCAGCGCGTCCGCGTCGGCGATGACCGACCGGATGACGTCACACGCACGGTCGAGGTCGAGCGGGCCGGTGATCTCGACGAGCAGCGAGATGACGAAGTCGGTGCGGTCACCCAGCAGGTGCTGCGCGGTCCAGACCTCTGTCTGGGCAGCGGTCAACGGCAGCACAGCGGTGGTGACGACAGATCCCCGAGACATGAACGTAGGCTAACCTAACGCTCGACCGGCGTTACTCGCGGAGGAACGTGAGAATCGCCTGATTGACCTCGTCGGGCTTCTCCAGGTATCCGTAGTGCCCCGCGTCGGCGATCTCGACGTAGCGACCGCCCGGAACCAGGTCGGCCACCTCGCGCGAGAGGTAGGCGGGAATCATCCGGTCGTCGGCGAAGCCCATCGCCAGGCACGGCACCGTGATGTCGCGGTAGGCGGACCGGCGGTCGAACGACTCGTCCAGAGAGAGCTGGGCACGCTGGCCCGGGGTCAGCGGCTGCACGGAGAACTCGAACAGGTCGAGCCAGTCCCGTGCCTTCGCGGGGTCGGCGAGCGACGCGGGAGAGAGGTTCAGGGCCGCCGTCACCGCGGCCGCGTACTTCGGCGGCAGCGTCGCCGAGCTGTCAGCCAGCTCGCGCTCGCCGGCGCCGAGCACCTTCTGGAACTCGTCGAGCCGGGCGTGACCGGCCGCGAAGATCGCTCGCGACACCAGGTCGGGCCTGGTCAAGGCCAGTTCCTGCGCCACGCGCGCACCCATCGACGTGCCCACGACGGCTGCCTTCTCGTCGGGGCCGGACCGCAGGTACTCGATGAGCGCCGCGGTGTCCGCGACCAGATCGTCCATCGTCATGCCGCCCGCGCACTCGTCGGTCGGGGCGATGCCGCGGTTGTCGAAGGTGCACACCCGGAATCCCGCGGCCGTGAGCGCCGGCACCTGATGCAGCTGCCACACCCGGCCGGGGCTGCCCGTCCCCATGACCATCACGACGAGCGGACCCTTGCCCGTCACGGTGTAGTTGAGGCGGATGCCGTTGATGGTGCCGATGGGCATGGCGGATGTCCTTCTTCCGATACGACAGCTGTTCGGGGCAGACGCTACCGGTCACGGTGCGCGTCCGGTTTTGCCGGGAACGAGCGCGAACTCGTAGAGTTCAGGTACGCGAGTGCGCCCCACCGGGCTGCACCACCACATCGTTCGACCCCAGGAGACCCGCATGGCCACCGAGCCCGCCGAGACCGACATCGCCGACGAAGAGATCGAGACCCTGTCCGACGAGACCGCCCGCATGGCACGTCGCGTCGTCGCCGCCTACGCAACAGACGCCGACGAGTGCCGCATGCTGCTGTCCATGCTGGGGATCAACCCGCCCGTCCGCGCCTGAGCGCCGCTCGCTCCCGCACTCCGATTGGCGTTCGGCGAGTGGGGTAAGCACGTGCTGACACCGTCGCGGCAGGCTGCCGGCCTCACCGCGCGCCCCGACGTCGAGACAGAGGATCAGCAGTGACCGCATCAGGTTCGGACTTCGTCGTCGTCGCCAACAGGTTGCCTGTCGACCTCGACACGGCGCCCGACGGTTCCCGAGTCTGGAAGCGCAGCCCCGGTGGTCTCGTCACCGCGCTCGAGCCGATCCTGCGGAGCAACAACGGCGCCTGGGTCGGATGGGCAGGTGTCCCCGACGTCGACGTCGACCCGTTCGAGGACGACGGCCTCGAGCTGGTCCCGGTCCCGCTCTCGCAGCAGGAGGTCGCCGACTACTACGAGGGCTTCTCCAATGCCACCCTGTGGCCGCTCTACCACGACGTCATCGTCCGGCCCGTCTACGACCGGAGCTGGTGGGACGCCTACGTCGAGGTGAACCGACGCTTCGCCGAGGCCACGTCCAAGGCGGCCGCCGAGAACGCCACCGTATGGATCCAGGACTACCAACTCCAGCTGGTCCCGAAGATGCTGCGCATGCTGCGCCCCGATCTGACGATCGGCTTCTTCCTGCACATCCCGTTCCCGCCCGTCGAGCTGTTCATGCAGATGCCGTGGCGCACCGAGATCGTCGAGGGCCTGCTGGGCGCGGATCTCATCGGCTTCCATCTGCCCGGTGGCGCGCAGAACTTCCTCTACCTCGCACGGCGTCTCGCCGGCCAGCCGACCTCGCGCGGCAACATCGGAGTCCGCTCCAAACTCGGTGTGGTGCAGGTGGGTTTCCGGTCCGTGCGCGTGGGCGCCTTCCCCATCTCCATCGACTCGGGCGATCTCGACGAGAAGTCGCGGCGTAAGCCGGTGCGCGATCGTGCACGAGAGATGCGCGAAGAGCTGGGCAATCCGAAGACGATCATGCTGGGCGTCGACCGACTCGACTACACCAAGGGCATCGACGTCCGTCTCGAGGCGTTCCTGGAACTGCTGACCGAGGGCCGGGTGGATCCCGAGGACGTCGTGATGATCCAGCTGGCCACACCGAGCCGCGAACGCGTCGAGAGCTACAAGCAGATGCGCGGCGAGATCGAGGGCATGGTCGGGCGCATCAACGGCGAGTTCAGCCGCGTCGGGCATCCGGTGGTGCACTACCTGCACCGTCCCATTCCGCGCGAGGAGCTCATCGCCTACTACGTGGCCGCCGACGTCATGCTGGTGACGCCCATCCGCGACGGCATGAATCTCGTCGCCAAGGAGTACGTGGCGTGCCGCAGTGACCTGGGCGGTTCCCTCGTGCTCAGCGAGTTCACCGGCGCCGCAGCCGAACTGCGCCAGGCGTACCAGTGCAACCCGCACGATCTGAACAGCGTCAAGGACGCGATGATGGCCGCGATCGAGCAGACGCCGGAATCGGGCCGACGCCACATCCGGGCTATGCGGCGGCAGGTGCTCGCGCACGACGTCGATCGCTGGGCACGGTCGTTCCTCGCCGCGCTGGGACGCACCGGCGACGAGGAGCCCAACCAGATGATCTCCAACCGGGACATCGGTCAGGCGACGATGTGATGCGCGAAGACCGGTGACCGTGGTCGAAGCGCAAGTGGTGCAGTGCCATCGGCTGCGCCGTGATCTTCTGATCGTCCGCCTCGTCGGCGAGCTGGTTCCGTTCGCCGCCGGGCAGTCCGTCGCCGTGACGGTGCCCACCTCGCCGCACCTGCCTCGTCGGTACTCCCCCGCCCTACCCCCGTCGCGAGACGGCAAGTACGAGTTCCACATTCGCGAGGTACCGGCAGGCTGGGTCAGTCGCAGCATCGTCCGCGAGACCCGTGAGGGCGACATCTGGACTCTCGACGACCCGGCGGGCGACCTCCGTGTCGACAACACCGACGACGACGTCGTGATGGTCGCGGGCGGAACAGGTCTCGCACCGATGCGCGCACTGCTGCTGGGCCTGGCACGTCGGCCACGACCTCCGCGGGTGCGGCTCTACGTGGGAGGCAGGCACCCCCGCGATCTCTACGCCGCCGACATGCTGTCCCTGATGGCAAGATCAGCGCCATGGCTCACGGTGATCCCGGTGGTGGACGAGCCCGTGGACCCGCCGTACCGCGACGAGTTCTTCGATGCCGCCGAGGCCGTGCGGCTGCAGACGGCACCCGACTCCGGCTTCGCACCTCACGAGTACCTCGTCGGCCGCGTCGGAGAGGTGGTGGCGCGGCGCGGGCCGTACCTGTCGCAGCGCGTGCTGGTGTGCGGATCACCGGCGATGTCGAGCTTCACGACGCGTGCCCTGGTGACGACGGGAACCCCGGCGGAGAACATCCGCACGGGGTGAGGGTCAGGTCTGCTTCGGGTTGCGCGGTGTCCACACGACGAGCGCGTTACTGCGTTGCACCGGAACGAGATCGCGTCGGTACCCGGCGTGAACCTTGGCCAGCTCGGTCGCCATCTCGGTGACGCGGGCCTGCAGCGCCTCCACCTGATTGGTGAGTTCGATGATGCGCTTGATACCCGCCAGATTGACGCCCTCGTCCTGCGAGAGACGCTGCACCTCGCGGAGCAGCGCGACGTCGCGCGGAGAGTACCGTCGCCCACCGCCGGTGGTGCGGAACGGCGTCACCAGTCCGAGACGGTCGTAGGTGCGCAGTGTCTGGGCGTGCATGCCGGCGAGCTCGGCGGCGACGGAGATGACGAAGATCCGGGCATCCGGGTCCGCGCCTGCGTCGCGCGCATCCTGCGGATCGCTGGGCGTCCGAGTCATCTCATCTCTCCTCTCGCATCAGAACCGTCAGGCTCCGGGCCACCCGGAGCGGGGATCGAAACCACTCGCCTTCTCCGCCGCAGCGTAGGCCTCGAGGGCATCGCGTGCCGCGTCGTCCAATTCGGACGGCACGGCCACCTTCACCGTGACCAACAGGTCACCGATCTTCGACTTCTTGGGAATGCCGCGACCCTTCACCCGGAAGGTGCGGCCGTCGACCGTTCCCGCTGGAACCTTCAGACCGACTCGGCCGTCGAGCGTCGGCACCGACAGCGTCGTGCCGAGCACCAGTTCGCTGTACGCGACGGGAACCGTGAGGGTGAGATCGTCACCCGTGCGGCCGAACACGGCGTCGCTCTTCACGTGCACGGTCACCAGCAGATCGCCGGCGGCAGCGCCGCGCAGACCGGCCTCGCCTCGGCCGGCCACTCGGACACGTTGCCCGTCACTGACACCGGCAGGAACCCGCACCGTCACCGACCGGGTGCGGTTCTGCACCCCGGTGCCGCGGCAGTCGGTGCACGGATCGTCGATGATCGAGCCGGTGCCCCGGCAGTCGTCGCACGGCTCGCTGAAGCCGAACGCGCCCTGGTTGCGGCTGACCACACCGGCACCGTTGCACCGCGGGCAGACCCGCGGGCTCGTGCCGGGCTTCGCGCCACTCCCGTGGCAGGTGGTGCAGGACGACGGGCTCGTGATGGACAGCGGGACAGACGTTCCCACCGCCGCGTCACGGAAGTCGAGTGTCACCTCGGCAGCGAGATCACTCCCACGCCGGGGACGTGACGACGCGGCCTGGGTACGACCACCGGCCGCGCCACGGTTGAACAACCCGCCGAACAGATCACCGAGATCGGCTCCGCCACCGGCACCTCCGAAGAGGTCACCGACGTCGAACCCGCCGGCCGTACCCCCGCCGCCGAAGTTGGTTCCGCCGCCCGGCGAGAATCCGCCGCGTCCGAAACCACCACTGGCGAACAGTGATCGGGCCTCGTCGTACTCCTTGCGCTTCGCGGGGTCGGAGAGCACCGCATTGGCCTCGCTGACCGCCTTGAAGCGCTCCTCCGCTTTCGCGTCCCCCGGATTGGAGTCCGGATGGTTGTCGCGCGCGAGCTTGCGGTACGCCTTCTTGATCTCGTCCTGCGACGCGGAGGAGGAGACGCCCAGCTCCTTGTAGAAGTCCTTCTCTATCCACTCCCGTTGGCTCACCGGTCGCCTCCTCCTCTCACATCACATCTTCGTTGTGGTCGAACTATGCCTGGTCGGATGCCACGTCGGCGCCCGAACCGTCGACGACGGCGACCATGGCGGTGCGCAGAACTCGATCACGCACCTTGTACCCCTTGCGGAACACGCTGCCGACGACAGGATCGGTGCCGTCGCCCTCGTGCTGCACGGCCTCGTGCAGCGCAGGGTCGAACGCGTCGCCCTCGTCACCGAAGGCGACGAGACCCTGTGCGGTGATGACGGATTCGAGCTTGTCCGCCACCGACTTCAGCGGCCCCGTCTCGAGGTCACCGTGCTTGCGCGCCCGATCGAGATCGTCGAGCACACCCAGCAACTCGGCCAACACCGACGCCTTGGCGTTGTCGATGTCCACCTGCTTGTCCCGAGCGACGCGTCGCCGGTAGTTGGCGAACTCGGCGCTGAGGCGCTGCAGGTCGGCCGTCCGCTCGGACAGCTCGTCCCTCTCGGGTGCAGTCTCGGATTCCACGGAACCCTCGGACATCTCTGCCTCGAGAACCTCTGCTTCGTCCTCCACGTCACCGGGCTGGGGCGCCGTGGCGGAGCCCGCGAGGGACTCCTCCACGGCGGGGTCGACGTCGGGTGCGTCTACCTTCCCGGTGTCCTCAGCACTCACTTCTTGTCCGTGTCGACCGGCTCGTCCACGACCTCGGCGTCGACGACATCGTCGCTACCGTCGGTCGGGGCGGCGCCGTCGGCACCTGCTCCGTCGGCTGCTGCCGACTCGTACAGTGCCTGACCCAGAGCCTGCGACTCCGTGCTCAGCTTCTCCACCGCTGCCTTGATGGCAGCGATGTCGGTGCCGTTCAGAGCAGTGCGAGCCTCGGCGATGGCCGACTCGACCTTCTCCTTGGTCTCCGCAGGAACCTTGTCCTCGTTGTCCTTGACGAACTTCTCCGTCTGGTAGACGAGCGACTCGGCCTGGTTGCGGGTCTCGGCCTCCTCGCGACGGGTCTTGTCCTCCTCGGCGTGAGCCTCGGCGTCCTTGACCATGCGCTCGATCTCCTCCTTGGAGAGGCCGGAGCCCTCCTGGATCTTGATCGTGTTCTCCTTGCCGGTGCCCTTGTCCTTCGCCGTCACGTGCACGATGCCGTTGGCGTCGATGTCGAACGTGACCTCGATCTGGGGCACACCGCGCGGGGCGGGCGGCAGCTCCGTCAGCTCGAACGAGCCGAGAAGCTTGTTGTGCGACGCGATCTCGCGCTCACCCTGGAAAACCTGGATCTGCACCGACGGCTGATTGTCGTCCGCCGTGGTGAAGGTCTCGGACCGCTTGGTGGGGATGGTGGTGTTGCGCTCGATGAGCTTGGTCATCACGCCACCCTTGGTCTCGATACCGAGGGACAGCGGCGTGACGTCGAGGAGCAGAACGTCCTTGACCTCACCCTTGAGCACACCGGCCTGCAGTGCGGCGCCGACGGCCACGACCTCGTCCGGGTTGACGCCCTTGTTGGGCTCGCGTCCACCGGAGAGCTCCTTGACCAGCTCGGAGACTGCCGGCATACGGGTGGAGCCACCGACGAGCACGACGTGGTCGATGTCCTTGACCGCGATGCCCGAGTCCTTGACCACGGCCTGGAACGGCGCGCGGGTGCGGTCGAGCAGGTCGGCGGTGATCTTCTGGAACTCGGAGCGGCTGAGCTGCTCGTCGAGGAAGAGCGGGTTCTTGTCCGAGTCCACCGTGATGTACGGCAGGTTGATGGACGTGCTCTGGCTCGAGGACAGCTCGATCTTGGCCTTCTCCGCAGCCTCACGCAGGCGCTGGAGAGCCATCTTGTCCTTGGTCAGATCGATGCCGTTCTGAGCCTTGAACTTGTCGACGAGCCAGGTGACGATGCGCTCGTCCCAGTCGTCGCCACCGAGGTGGTTGTCGCCGGACGTGGCGCGGACCTCGACGACACCGTCGCCGATCTCGAGCAGGGACACGTCGAACGTGCCGCCACCGAGGTCGAACACGAGAATGGTCTGTTCCTTCTCGCCCTTGTCCAGGCCGTACGCCAGAGCGGCGGCGGTGGGCTCGTTGACGATGCGCAGGACGTTGAGGCCGGCGATCTGGCCGGCTTCCTTCGTGGCCTGACGCTGTGCGTCCTCGAAGTACGCGGGCACCGTGATGACCGCGTCGGTGATCTCTTCGCCCAGGTACGCCTCGGCGTCACGCTTGAGCTTCATGAGCGTGCGCGCGCTGATCTCCTGCGACGTGTACTTCTTGTCGTCGATGCCGACGGTCCAGTCAGTGCCGATGTGGCGCTTGACGGAGCGAATGGTCCGGTCGACGTTCGTGACGGCCTGGTTCTTCGCGGACTGGCCGACGAGAACCTCTCCGTTCTTGGCGAACGCGACGATGGACGGGGTGGTGCGTGCACCCTCGGAGTTGGCCACCACGACCGGTTCGCCGCCCTCCAGGACGGACACGACCGAGTTGGTGGTCCCGAGGTCGATTCCGACCGCACGAGCCATGTGAAGACCTCCTGATAGATGCTGCTGTGATCGTTCGAGCGTCTGCCTGAGCGAACTGCGCTCAAGTCTGCCTGTCGGATTCTCGCTCCGTCAAGTCGTACTTGAGTGACCCACGCTCAATGGCAGTCGTACGGCTCAACGGAGGGGTGTGCGAGTTTGTTCCCGGAGTGGTCGGCCGGCTGTGGTCCGCGCGTCTGGACCCACCCGATCGCGAGGCTTTCTGCGGATCGGCAGCATTCGACGCGAAAATGTGGCAAAACCTGCACTCGGCCGTGCCTCAGCATCCACAGGTCGACCGGATCGACGGGATCCCGCCTCCGGCAGCGAGTTGAGGGCACTCACGCATGGTCGGCGCGTGTGAACCCACCCGATCGCGAGGCTTTCTGCAGATCCGCGGAATTCGACGCGAGAGTGTGGCTGAACACGCACGTCCGACGGTTAGGGTCCACGGCATGTCACCGGTTCCCGGCACGACCCTGACGGCCCGAGGTCTCACCCGCACGTTCGGACGCCACACAGCAGTCGCCCACGCCGACGTCACTCTGACCCCCGGCAGGGTGACCGGGCTGGTCGGACCCAACGGCGCCGGAAAGACGACGCTGCTGCTGATGCTCGCAGGGCTGCTGGCTCCCGACTCCGGGACCCTCGAGCTGGACGGGTCTCCCGTCGAGACGGTCGCACTCCGGCGGGCCGTGGGGTGGATGCCGGATGTGTTCGGCACCTGGGACAGCCTGACCGCGACCGAGATCCTGTCGACGTTCGGACGGCTGCACGGGCTGTCGTCGAAGGACGCCCGTGCCCGCGCCGCCGAACTGCTGCAGCAGGTCCACCTCGACGATCGCGCCGACCGACCCGCGCACGAGTTGTCCCGCGGCCAGAAGCAGCGGCTCGGGTTCGCCCGCGCACTGGTGCACCGACCGCGATTACTTCTACTCGACGAGCCGGCATCGGGCATGGATCCGCGCTCGCGAGTCGAACTGCGTGACGAGATCCGACGCCTCGCCGACGGAGGATGCGCCGTGCTGGTGTCGAGCCACATCCTCACCGAACTGTCGGAGATGGTGGACGACGTGCTCATGATGACGGACGGGCGCACGCGGGAGTCGGCACCCGCCACCGAACGATCGTGGCGACTACGCGCGGTGGGCCGACCTGCATCGTCGGCCGACATCCTGCACTTCCCCGACGAGGAGGCCGCGGCGCGACACCTGCGCACGGTCGTCGACTCGGGAGTGCTCGTCGCCGAGTTCGCCCGCGTCGACTCGGAACTCGAGGACGCGTACCTCGCCCTCGACGCGGACAGGACCTGACATGGCGGCACGGATGAGCAGCTGGTGGTCGGTGGTCGGCGTACTGATCGGCCTCGAACTCCGGCAGCGACTGCGCACCACGCGGTGGCGCGTCACCCTGGCGGTGACCTTCACGGTGATCTCGCTGGCCGTGTTCGGATCGATGTATCTGGCACTGTCCGTCGACGAAGCCGATGCGAACTACGACGGCTGGGCGCGCAACCTGTACGCGGTCGTGCTGGGAGTCGA
Organism: Rhodococcus sp. NBC_00297; assembly: GCF_036173065.1. Taxonomy (NCBI): domain Bacteria; kingdom Bacillati; phylum Actinomycetota; class Actinomycetes; order Mycobacteriales; family Nocardiaceae; genus Rhodococcus; species Rhodococcus sp. NBC_00297. The sequence goes on from NZ_CP108041.1 coordinate 1,648,535, forward strand.
GCTGTTCCTCGGCGTGATCCTCGCCCCCACCCTCACGGCGACCTCGATCAACGGTGACCGCAAGGACGCGACGCTCGCCGTGGTGCAGGCGACGCCGATCAGCCACCGGCAGTTGGCCGTAGGCAAACTTCTCGGGTCGTGGGTGTCCTGCCTTGCCCTCGTCGCCGTGGCGTCGCCGTACCTGGTGTGGGGCATCGTCGCCGCTCCGTACGGCGTCGGCGCTTCTGTGCTGGGCGTGATCGTTCTGTGCCTGATCTTCCTGTGCTACTGCGGGATCGGGCTCGGGTACTCGGCGCTCACCGCACGCCCGGCGGGATCGGCCGTCCTGACGCAGGCCACCGTGTTCTTCCTGGTGTTGGGCCTCCCGGCACTGTTCGGCCTGCTCTACTCGACCACGGCGGAGGACCACGAGGTGGTGGGCGCCGAGTACACGTACGTGGACGATTCGTTCGACACCGTTCCGGACTGTCGCGACGTGGCCACGGTGCGCTCCTACGAGCACACCGAGCGCATCTGGTGGCTGTTGGCGCCCAACCCGTTTCTCATTCTCCCGGATGTGGTGGCCGTACATGACAATCCGAGCGTACGTGTGTGGACGTCGGACGAGCGGCCACCCGATCCCAGCGTGGCGCGCCCGATAGCCGAGACGCTCTCGACGGCGCGCACGGGCCCGTACCTGACGGAGCCGACCTGCGCGGACACCGTGTCGACCTACCGCGTGAGCGCCTCGAACCGCAGCTTCTACGACGAGCAGGTCGCGTTCGAATCCGGAAAGGTCGGCGACAGTTGGTACCTCGGGCTGGCCGTCAATGTCATCCTGGGAGCTCTCGGACTCACGGTCGCCGCGCGGCGACTCCGCGTTCCGGCCCGCACCTTGCCGAGGGGCGTGCGGATCGCCTGAGGCGCTCAGCTCAGCCGTCCACCCCCGTCGACGTGGAGGGTGGATCCGGTGACGAAGGTGTTGGTCAGGGCGAGCAGCACCGCTGCCGACACGTCCTCCGGGCGGCCCACGCGCCGTGCGGGATTGGAGGCAGCCGTCGCGTCGAACATCTTCTGCTTCCCGTCTCCCATGCCGTCCCACGAACCCGAGTCGACGATGCCGGGCGAGACGGCGTTGACCCGCAACGGTGCCAGTTCGACGGCCAACGCTTCCGCGAGGAATGCGACAGCACCGTTGGTCGTGGCCATGACGGCGAGGCCCGGCGCCGGCTTCCATGCGGCGACACCGGAGAAGAACACGAACGAGCCGCCGTCCCGCAGCGTGGGCGCGACGTGCTTGGCCAGCAGGATAGGTCCGACGACCTTGGCTGCGAACGCGCGCTCGACGGCGGCGCGGTCGAGGTCTGCGACCGGGCCGTTGGCGTGGTTCGCCGCGAGCGACACGACGTGATCGAGAGGTCCGAGCGTGGTGACGGTGGCGGCGATGGACGATTCGTCGTCGAGGTCGAGGTGCACCGCCGATGCGCCCGAGCCGAGCTCGGCGACCGTGTCGGCCAGGGCCTCCGGGCGTCGACTGCCGAGGACGACTTCCGCGCCGGCGGCGAGCGCGTCCTTGGCAATGCGCCGCGCGATGCCCGACGAGCCGCCGACGAGAAGGATGCGGGTGTTCTGCAGGGTGCTCATGACGGTGTGTCCCTTCCGCGGCCCCGTCTCTCGCGGCCACGGAAGGTTCAGCGCACCGGGCCCGCAGCATCATCCCCTCGCGCTATCGATAGTTCCGGGACTTGCCATTCATACCTTCTATGGCCACAGCGTGGCGGCATAATCGACCAGCATGACGTTCGACGAGGTGGCCGACGAGCTGTACGGGCTGGACCCGTCCGACTTCGTCGCCGCGCGCACCGGCCGGCAGAAGCAGGCGCGTTCCGACGGCGACAAGGACCTGGCCAAGCAGATCGGTGCGCTGCGCAAACCGACGATCGTCGGGTGGGTGCTGAACGTGACGGTGCGCGACGCGGAGGACGACGTCACAGACCTGCTCGACCTCGGCGAAGCACTTCGTGAGGCGCAGCAACATCTGCGGGAAGGCCGGAGGCCGGCCGGTCGACCGTCGGGCGCCACCCTCCGCACGCTGACGAAGCAGCGGCAGCGCGCCGTGCGTGCACTGGCGAACCGCGCCGCGAAGATCGCAGAAGACCGCGGTCACCCGATCGGCGAGGACGTCGGGCGCGAGGTGACCCAGAGCCTGAATGCGGCGCTGTCCGATGCGGACATCGCCGACGAGGTGCGGCGCGGCCGGATGCTGGGGGCCGCCGAGTACAGCGGGTTCGGCCCGATGGGGCTGGTGTCCGTCGATCCCGAACCCGCGAAAGAACCGGAACCCGCACCCGACAACACGGCCGAACGGGAGATGGAAGAGCAGCGAGCCCGCGCACAGGCCGAACTGGACGACGCCGAGGCTGCGCTGCAGGGTGCGACCGAGGCGCTGGAGAAGGCCGACCATCGCATCGACGAGCTGCAGGACTCGGTCGACGCCCTCACCGAGCAACTCGAAAAGGCACGCGAGGACCTGGAGGCGGCGCAGGACGCGCGTTCCGAGGCGGCGTCGGAGAAGGACGCGTCGACCTCGAGGGTCCGGAACGCGACGAAGCGCCTCGATCGACTGTGATCGAGGCGCTTCGGCGGTGACGGGTCAGGCGCAGTTGCCCGCTGTGGGGACGTCGCGGAACCGGGCGTCGAGCCAGTTGGTGCCGGCGCCGAGTCCGATGAAGTCGGGCAGGACGTGGCCGAGCGCGAGCCCGGGGAGGAAGAACGGCAACTGCTGCGTGTTCAGCTGGACGTTCGAGCCCTTCCCGCACCAGGTTGCGGCGAGATCGACGGCCTGGCCGTGCGGCACGATGTCGTCGCCCGTGCCGGTGTCGATGTAGACCGGCGTGGTGGGTGTGCGGTTACCGATCTTGTTCTCGGCGAGAACCGTCTGCGCCTCGGGAATCCGCTTCAGGTAGTCCGACAGCGACTCGCCGGTGGTGATCCACTCGTTGGTGCGGTGGAAGCCCACGGTGAGTGCACTTTCCACGACGCACTGATTCTCGAGTGCCGCCAGCGCAGCCTTGCCGGCCGGGTTGGTCGACGCGTCGATGATCGGGCCCAACTCGGGGTTGGACCGGCGCAGACCGTTCAGGGTGTAGCCGATGACACCGGTGAGGATGGTGCCGTCGACCTGGGCCAGCGTCGCTGCCAGATCGGCGACGGGGGCACCGGCGTAGGTGCCCTTGATGTCCAGCTCCGGTGCGTACTCGGGAGCGAGCTCCACGGCTGCTGCCACGGCGCCGCCGCCCTGCGAGTAACCCCAGAGGCCGACCGGGGATTCGGGTCCGATCTTGGTGTTGCCGAGCTGCTGCGCGGCGCGGGCCGCGTCGAGCACCGCGTGCGCTTCGGCGGCGCGGTTGACGTAGGTGTGCGCACCCGGCGTGCCCAGACCGTCGTAGTCGGTGATGACGACGCCGTAGCCGCGGGCCAGCAACGCGTAGGTGGAGAGCAGCTCGTACTCGACCATGAGTCCGAGCACGGGTGTGTAGGTGAGGACGTTGTTGAGCTGGTGCGACGGCGCGCACTGGTCGCCCTGGCCGTGGGTGCCGGGGGCGATCACCACGAGCGGGCGCGGACCGGGGCCGGTCCACTCGGCCGACGGGTCGATGTACGTCCCGGTGACGGCCACCGGCGCGTCGTTGGCGTCCTGCGACCGGTACATCAGGCGCGTCGCGGTGCCGGGGATCGGTCCCTGCGGCAAGGGAAGCGACAGTGCGAGATTCGACGGCCCGGTACGGATGAGGTCACCGTCGTTCCCGGCGGGAAGCGGTGAGGGGGGCGTGTAGAAGCTCGACGCCGGGCCGGGGGGTTCGGCGGTCGCCGTGGGCACCACCGCGCCGAACAGACCGAGACACATCACCAGACCGACGCCGGCAGACCGCAGTTTCCGCACATTCATCCCATCGACAACGGGGCCCAGGCGGGCCCACTACCGTCCTGACCGTAAGTGACGGGGCCCACTTCCGAGAAGCCAGTGTGACCCCGACCGCGGACTTCGTGCTCGATCACTTTGCGAGCCCGAACGGACGGGGCCGGACCACAACAGGGTCGGGCGGAAACAGACCCTCTAGCCTGAAGCCATGAACGCGTCGGACAGTGTCGAAGGCTCGCAACCCCCGAAGCCGCCCCGCCCGTCGGTGCACGTGACGCCCATGCGGGAGCCGGTTCCCGACGAGCGCCCACGCGCCGTCGATGCCGCCGTGATCCTGTGGAGTCTGTGCCTCGTCGTCCTGGCGGCCACCGGCGCGCTGCTGGGACTCGACCACCAGGGACTACGGTCGCGCCTCGCCGACGTCCTCTCGGCCGACGCCCCCGGCACCTCGGCGGAGGACATCGACTCGACGGTCCTCATCACGCTCGTCGCCGGTGCTGCCGTCGGCGCCGTCGTTCTCCTGGTGGGACTGGCCGGCATCCTGCAGATCCGCGGCCGACGCCCCACCGGACGATCCACGCTGACCGTGGTCGGCATCGTCGCGGCCGCGGGATCGATCGCGTTCTGGATCGCGACCTCCGATGCGCTGGAGCAGCCCACGACGTATGCGCCGTTCGTCGTCGCGGCCCTCGCTCTGCTGGGCACCGCTCCGCTGTTCGTCCCCGCCGTCGGGCGATGGCTCGCAGCCGCTCCCGTCCGGCGCTGATCTCAGCGGCGGTCGAGCTCCGCGAGGATGCCCTCGGCGCTGCGCGCGGCGATGTCGCACGCCCGCGCCGTGAACCGGTCGAGCAGCGGATGGGACGCGCGGGAGCGCCAACTGCGGACCGCGTCGAAGGCCGTCTTGCGCTGCAGTTCCACCGAGTCGTCCGGATCGAGCCCCAACCGCGTCGTCGTCTCGGTGCCCTGCGCACCCACCAGTCGAGCGAGCTCCGCCTTCTCCGGCTCGGGCAGCCGCACCTCGCGTGCCCGTAGCTGACCGAGCAGACGCAGTTCCTTGAACCCGTGGACGTCGGCGAGGGTGGATCCCACCTCGTCGATGATGGCGCGCGATCCCGCGGCCGGTGAGGCGCGCAGCACGCGATCGAGAGCGACGAGGGCCGAGTGCGCCTTGAGCTGGTCGGCTCGCTCGCCGAACTGAACGTCGATGATGTGCCGTAGCTCCTCGAGTCCACTGCGCTCGACGAGTTCCCGTGCGAGCGAGGGCGAATCGCGCGTGCCCATGCGGATGAGCGTGACGGCCATCCGGATGCCGAAGAGCCCGAAACGGTCGACGAGTCCGGCGCGCGTCTCCGCATCGACGGGGAGTGGCATGTCCGGGCGGGAGAAGCGGTCGGCCGACAGCATCGCCAGTTGGAGGTCGTCGGGCGGAGCGTCGGCCAACGCGACGAGCGCGCCGAACTCGCTCTGCCGCAACGTCCGTGCCCCGAGGGCGAGCAGGCCGGCGACGGGCACGACGGCCTGGCACAGACCGGTCTTCTCGAGCTCCACCGCGAAGCGGGACGCCACTTCCTTGGCCGACATCATCGCGTCCATGCGACCGGCGCCCACCTCGTCGGCACGCGAGACGACGCCGACCACGCCGAGGGGGCCCGAGTCGCCACCGACCGCGTCGTTGATGCGGGTGAGGAACGACGTGTCGGACGCGCTCAGGGTGCGCAGGAGATAGACCACGGCGTCGGCGCCGGACGCGGAGTCCTCGGGCGTCAACATCGACAACGTCCGCTCGGACACGTCCAGGGACAGCGACGACGTGCCGGGGGTGTCGATGATGGTGTTGCGGGCCAGGGTTCGCGCCGGCCACTCGACGTCGAGGCGGTCCACGCGGTCCGCGGTGAGATCGCCGAAGTCGAACGACAGTCGACCACCCCGACGCAACACCGGGACGCTCATCGAGCGGTCCCCGTCGTACCGGGCCGTCACCGAGGGCGACGTCCCGCGGCGGTACCACGTGACCACGCGGGTGCACTCGGTCGCGTCGGTGGGGGCGATGTCCTGTCCGACGAGCGCGTTGAGGAGCGTCGATTTGCCGGCCTTGAGCGATCCGGCGAGCGCGACGCGCAGCGGCTCGTCGAGCCGGTCCGCGCAGACGCGCAACGCATCCCGGACGTCCGGCTCCCGCACGTACTCCGCCTGCGCCGCCGCGACGAGTTCCCGCGCACGGTCGAGCGTGACACTCACGAGCCGGTACCGATCTGCGTGCGGTCCGCACGAGCCGCCTCGACGACCTTGTCTGCCTCGGCGGCCTCGACGGCCTCGGGGTCGAGCTTCTGCGCGATGCTGCGCAGTGCGGAGATCTTCTTGAGGGTCTGCTCCAGTTCGGCTGTGCGCGCGGCACGCTCGGACGAGGCGCCGGTCGCCGCCTCCTGCGCGGCCCGCAGCGAGTCGCTCACCGAGCGCACCGTCTGATCGGCCATGTCGGTGAAGTGGTCACGGAGCTGGCGCTGGACGAGCCGCAGGCGGTCCTTGGACTCCTTGCCCACCTGGAAGCTGACGTCGTCGGTGAACTTGCGGATGGCGACCTTCGCGTCGGCCCGCCGCTTGAGCACCCGCGCCTCCTTGTCGTCCTTGTAGGCCTTGCTGCCCAACAGGACTCCGGCGCCGAGCGAGATCGGATTGAGCAGGGCCAGTCCCATCATCGTCGTGATGAGTCCGAACATGAGCACGCCACCGTAGGAGCCGCGCATGCCCACGAGCACCTTCGAGGTGATGCCCATCCGGCCGGACTCGAGGTCCCCCAGTGAGGTCACCGGGTCCATGACGCCGTCGACGTTCGCGATGTTCATCGCCGGGATGTGCGCATCGGCCGTCTCGGCGAAGTGCCGAGCGACCGTCTCGGCGAGCCACAGGGACCGCTCGTGCGCCCAGACGAAGTTGTCCCCCACGGCGGAGGCGATCTGGTCCTCGAGCCACTCACCGATGCGCGGCCAGTCCTTGCCCGGGTCTCCCCCGTCGACCGCCTCCTCCGCCTCACGGGTGATGACGCGCAGCCGGTCTCGCAGGTCGTGGTCGATGTCGGCGGCCAGATCGGTGATGCCGTCGTTGAGTGTCTGCTGCCACCGACTGCTGCGCTTCTGCATGTCCTCGGCGTTGGCCCGCGCCTGTTGCAGACCGGCCACCGCCGCGGCGGCGGTCTCCGGATCGCGAAGCGCCGCGAGTTCACTGCCCAGGGCGAGGGCGAGGTGCTCGGACACCGAGCGGACGTCGAGAGCGACGGCCTTGCGGGTGGTGGCGTCGGCACGCTGCACCACACCGCGGAGGAAGTCGTAGAGAGCCGGGAAGCCGGCCTCCTTGTCGAGCGAATCGTCCTTCAGCCGCAGCGCGTGCGAGCGGAGCATCGACGAGATCGGCATCAGCGGAACGTCGATGCCCTGCCGCGCGAGGTGCCCGCGATCGGCCTCGACGATGCGCCGCCAGTGCGGGTACAGGTCGGTCTTGGTCACCAGGCACGCGACCGCCGGGCACAGAGTCACCACCTGGCGCAGGAAGGCCACCTCGGGCTCGGTGAACTCCTGACTCGAATCGGACAGCACCAGAACGGCATCCGCCGACGTGACCAGACCCAGGGTGCTGTTGGCGTGCGGGTTGCCGTGGCCGCCGACGCCGGGGGTGTCGATGACGACGAGCCCGTCCTTCAGCAGCGGGCTGGGCACGGAGATCTCGAGGCGCAGGATCTCGCGACCCTCCGCGCGCGGGTCGGTCGGTGTGACGGCATGGATGTCCGCCATGGGGATGTCGATGCGCACCGGGTCGGCACCGATCTCGCCGACCACCAGCTCCGCCCGCTCGGTCTCCGCGTACGCGACCATCGTGGGCACCGCGGTGGTCTCGTCGTCGCCCACCGAACACACGTCGAGGCCCAGCAGCGAGTTCACGAACTGGCTCTTGCCCTGCTTGAGCGGTCCGACCACGACGATGCGCAGGCGCGGATCGAGCACCCGCTCACGCGCCGCCGTCAACCGGTCGAGAAGGTCGCGGCGACCGGCACCGGACGCCACCTCGCCCATCCGGGACAGGAGCTCGGCCAGCTGCGTCGCCTGCGTCGGCGCGGGGGTCTTCCCGGCGCCGGTCTGCACGGCGGGTGGTGCGTCGTTCTGCATGTGGTCCCGATCTGTCTGCGGTGGCAACGGGTCGAGCGCGTCTGTGAGCATTCACCATCTGCGGCGGTGTGACCCTCACGGTAAGCGCCGACGACCCCGTACGCATAAGCGCGTACGGGGTCGTCGGTGTTACAGAGCGCGGGTGATCAGTTGGCGTCTCCCGCGTCGGCCGCGTTGTCATCGGCCACAGCGCCGGTGTCGAGGCCGTCGTCCGCGGAGCTCAGTCCACCGCCGAGGGTGTTCGACAGGCCGTCGGTCAGGCCACCGGTGAGTCCGCCGCCGAGCCCGGAGACGGTGTCGGTGAGGCCGTCGCCGACTCCGCCGACCGCCGCCGCGGGGCCGTCGAAGGCACCCTCGGCGTCGACGTCCTGCCAGGAGGTGGCCTCGCCGGCGATGTCGCCGCCGAGTCCGCCGTCCGTGGTCACTGCGCCGAGCGCGTCGCCGGTGACGTCGGTGACCGCGCTCAGGCCCAGTCCGTCGGTCGCTCCGGTGACGCCGCCGAGCACGGCGTCGGTGGAGTTCTGGAACTGGCCCACCGCGTCGGCGGTGGCGTCGATGCCGCCGTCGAGTGCCCCGGTGAACTCGGACGTGTTGTCCAGTCCGCCGGTGACCTCGCCGTCGGGCGAGATCTCGAAGCCGCCGAAGACGCCGCCCGCGCCGGTCGCAGCGCCGGTCAGGCCGCCCTGCAGCTCCGAGCCGAGCTCGAGCCCGCCCTGCGTGACGCTGTTCAGGCCCAGCCCGAGGCCGCTGGCGAGGCCGCCGCCCAGGCTCGCCACCGCACCGGTGACCGCGTCGGGATCGGTGACCGCGCCGCCGACACCGGTGAGGGTGCCGTCCAGTCCGCCGGCGACCGCACCCACGGCGCCGAGGCCACCGGTGAGGGTGGTCAGTGCGCTGAGGCTGCCGTCGAGGCCGGTGTTCGCGTCGAGCAGTCCGCTGATCGGCAGACCCTCGGCGTCGAGCGCGCCGCCGGCGGAGACCGCCGTGTCGAGTGCGGCGTCGAGCATCGTGGTGAGGTCACCCGTGGCTCCGAGTGCCGTTCCCAGGGACGCCACCGGATCGCCGCCGCCGGCGATGTCGAGCAGAGCGCCGAAGGCTCCGCCGAGCTCCGCACCCGCCGTGCCGCCGACGCCGAAAGCTGCGGTCAGCGTCGCGGGCAGGTCGCCCAGGGCGCCGGTGTCCACGCCGCCGACGAGGCCGAGCGCCCCGTTGAGCGCAGTGCCGAACTGGCCGACCGGGTCGGTCTCCAGGTCGAGGACACCGCCGACGTTCAGTGCGTCGCCGAGTGCGGCGGAGACGATGCCGCCGAGGTCACCCTCGAGCAGTCCGTTCGCATCCAGATCGGCGAGCACCGTGCCGCCGAGCACCGTGCCCAGTGCGGTTCCCAGTCCTGCTGCGGCTGCGCCGCCCAGTCCCAGTGCCGCGGCCAGGCTGCCCGTGAGGTCCGGCAGCTCCGTGTCGGGCAGGCCGACTCCCGCGACCAGGCCGAGGCCGGTCGAGACAGCGCCGCCGAGCAGGCCGGCGAGGTCTGCGTCCAGATCGAGATCCGGAGCCGCACCGAGCACCGCGCCGAGCGCGGCGTCGAGGTCCAGCCCACCGGCCAGCAGTGCACCGAGCTGGGCCTGCAGATCGGCGGTCAGGGAGCCCCCGAGAGCGGCACCGAGAGTGGCGCCGACCGTGGCGGCGACATCGCCGCCGGCGGCCAGAGCACCGCCGAGTGCAGCGCCGACCGTGGCGGCAAGATCTCCGCCGACCAGGCCGTCGAGATCGAGCGCCCCGCCGAGTCCGAGCGCCGTGTTCAGGGCGCCGGCCAGGGTGGCCGCACCCTCACCGGTGATGCCGAGAGCGGCGGTGACGGCGGCACCCAGATCGGCACCCGCGGTCAGGTCGGTGACGCCGGCGAGGACGCCGCCGAGGGCGAGTCCGAGTTCACCGGCAGCGTCGCCGCCGAGGCCGAGAGCCACGCCGAGGGCGGTGGACAGCTGCGCCGCCACATCGCCGCCGAGCAGTGCCTGCAGGTCACCGGTGAGCAGCCCGCCGGCGCCGAGGGCAGCGCCGAGCGAGCCGGCGAGCGCACCGACGATGTCGGTGTCCAGTGCGCCGGTCAGGCCGCCCAGCAGGTCGGCGTCGAGCAGACCGCCGACGGCTCCGAGCCCGTCCAGATTCGCGAGCCCGTCGAGATCGACCAGCCCGCCGAGTCCGAGTGCGCCGCCGAGGACCGTGCCGAGTGCGGCGTCCAGATCGACGCCGCCGCCCAGCAGACCTGCGAGCTGTGCGCCGAGGTCGCCCGACAGGGCGGTCCCGAGCACGCCGCCGAGGGCGGCGCCCACGTTCGCGGCCAGCGGGCCACCGGCCGACAGTGCTGCGCTCAGCGCGGCTCCGACGGTGGCGGCGACGTCCGCGTCGGCACCGAGGATCGCGGTGAGGTCGAGACCGCCCGCAGCTCCCAGCATCGCCTCGAGTGCGCCCGAGAGCGTGGCGGCGGCATCGCCGGTGACACCGAGTGCACCGGCGAGGACCAGTCCGAGATCGGCGCCGGCCGTGAGGTCGGTGGCCGCACCGACGAGCCCGCCCAGTGCCAGGCCGAGGTCGCCACCCAGTGCGCCGCCGGCGCCCAGGGCGCCGGAGAGTGCGGCGCCCAGGACGGCGGTGAGGTCGCCGCCGAGCAGTGCGGTGAGGTCGACGTCGGTCAGTCCGCCGACGTTCAGTGCGGCGGCGAGCGTGGTGCCGAGCGTGCCGACCAGGCCGGCGGCCGCGTCTGCACCGATGCCGAAGACCCCGTCGAGGTCGAGAGCGCCGCCCAGGACGGCGGTCAGTGCGGTACCGAGATCGGCGCCGCCTGCCAGCAGTCCGGTGAGCTGGGCGCCGAGGTCGGCGCCGAGCACGGCAGCGAGGGTGGTGCCGAGTGTCGCGCCCAGTCCTGCGGCGACGTCGCCACCGGCGGCGAGTGCGCCCGTGAGCGCGGCCGTGATGTCGGCGCCTCCGACCACACCGAGTGCGGCGTCGAGCGCGCCGGCGAGCTGCGCGGTGAGTCCACCGGTCAGGTCGCCGTCGAGGCCGAGGGCCGCGGTGAGCGCCGCTGCGAGGTCGGCGCCGAGGACGCCGTCCAGGTCCAGACCCGCGGTGACCGTGCCGAGCACGTCGCCCAGGGCCAGGCCCACGTTCGCCGCCACGTCGCCGCCGGCCGCGAGAGCCGTCGCGAGTGCGGCGGAGAGCTGCGCGGCGAGGCCGCCGGTCAGCAGGCCCGCGAGATCGGCGTCGAGCAGACCGCCCGCACCGAGCACGGCTGCGAGCGAGGTGCCGAGCGTGGCGACGAGGTCGCCGCCGAGGCCGAGGGCACCGGACGGATCGAGGACACCGCCCAGCAGGGTGGTGAGGCCGGCACCGAGGTCCAGACCACCGGCGAGCAGGCCGACGAGCTCGGCGCCGAGGTCGCCGGACAGGACACCGCCGAGGGCCGCGCCGAGCGTGGCACCGAGGTTGGCTGCCACCGCGCCGCCGGCGGCGAGAGCGCCGGAGAGTGCGGTACCGAGGGTGGCCGCGAGGTCCAGGTCGCCGAGGACGCTGAGGTCGTTCAGCACGTTCAGGTCGCCCAGCACGCCGAGTCCGCCGAGCAGGTCGAGATCGCCGGCCAGGCCGAGGACACCGTCGAGAGCGGCACCGAGCTGAGCAGTGAGGCCCGCTGCGAGTCCACCGGTGAGTCCTGCGCCGACACCGAGTGCGCCGGTGAGGGCTGCGGCGAGGGTGGCACCGAGTCCGGCCACCGCGTCGACGTCGAGACCGCCCGCGACGTCCACGAGTCCGGCGAGCACGCCGCCGAGGGCGAGTCCGAGGTCGCCGCCCAGGTCGCCGCCGACGGCGAGAGCGCCGGCCAGCGCGGCAGCGAGCTGAGCACCGAGATCGGCACCGAGCAGTGCGGTCAGATCGCCACCGAGCAGGCCGCCCGCGCCGAGGAGAGCCTCGAGGGAACCGCCGAGCGTGGCCAGGACACCGGCACCGAGGCCGAGTGCGCCGTCGACGTCGAGCAGGGCACCGAGGTCGGCGAGAGCGCCGATGTCCAGGAGGCCGCCGAGGCCGAGAGCGCCGTCGAGGATGGTGGCCAGTGCCGCACCGAGGTCCAGCTCACCGGCCAGCAGTCCGACCAGCTGAGCACCGAGGTCGGCCCCCAGGACGCCGCCGAGGGCGGCACCGAAGGCCGCGCCGAGCGTGCCGGCGACGGTACCGCCGGCGACCAGCACGCCGCTGAGGGCAGTGGAGAGAGTGGCGCCGAGCGTGGCCGCGATGTCGGCTCCGCCGGCCAGGGCGGCCGCGAGGTCCAGGCCACCGGCCAACTCCAGGACACCGTCGAGCGCGCCTCCGAGCTGCGCACCGATACCGCCGCCGAGGCCGAGCACACCGGCGAGGGTCGCGCCGAGGGTGCCGCCGACGCCGAGAAGAGCGTCGAGGTCGAGTGCGCCGGACAGGCCGGTGACGGCTCCGAGGAGCGCGCCGAGGGAGGCGCCGAACTCACCGGCGACGTCTCCGCCGGCAGCGAGGGCTGCGCCGAGAGCCGCGGAGAGCTCGGTGGTCAGCGTGCCTGCGAGCGCGGCGACGACGTTCGCGTCGAGGATGGTGGTCAGCGTCGCGCCGAGATCACCGGCGACGTCGACGGCAGCGGCGAGTGCACCCGAGAGAGCAGCGGTGATGTCGGTGGTCACACCGAGCGCGCCACCGACGACGACACCGAGCGATCCGGCGACATCGAGTCCGGCGGTGAGGGCGGCGGCCAGATCGGCGCCGAGCGAGCCACCGGCGGTGACCGCTGCGCCGAGCACGCCACCGAGTGCGGCGCCGACGTTCGCGCCGAGCACACCGCCCACCGAGAGTGCGTTGGAGAGAACGCCGGACAGACCGACTACGGCGTCGAGGTCGAGACCGGCGACGGTGCCGAGCACGGCGTCGAGGGCGGCCGTGAGCTGGGCTCCGGCACCCACGCCGAGGCCGAGCGCTGCGGTGAGCGCACCGGCCAGGGTGGCGCTGAGGTCGACCAGCGTGTCGAGGTCGAGGACGCCGCCGAGGGCGAGGAAGGCGTCGAACGCCGCGCCCAGTGCGGCACCGAACTCGGCGGCGAGGTCGCCACCGAGGGAGAGTCCGTTGGCCAGGACGAGGGCGAGGACGGTGGTGAACTGGCCCGCGATGTCGAGGTCGCCCAGGTCGATGAGGCTGAGGTCGAGTCCGCCGAGCAGGTCGATGTCGCCGATCCCGCCGAGGTCCAGCGAGGCCAGGTTCAGGCCGCTGAGGTCGAGCGAGGCCAGGTTCAGGCCGCTCAGATCCAGGTCACCGAGGTTCAGGTTGCCGATGTTGCCGATGCTGCCGATCGCCAGGCCGCCACCGATGAGGGTCGGGCTGAAGGTGAAGCCGCCCAGGTCGAAGCCCCCGAAGTTGTTGTTGCTGAAATTTCCGTTGTTGTTGTTGTTTCCGAAGTTCACCGCGTTGCTGCCGAACGTGGGGCCGCCGACGGCGACGTTGTTGCCGCCGAAGACGGTGCTGTTGTTCACGCTGCCCGCATTCACGCTGGTCGAGTTCACGACGTTGGAGGAGCTGCCCGCGTTCACGATCGAGGCGAGGCGCGATCCGCCGGCGAACAGTCCGGACTCGGCGACCATGGGCGCCACGGCCACGATGTCGGCGTGGCACACGTCGGGCAGGCCGGCAGCGTCCAGCGAGGCCTGGGGGTTCGCGCAGTAGGCGGCGGCGGCCTTGTCGTCGCGAAGAAGGCTGAGGATGAAGTCGAGTACGGCGTTCGTGGCCATCGGGATCTCCTGGGTGTGTGTGAACCGGTGTCGGCAGACGGTGTGTGTGCAGGCGTCGAGGTGGTCGGGCCGACTGTCTCGGCACGTTGAGATCAAAACTAGGTCGACTAGTGAGGTGTCCCAACGGGGCGCAGCCCCCTTCCTGCACCCCGGGGGTCGCCCCGGGGCAGATCGGGGTGACTAGGGGGCATAGGGGATAGGACCGCTCTACTCTTGTGACCTGTAACGAAACGGACCATCGGGACGACAGTGCCGGTGGACAGCTACGGCGTCACGGCGACGTGCCCGACAGCAGGTCTGACACAGCCTTGACGAGCACGAATATCGACGAGCACGGAAACGGAGTCGGCGCCATGGCAACGGATCAGGGACGGTCATCAGGTCTGGGACTGGACGTCGGCTCGAGCACCTCGACGGCGGTCGCCGTGGACGGTCCGGGACACCTCGGTGACGCCGTCACCATCGTGCGGTCCACCGCACTGTCGGTCACGCCCGACCGTGAACCCGCCCTGGCCGCGCCGGGCACCGTCGACACCACGGCCCTGACCGGCTTCGCCGGCCGCGTCGGCGATCCGGTCGCGCTGGTCACCGAGGACGGACGCAGCTACACCGGCGACGAGCTCTACGCGACGACGCTGGACTGCCTCGTCCGGGAGGCACGCACGGCCGGCGCCGACGACGACGCCGCGATCGTGGTGACCTACCCGACGTCGTGGCCCGAGTACACGGTGGATCGGCTTCGCAACGCGGCTGCCCGCCACGGCCTCACCGACGTCACCTTCGTTCCCGACGCTCTCGCCGCGACGGCATGGATGCAGCAGTCGCCGGACGCGGTGGCGGACGGCGTCGTGCTGGTCGCGGACCTGGGTGCGAGCGCCCTGACCGTGTCGGTCGTGCGCACAGGTGCCGATTCGGCGATCCTCGGACGCGGTGCGCGCAGCGAGGACGTCAGCGGCGCCCACATCGACCAGGTCGTGTTGGCGCACGTGCTCGACAACGTCGACTCCTCGTCGCTCGATCCCTTCGATCCCGCGACGGTCGAGGCCCTCACGACCCTGCGCACGCACTGCGCGACGGCCAAGGAAGCACTGTCCTCCGACACCGAGACGGTCGTGCCGGTGCACCTGCCCGGCATCGACACCGACGTGCGACTGGTGCGGTCGGAGATCGAGGAACTACTGCGCGAGACGTTCGACGACGTCACCCGGGTACTCGGCGAGGCGCTGCGCACCGCGGGTGTCGACGGCGACGCGGTGGACCGCGTGCTGCTGGTCGGCGGCGGCGCGTCGATCCCCATGCTCACCGAGACCGTGTCCTCCGCGCTGCGCAAGCCGGTGACCGTCGGCGAACAGCCCGCGGCCACCGCCGCGACCGGAGCCGCACTGCTCGCCGCCGACATCGCTTCGGCCGGCGCAGAACTGAACCGCCCGGGCGCAGCGGCACTTGCTGCCGTCGCCGCCGGTTCCACCGTCGACGACGACGAGACCGACCTGCTCCCTCCGGTCACCGAGCGTCCCGCCTCGGCCCGCACCTCCACGCCCGCACCGGTGTCGCGCTCGGCACACGCCAAGGACGCCCCGTCGCGCGGTAAGCGCACCGCCGTCATCGGCGGCGTCGCCGCTGCCGTGATCCTGCTGGCCGCGGGTGGCCTCTCCGTCGGCACCGGCCTCGTCGGCGGATCGTCGGAGAACACCGGCCCCTCCACCAGCAGCGCGGTGGCCCCGGCCGCCGCGGACGGTTCCGTGAGCGCGACCCCGACCACCGCCGCCGCCGGCGTCGATCCCGTGACGGGGCAGCCGCGCACCACCGGAGCCGCCGGAGCGCCGACCAGCGGCGCCGCAGCAGCACCGGGGGCTGCGGTTCCCGGCGCGACCGCGCCCGGCTCGACCGGATCGGCCGCGGTACCGGGCGCCACCGCGCCGAACGCTGCTGTGCCGAACGCACCGGCGCCGCAGTTCACCGCTCCCGACCTCCCCACTGCGCAGGTACCTCAGGCTCCGGCCCTCCCGGCTCCGTCGTTCCCTTCCAACCCGCTTCCGGGGTCCGGAGTCGTCGGAGGCCTGACCGACGGTGTCGGAACCGTACTCGGGGGTGTAGGCGAGGTCGCGGGAGGTGCTGCCAGCGGCTTGGGGAACACCGTAGGCAGCCTCACGAATCCAATTCTCGGGCGGTGACCTCGCCCGACGAGCGGTCGGCTCTCGACGCTCTGCTGTCCTCGCACGATCACACCGCCCTCGTGGTGGTGACGCTCGCGTCGGTCGGTGTGGCCCCGGATCCGTACCTCGTCGCCGACGTCGCCGACGTCCCGATGCCCGCCGCCGCCGCCGCCGTGGAGCGCGCCCGGGGCTGCGGGGTCCTGTCCGACGAGGGCCTGCTGCCGGACTCCGCGCGCGGTGCCCTGCGCGTGGTGATGGGCGAGCACGGAATGCTCGGCGTGCTGCGTCGCCTGGCACGGGTGCACCTCGACAGTGGCGGTCTCGGTGGTGATCTCGCGGTCTCGCTCGCGGATGCGGGTCTGCGCGATCCGGATCTCGCACAGCACCTGGTCGAATTGGCCTCCGCCGCAGACCGTCTCGCCGCACGACGACTGTGGGACGCGGCCGCCGCGGCGGGCGCGCAGGGCACCGACATCTCCGTGCCCTACGCCGACGCCCTGCTCGCGAGCGGCGATCTCGACACCGCGGCGCTCACAGTGGACGCGGTGCTGTCCGCCGAGGCGCCGTCACCCGACGGAGTACGCGGAGCCGTTCGCGTCGCGTCCACGGTCGCACTGATGCGCGGCACCGCGTCGCACGCCGCCGACCTCTACCGGTGGCTCGGGCCGGACCGCATCGGACCGGATGCGGCGTACGCGGTGACGACGCTTCTCGCCGTGGGGGACGCCGACTGCGCCGCGACGTTCGTCCGCGCGCACGGCGGCCTCCGCCCCGTCCCGCCCACGTCGGCGAACGCCCGCTCGACGCTGGTGGCCCGCGGGCTCCTCGACTCACTGACCGAACCCGCCACTGTGGCAACGGGTTCGCTGCTGCGCGCCGCCTCGATGGCCGACACCGCGGTGGGCGCCCGGGCCGAGCCGGAACATCCCGCGGTGATCGCGGCACTGATCGCTCTGCACACCGGCGACCCCGCCACCGCCCGAGCGGTGCTGACCGAGACCATTGCCGCGGATCCGGGATGCGCGGTGTCCACGCGGTGCCGTCTGCTGCTCGCCTGGTCGGCACTCGTGGCCGGCGACACGGGTGTCGAGCCCACCTCGGGCGTCGACCCGGCCACGCTCCCCCAACGGGACGCCCTGTCCTACTTCGCACTTCGCGTCGCCACCGCCCGCCGACGCGGAGATACCGGCGCCCTCATGTCCGCGTGGCAGGAGGCCCGGCGCACCGTCGCGGAGGCCGAACCCGATCTCTTCTCCCTCATCCCGCTCGGTGAACTGTGGCTCGCCGCAGTGCGCCTCGGGGACACGGCACGCATCGCGCACTCCGTCTCCGCGGCCACCGCACTGGTCGCCTCGCTCGGCGAACCACCGACCTGGGCGGCCACGTGGCACTGGTACGGCGTGCAGGCCGCCATCCTCGGCGGCGCCCCGGCCGACCTGCTCCCCCACGCTCGTGCGCTCGGCTCGTTCGCCGACCGCAGTCCCCACGCCGCAGCACTCGCCTCCGCCGGCAAAGCATGGCTCCGCGTCCTGCAGGGCGAGCCCGACGTCGCCGAGGTCGAGACGTCCGCTCGCACCCTGGAGAAGTTCGGGCACGCCTGGGACGCGGCGCGGCTCGCCAGTGACGCCGCCCTGCGTGTCGCCGACACCCGCGACGCCACCGCCCTGCTGCAGATCGCCCGCGACATCGGTGCCGTCGCGGCGACGGCCGAGCCCACCGAGCCCGGTTCCGCGTCGCTGGGGGCGCTGACCGAGCGCGAGGCGGAGGTGGCGCATCATCTCGTACTGGGCCTGACGTACCGCGAGATCGGCGCCCAGATGTACATCTCGGCCAAGACGGTCGAGCACCACGTCGCACGGATCCGTCGACGTCTGGGAGCGCAGTCGCGCTCGCAGATGCTGTCGATGCTCCGCGCGGCCGGCTACGCAGAGGACAAGGAACGACGGGTACACGCATGAACACCGGGCACGACGCCGCACCGATCACCCGAGCCACCGGGATCCACATCACCGATCTGACGTCGACGGCCGTCGTGGTGTCGACGACCTCGGGTGAACTGGTCCGCGTGCCGGTGACGGCCGAGACGGTCCTCTACCTCCTGCCCGACGGCACGACGACACTGCACCGACCCGACGCGCTGACGGCGGACATCGACGTCGTCGATCGCTTCATGGCTCGCGTCGGTGACCCGTCCGGCGTGGTCTCGTCCCGCGGTGTGCCCATGCGCGCCGAGGACCTCGTCGCGACCATGATGTTTTTGCTACTCAGCGAGACCGTCGACGCCGGCGAGGACGTCCGCGCCCTCACCGCCGGCGCTGCCCATCCCGCCGACTGGTCACCCGAGCGCATCGCCGCGCTGCGGGACGCGCTCGACTTCGTCGGACTCACCGCGCTGACGCTGCATCCCGAGTCGGCCGATCCCCACGCCACCCTCGGCGCGTCCGAGGAACGGCTGGCCGCCGCCGCGGCCGCCGCACGTGCCGCCGCCGGGCTCGCGCCGACGACGGGGGCACCGCTGCTCGCGACCGCTGCCGCCTCGACAGCCACCGACAGCGGTGCATCGAGGTCGACACCGCGCGGCCCCCTCGCCCTCCTCGTGGCGGCCGCAGTCGCGACCATGCTGATCGTGGGCGGCGGTATCGCCTACCTCGCGTCCGATCGGACGGTCAGCACCGCGGTTCCGGCCGTCGAGGACGCCGCCGGTGTCACCGCGCGGCCGACGACGACTCGTCCCGCCCCGTCCACCAGCATCGGCTTCCCGACCGTCGTCCCCGGCGCACCCGCGCCCGTCGAGGCCACACGTGCACCTGCTCGGATCTCCACGACGGTGCCCCCGCGCGCACCGGACCCCGAGCCGGCACCCGCGCCCGCTCCTGCCCCGGCGCCGGCACCCGAACCGGCACCTGAGCCCGTGCCCAGCGACCCGCCCGTCGTCGAGGAGCCAGTCGACCCCGCGGAGGGAACGGACCCGGACCCCGGCGTTCCGGATACTCCGGACACTCCTGCCGAGCCCGAGTCACCCGCGCCGTCACCCGGCACCACGCCGGTCGGCTAGATCCCCCCTGTGCTGGGGCGGAGCTCAACCGGTACCCCATGACCGTGACGACCGGTACGGTGATCGGACGGGTGCTCGCGGTCGACGTGGCACCGTGTCCGCAACTCGCCGAGGGGGTCGAGTCCGAATGAGCGCGCGCAGCCAGGGGTTCGACGGCCCCCGGGTCGACAAGACGATCCACCTCGTCATGGCGTTGACCGACGCCGAGACGGCCGTGTCGGTCGACATCGACGGTGGTACCGAGCTGTTCGAGTGCCCGACGGCGGTGGGCCTGGACTCCGACGGACGCGTCCGCCTCGACGACTCCGACCAGGGAGTTCGCGGATTTCTGTACGCGGTGGGAGACCCCCGCGGACTCGGTCTGGCCGACGGCCGCGTGGTGCGCGCCGAGGACCTCGTCGCCGGATTCGTCCACGCTCTGACGGGCATGCTGTCGGAGCTCTACTCTCTGCCCGCCGACGCGCGATGCATGCTGCTCCACCCTGCAGGACTGTCCGCCGACTCGATCGCCGCACTACGGGACGCCCTCGACTACGTCGGTCTGCAGGACTGCTCGCTGGCTCCCGCGATGTCGGAGAACCCGGCGGTGGCCGTGCGCGCCGCACCCTCGCATCGGTCGTCGCCGGCCACTTCGGCGGCCTCGGACAAGGCATTTGCGGCGATGGTGTCGGACTCGGCCACCGGCAGGACGCGCCGCAGTCGGGCTCACAGGAGAACACCCACGCGCGCAGCCGTCTCGGTCGCCGCGGTGGCGCTCGCGTTCCTCGCCGTCGGCGGCGCCGTGGGCACCCACGACCTCGACTCCAGCTCGGTCGCGCCCCTGAACTCGCAGCAGGCCATCACGCCCGCCGCTCCCGTCGTGACGTCGTCGTTGGACAGCACCACGACGTCCGCCGCGCCGCTGCCCGTCCAGGAGCAGGCACCGGTTCCGGTGCAGGAGGCCCCGGCTCCGGAGATCGACACGCCCGACCCCGTCGTGCCGCCCGCACCGCCTGCCGCCGCGGTGGAACCGAGCACCGGTCTCGGGCTCCCGACGGACCGGTTCCCGTTCGCGCCACCGGACATCGACTTTCCCGACTTCCCGTCGTTCCCCGAGGTGACCGTGCCGACGCCGCCGACCGTGGCGAGTAGTACACCCGCACCCACGACCACGTCGACTGTTCCCACGACGACCTCCACGGCGCCGTCCGTCGCGATTCCACGGCTCGGCCCGATGCTGTCTGTGAACCGTCCCTGACGCTCGTCGGGCGCCGGAAACGCTCAGGATGATGCCCTATGCTCGTGCGCTGGCATCGGTACCTCTGCAAACCATGTGCGGACCCGACGGGCCACGGACTGTCACCACTGCGAAGGGAACTTCTTGCGTAACTCGGCGGCCACAGCGGCCACGGGCCAGAGTCACTCCGAGTCGAGCGGCGCATCTCGCAGCGCACGGGTGATGGGGGTGGTGGGCGCGTCGCTGCTGACGCTGAGCCTCGGCACCGCCACTGCCGGCGCAGCACCCGCGTCGGCGGCTCCCGAGCAGCTGTCCGCGGATCGCCTCCCGTCCGAGTTGGTCGACGCCGTGCAGCGCGATCTGAACATGTCGCCGCAGGAGTACCTCGACCGCGCTGCCGAGGCGCAGAAGCTTCGTACCTACGCCGACGACTTCCGTCAGCAGCGCCCGGCGGACTTCGCGGGTGCCTGGATCGGCGACGACGGCGTTCCCGTCGTCGCGGTCACCACCTCGGAGGCCGCGAGCCAGGTGGCGCAGGACGGCTACCGCAGCCGCCAGTCGCCCGTGTCGGCGGACACGCTCGAGCAGTCCCTCGACGACTTCGGTCGCTGGGTGTCGGGTCTGCCCCGCGAGGTCTCGTCACAGATCAATTCAGCGGCTGTCGACGTGCTCGGCGGACGGGTGATCGTCGACATCGCCAACAGTCCGATCGGGCGCGCACTGAATCTGCCGACCGCCATCGCCAACCTCCAGGTGCAGCTGTCCCCACCCGCTCCCGGTCCGACGCCTCCGCCTGCCGTGATGGGCGGCGACGACTACGTGACGTCCGCCGGCGACATCACCACCGCGCCGCTCGAGGACATCGAGATCTGCTCGTTCGGGTTCAGCGCCACCGACGGGGCCGGCACGCCGGTCAATCTGTCTGCGGGACACTGTGATCCGGGCAACTCCGCCTCGGTGTACCTGCCGAATCGCGACGACATCCGCGCCAGTACTCCCGTCGGCGATTTCACCGCGTCGAGTGTCGGCGGCGGCGACGGACTCGACTACTCCGTCATCGCGCTGAACGACGCCGGCGTGGCCGCGGGGCTCGACCAGCCCACCGTGCGGGGAGCCAACGGCACCGCCCTCACGATCACCGGAACGGCCTCGCCCGTCATCGGTGCCCCGGTGTGCAAGTCCGGTCAGGCGTCGTCCTTCACGTGTGGTCTCGTCGCTGCGGACCGCGTCGAGACGCAGCTCTTCCTGGGTGACGGCGACAGCCGCACGGTGCGTGGATTCGCCAGTACCGCCTGCACTCTCGCGGGTGACAGCGGCGGCGCCATCGTCACAGGGACACTCGCACTGGGCATCACCAGCGGATCCAACAGCGGCGCTGCTCCGAGCTGCGGCGAGGCCAACCTGGCGCTGGCTCAGTACGGCGGAACCGCCAGCCTGGGCATCCCCGTCGACGCCGTCACCGCGGCCACCGGAACGACCGTCCGCACGTCGTGAGATAGCACAACGTTCGGTCTCCTTGGTGCGGTAATGTCACGTGTCGAGGCGAGGCGCCTCAGCGCCTCGGTGGGCGCGTAGACACGGAAGGCCCGATATGGATTTGCTCAGGCTCGCTTTCACCGTCTTCGGATACATCGTCGGAATCATCTCCAACGCCGGTGTTCTGAGCTGACCGACTGCGCAGTGATCGCGGCCCGTCGTCTTCGGACGGCGGGCTGTCGCCATTTCTGAAGGGAACCAATATGACACGGGCACATCACTTTTCGGATTCCGTCACGTAACGCACTCTGATCACAGTGGTATCGTGGGACACGCGCAGTCCACTCCGTCACCAGCGTCGGTGACGTCCGAGTGTCGACCGTTCCGTTCATCCCACGAGGAGGTGTACCGCTGTGCTGCGCTGCGTTCGATACCCGATGACCTTCGGCCGTTCCCCGAAGGAGGTATCGCTGTGACCGACATCGCCGATTCGTCACTCCCCCGCGAGACTCGGTCCCCCGCCGCGATCTACACCGCGGCAAAGATGTCGTCTGCTCGGGCGGCCCTGAGTTCCGTTGCCCACGATCCCCGACTCGCCGACGCTTCCGTGCTGTTGGGTGCGCTGTCGGTGGTGGCGTTCTGGAGCTTCGGCTTCGGCGTTCTGCTGGGCATCGCCGCGCTCGTCGCCGGCGTCCTGGCCACCCGCGTTCCCGATGCCGATCGCGCAGACACCGTCATCGGACTGCTCACCGGAGCCGTCGGTGTGATCGCGGGTGGCATCTTCCTCGCCGCCGCCGTTCCCTGGCTCTGAACCACTCCGCCTGGAACGAAAGAAGGCCGCCACCCGATGGGTGGCGGCCTTCTTTCGTGTCGTGAGTCCTACTGAGCGAACTTCGAGGTTCCCGGAGCCGCGTTGTACGTGTTGAGCAGATCGATGCCGGCGACGACCAGGGTCGGTCCACCCGCAGTGATCGTGCCGATGACGCCACCCAGTCCGGCACCTACTACTGCCCCGCCCAGGCAGGTCGCGAGAGCAACCGGGATCGCGAGCGCGATCGGAGCCCCGCCGATGATGCAACCAATACCTGCACCGGTGATGGTGCCGGTCAGTCCGCCGATGGAGGTGGCGAGACCGAGCTGCGAGGCGAAGGACTGCTCGGCAGCGGTGTTCTCGGCGGGCGATGCCACCGTGTTCTCGAGCGCGTTCGGGGCGAGGCCCATCGGTGCTGCGAGGTTCGGGATGAGCTTCACGGTGCGGCCCTCGTCGGTGTACTCGACACCGTAGGGGAACTCGACGCCGTTGAGGTTGAACGACAGCGGAAGGCTCAGGATCGTGTTGCCCTCCTCGTCCACCAGGTCGACGGTCTTGCCGTCGTCGGACGCACGGAACATACCGGCGTCGACGGTGGTGACGACGCCACCAGCCTCGACGCGCGATGCCCAGTTCAGCTCGGAGTTCTCCGCGGGAGCACTCTCGGTGGTCGTCGCGGAGGGGGTGGTGGTGGCCGGCTGCGCGTACGCAGTACCGGTGGCCACGCCCAGGGAGGCGATCGCGATCGCAGAGGTTGCGACGAGTCGACGCAGTTTCATCTAGATGTTCCGTTCGTTCAGGTTCGTGGTGTCGGACCCCGACACGAGCACTGTAGCGGTTGACAGGGACACAACCGAATATCAGGTCCGTTTCCAGTGCTCGATCCGGGAATTGTCCGTGTGAACAGCCACGATGTGACCTCATTCACGGACGAGGTGGCTCGTGAAGGGTAACAAAATGGTCGCGATGAGGGGCGACTTCCTCGGCGGCCCGAAGTTACCCACGAGGCAAGTTAGGAATACCTGTGCGGGAGGCCTGTCGCTGTGCCGTAATACGGTAGGGCTCATCGCGTGTGCGGGACGGACCAGCCCTCCGTCCGACCTGCGGTGATGTCGACCGAAATGCTAAGTTACCGATCGGTAGAACCCTTGTGGTTACCGGCTGGTAACTTCGAGTGGGACAGATGCATCCGGGCTGACCGTCGGACCGCCCCCTGTGGCCGGCCGGAAGCGTAGGGCGACGGAATGGCCGTCGCCGAAGAAAGGCAGCGTCATGAATGCCCTGACGATCACCCTCGGCACCGTCGGTGCCCTGCTCAGCATCGTGTGTTGGGCCTACTTCTTCCGCGGTGCCGCGATGATGGTGCGATCCATCGCGCTGGGACAGCCGGACAGGACACGTCTGCGACCGTTCGTTCCGCGGTTCAAGCAGATGTGCATCGAGTTCGCTGCGCACACCCGGATGAACAAGTTCCGCTCCGTCGGCTGGGCGCACTGGTTGGTGATGGTCGGCTTCATGCTCGGCGCCATCCTGTGGTTCGAGGCCTACGGGCAGACGTTCAATCCCGAGTTCCACTGGCCACTCATCGGTGACCTCGCGATCTACCACCTCATGGACGAGATCCTGGGCCTGGGCACCGTCATCGGCATCGTGACGCTGATGATCATCCGGCAGCGGAACCACCCTCGCTCCCCCGAGCGCCTCTCCCGCTTCTCCGGCTCCAACTTCCGTGCCGCCTACTTCGTCGAGTTCGTGGTGCTGCTCGAGGGCCTCGGCATGATCTTCGTGAAGGCCGGCAAGATCGCCACCTACGGACACGCCAACCCGTGGACCGACTTCTTCACCATGAACCTGGCCAAGCTGCTCCCCGCGAGCGCGGTCCTGGTCTCGATCTTCGCCTTCGTCAAGCTCATGTCCGGCATGGTCTGGCTGCTGATCGTCGGCCGCAACATCACGTGGGGTGTCGCATGGCACCGGTTCAGCGCGTTCTTCAACATCTACTTCAAGCGTGAGGACGACGGCGGAGTCGCGCTCGGCGCGGCCAAGCCGATGATGTCCGGCGGCAAGGTCCTCGAGATGGAGGAGGCCGACCCCGACGTCGACGCGTTCGGTGCCGGCAAGATCGAGGACTTCACCTGGAAGGGCTGGCTCGACTTCACCACGTGCACCGAGTGCGGCCGCTGCCAGTCGCAGTGCCCGGCGTGGAACACGGGGAAGCCGCTCTCACCCAAGCTGCTCATCACCTCGCTCCGCGACCACGGCAACGCCAAGGCGCCGTACCTGCTCGCCGGCGGCCGCAAGGACATGGCGGGCGACGAGGTCGGCCTGGTCGACGCGGACGGCAAGCCGGACGAGGCCAAGCTCGCGAAGATCCCGCAGGCCGCCCGTGACGAGGCCGAGCGCCCGCTGGTCGGCGAGACCACTCTCGACGGCGGTCTCGGCGGAATCATCGATCCCGAGGTGCTGTGGAGCTGCACCAACTGCGGCGCCTGCGTTGAGCAGTGCCCCGTCGACATCGAGCACGTCGACCACATTCTCGACATGCGTCGCTACCAGGTGCTCATCGAGTCGGAGTTCCCCTCCGAACTGGCCGGCCTGTTCAAGAACCTGGAGAACAAGGGCAACCCCTGGGGCCAGAACGCCAAGGACCGCACCAACTGGATCTCGGAGCTCGACTTCGACGTGCCGGTCTTCGGCCAGGACGCCGACAGCTTCGAGGACTTCGAGTACCTCTTCTGGGTCGGCTGCGCCGGCGCCTACGAGGACCGCGCGAAGAAGACCACCAAGGCCGTCGCGGAACTGCTCGCCACCGCCGGCGTGAAGTTCATGGTGCTCGGCGCCGAGGAGACCTGCACCGGTGACTCCGCTCGCCGCGCGGGCAACGAGTTCCTGTTCCAGCAGCTCGCGATGCAGAACATCGAGACCCTGAACTCCGTGTTCGAGGGTGTCGACGAGAGCCGTCGCAAGATCGTCGTCACGTGCGCGCACTGCTTCAACGCACTCGGCAACGAGTACCCGCAGGTGGGCGGCAAGTACGAGGTCGTGCACCACACCCAGCTGCTCAACCGCCTCGTGCGGGCCAAGAAGCTGGTGCCGGTGGCGTCGGTGCAAGAGGACGTCACGTACCACGACCCGTGCTTCCTGGGACGCCACAACAAGGTGTACGACGCACCCCGCGAGCTGATGGCGGCGTCGGGCTCCACACTCAAGGAGATGCCGCGTCACGGCGAGCGCTCCATGTGCTGCGGCGCCGGTGGTGCTCGCATGTGGATGGAAGAGAAGATCGGCAAGCGGATCAACATCGACCGCGTCGACGAAGCGCTAGACACCCTGGGTGGCAGCACCACCGCGACGCAGAAGATCGCGACCGGCTGCCCCTTCTGCCGCGTCATGCTCAACGACGGTGTCACCGCACGCCAGGAGGCCGGCGGCAACGACAACGTCGAGGTCATCGACGTCTCGCAGATGCTGCTCAGCTCGATCACGCGCCTGGACTCCGCACAGCTCGGCGAGAACATCAAGGTGGTACCGCGGGCCAAGCCCGTGGTCGTCCCTGCCGAGGAGCCCGTCGACACCCCCAAGGCCGAGTCCGTCGCCACCGAGGACGTCGCCGCCGAGGAGGAGAAGGGTCGCGTCGAGGAGATCGAGACGGCTGCTGCGGGTGGCGATCCCGCTGCCCCCGCGCCCGGCAAGGGTCTGAAGATGAAGGGCCTGGCCAAGGCTCCGGGCGCCAAGGCACCCGGCGCGAAGGCTCCGGCCAAGACCGCCGAGTCGCCCAACGCCGACGGTGACGACGCAGCCGACGCGTCCAAGCCGAAGGGCCTCGGCATGGCCGGCAAGGCGAAGGCACCGGGCGGCAAGGGGCTGCAGCTCAAGGGTCGTCCTCCGGGCGCGAAGGCACCGGGATCTGCCGCAGCTGCTCCGGCCGAGAAGACGGAACCGACCGACGCTCCCACCGAGACGGCCAGTGAGGCATCCGAGTCGTTGCCGACGGTCAAGCCCAAGGGTCTCGCCGTGAAGTCCGGGTTCAAGAAGCCCGGCGCCACGGCACCGGGGTCGGCGGCTCCTGCTTCCGAGGCTCCCGCTTCCGAGGCTCCCGCTTCCGAGGCTTCCGCCGAAGCACCGTCCGAGGCTTCTGCCGATGCACCGGCACAGGCGTCGGAGTCGATGCCGACCGTCAAGGCCAAGGGTCTCGCCGTGAAGTCCGGGTTCAAGAAGCCCGGCGTCAAGGCACCGGGTTCCGCAGCAGCACCGGCGGCTGAGGCACCGGCCGAGGCATCTGCTCCCGCACCGGCGGCCGAGGCACCGGCAGAGGCTTCTGCTGCGGCACCGGCACAGGCGACCGAGTCGATGCCGACCGTCAAGGCCAAGGGTCTCGCCGTGAAGTCCGGGTTCAAGAAGCCGGGCGCCAAGGCACCGAGTTCCGCGGCACCCGCCGCAGCGCCCGAGCCGGAGGCACCTGCCGAGTCGGAGGCACCGGAGTCGTCGGAACCCGCAGAGCAGGCAACCGAGGAGACGGCCGCTCCTACGGCGGAGTCGAACGGTGCCGCCGAGTCGAACGGTGCCGCGGAACCCGCAGACACCCCGGCGCCGCCGCAGCCGAAAGCCGGTGGGCTCGGGTTCAAGTCGGGAGCGAAGGCGCCGGGCAAGAGGTCCTGACCGAACACCCTCTGCACCAACCGAGCACCCCCTTCAGCACGCTGGAGGGGGTGCTCGCTTTATGACAGGGGTGTGTACACACCCTGGCGCTGGCCAACGCGTGCGGCGACCAGCAACCAGCGACCAAGCCTCCTTACCGAACACCTCCTGCACCAACCGAACACCGCCTCCAGCACTCCGCAGCAGGTGTTCGCCTGACGTAGGCCGTGTGCGCTCGCTCATCCACAGGGTGCGCGCTGTCCACAGCGAGCGCACGGGCACCGATCGGAGACGCCAACGTCGGCAACGATCGACCGATGGCGCGCATCACCTCCCGCTCGGAGGCATTGACTCAGGGTTACACGGACTCCGAACTGCGGCGCATGTGCAGAACCGGAGATCTCACACGTGTGCGCCGTGGTGCCTACGCCAGCTCGGACGACATCGCGGACCTCTCCGGCCAGGAGCGCCACCTCCTCCTGGCGCGCGCGATGATGACGACCGGCAACACGGCCCCCGACGCAGTGCTGAGCCATGCGTCGGCAGCGATCGCTCACGGTATCGACTTGTGGAACGTGCCCCTCTCAGCAGTTCACATCACGCGCAACCGGCGTACAGGCGGCCGTACGGGCCCCGTGCGTCACGTTCATGCGTCGCCTTATGACGCCGACGAGGTCACCGATGTGGCGGGATTCCGCTCGACTACCGTCAGCCGCACCATTGCCGATCTGGCCTGTTGCCTGCCGTTCGAGGAAGCGGTCTGCGCGGCGGACGATGCAGCACGTCGATTCGGACTGGCAGGCGCGCAGGTCGAGGAAGTACTCTCTCGACGCCCCACCCGCAGTGGCCATGCGCGAGCCCACCGCGTAGCGCTGTTCATGGACGCCGGGTCCGAGAGTGTCGGTGAATCACGCAGTCGCGTGCTGCTACACGCTGCAGGCTTCGCGGTCTCCACTCAGCACACCATCACGTGCGGCAACACGTCCTACCGTGTCGACTTCTTGGTGGACGGCTCCAACGTGATCGGCGAGTTCGACGGTCGCGTGAAGTACGGACGGCTCGTACCGGCGGGCGAGACCCCGGCCGACGTGCTCTGGCGGGAGAAGCTCCGCGAGGATGCACTGCGCGACGCGGGCTACACGGTGGTGCGCTGGACGTGGCAGGACCTGGCCACGCCGAGCATCATCATCGAGCGCATCCGGCGAGCACTCGCCCGTAACCGCACACCCCCCGCATGAACCGCACACCCCCAGCAGCCTGCAGCGAAGGGTGTGCGCTCACCGCACCAGGTGTGCACACCCCCTCCAGGCGCGGAGCGGACCCTGGCGCGCGCCCATCCAGTCGCGGAGCGGACCCGGGACCCCTCAGCAACCGCGCAAAGCGCACACCCCCTACACGAACCGCACACCCCCAGCAGCCTGCAGCGAAGCGTGTGCGCTCACCGCACCAGGTGTGCACACCCCCTGCAGGCGCGGGCGGACCCGGCAACCCCCGACCACCACCACGTGCCCACCGTGCATGTCAGGACTCGACGATCGCCTTGATCGCGGCGAGCGTGCGGGGAATCCCGTCGAGTGCGGCGGTACGGCGGATCTCGATCTCCTCCTGCGCGCGATCGCCGAACTTCGTGTGGAAGTACTCGATCCCCTGCTCGGTGAAGAGCCACGATTCGGTGAGCTGCGTCGAGTTCTCGTCGATTGCCTCGAGGGTGTATCCCCACCGCACGAACGAGTCGCCGACGAGCCAGGCGAACTCGGTGCCCGGGATGGCGACGGCGACGGTCGAGACCGTCTCCCAGGTGCGGTCGGCGGTGACGTTGCGCCCGGTGAAGGTGGACCCGACCACGTCGGCGCTGCCACCGTCGTTCCACCAGCACTCCTGGCAGATCGGGCTCCACTCCCCGGTCCGGGTGACGTCGGAGACGAGGGCGTACACGGCGTCGGGCGACGCGGCGATCACGATGGAGTCGGAATGCTCGAGTGCGGTCATGCCTCGAGTATGCCGCCGAGCGGCGCCGTGAAGGTGGTTCGTCGCCGAAGTTCCTGCTCCGCCACCCGGATCGCCAACTGCAGGCGCTCCGCACGGCTCCCCGTCAACAACACCCAGGACCGGCCGGTGCGCGTGAGCGCGTCGAGGAACCACCCGGTCATGTCCGCCCGCACTTGTTCGCCGTCACGAATACCGTCCTGCACGAACGGAACTCCATGATGATCCGTCACCAGATACACGGCGGGGCGATCGTCGGCGACAGCGTGGTGTGACTCGGGGCCGAGGTAACGCCGCTCCCACACCGTCGTCGCGAACGCGTCGGTGTCGCAGATCAGCACAGGCGATCCGCGCCGCGCTGCCGCGTCCTCGTGGGCAGTCTGGGTGCGCGCGATGCGGGCGAAGTCGTCACCGGTCCACACGATGTCGTCGACCGACCCGGCCTCCGCGACCTTGTCGAGGGTGTCCTGCCGGCCGAACTCGTCGACGCACTCGGTGTCCGGCCACCGTTGTCGGAAGTGGGCAGCCAGCGCGCCGGCGACAGTGGTGGTGCCCGTCGACTCGGAACCCACCACGACGATGCGCGTCGCCAGACCGGCTCTGGCGGGCGCGTCGAGGCAGCGCCACGAGGCGGCGAGGTTGCGACGACACGCGGTCCCGGACACCGGGAAGGTGCTGCGCGGCAGATCGAACGGCACGTGTCGAGCGTCGAACCACCGCGCCAGTTCCTCGCCGTACGGCTCGCTGGTGACCACCACGTCGACGGGCTCGTTCCCGAGGGCCGCGCGCATGCACGCCACCTGGGCCGCCCACACGGCCCGTGAGGCGTGGTCGATCGGTGCGTCGCAGACGATGCCGGTGATCGTGACCGTCTTCTCGCCTGCGTGCGACTCGGTCATCCACGCCACACGGTCTCGCAGAGACACCGACTCCACGGTGGCTGCCATCACCACGACGGTCACCCGGTCGGCCACCGTGGCGGCGAACCGGACCATCGCGTGGTGACCGACGTGCGGCGGATAGAACTTGCCGATGATCAGCGCGTGCCTCATGCCGGCACCTCGACGGCGGCGGGGGTCATCGACCGTGTCCACGCTCGCAGCCCGGCAACGCACAGCGCGATGAATCCCAGATAGAGAACACCGGTCAGCACCAGGTCCTTGTAGAGATAGAGCGGCACGTACACGACGTCCGCGGCTATCCACAGGAACCAGGACTCACGACGCTTCGTCACCTGGCCCCACGTCGCCAGCAGTGACAGCACGGTCGTCACCGCGTCCCAGAACGGCACGACCGACGTCGTCGCGGTGTCGAGGAACCACGTCATGGCCAGCGTGGCCGTCACGCCGACGGCGCCGAGCCACCACCATTCCCGACGGCTGGTGGACGTGACCACCAGCGGCCCCTGCGTGCCGCCGCCGACCCACAGGACCCATCCGGACACGGCGAGAGCGATGTAGACGAACTGCAGCGCCGCGTCGGCGAACAACCCGGCGCCGAAGAACAGCAGGACGAACGCGAGGTTGTTGGCGATACCGATGGGCCAGTTCCACACCGACTGCCGTGCGACCAGGACGACGCAGGTTGCGCCCGTGACGAATCCGACGACCTCGACCCAGGACGTCGGTGCCCCGAACGACACGAACGCGGTGGATCCGAGCCACTCGATCAGGGTCATGACGCCTCCTTAGCGTGATTATGCGCTAAGCACGGCGCAGAAGTGCTCGAAGTGCAACTCGACCCCTGGTCAGGCCACCGGCTCGAGCAACTGCGGCCCGTTGTTGCGCACGCTGTTGACGGCCGTGCTCACCTCGTACGGAGACAGGTGCGGCTCGGGCATCGACTGGACCAGGTCCGCCACCGCGCCGAGATCGGTCAGCGTCGGGTCCAACCAGGCATCGCGCATGTCCGCAGGCACCACGACGGGTGACCGGTCGTGGATGTGCCCCAGCGCGTCGGTGGCCGTCGTGGTGAGCACAGTCGTGGTCCACACCCACTTGCCCGGATCATTCTCGGGCAGTGCGGGATCCGGCCACAGCTCGTACAGTCCCGCCATCGCGAGAACACCGTCCGTGTGCAGGAAGTGCGGGATCTTCTTCCCCTCGCGCTTCTCCCACTCGTAGTACCCGTCGGCGGGAACGAGGCAACGCCGCTTCGCCGCGGCCTTGCGGAACGCCGGCTTCTCGGTGATGGTCTCGGACCGCGCGTTGATCAGCCTGCTCGCGATCTTCCGGTCCTTCGCCCACGACGGGATCAGACCCCATCGGACCGTCCGCAGCTGGCGCGCTTCCTCCCCGCGCTCGAGCACGATGCGCACCGGATCCGTGGGCGCCACGTTGTAGGACGGTTCCGGCGCCTCCCCCAGCGCCACGGCGGCATCGAAGATGGACGACAGGTCGTCGTCGGACCGGGTACTGGCGTAGCGACCGCACATCCCTCGATTCTGCCCCGCACGGGTAGCGACATGCCAGGCGGTCTGGTTAGTGTCGGAAAGTACCGCAACCGACGAGGGGGATCGCATGTCGACCGTGGACGAGACACCCGGCGCGCTGCAGTCGTGGGGGCTGAGCAAGCAGTACGACGGGAGCGCACCGGCCGTGCGCGACCTGTCGTTGTTCGTGCCGGCCGGCACGCTGTACGGGCTGGTCGGACCCAACGGAGCAGGCAAGACCACGTTCCTGTCGATGGCGACGGGCATCGTGCGCCCGTCCGCCGGGCAGGTGTGGATCGACGGTCACGACGTGTGGGCCGATCCGGTCGCCGCCCGCGGGCGCGTCGGACTGCTTCCCGACGGGCCGTCCCTCCCCGAGGCCCTGCCCGGTCGGCGCGCACTGCACTACGTCGGAGTGCTGCACGGTCTCGATCCGGCGGTGGCGCACGATCGCTGCGAGGAACTGCTCGCGGTGCTGGACATCGCCGAGGCCGGCGACCGCGCGGTCTCCACGTACAGCGCCGGAATGAAGAAGAAGATCGGCCTGGCCGCGGCGATGATCCACTCGCCACGGCTCCTCGTGCTCGACGAGCCGCTGGAGGCGGTGGACCCCATGTCCGCCCGCACCATTCGGCACCTTCTCGAGAGTTTCGTCGCGCGGGGCGGCACCGCGATGGTGTCGAGCCACTCCATGCCGCTCATCGAGCAGATGTGCTCGCACGTGGCCATTCTCGCCCGCGGCTCTCTGCTGGCCGCCGGCACGATCGACGACGTGCGTGCCGGCAGCACCCTCGAGGGCGCGCTGTTCGACGCGGTCGGCGGCGGTGACCAAACGGCCGAGTTGCCATGGCTGGGCTCATGATCAGCGCGCCGGTCCGCACACTGTTGTCGTTGGATCGCGAGATACGCAGAGCAGCAACCGGATCGGGTGCCCGCATCGCGATCGTGATCACCGCGATCGCGTCGCTCGGGGCGATGTACGCGATCACGCTGAGCGCACAGCCCTCGGCGCGTGCCACGCTCGCCGCACTGTGCGCCGCAGTGGTGGTAGTCCTCACCGTCGTCGCTCCCCTGCTGACCGGAGTGGGCGACCGCGGACTCGTCCCGGCGCACGTGCGCCATCTACCGGTGCGTGCCGACGATCTCCGGAGAGCCCTCGCCCTCATCGGTGCGCGCAGCGGGGTGACCGTCTTCCTCGTCGTCGGACTCGCCCTCACGCCCGTCGCGGTTCCGGACGTCTCGCCCGTGGCACGCATCGTGACCGCCGTGATCGCCCTGCTCACCGTCGGTGTCGCGCTCGCCGTGTCCCGTGTCGCCGTCCTCCGCCTGGATGCGGCATCGCGCACTCCACGCGGCCGCATCCTCTCGACGATCGGTGGCACCGTCGTCGCCGCGGCCGCGTACGCGGCCTTCCTTCTGCTCGGCAACGTCTCGACGTCGTTCGCCGACAACACCTTCCTGCGCACCGCGGTGCGCGTCCTGCCGACGGGATGGGCGGCAGTGTCGAGCGAGGCAGTCGACGACGGGAGGTGGTGGGTGCCCGTCCTCGTCGCCGTCGCGCTCGCCGGACTCGGCGCACTGGTGGTGCGGTGGTGGACCTCGGCGGTGTCGGCCGGGCTCGACAGCACGCCGCCCCGCTCCCGGACCGACCGCCGTCGGACGACGACGTACCGTGCGCGTGGACCGATGATCACGGCCATCGCCGCCGAGAGCAGGTTGCTGCTGGTCGATCCGCGCCGAGTGGGACTGCTGACGATGCCGGGGGTGTTCCTGCTCGTCGGAGTCGTGCTCATGGCCACCTCGACCGACATCTACGGCCTGCAGTACGGCGCACCGATCGTGATCCTGCTGACCAGCAGCATGTTCGCCAACTCGTACGGCCTCGACGGCGCAGCGGCGTGGCGCGTCACGTCGGTGCCGGGTGTGGCGCGACGCGTCATCGACGCGCGTCTCGTCATCGCTGCGTTGGTGGCCGTGGTGTTCGGCGCCGTCGGGACTGTCCTCGGTCGCCTCGTCGGCGATCCGTCGCCGCGCACTCTCCCCGTGGCGGCCGCCGTCGTCGTGGCCGCGTCCCTGGCCACTGCCGCGGCCGGCGCCGTGCAGTCGGCTGCCAGCCCGTACGTCGTCGCAGGACAGACCGCGGGGAGCGCGTTCAACTCCCGCGGGTCGATGACCGGCCGTGCGATCGGGTGGACGCTCGCCGTGATGGCCGGGGGTGCCCTCCTGTGCCTGCCGGGCGTCCTGATCGCGCTGGCCCTCCCGGGCGTCCTCGTCTGGCTCGCGCCCGTCGTCTCCCTGCTGCTCGGCGGATGCATCGTGGTGGTGGCCCGGCGTCGAGCCGTCGCTCTGGTGACCAGCCGCGGCCCGGAGATCTTCGCAACCGTCAGCGCCTGATCACGATTCCGTGCACGATGTGGTCCGGGGAGCCGAGAGCGAGGAACACACAGGCATGACCATGCACGAACCGTCGACGCACGTCGTTCGCAAGACCAGCACCACCCTCGCCGACGGTCGAGAGTTGCTGTACTTCGACGACTCCGAGCCCTGGGTGTCCGGGGAGAAGACGCGGGACCTGGTGGACACGCGCCCCCTCCCCGCGTCGGAGTCGTTGTCGCAGATGCGACTCGACGTGCTCACCGGCGACTGGGTGGTCATCGCCGCGCAGCGGATGGACCGCACGTTTCTCCCACCGCCCGACGCGTCCCCGCTCGCGCCGAGCCGCCCGGGACGCCCACCCACCGAGATCCCCGCTGCCGACTACGACGTCGTGGTCTTCGAGAATCGCTTTCCCTCCCTCGCGCAGTCGGCAGCGGCGCAGCACCTTCCGTCGCACGTCGACGGCGAGGAGCTCTGGCCGCTCGCTGCCGGCACGGGCCGGTGCGAGGTGGTGTGTTTCGCCAGCGACCCCGACGCCTCCTTCGCCTCGCTCGACCTGCACCGGGTGCGCACCATCGTCGACGTGTGGGCCGACCGCACCGAGGCGCTGTCCGTCCTCCCCGGGGTGCGCCAGGTGGTCTGCTTCGAGAACCGGGGGCGGGAGATCGGGGTGACCCTCACTCACCCGCACGGGCAGATCTACGCCTACCCGTACCTGCCGCAGAAGACCGACGCGATGATCCGGCAGTCCCGGCTGCACCGGGAGCGCACCGGTCGCTCACTGCTGTCCGACGTACTGGACACCGAGCTGCGGTCCGGCCGCCGCATCGTCGTCGACACCGAGCACTGGGTGGCCTACGTGCCGGCGGCCGCCCGCTGGCCCGTCGAGGTGCACCTCGCCCCGCGCCGCGCCGTTCCCGATCTCGCTGCGTTGTCGACGGCCGAACGCGACGCGTTGGCCGGTGTGTATCGCGCTCTGCTGCGTGCGGTCGACGACTTCTTCGAGGGCGTCGACGAGGTGCCGTACATCGCCGCGTGGCACCAGGCTCCCGTCGGTGCGGACCGTGATCTGGGGCGTCTGCACCTGCAGCTGTTCTCGATGATGCGATCGCCGGGACGGATGAAGTTCCTGGCCGGATCCGAGTCCGCCATGGGCGCGTGGATCAACGACACCACACCCGAGGCCATCGCGGACAGGTTCCGGGAGGTGCTCGCGTGACCGCGTGGCTGCCGGTCGTCGACGAGGCCGAGCTCGCCGACGGTGCCGTCGAACGGTTCCGCACGACCTTCGGCGGCGAGCCGGACGGCGTCTGGATCGCGCCGGGACGGGTGAACCTGATCGGCGAGCACGTGGACTACGCGGGCGGGCTCGTCCTTCCCTTCGCGTTGCCCTACGTCACCGCGGTCGCGGCCCGCCGACGCGACGACGCAGTACTGCGGGCGGCGTCGACAGGCTCCGACATGCACTGGGGTATCGCACTGTCGGCCATCGCTCCCGGCAGCCCGGACGGGTGGGGCGCGTACGTCGCCGGCGTCTCGTGGGCGCTGGGGCTCACGATGGGCGCGGACATCGCGGTGCACTCGTCCGTCCCCGTGGGCTCCGGCCTGTCCAGCTCGGCTGCTCTCGAATGTGCTGTGGCGGTGGCACTCCGGGACCTGTTCGATCTCGACGCCGACCGGCGGGCACTGATCGACGCGTGCATCCGCGCCGAGAACGAGATCGCCGGCGCATCGACGGGCGGGATGGATCAGTCGATCGCGATGCTCGCGGAACCGGGCCACGCGCTGCTGCTGGACTGTCTCGACTTCTCCTCCCGGCAGATTCCGCTCGATCTCCCGGACGCGGAGATCCTCGTCATCGACACGAACGCACCGCATCGGCTGGTCGACGGTCAGTACGGCCGGCGGCGCGCGTCGATCGAGAAGGCGTGCGCCGACCTCGGCGTGACGACTCTGCGCGGTCTCGACCCGGAGGCGGCGGCGTCCGCGATGACCGACCAGGTGTCGGCGGCACGCGTCCGGCACGTCACCAGCGAGATCGTCCGCGTGGAGCAAGCGGCCGAACTCCTGAACGCCACACCCGATCTCGCGGCGTTGGGGGCGCTGCTGACCGCATCGCACCGATCACTGCGTGACGACTACGAGGTGAGCTCGCCCGAACTGGACTCCGCCGTCCGGGCATCGCTGGACGCCGGCGCGTTCGGCGCCCGGATGACCGGCGGCGGGTTCGGCGGTTCGGCCATCGCCCTGGTCGACCGGACGCGCACCGAGGCGGTCGCGGACGCGGTCACCGAGGCGGCATCGGCAGCCGGGCTGCCCACCCCCACCTTCCTCACCGCCACCCCGTCCGGGGCAGCGCACCGTCAGCGCTGAGAACGCCGACCCGAGACGACGAGTAGCGCCGCACCCAGAACCAGACCGACACCCCCGACGGACCACAGCAGCACAGGTCCGCGGTCGGTGAGCCACATCAGCTTGGTGGCCGACTCGCGGGCGCGGTCGAGCTGCTCCTTCTGCCCGTCCTCGTCGAGCCCGAGGGTCGCCTTGAACACGGTGACCTCCGGAACGGCAGGGTCGCGCGCG
Organism: Rhodococcus sp. NBC_00297; assembly: GCF_036173065.1. Lineage (NCBI taxonomy): Bacteria > Bacillati > Actinomycetota > Actinomycetes > Mycobacteriales > Nocardiaceae > Rhodococcus > Rhodococcus sp. NBC_00297. Next base: position 1,685,113 of record NZ_CP108041.1, read on the forward strand.
AAGTACTGGTAGGGCTGCTCACGACCGCCGACGAGACTGCCGCTGCGCGGCTCGACGTAGATGTCGCGAACGGTGGAGTAGTACCGCTTCATGGTGATCGACTGCTCACCGAGCCCCTCGAGCCCCCACTTCGACGCGGGCAACGTCACGGAGTTGATCGGCGACTGCGTCGTCTCGGAGAGATCGGCACCGGTGACCTGCGTGCGGAAGTGGTAGATCGGGAGCCCGTCCATCGAGATCTCCTCGACGAACTCGGCAGGGAAGCTCGTCCAGGCCGTCGCGTCGTAGACCGAGTACGTGATCGGCTGGGTGTCGAACGGGAAGCGCTGCTGATATCCGGTCCGCGGCACCGGGATGGCGGGCTTGCCGACGGTGGTCTGCAACGACGCCACCGGATCGACCGGCTGCGACGTACGTCGATCGACGGTGACCCGGTCGACCGACGCGGTCAGCAGACCGGCATCGCCCTCCCGGTCCGCACGGCGCACGGTCGCGCCGGACTGGAACGTCACGCGATCCGCGTCGCTCGGATCCTCGGTGGTGATGAAGCGCTGCACCACCAGCGGGACCCCGGTGGCCACGGAAAGCGGGCCGGGCCGCGTGATGGACGTCGCGTCGAGCACGTCGCCGCCGGTTCCCGGATCGGTGACCGCGACCGTCGTGGTGCGGATGTCCAGGGGCGTCACGGCGAGTCGATGCTCGACGTAGGTGGGCAGCATGATCGCCCCCACCACGGCCGCACTGCCGATCGCGAGCAGGACACACGCGCTGCCGCGCAGGAGGGTCGGTCGCGCCACGTCGGTCACCTGCTCCCGTACTGCACGTCGCCGAGCACCGAGGCCGACGGATCGGCGGTGACCACCGGCTCCGGCCGGACGGTCTCCTCGGCGGACCACGTCAGGCCCACTACCGCGCCGGCGGACAACACCCCACCCACGAGCAGGCTGGCCACAGCCGGCACCACGACACTTCTCACAGCCACGTCCCCCACATCCGATCCTCTACGTCCAACTGTGTCATTTCGGACACCGCCCGAGGCCGTCCCGACGTTGTGAACAGTCCACGATCTGGGCGCGGACCTCTGGAGGCTCCCGTTTCACCCGGTCGGGTCGCGGGTACAACCCGGCTCATGAACGAAACCCGGCACACGAGCGATACGGGCGGCCCCGCGCCGGCCGCGGCCGATCTGTCCACCGTGCAATTGGTCGAGCGCCTGACCCAGCAGGTGAGCACGCTGGTGCGCACCGAGGTGAGCAGCGCACTCGACGAGGTCAAGTCGAAGGGCACCAAGCTCGGGGTCGGCATCGGTGTCTCCGGCGCCGGCGCCCTGCTGCTGTTCCTGGGCCTCGCGACCCTCGTCGCCACCGCCGTCCTCGGCCTGGCGACGGTCCTCGACCCGTGGCTCGCGGCACTGATCGTCGCCGTCGTCCTGCTGATCGTCGGCGGCATCCTCGCCAAGGTCGGCGCGACCAAGGCGAAGAATGCCGTTCCGCCTGCACCTGCCGCCACCGTCGCCAGCGTCCAGCGCGACGTCGAGACCGTCCAGAACGCCCGAAAGGCTCACTCATGACCGACCCGAAGGACGCGTCCGAACCGCGTCACGCCCTGCGTACCGAGGCCGATGCCGAGCCGCCGTCCGTCGAGCAGCAGCGCGAGGAGCTGGCCGAGACCGTCGAGGCGCTCGCGGCCAAGGTCGACGTGCCCGCTCGCGTCTCCGCCGCGGCCCACGAGTCGACGGAGAAGGTGCAGGAGGTCGCTCAGCAGGGCGTCGCCAAGGCACAGGAGGGTGTCGCGCAGGTGAAGGAGAACCCGCAGGTCGCGGGCATCTCGCTCGCCGGTGCGCTCGCCGCCGTGGTCCTCGTGGCCCTGGTCCGCCGCCGCCGTGCGCGCACGGCGCTGCGCCGGCAGACCGTCCTCGACATCCTGGCCGGCCGATGACCAGCACGTCGAAGGCCTTCTACAAGCCACTCTCCCTGGCCACGAGCATCGTCGGTGGACTGGTCGCCGGACAGATCTTCAACCAGATCTACAAGCGCGTCGGCAAGAACGACGCCGAGATGCCTGATCCGAAGGACCTCTCACGCACCAACCGTGAGGTCCTGATCGCCGCAGCGCTGCACGGCGTCGTGTACGGGCTGGTCAAGGCCGGGGTCGACCGCGCCGGCGCCAAGGGATTTCGCGCACTCGCCAAGGAAGACCCCAAGTGACGATCATCAGAAGGAGCCTTTCGTGACCGAGAACCAGGGTGCAGCCTCCGAGGCGCGCAGCGACTTCGTCGACAAGATCAAGGGCCGGGCCAAGGAAGTGGCCGGCGCCGTGACCAACAACGACGAACTCGCCGATCGCGGACGGCTCGAGCAGGCGGAGGTGGAACGCCGCCGCGAGGCCGAGGCCACCGAGACCGCCGCCGCCCTCGAGATCGAGGAGGCGCAGCAGGACATCGCGGAGACGGAGGCCGAGGCGGACGTCGCACGGCAGTCCGTCGAGGACCGCACCGACGCGTCCGAGGCTGCGGCACAGAACGACCGGCTCCGTGCGCACACGACGGCGGAGGCCGACGCGATGCGTGACGCCGAGCAGGGTCGCGTCGCCGCCGAGGCACAGTCGGAGCGGCGCATCGCCGAGGCCACCAACGAGCGGCAGCAGGAGGAGGCCCGTGCGGCCGACGAGATCTCCGCTGCACGAAGCGAGTACGACGAGAAGCTCGACGAGGCCGACGCACTGGAGCAGGAGGCGGCGCAGGCACGCGAGCGCGCCGCCCGGGCCGAGCGCGAGGCCGCGTCGACCGACACCGAGGAGACCAAGTGAGCCTGTCCCTGCCCCGCCGGATCCTGCGACTGCAGTACTCGATCGCACGACTTCCGTTGCAGGCGTTCGAGTCCACCGTGATCAGTCGGCTCGACGCCGAGGGTCCGGTCCGTGCGACGTACCAGCAGATCGTCGGAAGCATCGACGCCACCGCGGGTGCCGTCCTGGGTGACGAGGACCTCGCGCGGCGCGGCCAGAAGATGCGCAGCGCGGCCGCGGATCTGGAGAAGGCCACCCGTCTCGAGGCGCAGGCCCGCGAGAAGCGTGCACAGGCGACACGCGAGACGCAGAACAGGGTCGACGAGGCGACGACGCGGGCGAAGAAGGCTCGCGAGACCGCCGAGGAGAAGGCGACCGACGCGGCCGACCAGGAGATCGAGAACAAGGTGGCCGCGGGCAAGAAGGCCGCCGCACGACTCGAGGACCGCAAGTCGCGCGCCGACGACATCGCCGACAAGCGGATCTCGGCGGCCGAGGCCGAGCGTGAAGCGAAGCTGTCGGAGGTCGAACGCCGCGAGGCCGAGGCCAAGGCTCCGCGCACCGAAGAGATCGAGGACGCGGCGGAGAAGCTCGAGGACGCCGCCGAGAAGCGCGACGACGCCGAACGCCTGGCGGACGTCGCGGAGGCGTCGAAGGACAGCTGACACCGCCCGTCGACTCACCGTCTGCCCCCGGACAGTCACTGGACTGCTCGGGGGCAGACCACTCGACGGGGCCGACAGTGAGACGATGGCGGACGTGAGCACATCAGACACGACGCCGCGCCAGGCCGGCCAGCGCACGCTGCGCCCGCTCGAGCAGTCCGTCAAGCTGCAGAACGTCCTCTACGAGATCCGTGGACCCGTGCACGCCCACGCCGCCCGTCTCGAGGCCGAGGGCCACCGCATTCTGAAGCTCAACATCGGCAACCCGGCGCCGTTCGGCTTCGAGGCACCCGACGTCATCGTGCGCGACATGATCGCCGCGCTTCCCACGGCGCAGGGGTACTCCGAGTCCAAGGGCATCATGTCGGCCCGCCGCGCCATCGTCACCCGCTACGAGCTGGTCGACGGCTTCCCGTTCCTCGACGTCGACGACATCTACCTCGGCAACGGCGTGTCCGAGCTGATCACGATGACGATGCAGGCGCTGCTCGACGACGGCGACGAGGTCCTCATCCCGGCGCCCGACTACCCGCTGTGGACGGCGATGACGACGCTGTCCGGCGGCAAGGCGGTGCACTACCGCTGCGACGAGGAGAACGACTGGAACCCCGACCTCGCGGACATCGAGTCGAAGATCACCGATCGCACCAAGGCGCTCCTGGTCATCAACCCGAACAACCCGACGGGTGCGGTGTACTCGAAGGAGGTGCTGCGGGGGATCGCGGCGCTGGCACGCAAGCACAGCCTGTTGCTGCTGGCCGACGAGATCTACGACAAGATCCTCTACGACGGCGCCCAGCACGTGTCCATGGCGACGATGGCGCCGGACCTGCTGTGCCTCACCTTCAACGGTCTCTCCAAGGCCTACCGGGTGGCCGGATACCGCGCGGGCTGGCTCGCGATCACCGGACCCAAGGACCACGCCGCGGGCTTCCTGGAGGGCATCAATCTGCTGGCTTCCACCCGCCTGTGCCCCAATGTGCCTGCGCAGCATGCCATTCAGGTCGCACTCGGTGGCCACCAGAGCATCGGGGACCTCATCCTGCCGGGCGGGCGACTGCTCGAACAGCGTGACGTCGCGTGGGAGGGACTCAATGCCATTCCCGGCGTGAGCTGCGTCAAGCCGCGCGGTGCGCTGTACGCCTTCCCGCGCCTCGATCCCGAGGTGCACGAGATCCACAGCGACGAGAAGCTGGTGCAGGACCTGCTGCTGCAGGAGAAGATCCTGGTGGTGCAGGGAACCGGCTTCAACTGGCCCGACCACGATCACCTGCGCATCGTCACGCTGCCGTGGGCCCGCGATCTGCGCACGGCGATCGAACGGTTCGGCAACTTCCTGTCGTCGTACCGGCAGTGACCGTCAGGGCGTTCGTCGAGGCGCTGCCCAAGGTGGAGCTGCACGTCCACCTCGAGGGGTCGATGTGGCCGAGCACGCTGAAGGCGCTGGCCGACAAGCATCAGGTCGAGGCCATCCCGCGGACGGAGGACACGCTGCGGGAGTGGTTCGAGTTCCGCGACTTCCCGCACTTCATCGAGGTGTACCTGACGTCGATCGGCGTGCTGCGCGATCCCGAGGACTTCGCGCGGCTCGCGTACGACAGCCTCACCGCGCTGGCGACGCACGCCGTGCGGTACACCGAGATGCACATCAGTCTCTTCGGGCACCTCATGCGTGGGGTGGACGCGGCGGCGGTGTTCGAGGGCGTCGAGGAGGGCCGGCTGCGTGCTGAGGCCGAGACCGGCATCGTCGCGCGCTGGATCCCCGATTTCCCGGGTGACTTCGGTACCGACGCCGCGAACCGCACCCTCGACGCCGTGCTGGCGCATCGCGTCGACTCGATCGTCGGATTCGGCATCGGGGGCATCGAGGTGCCGCGGGCGGAGTTCGCCGACGTGTTCGCGCGGGCGAGCGCGGCGGGACTGCACTCGCTCCCCCACGCGGGCGAGACCGGCGGGCCGGACAGCATCTGGTCGGCGCTGCGCGATCTGGGGGCCGAACGCATCGGCCACGGCATCGCCGCGCTCGGCGACCCCGAGCTCGTCGCGCACCTGATCGAGCACCGGATCCCGCTCGACGTGTCCCCCACCTCGAACATCCGGACCCGCGTCGTCGAGTCGCTCGACGTGCACCCGCTGCCGGCCATGATCGACGCGGGGCTGACGGTCACGCTCAACAGCGACGACCCGTCGATGTTCGGCACCGACCTCACCACCGAGTACCTCGCCGCACACGGCATGGGGCTGGACGGGTCGGCTCTGCGTTCGCTCGCCCTCGCGGGGGTGGACGCGTCGTACGCGGACGCGGACCTGAAGGAGCAGTTGCGGGCGGAGATCGCGGCGGTCGAACTCCCGGAGGTCTAGGGGCGCTGCACGCCGTCCAGCGCTCCACACCCCTCCCCGCAAGCTGCAGGGGGGTGTGCGCCTCACGGAACCCTCGCAGCACGGCGTGCCCGTGTTCCCGCGGGCGTTCCAGGTTCCCGCGGATGCTGCAACACCTACGAGAACCCGGAACCCCTACGGGAGCGCCGGCACACTCCCTGACCTGCGCTTGGTGTGACGCGCAGTGCCATACACCGCGCTGTGTGACACAACACAACGTCTCGGGCACATTTTTCAACCCCGTGATGATCGAACCGTGCGTTCGCGGGTATGTTCGTACATGAGCCCTTCGGGGTTCCGAAAGCGCCGAACGGCCCCCCACCCCCCCGGTGGGCCGCTCGGTCGGTGGCGGGGGACACCCCCCCTGCTTCCCCGCCACCCGCTTTCGTCCCGCGTCGCTCGCGCCCCCAAATCCTTGACCGCGCCACCGTTAGTGTTGGCGTCGTGACACACGGCCACGGACACAGCTCCGGTCCCGCCCCCATCGGGAAGATCGCCGCGAGACTGGTGCTCGGCATCCTCGCCGTCGTCGGCATCGCCGCGATCGTGGGCGTGGTGCTGCTGTGGCCCAGCGATCGCACCGTCGAGGTCCCCGCGCCGTTCCAGAGCGCGGCCGGCGGCGTCGTGGCCACCGAGTACGGCACCGTGGTGTCGCAGGACATCGGTCCGTGTGGCAGTTCGTCCAACGGTCGCGTCTTCAGCGGCGCCCCCACTCCGCCCACCGTCTCGGGCTTCGAGTGCAACCGGAGCATCGTCTCGATCGACACCGGCGTGAACGAGGGCACCCGCACCCTGCTCGAGGTGACGCCCGGGCCGGGCACCCCCGATCTGCGCGTCGGCGAGGAGATCCGCCTCGTCCGCGGCACCGACGACAGCGGGACCGCGATCTACGGGTTCGACGACTACTCCCGCACCACGCCGCTGCTGCTGGTGGTCGCGGTCTTCGCCGTCGTCATCTGCGTGGTCGCGCGGTGGCGCGGGCTGCGCGCCCTGCTCGGACTCGGTCTCGCGCTCGGAGTGCTGGTGGGCTTCGTGCTCCCCGCGATCCTCGACGGCCGGTCCGCCATCCTCGTCGCCCTGGTCGGCGGCACCGTCATCCTCTACGGCGTACTGTATCTGGCGCACGGGCCCAATCTGCGGACCAGTTCGGCGTTGCTCGGCACCGTGGTGTCGATGGGCGTCGCCGCGGGACTGTCCGAAGCGGCCATCAGGCTGACCCGGGTGACCGGTCTGTCGGAGGAACAGAACACCGACGTGCAGGCCTATCTCGACCACGTCAGCATCACCGGGTTGCTGCTCGCCGGGTTCATCATCGGATCGCTCGGCGTACTGAACGACGTGACGATCACCCAGGCGTCGGCAGCGTTCGAGCTCGCGGCACTCGATCCCGACGCCACCCGGCGGTCGATCTTCACGTCCGCGATGCGCGTCGGGCGGGACCACATCGCCAGCACCGTCTACACGCTCGTCCTGGCCTACGCGGGTGGTGCGCTGCCGCTGTTGCTGCTCTTCAGTGTCGCCGGCCGCTCGTTCGGCAACGTCCTGACCGGAGACGCGGTGGCCATCGAGATCGTCCGCTCGTGCGTGGGCGGCACGGCGCTCGCGCTCTCCGTTCCGCTCACCACCGCGATCGCCGTGATGCTCGCCCGGCCGCCCCGCGGACGCGCCCCCGTGAGCGGTCGGCACTCCGCGCGCTGACGCTCGACCGCGCATCGGGAAACTTCACAGAGTTCGGCCACGAGGTATGCACTGGCACTACAAAACATTCTCCTGTATTGTTTCAGTGGGTTCGGGAACCTGCGCGTTTGTTTGACGCAACTTCGCAGAGCACGACGACTATGTGAGGACACACAATGAACACTCTGGCCGCAGAGGACGTCGACCGTATCCGCCGGGTACTCGACAAGTACGGAAAGCTCCCGGTCGCCATCGACGCAGTCGCCAACGACGCCGATCTGTACGACGCAGGTCTGACGTCGCACGCGAGCGTCAATGTGATGATCGGCCTCGAGGACGAGTTCGATGTCGAGTTCCCGGATCGCCTGTTGCAGAAGGCCACGTTCGCGAGCGTCTCGGCCATCGCCGACGCCGTCGCAGAGCTGGCGTGATCTGAGATGACCACACTCGAGGCTCCCTCCGCCCTTCCCCCCATCGATCCGGACGCGCCCGCAGGCCTGGCGCAGATCCCGCTCGAGGACGTGCTCGCCGTGGTGCGCAGCAACGCCGAGCTCGTCGACCGTGAGGCTCGCTTCCCCACGGAGTCGGTGCAGGCGCTCAAGTCCGCGGGCCTGCTCTCCGCGTCGGTTCCGACGTCGCTGGGGGGCGCCGGACTCACACTCACCGAACTCGCGACCGTGGGCCGCGCTCTCGGTGGCGAGTGCGCGTCCACCGCGATGATCTACGCGATGCACCACACGCAGGTGTTGTCGCTGACCCGCCACGGCATGGAGTCCCCGGTCATCCGGGAGTTCCTGGCGAACATGGTCGTGGAGCAGCCCCTCGTGGCCTCCGCCACCACCGAGATCAACATCGGTGGCGACGTCCGCACCAGCGGGTGCGCGGTGGAGTACGACGGCGACCGCTACACGCTCACCAAGAACGCCCCCGTCATCTCGTACGGCGAGTACGCCGACGTCATCCTGGCCACGGCCCGTCGGTCCCCCGACGCAGCGCCCAGCGATCAGGTGCTCGTCGCGTGTCAGCGCGAGGACGTCACGCTGCAGAAGACCGGCACGTGGGACACCATGGGCTTCCGCGGTACGTGCAGCCCCGGCTTCATGCTCCGCGCATCGGGTTCGGCGGAGTGGGTCGTTCCCGCCACGTACAGCGACATCTCGGCCCAGACGATGCTGCCCTCGGCACACGTCCTCTGGGGTGGCGCCTGGTTGGGCATCGCCGACGCCGCGGTGCGCAAGGCTCGCAAGTCCGTGCAGAAGCTGGCCCGCAAGACGCCCGGTGTCACGCCGCCGTCCGCCGCGCGCCTCGCCGAGCTGCTCGTGGTCCATCAGCAGCTGTCCGACACCGTGTTCACGGCCGCCGCGAAGTTCGACTCCATCGCCGACGATCCGGCTGCGCTCAGCGCCATCGGTTTCGCGCTGCAGATCAACAACGTCAAGGTCACGGCGTCCGATCTGCTCATCGACATCGTCGCCCGCGCGCTGCTCATCTGCGGCATTGCCGGCTACCGCGAGGACAGTGAGCTCCGCATGAGCCGCCACCTCCGCGACTCGCACGGTTCCGCGATCATGGTGAGCAACGAGCGCATCCTCAACCACAACGCGCAGCTCTCGCTCGTCTACAAGGGGATCTGACCATGACCTCCACACTCGACCGCGACGTGGTCTCCGATCTCGATCTCGCCCGCGCCGATTTCCGCGATCAGCTCGTCGGTGCCGGTCTCCTCGTCCCCAGTTCCCTCGACGGTCTCTACGGCCGCTCGGGCGAGTTCGAGGACATCATCGATCTCATCGACTCCAAGGTGAAGGCCGCAGGCGCTGCCGCACACGGAGATGCGCTGCGCCGCTTCCGGTTCCCGCCGGTGTTCCCGCGCGACGCGTTCGAGAAGACCGACTACATCGCCTCGTTCCCCAACCTCACCGGTGCCATCACCACTTTCTCCGGTGACAACAAGGCCCACGCCGAGCTGCTCGCGGCACGGTCCGAGGGCAAGGACTGGGACCACTGGCTCGAGTCCGCCGGCACCATGCTGGTGTCGGCCGCGTGCCACCCGTCCTACTCCATGCTCACCGGTCAGCTTCCCGACGGCGGCACCATGCTCGACGTCTACGGGTACTGCTTCCGCCACGAGCCCGCCGTGGATCCTGCTCGCATGCAGGCGTTCCGGATGCACGAGTTCGTCCAGGTCGGCACCCCCGACCAGGCCGTCGAACACCGCGAGTCGTGGATCGAGCGCGGCATGACGGTGCTGGCCGACCTCGGGCTCGACGCCTCCCCCGTCATCGCCAACGACCCGTTCTTCGGTCGCGCGGGACGCATGCTGGCCGCGAACCAGCGCAACGAGAACCTCAAGACCGAGCTCGTGGTCCGCCTCTACGGCGACCTGGACGAGGGCACCGCGGTGGTGTCGTGCAATTGCCACCGCGACCACTTCGGCCAGACCTTCGACATCCGCACCGCGGACGGCAACGAGGCCCACAGTGCCTGTGTCGGTTTCGGTATGGAGCGCATCGCCCTCGCGATGGTGCGTACTCACGGCCTCGACACCTCACAGTGGCCGGCGTCGCTCCGCCTGAGCTGATCTACCTCTCGAGAACCGTCACCGTCGCCCTGGCTGTGCTGTTCACCGCTCGGACATGCCCTCGCGGCGTGGTCGAACCCGAGCGTGGCAGCAGAGTCAGGGCGCGGCCCGTTCCGGGGGCGAGGTGGAACCACGAGTCGGACGCCCGGTAGCCGTCCACGTCCACGCACACGTACTGCGCGGCATCCGTGCACGCGACGGTGAGGGTCCACCGGCCGTCGCCCTCCGGGGCCGCCGACGCGGTGAGACCCACCGAGTTCTGCAGCGGGAGCAGCCCGTTCTCCACCAGATGCACTGCCTCGGCGAGCACGGTGCCGTCCGGGGCGGCCAGCACGACACTCACCGCGTCGTTGGTGCGCGACCCGAATCGGTGAGCGTGCGTCATGTCGGTGAACCTGCCGACTACACCGTCCGCGGTACCGGTCCACGACGAGTGTGCATCGAGAGCGAGCTGCCGAACACCCTCGGCAGCAACGGCTCCCGTGCGCTGATGCGCCCGCACGGTGAGTGTTCCGGCGACGGGATCCGCGCCGTCGTTGATCACGTCGAGACGAAGCCCGTCCATCCCCTCGTCCGTCACGAGGACGGTGATCGGTGCGCTGGCCCGCGCCACCGCGTACCAGGGCGCCTTGGCGATGCCGGTGCTGTCGGTGAATCCCCATCCCGCGCCTGGCTCGAGGTCGCGCAGAGTCAGCACCAGCGCTCCCCCGCAACCCGAGTCCACCTGCCTCCAGAACCCGAACGACTGCGTCACCGCCTCACAGACGGCCGCGCGACCCAGGTCGAGGTAGCGCTCCGGATCGTCGCGGCGCACCGCGGACGGCTCCACGTCGAAGAGGGTGCGCACGTAGTGGTCTCGCACGTCCTCGAAGTCCCACGACGCTCCCCGATCACGCGGAACCGTGGCCTTCCAGCGCGGATCGTGGCCCGCCGGATGTGCCGAGCCGAACACGGAGTCGACGACGCGCCGCTCCGGGGGCACGGAGAACGCCAGGCACTCCGTCGCGAATGCCACCCGGGCGTACCGCACGTCCGAGAGAGGTCGCAGGTAGCCGCCGATGCCGAAGTAGTGCGCGAAGCCGGAGCCCACGTGGGTGGCGAGGTCGCCGCCCGACGGGGTGGACGGGACGTACGCGACACCGGAGAAGGCGTGCACCACGTCTGGAAGGATGCTGTCCAGCAGTGGTATCCGTGACTCGTCCGAGGCGAGCCCGAGCATCGTCGGCTGCTGGTACGTCTCGCTACCGCCGCTCACCACCACGAGGGAGGGCCCACCGGCGGTCGCGAGCATCGCCCGGACCTCGTCGACGACGGCGGACTCGACGGCGGGATCGTCCGGTGGATCGATGGTCGCCAGCATGACGTCCTGCCACACCATGATGCCCAGTTCCGAACAGAGCGTGTGGAACTCGGCCGACTCGTAGACCATCGTGCCCGTGAGTCGCACCATGTTCAGCCCGGCCTCGACATACGAGGTCAGGGTGTCCCGCAGGTGGTCGAGATCGTTCTGCAGCGTGATCGGGTCGAGCGGGACCCAGCATCCGCCGCGGCAGAAGACGGGCACCTCGTTCACGAGCAGCGTCGTGTCGCGCAGTGCGCTCGAGCGGAACCCCACTCGGAAGTGCACGACGTGACCGTCGACGGTCACGGTGACGTCGTGGAGGGTCGGATCACCGTGCGTGTGCGGCCAGCACAGGGCCCGCTCACCCGCGTCGATCTCGTCCGTCACTCGTCCGTCGGCATCGGCCGAGAGCTCGAACACGCTGTCGCCCAGCTCGATCCGCACAGCAGCGCCGGTCGTGGCCGCGCCGTCGACCTGCAGGACGCAGCGTCCGTCCCGCACCAGCCCGCGCACCGTCACGGCAGGGACGTCCACGGCAGGGACGTCCACGGCGACACAGCGCACGGCGCGCCAGGGTCCGACAGGAGCCGGGGCGCCGGTGAACACGGGGGCGCGGCCGAGCATCGAGGTGCGGACCCACCGCAGGCCCTGCGACGAGATCATGGACGATCGCCACCGGCCGCGCGGGCGGCGCTTCGCCAGTGCCGCGTCGAGCGAACGGCAGCACAGCGCGATCGAGACGGTGCCGGCGACGAGGGCCTCGACGGTGACGGGAACGAACATCGACGTGCTGGTGGTCGTCAGCGTCCCGTCGACCCAGACCTCCGTGAGGGTGGCGATGCCCTCGAGATGCAGCCGTATCGACTCCGTCCCGTCCGGCACCGACACCTCGGTGCGGAACCACCAGTCGCGCCCGTCGAGGTCCTCGATCGGCAGCCCCGCCGCGGCCAGCGCGCCGGCGACGGTACCCGGAACCCGTGCGGGCACAGCAGTATCGGTGTCCGGGAGACCATCGGGGCTCTCGACGGCACCGGCATCGGTCGACAGAAGCGTCCAGTGTGCGTCGGCCAGCAGATCGAGCGGCGCGGTCACAGTGCCGAACGCACTGCGTCTATACCGCGCTGCCAGGCCGCTGCCATGCCGGCCATCGAGTCACGCACGTCGACGTCGCGTCCCCGAGCGGCTCGCGCCATCCGGAACTGCACGGATTTGGCGCCGGACGCCACCTCCCGGAAGGGCTCGGCGGCAGCAGCCGCACCCTCGACTCCGCGGCGTTCGAGGTACTCGGCCAGGTCGGCCGCGAGTTCGGCGGTGGAGCCGCACTGACGGAGGGTGCCGAACGACCACAGGTGGAAGAAGTCCGGGCCCGCCTGCTGGATCAGCGCGACGTCCTCGACGACCCGCTCTCCGAGGCGCTCCACCGGGTTGCCCGCATCGGCGCGCTCGAGGTGAGCACGCACCACCTGCAGGTCGTGATCGTCGGTCTCCGGACCGGCGGCCAGAGCGTCACGGTCGACGACGACCCGTTCGACGTAGGGCGGCAGCGCCACCGTTCCGGGAGCGAGCGACCGAGCGAGTGCGCCGTCGAAGTCGTCACCCTCGAGGCGGAACAGACCGGCGTTGTGGAAGTAGTCGAGCCGGCGCGCGTCGGCATCGATGGCCGTCGGCACGATCGTCGTCTTGGTGTGCTCCCGGCCGTAGCTGGTGCCGTCGGTGTCGGGGAGGTAGAAGGCGTCGATCTCGACCGTGCTCAGCACACCGTCGTGCATGTTCTCGATCAGGTGCTCTCCGAACGGCTTCCAGATGTTCATCTCGGAGACGTCCACCCCGTAGAGGAGGCGGAGATCCTCGGGCTGGAACTTCACGAAGTCCCACTGCCGGCCGTCGAACCCCGCGCTGAGGGCGAACGCCAGTGCGGGTGTCGGATCGGCGCCCATCGCGTGCAGCAGTTCGATCCACAGGTCGACGTAGCAGTTGGTCTCGGACCACGTGCGCTCCGACGAGTGCAGCGAGTGCGATCGGTACGTTGCGGGATCGAGGTCCGCGGGCAACGGGGACCCGCCCACCGGCGTCGCCGAGAGATTCACCGTCACTGCTCCTCCATTGGTCGTCGACACGAGGTGTCGGCCCACGCGTTCACATCACGCACGACAGTAGCCGCGAGAGAGGTGATCAGAACCCCCCGAAGTCCCCGCCACCACCGAAGTCCCCGCCACCGAAGTCCCCGCCACCGCCGAAGTCCCCGTCGGTCTCGTCGGCGAACGGGTCGGCGGTGGTGGTGACGGGCGGCGGGACTCCACGCGACCCGACTGGCGCCACCGCGCTGGTGGGTGCCACGGACGGGGTGCTGACCGTGGCGGGGTCCATCGGCTCGGGCATCGAGGTGAAGGCCCACGCCGCGGCGCCCGCCATGACGGCGCACGAGAAGGCGAGGACGAGGGCGACGGGGACCCTGCTGCGCTTCGGATCGGGCACCGGTTCCCCGCCCACGTCGACGACGTCCGCGGGCGCCGACGCGTCGGGCTCGCGTTCCGGCTCGGCGGGGGCGGCCGCGAAGGCGACGGTCCGATCCGTGGACGAGGGCTCGGGCGCCGGTACCGACACACGCGTCGCGCGCGGGTCCAGCGCGGTGAGGACCGGAACGCCGAAGCGTTCCGCGGCAGCGATCGACAGGATCGGGATGGGCGAACCGCCCCCGACGAGGATCACCGCGTCGAGGTCGCGCTCGCCGAGAAGCGACGCCGCGGTGTCGAGCGAGAGGTCGAGCAGAGGGCGAACCGCGGTCTCGAACTCCTGACGCGTGATCAGTGTGGTGCCGCCGCCGGGGGTGCGCGCGACGGTCGCGGAGGACAGCGACTCCTTCACGCGGCGGCAGAAGACGATGACGTCCGTGTCGTCCGCGCCCTCGGCGGGGCGCTCCAGAATGCCGCGGTCGACGATGTGATCGAGCACGATGTGATCGAAGACATCCCCGCCGGCCACCGAGGAGTCGACGGAGCCCAGGACCGCCATCTCGTCGACGTCCACGAGGCTCGCCGTCGCGCCGCCACGGCCCAGGTCGTAGAGCAACACCGTGGTGAGACCGGACAGAACGCCCGAATCGACCACGTCCCGAGGGACCGACGTCACAGCTTCGGTGTCGGACATCCGTCGGCGCTTCCTCTCGGTGGATGGTGATTCCCCTGCGTTGTCACTTGTCACAGCCCTGTTCACGTCGCACCCGCTTCGAGCGCAGGAACCGGACAGCTCCTGCTGTATGGCGCCCAAAAGAATCTTCCGGTATGTTAAACGATGAAATAGGGAACTGCGAGATCGATACCGGTCGTGGATGCGACCGGGCACACCTTACTGCCAGGTAGGGCCCCAGGGCGACTGTCAGTGGCACATCGATCGCAGAAATCCCTCACCGAGCAGCGTGTCGAGCGGGGCCGACGCGCACGGCCGAGCTTCGCCGATGCAGACGCGGCGCACCGGACGCTCCGATCCAGAAGTTTGGTTCGGAGTCACAAACCCGGCGCCGTGGACGCATCGACGAGCACCGGACCGAGACGAAAGGCTGTCGACCCCGATGATCCCCGCACCCGCTACTCGTGACCGCACGGCCACGGTGCAGGTACACATGACCGGCGCCGAGTGGTTCGCCGACTCGCCGGGTGGCCTCAACCGCTACTTCACCGATCTCTACGTCGCGCTCTCCGCTCTCGACGGCGTCAGCGCCTCCGCGTCCGCGTTCGGCGACTCCGATCTGAGCGACGGCCACCACGGCACGTCCTCGTGGGGACCCTCGACGGGTTCCACGCTCTCGCGCGTCTGGTCGGCCCTCTCCGCCGATCGCGGTCTGCCGAGGAACACGGTGATCGACCGCCACTTCAGCCTCTTCGGACGCCCCACCGTCGGCCTGCGCGGTGCGCACCCGTCGGTGGCGCACTTCCACGGACCCTGGGCCGCCGAGAGCGCCATGTCCGGCGAGAGCGATCTGGTCGTGCGCGCCAAGTACTGGGTCGAGCGTCTGCGCTTCCTCGACGTGCGCCGGTTCATCGTGCTGTCGGGGCACTCCGCCCGCATCCTCACCGAGGACTACGCCGTCGATCCGGCCGCGATCACGATCATCCCGCCGGGTGTCGACCTGGACCGTTTCGCCGTCACCCCGGCACCGAGCAACGCTCGCCCCACCGTCCTCTGCGTGCGCCGACTCGAGCGCCGCATGGGCATCGACCGGCTCGTCGCGGCCTGGCCCGCCGTCGTGGCGGACCACCCGGACGCGCAGCTCGTCGTCGTCGGGACCGGCACCGAGGAGGCGGCACTGCGCAGCCAGGCCGCCGAGTCCACCGCCGGCGACTCCATCGTCTTCACCGGCCGGACCAGCGACGAGCGCCTCGCAGCGCTCTACGCCGAGGCCACCGTCTCCGTGGTCCCGACCCTGAGCCTCGAAGGCTTCGGGCTCATCGCCCTCGAGTCCTGCGCCAGCGGACGCGCCCCCGTCGTGACCGACTGCGGCGGCCTGCCCGACGCCGTCGCGGGCCTCGATCCCTCCCTCGTGGTGCCCGCCGGCGACGTCGACGCACTCGCCCACCGCCTCTCCACCGCGCTGAGCGGCGACGTGCCGAGTGCCGCCGCGTGCCGCGCCCATGCCGAGTCGTTCTCGTGGGAGTCCTCGGCCCGCCGCCACGTCGACGTGTACCGAGAGTTGGTCCATCGATGACCCGCGCACTGTTCCTCGCCCACACCGCGGCGCCGTCCGGCGCCGAGATCGCGCTGCACCGCCTGGTGCGCGCCATGGACAAGACCGAGGTCACCGTCGTCTTCACCGAGACGGGTCCGATGGTGGACAAGCTCCGGGCCGACGGCATCGACACCGTCGTCGTGGACGGCGCGTTCGACAGCCGCTCCGTGACCATCGAGGGCATGTCCGTCCGCCGCATGATCGGCGGAGTCACCGGCCTGCTCCGGCTGGGGTGGGCCGTGGGCGCCGTCGTTCGCGAGTCGGGTGCCGACGTGGTCGTCGCCGAGTCGTCCAAGGCGTTGCTCATGGGGACCATCGCCGCACGGCGAGCGGGCGTGCCCCTGGTGTGGCACTCCCACGACCGCATCTCCCGCGAGTACTTCGGCACGCTGTTCACCGCCGTCCTCCACGTTCTGGGGTGGACCGCGTGCCGCGGCTTCATCGCCAACAGCACGTCCACGCTGGCCTCGCTGCCCACCTGGCGTCGGCCTGCCGTGGTCGCCTACCCCGGTGTCGACGGGTCGGCGGACCGCCCGGTGGGTGCCCGCCCCGAGCAGTCCGCTCCCGCGGACACGGTGCTGTGTCTGGTCGCCCGCCTCACCCCGTGGAAGGGACACGTCCTCTTCCTCGAGGCGGTCGCGGCGATGACCACCCGGCCGGCGCACGTCTTCCTCGTCGGCGGCACGTTCTTCGGCGAGGAGCCGTACCGCGCAGAGCTCGAGGCCATGGCTGCCGAGCTCGAGCTGCCCGTCACCTTCACCGGCCACGTCGACGATCCGCGGGACTACATGCGGATGTCCGACGTGCTGGTCCACTGCACCCTGACGGCGGAACCGTTCGGTCAGGTCGTGGTCGAGGGCATGCTCGCCGGCTGCGCCGTGGTCGCGTCGCGGCCCGGCGGACCCGCGGAGATCGTCGAGCACGGTGTCAACGGCATGCTCGTCGACTCCGGCGACCGCGCGGGCCTCACCGCCATGCTCGATCGCGTCGTTGCCGACCGTGACCTGCGGACGCGCCTGTCCGCCGCCGCGCCGGCCCGTGCCGCGCACTTCGACATCGAGGAATCGGCCCGCACCGTCGAGAGCTTCCTCGAGGACGTCCTGAACACCGTGAGCGTGCGTCATGGTCGGTGAACTCACTCGTGGGGGGTCGCGCGGCGGCCCCACCACCGAGCCCCCGAAGCACCGCCGTGGATCGCTGCACAAGCTGTCGGCGGTACGCGACATCGCCTTCGTCAGCTTCGGCAAGTACGGCCAGTACCTGGTCACGATCGTCACGCTGCCGCTCACGGCCCGCATCCTCGGCACCGAGGGGCTGGGTCTGCTCGCGATCGCGATGTCGGCGTACTTCATCGGCTCGCTGCTGGTCGACTTCGGCATCACCACGTTTCTCGCGGCGATGGCGAACGACGAGAACCTCAATCAGCTGCGCGGCAACTACCTCGCACTGCGCGCCACGGTGCTCGCCGTGATGGGCACCGGGCTGCTGGCCAGCCTCACCGTGGGTGCGCACGTGCACCTGCACATGATCCTGCTCGGCCTCTTCGCCGGCGGCTTCGCGTCGTTCGGCGACGACTGGGTGCTCGTGGCCCAGGCCCGCTTCGGTATCGGCGTGGTCTACCAGGGCATCGGCCGCATCCTGTACCTCGTGCTGCTGGTGACGCTGCTGCCGATGTTCCCCAGCGCCGCGGTCGCGATGCTGTGCCTGCTGGCGTCGTCGGTGGTGTCCGTGGCCCTGACCTGGCGGCTCACCATCCGCGAGTTCGGCCCGCCGAGCAAGCCGAAGGACGTCACCGCGATGGTCCGCATGGGCGTGCCCGTCCTGACCTCGCGGCTGCTCATCACCAGCTACGGCCAAGGCGCCGCGACCTTCTACTCCGTGGCGCTGTCCGCGGCGTCGCTCGGCATCTTCTCCGCCAGCGACCGGCTGATCCGCGCGTTCCAGTCGCTGCTCGACGCCATCGGCTACGGCCTTCTGCCGCGGCTGGCCCGCGGCCGGGAGGACCACTTCTGGCAGAACGCACTGCGGGGACTGACCGCGTGCGTGGGTGTGGCCGTCGTGGCCACCGTCGTGCTGTGGGTGAGCGCGCCGCTGCTGATCTCGCTGGTGTTCGGCGATCAGTTCTCGTCCGCGGTGGACATCATGCGCGTGCAGGTGTTCATCCTGCCCTTCACCGCCATCACCTCGTTCGTCACCACCGCGATCCTGCCGGTCCGCCAGGACACCAAGGGAGTGCTGATCGGCGCCGTCGTCGGCACCGTCTTCGCCGCGGGAGCGCTGGCCACCGCGCTGTCCACCGAGTCCGTGTGGGCGCTGGTCTACGGCACGCTCACCTGCGAGGTCGCAGTCGCGGCCTGGTACCTGTTCCGAGTGCGCATGCTGCATCGCCGCAACGACGATGCGCTGCACGCGGAATCGGAGGCACCCACCGTGCCGATGGCCGTGGTCGCCTCCGATGCCCCCACCGTTCCCCTCGCCGTTCGCCGCTTCCGGGAGGCAAGTCGATGAAGATCCTGTTCCTCGGAGACGACTGGATCGGCAGCAACGCCCGGTCCATGGCCGACGGGTTCCGCGAGGCCGGCCACACCGTGCTCGTCGTCGACACCACTCCGGTCGCGCTGCCGACCCGGCTGTCCCCGCCGTGGGTGTACAGCAAGCTCGGCCGCGGCCGCGCCCCCTGGGTGCTCGAGGCGCTGCACCGTCGCATCGAGGCGGCGGCAGCGCAGTTCCGCCCCGACATGCTGTTCGCGTTCCGCACCGTGCATCTCGACCAGGACCGACTGCTGGCTCTGCCGGCGGGTCTGCACGTGCACTACAGCCCGGACGACGTGTCCAACCCGTACAACACCACGCCGGAGTACCTGCGCCGCGAGGCCGACTGGGACCTCGTCGTCACCACCAAGCGGCACAACGTGCCCGAGCTGGAGTCGCGCGGCGCGAAGTCGACGCTCTTCGTCCACAGCGCGTACGACCCGGCCTGGCACCGTCCGACCGCCCGTCGTGATCCGGCCGAGTACCTCGTCGGCTTCATCGGTGCCTGCCGACCGGACCGCCGCGACTCGATGGTGGAGCTGGCCCGCACGCACGGCTCGGCGATGACGGTCCAGGGTCCGGGATGGCGACGGGTGTCCGCGCTGCGGACGACGTCGGCTCACATCGGCGGCGCCGTGTACGGCGAGGGGTTCTCGGTGGCGGTGTCGGCCGTGCTGGCCAACCTCGTCCTGCTGAACTCGGACAACCGCGACACCCACACGTGCCGCACGTTCGAGGTGCCCGCGGCCGGCGGTCTGTTCGTCGGTGAGCGCACGGACGAGCACATGGCGCTGCTGGAGGACGGACGGGATTGCCGTCTTTTCTCCAGTTCGGGCGAACTCGATGACATCCTGGCGTGGTGCCGCACCGAACCTGATGCAGCCAGAGAGATGGCGGAGCGCGGCCGGCTGCGGATCGTCGGTGATCACCACGCGTACGTGGACCGAGCACGGGAGATGACCGATGCGTTGTGACATCGTCGCCCTGCGCCGCCCGACGGGGGTCGCGCCGTGACCGCCTACACCGCCGTCGCGCTCACCACTGCGGCCATCGTCGCCCTCGTCGTGTCCGCGATGTTCGTGCCGGGTGTCGCCAAGGTGTTCCTGCTGGCGCAGTCCGCCTACTGGTCGCTGAGCTACGTGGCGCGTCCCCTCGTCCTGCTGTGGACGCTCCCGCAGCCGCAGTTCGCGGACAGCCTGGCGGACCCGCGACTGGCGAACATCGGCTACGACATCGGCATCGCCGAGGTGCTGAAGCCCGTCGTGTTCGGTCTGTGGTTCTACGTGGCTCTCGTCGTCGGATACGTGCTGTTCCGTCGGTGGCGCCGGGGACCGCAGGAGCGGACCACCATCGGAGCGGCCGTCGCGGATCCGTACTTCTTCCGCAGCCTCGGCACCATCTACGTGCTGGGTCTCGGCGGACGCTTCGTGTCCTTCGCGACGGGCAACACCGGATCCGCCGGTGAGGTCAGCAGTTCCAACCCGCTCCTCGACTTCGCCGCCACGATGGCGACGGTGGGCGCCCTCGGCCTCATCGTCTTCGCGCGACCGGAGAAGCTGTGGCAGACCGCGGTTCTGCTGCTCGGCCTGATGGGCATGGAGCTCGTGTGGACCGTGATCGTGGAGTCCAAGACCCCCGTGCTCGGTGCGGCTCTCGCCGTCGCCGTGCGCTTCGCCCTCATCGGGTGGACGCGCGGGACCATCCTCGGCGTGCTCGGTATCTCGGCGGGCGCCATCGGCGCGTTCGGCATCCTGCAGTCGCTGAAGGTGGACCCCGAGGCCCGTGCGATCTCGGCGGCCGCCGAGGCCAGCTATCCCCCTGTCGTGCAACCGTTCCTGCCGATCCTGCGCCGCTTCGACCTCCTCGAGGCCGCGACGGACGCGTACTACATGCAGGGCCGGGAATGGATCTCGCACGGCGACGTGGTGAAGAACGCGCTCCTCAACTTCATCCCGTCCCAGCTCCTCGGATCGGAGAAGTTCCAGTCCGGCACCGCGTGGGCCAACCAGGTCCGTGGGTCGTCGGTGGACATGCGCAACGTGTCCGTCTCCCTGGCCGAGGGAAACATCAGTGAGGGCTTCGTGTTCGGCGGGTACGCCGGCGTGGCCGTCACCATGACCTTCACCTTCGTCATGGTGCTGGTCGCCGTTCGATGGCTCCTCGCGAGGAACTTCCTCTTCGTGGTGCTCGGGCTGACGCTCATCGAGTATCCCGTGCTGTTCGAGCGCGGGATCCTCGGGACGACCGAGTCCATCGGCAAATCACTCCAATTGGCAATTCTCGTGTGGATCGTGACGCTTCTCGTCGGCGAGTACTCCCGACAGTGCGCGGAGACACCCCCTCCGACCACGCACGTTCCCGACGACATCTCCACACTCGACCGCTCTTCGAGCAAAGGATCTGCATCATGGGTTTGATCGATTACGTGAACATCGCACGACGCCGGTGGATGACCATCCTGGCCTTCGTCGTGTTGGGAACGGTGGCAGCGGCGGCGTACACGTCGACGCTGAGCTACTCCTACACCTCCTCGAGCCGTCTCTACGTCTCGATGGCGACCGGCACCTCGGTGTCGGACGCCTACCAGGGCAACATGGCGGCGCAGCAGCGTGTCACGTCCTACGTGAACCTGGTGACCAGTGAGCGCGTCATGTCGGGTGTCATCTCCGATCTGCAGCTCGACACCACGCCGGCGGCTCTCGCGTCGACGGTCACCACGTCCTTCGCGCCGGCCACCGTGCTCATCGGCATCTCGGTGTCGGACACGACGCCGGACGGTGCGCGGGCGATCAACGACGCGGTGGTCACCGAGTTCCGTGATCTGGTCAACGAGATCGAGACCACGGAGATCGGCGCGGCTCCCGCGGCGAAGGTGACCGTCGTCGACCCGGCGACCACCCCGGCCGCCGTGGGCGGGCCCGCACCGATGCGCACCCTGCTCATGGGCGCCGTCGCCGGCATGCTGCTCGGCTGCGCTGCGGCGTACCTGCGTGACAGGCTCGACAAGCGCATCCGCACCACCGGCCAGGTCGCCGCGGTCGCTCCCACCACGTTCCTCGGTGACGTCAAGGCGGCCACGCGCACCGCGGACGCACGGCGCGCCGCACTGCGCCTCGACGCCTCGGTCGGCCGGACGACCCCGCACTCCATCGCGGTCGTCGGCGTCTCCCCCGCCGGCGGGTCGGACACCGTCCTCGCCCTGGCGCGTGCGCTCAGCGGACTGGGCCGCCCGACTCTCGTGGTCGACGCCTGCACCGACGGCACCGGAGTGTCGTCTCGCATGCAGAACGCCGGCGGGCTCGCCGATCTCGCACGCTCGCCCAAGCGGTCGGCCACCGATCTCACGCGGCCGAGCCAGGTCGAGGGTCTGAGCATCCTGCCCATGGGCGTGGGTGACGATCGGACCACCCTGTTCCTGGCCTCCCCGCGCTTCGGCACCATCGTGCAGAGCCTGAAGGCCGATCGTGACTACGTGGTGATCGACGCGACCTCGGTGGCGGACGCGACCGATGCACTCGCCATCGCCGTGCACGTCGACCACGTCGTCGTGGCCGTCGAGAACGGCACCACCACCGCCGCGCAGCTCCGCGCACTGCTGACCGAGCTCGACAGCATCGGGGTCGCCGTGGCCGGAACCGTTCTGGTGCCGCACGTCTCGGCTCGCCGCTGGCCGCTGTCGCTGCTGAAGTCCTCCGCCGCGAAGGACGACGTCGTGCCCGCGACGTCGCCGAAGGCTGCTCCCGTGGCCGAGGTGCGCGACGTGCCGACCACCACCCGGACCACCACCGCTGCGCGTCCGACCGCACCGCAGTCCTACCGCGCGCCGTCGCCGGTCCACGAGTCCGAGTACCGGAACGACGACTACCGCAGTGACGGCTACCGCACCGACGGCTACCGGGACGATCACCAGGATCGCTGGGACACCGTCCAGCCGGCACCTCGTGCCGAGCGCGCCGCCCGTCCCGAGCCCCGCCAGGAGGAGCGTTACGACGTGGTCCAGTCGCCGGCGGACGCCGAGACCGACCGCTTCCACGCGGTGACGGCGGAGCCGATGAAGGTTCCGCAGGACGACGCAGAAGATGGTGTCGCGGACAAGGGCTCGACCGAGTCCGAGGCGAGCGACACCATCACCGCGGACGTCGAGGACGTCGACACCGACGAGTCCGAGACGGACGACGCCGACACCAGCGCGACGCCCGAGCCGGTCTCGATCACCAAGGCCGACACGACCACGCCGGCCGCGTCCGACAAGGCGGACAAGGTTGCGCAGGACACGACGGTCACGAAGGCGACCCGTCCCGCGGAGCCCACCACCTCGCGGCCCGTCCGCCCTCGGACGCAGACCGGCCGCCGCACCTTCCGGGTCACCAAGTGACGCAGACCCTTCACTCCACCCGCACCCCGAGCCCGATCGGCTCGCACTCCCGAGAGGACCGAGCACCCATGTCGACAACACCGACCTGGTTCGGATCGGACGGCCGTCGCCTGTTCGGCGTGGTTCACCTTCCCGAAGGCGACCACGCGCGCGCGGGCATCGTGCTGTGCCCGTCGATGGGCAAGGAGCACGTCGACACCTACCGCGGACTCAAGCTGCTCGCGCAGGAGTTGGCCGCGGCAGGCTTCGCCGTGCTGCGGTTCGACTACCTCGGTGTGGGCGACTCGGGCGGCGACCAGAACGACGCTGCGGCGATGGACGGGTGGCTCGCGAGCATCGGGGACGCGGTGAGCCTGGTGCGCTCGCTCGGCTGCACGACGGTCTCCGCCGTCGGCCTGCGCGCCGGTGCCCTGCTTCTCGATCGCGCCGCCGACGCGGTCGGCCCGCTGCACACGGTCGTCCTGTGGGATCCGGTGCCGCGCGGCCGCGCGTACCTGCGCGAGCAGCAGGCGCTGTACCGGCTCGGTGTGGGCACCGACACCGTCGGAACCGACACCGACGACACCGATCTGCACACCATCGGGCACTCGCTGTCCACCGAGGCCGCGGCAGCGCTGTCCGCCCTCGAACTCACCGCGGCGTCACCCGCCGTGTCGCAGTGGATCTTCGCGCTGCGTGACGGGTACTCCTCGCCTCGGCTCGACAAGGCGATCGAGCGGTCGGGCGCGACGGTGCGGCACGTCGGCACGATGACCGAGTTCGTCACGCCCGAGAGCTTCCTGGTGCCGCTGCCGAACACGGCGATCCGCGCGGTCGTCGACATCCTCGACGGCGCACACGACTCCGCCCGCGACTGCGCGGTCGAGTTCACCCCGACCACCAGCGTCACGCACCAGGCGAGCGACGGGTCGACCTTCACCGAGCACATCGAGAGCATCGGTGCGCACGGCCTGTTCGGCATCCGATCCACTCCGGTCGGGACACCGGACTCCGCACCCACTCTGGTCTTCTGCGCCACGGCGAACGACACGCGCACCGGACCGGCGCGGCTGTGGGTCGAGCTCGCTCGCGAGGCGGCGCGCTCCGGTGCGTCCGCGCTGCGCTTCGACCGACGCGGAACCGGTGAATCGGAGGTGGTGCGTGCCGACGAGCACACTCCGATCTACTCGGCGGAGAGCGCCGACGACGTGGTCGCGGCCGCCCGTGCGGCGCATGCGGATCCGCGTCGCGTGGTGCTCACGGGCATCTGCTCCGGGTCGTGGAACGCGGCCCACGCCGCCACGGAGATCGGGGCCGGCGGCGCCGTCATGGTGAACGCCATCGCGTGGAGCTGGAAGCGCAAGAAGTCGACGCAGGGCGAGATCGATCCTGCCGATCTGGGGATCCCGCGGTCGGATCCGGCGTGGCAGAAGACGCCCCGGGCGCGCATCAAGAACGCACTGCAGACGCACCTGCCGTACCGGGCGTGGCGGCTGCTCGGTGTGCGCGGCGTGACCCAGGTTCCCGAGGTCATCCTGCGTTCGCTGGCGGACAACGACGTCGACGCCACCGTGATCCTGGCTCCGGCCGATCACCGCTGGTTCGTCGATCAGCGTGGGCCCGAGGGCCTCACGCGCATCCAGCGCCGCAGCGGCACCGTGCCGTTGATCGTCAGCGCGCCCGTCGGTGACCACTCGGCGTACCACGCCGACATGCGCCGCACGATCATCTCCTCGGTGCTCGCCCGGACCATCGAACCGCAGAGACAGCAGGTCACCGCGTGACCGCGAGTTCCTTCGGCCGGCGACGGCTGCTCACCGGCACCCTCGTCGCCGCCACCGTTCCGCTCGCGGTCGCGTGTTCGCGCGACGACGCCGAGTCGGTGCAGTTCCAGTCGCCGAACGTCACGGACACCCCGGCTGCGCGCAACGTGCGTGACTTCGGGGCGACGGGCGACGGCACCACCGACGACACCGAGGCGATCGCGCGGGCGTTCGAGGGCATCACCCAGGCCTCTGCGGTCTATCTGCCCGGCGGCACCTACCGGGTGACGGCGTGGCCGGCGATGGCCGACTACGCCACCGTGTACGGCGACGGCGCCGATGTCACCACCGTCCTGTACGAACAGAACGGCACTCTGATCGACCTGCGGGGACGCCAGCGCGTCAACTTCCGCCGGATGGGGTTCTTCACCACCGGCGCCACGTCGACGTGCTTCTCACTGTCCGCGTGTTTCCGCTGCTCGTTCGACTCCGTGACCATCCGCGGCAACCACTCGTCGTCCACGTTCCCTCAGTACGAGAACCAGCGCGGAGTGCTGCTGACCGACAACACGGGCGGCACCACGTTCACCAACTGCGACATCAACAACTACGGCATCGGCCTGACGTCGGAGTGCATCCAGAACTACGTGACGGCCTCGAAGTTCACGAGCAACCGCGTCGGGGTGCTCGGCACCGGTGGCGACTTCAACGCCGGCATGGCGTTCACCAACGTCGAGTTCGTGTCGGACAACGACCCGGACACGACGGATCGGCACGTCCGCGTCGACGGTCCCGCGAACGACTGGTGGTTCACCAACGTCTGGTTCGAGGGGTCCGAGGTGGCCCTGAGCATCGGCACGCGCGAGACCGGCGGGCCGTCCCAGTTCGGCATGGTCAACTGCAAGATCTCGGCGCGCACCACGTGTGTCGAGCTGCTGTACTGCCGGCAGCCCTACCTTGCCAACATCATCTTCGATCCGGACCCGAACAGCCGGCCCGCCGAGCTGGTCATCGACGCGGAGCACGTCCCGACGGGCACCGCGGTGAACCTGATCTCGGGCGTCAACGACGACGTGAACGGCGCGGTCTTCCCCGATGCGTGGACCGTGATCGGTCGCGGCACCATGTCGGGGCCCACCTTCACCAGCACCGTGGTCACACGCACCGTGCAGGACGACGTCGACCTGCTGCAGGCGCGGGACAGCGGCGATGCCGTGACCGCCGCCGTCCTGTCCGACGGCACCTGGTTGTCCGACCGCCGCGAGGCGGGCGTGGTGCTCAAAGACGAGTCCAACGCGTACTGGCGTCTGGTGGTGGGGACGGACGGAACCCTGAGTACCGAGTCCCTCGGCACCGATCGGCCGCGCTGACCGCTACAGCACCCCGAGGTTCTGCCCGCTCACCACACCGGTGTTGCTGATCGACAGCCGCCAACTCTTGCCGTCCGGCGACTTGACGACGGGTCCGCCGCCGGCGGAGAAGAGCTTGCCGCGGCCGAGCACCGACCAGCCACCAGGGAAGGTGTTGCCGGGGAAGTCGGCACCCTGGCTGGTGATGAGGTTGATCGCGGTCCCCTCCGCGACATACTGCGCGTTCACCCTGATGAGCTGGGGATTCGACTGTTGGTCGGCGTCGAACGCCACGTTGGCGAGGTACGGCTGGCGGCAGTGCTGCAGATCGAGGCAGATCCCGCGAGCGGCGACCTTGCAGTTGACCATGCCGAACTGCGACGGTCCGCCCGTGCCCGCCTTACCGATGGTGAGGGCCGTCGCCGCTCCCTCGAACCACACGTTGGTGAGCCACCAGTCGTTGGCCCGGCCGTCCACGACGAGATGCGACGTGGTGGTGTTCGCATTGATGTCGGAGACGAACTCGGTGTTGACGATCGACATTCCCGACGCGAAATTGTTGCCCGTTCCCAGCAGCCCGATCCAGTTGGTCGCGAACTTGCAGTTGGCGATGTACGACTGAATGGCCGTCGTCGACATCGCCGTTCCGTAATTGTTGAAGTCGCAATTCACGAACGACGTTCCGCCGGTGTTGTTGATCAGCGACACGCCTTTCTGCGGCAGGAAACGGGGGTAGCTCTGCGGGGTGTGGTTACCGCGGAAGACCACCGAGTCGAACGAGCAGCGGAAGCAGGCGTCGAGAAGCACGGCCAGCGACGAGGGATCCAGCGAGAAGATGCCCAGGTTCTTCAGTGCGACGCGCTGACGGCCCTTGAGGGTGAGCAGCGTGCCCGAGCTGGTGTGCACGATCGTCGTCAGATCGGCGCCGGCTCCGAACACGGTGGCGTAGTTGGCGAACTGTGGGAGCGAACGCACCCGGAACATGCCGGGCGGGAAGTACAGCGGCCGGTTCTGTTGCTGCGCTGCGGTATACGCGGCGGCGACGGCGGCGGTGTCGTCGGCGGCGTTGTCACCCTTCGCGTTGTACGGGGCGGCCTTGACGTTGACCCACCCGAGCAGGGCGCCAGGGTCGGTCTCGCCCGCCGCGAGGGTCACGGCCACGGGGTCGTCGGCCTGCGCGAGGATGCTGCTCGCCGCGAGCGTGGTGCCCACTCCAGCGGCCAGTCCCCCCATGAGCAGTGCGCGACGGTCGAGCCGCGAACCCGAAGGACCTCTGTCGTTCATGGTTTACCCCTTCACCATCGTGGTCGGCGCACCTCCTGCCCCCGCTCGGCGCCTGCCCATACACAAGCAAAGAAATGCGCATTCACGACGCGACGCGCCGCCGCGGGAGACCCGCGATACACGGCGGTGTGAAAAAGACCGACCGCGGCTTCCACATCGAAAGCCGTTCACTGATGGGCATCGTGTTTCGCGCCCGCCCACCAAGACAAAGGCAGGAAAGTGTGTCGCCCGTCACGCGGCGCCGAGCACCCACCGAGGCCGCGACCACACCTGCCAGTACTCCGTCGTGTGAAAGCCCAGCGACGCGTAGAGCGGCACTCCGGCCGGGGAGGCGAGGCACAGATCCTGCGACGGCCCGTGCAGTCCGGTCTCGACGTGCTTGCCGCCCGCGATGAGGCGCGCCGCGTGTCCGGCACGGCGATGGTCGGGGTGGGTGGCCAGCGCCCACCCCGTGACGGTGTCGCCGGCGCGGCACGACAGCAGGCAGGAGACGAGCTCGTCGTCGACGAACAGGCCGAACGCCATGGCGTCGGGACGGCGAAGCGTCTCCGCGGTGTAGACGGCGGCGGCCAGCTCGGGTCCCACCCCGAACGCGAGCGACGCGACCTCCTGACAGGCGGGCAGGTCTGCTTCTGTGATCTCGCGCACCCCGTCGACCGGCTGCGACCCACCGGCGGACCGGTGCATGAACGGCATGGCCTGCAGGCTCACCCAGCCGGCGTCGGCCAGGGTCTGCGCCCCCGAGAGGCCGGCGCCGGCCAGCATCACCAGAGCCGGTCGGCGGAGCGCGGTCACCGAGTCGATCACTCGTCCGACCTGTTCAGCGGCGTCTCCGCCGTGAACCAGGGCGAGGTTGTAGTCGGGCCGGGCCAACCCGCTGAACGCCACCCAGCCGGAGTCGGTCGACTCGAACGTGTGGTCCGCCCAGGAGCGCGTCGTCTGTCCGAACGACTGCCGGAGCGCCTCCATCTCGCGCTCCGACGACCGTCCGATCGGCATCTCACTCACGCCTTCACCAAAACCTTCCTGCGGTACGGAAACTTCTCATATACACTTCTCGTAGATTGTTGTGGCGTCCACAAGAGCCGACGCGGTCGAGTTCTTCCATGTAAGTCGACGATGCATTCGCCGCGGGGCGCGATATGAGCGTGACTGTCTGTCTGAACCGTAGGCAAGGAGTAAACCCTCGTGACGCACCCGTCACCAACCCGGGACACCATCGTCCGTAGCTCGCTGCACCGAGCCGGTCGACTACCCGTCGACCCGTGGACGCTGGGCGACGACGAGAACCTGTTCGACGCCGGCCTGAGTTCGCACGCCAGCGTGGCCGTGCTCGTGGATCTGGAGGAATCGGCCCAGGTCGAGTTCCCCGATCACCTTCTGCGTCGTTCCACGTTCTCCACGATCGCCGCCATCCGTGACGCGCTGGACCATGTGTCCGACACCTCCGCCGCCGTCCAGCCGGAGGCGAGCCGATGACCACCTCGCACCCCGACACCTCGCCGATCGATCTCCGTGGCGACAACCACCGAGGCGACAAGCGCCGCGGGGCGGACTCACCCGATCTGGAGCCGGAGAACCTGCTCCCCCGCTTCGCCCGCCATGCCGAGGCCGTGCAGTACGCACAGGCAGCGCAGGAGGCGACGGCCACCGAGGTCACCCCGCCCATCCCGCTCCGTCCCAACATCCCGGATCCGCGCAGCCGTCTGTCGCGCTGGCCGGCTCTGCACCTGAGCGCGGTGCTCGGCATCGTCCTCGAGTCGATGTTCGTCTCCCTCGCGATCGCGCTCGCGCCGTTCGACGGCCACCCGGTGATCGTGACCGTGCTGATCGTCGTCTTCGCGGTGCTGCCGCAGCGCCGTCGTCAGCGTCTCACGCTGTCGATGCTGGACGATCTGCCGCTGATGGCCGCCATCGTGCTGCTGGTCTCCATGAGCGCCATCGTCATCGTGGCGCCGTCCACCACCCTGCTCACGGCCGCCCTCATCTCCCTGTCCGTCCTGGCGGCCACCATGGCGGGGCGCGAGGCGTCCTACTTCGTCGCCCGTCGGCTGCGGCGTCGGCCGCGCTTCCAGCGCCGCACCGTCGTGATCGGCAGCGGGCTCGTGGCCACTCAGCTCGTCGAGAGCATGCAGTCCTACCCGGAGCACGGTCTCGAGCCGCACGCCCTGCTGGACGATTCACCGATGCCGGCGAGCGTGGCCAGCCACATCCCCGTCGAGCCGCTGGCGAACCAGCTGCGGACCTACATCGACCTGCACCAGATCGACACCATCGTCATCGCGTTCTCGGCGATGCGGGAGTCGGCTCTGCTGACACTGCTGCGCGAGTGCGACCGGATGGACTGCGAGATCTTCGTGGTGCCTCGTCTGTTCGAGTTCGTGAGCGTCACCGGTGAGATGGACCGACTGCACGCCATCCCGCTGGTGCGTATCCGACGCGACGCGCACCGGTCGCTCGCCTGGCGCATCAAGCGCGTCCTGAGCAGCATCCTTGCGGGTATGGCTCTCTTCGTACTGTCCCCGCTCCTGCTCGCCATCGCGGCAGCCGTGCGGTTCTCCGATCCGAGCGCGCCCGTGCTGTTCAAGCAGTTGCGCGTCACCGGCAACGGTCAGCTGTTCGCCTGCCTCAAGTTCCGGTCGATGAAACCCGCGTCGCGCACCGAGTCGGACACGACGTGGAACATCTCCCAGGACGACCGCGTCGGGCGACTGGGCCGCTTCCTGCGCAAGACCTCCCTGGACGAGTTGCCTCAGCTGTGGAACATCATGGTGGGCGACATGGACCTGGTGGGCCCGCGCCCCGAGCGACCGCACTTCGTCGACAAGTTCACCACCGAGATCCCGGGCTACTCCGCGCGTCACCGCGTGCCCGGCGGGCTCACGGGATGGGCTGCGGTGCACGGACTCCGAGGCGACACCTCACTCAAGGACCGTGCGCTCTACGACAACTTCTACATCGAGAACTGGAGTCTCTGGCTCGACGTCAAGATCCTGCTCCGTACGGTCCTGTCCGTACTGCGGCGGACCGGTGGCTGAGACTCGTGACCTTTCGCCGCCTTCTGGTGGCGTTCTCGGTGCTGCTCGTGGCCATCGTGGCCGCGGGATGGCCCGTGTACGTCCACCCTCAGACAGACCCACTCCGACCGGCCGACGCCGTCGTGGTGCTCGGGGGAAAGCCCTACGGGCGCTTCCACTACGGCATCGACATCGCCGAGCAGGGGTACGCACCCGAAGTGGTGCTCTCCAACTCGGTGGGCCCGGACGACGTGCGCATGCAGCAGATCTGCAACGGCACCTACACCGTGACGGTGTCGTGCTTCCTCCCGGATCCGTACTCCACGAAGGGCGAGGCGGAGGAGATCGAGCGCCGCGCCGCCGCGGAGAACTGGAAACACATCATCGTGGTCACCTACACGCCGCACCTGTCTCGGTCGCGCTACATCGTCCAGCAGTGCTTCGACGGCGAGGTCACCATGTCTCCCAACCCCACTCAGGAGGGGATCGGAGAGTGGATCGGCAGCTACATCTATCAGACTGCCGGCTACATCAAGGCTGCACTCGACAGCGAGTGCTCGTGACCGTGGCCTGAGGCCCGGACACGCGACGAACACGAACGCCGTAGTGCGGCATCGCTGCGATGCGATGCCGTCGGGGGCTACGGCGCTCGTGTTCGACGACGTTCACAGCAGGACAACGACTTTCGCTGCCACCGGAAGGATCAGAACCCGGGAATCAGACCCGGTGGGATCTGGATGCCGGGCGGCAGCTGCACACCGGGGAGACCCGGGATGGTCGGCGGAGCAGGCGCGGGAGCAGGCGCCACGTCGGGAACCTCGACGGCCGGAGCGGGCGCCTCCACCGGAGCCGGAGCGACCGGGGGAACGGTGGTGGTGGTCGGCGGCACCGTGGTGGTGGTCCGTGTGGTGGTCGCCGTCGTCGTGGACGGTGCGTCCGAACTCGACGTTCCCGCCTGATCGGCCGGGGTGACGTCGGCGGTGGACTGCGACGGCGTCGCGCCGTACCCGAGCGCGAGCCCGACGGCAGCGATCACCGCGAGACCGACGGCCGCGATGAGCGGCAGCCGTGGGCGTGACGAACGCTGTTCCGGCGCTGCGGAACCGGACCCGGAGAGCCACGAGGGAGTCTCCGCCGCGCGCGGATCCGCCACGTCGGGGCGATGCTCCGAGTCGCGAGCCGCATGGTCGATGTCGCGCGCGGAGTGCTCACGGCTCTCCACGTCGCTGTAGGCCATGGTCTCCGCGGACGGTGCGCTGAGCGCCTTCTCCGGCGCCGGTGCGTCCGGCGTGCGCGGCTCGACCGGCCCGGCGACCACGGGAGCGGACACCAGCGGTGCCGCGACGGTCGGAGCGGGAGCAGCGGGACGAGGGGCGGCCATCGGGACGGGACCGGAGTTCGACTGGCCGTCCACGGGAGTCGCGGACAGTGCCGCACCCTTCGCGGCGACCAGCTCGGGCTCCGCGGGCGTGATGGTGGGGAGACCGACCCAGCCCGCGAGCGTCGCCCGGACCAGGGGGATGCGGGATCCGCCGCCGATCATGACGAGAGCCTCGACGGGGCGGCCGGCGCGCGTGATGACATCGCGGGTGAGCCGCGCGGACTGCTCGATGGGGACGGCGACCATCGACTCGAACGCCTCGCGGGACAGCAGGATGAGCCCGCCGATACCCGGCAGGCACACGGCGCCGCTCGAGGAGAGTTGTTCCTTGGCCACGCGGCACCGGAGCTCGAACTCGCGTCCGTCCACGTCGTCCAGGCCGCTCTGCTGGCGGCCGATCTGGTTGTCGCGGATGGTGGCGTCGAACATGTTGCCGCTGACGGCGAAGCTGCGCTCGGAGGCGAGCACCTGCCCGTTGTCGAGGTCGACGACGGTGACGCTGAGACCCGAGCTGCCCAGGTCGTACAACCCGACGACGTGGAGCCCGTCGAGGTCGCCCGTGGACCGCAGGAACTGCACGGCGGCATGCACTTCGGGGACGAGGCGGTAGTTGACGATGTGCTGGCGGGCCATGGCCCGGGCGACGGCGCCGGCCTGCGCGTCGTCGCGGTAGGCGACGCCGGTGGCGGAGATCGACTCGGGGTCGGCGGGGTCGGCGAGGATGACGCCGATGGACTCGGCCGCGAGCTGCTCGGCCTGGTCGAAGGTGGTGTCGATGGCGCGGTGACGGAAGGCGGCCTCGACGCCCGCGCGCAGCCCCTGAACGGGCCTGGCCAAGCGCACGGCACTGGTGCCCACCGACACTCCCAGTACTGTCATGAGCCGCCTTGTCCGGACCGATGTACCGCACGACGAGCGCGTGCGATCACAGAGTGTAACCAGGCCGCGCCATCGCCGTCACATCGGCTGTTATGACCTGACAAACGGGGTAGGCGTCCACTTTGTCCGGAGGCCGGTCACGCGTAGGGCATGCGGGCGGTCTCCGGATCGCCGAACGTGACCGCTCGCTCGCGTCTGGTTCCCGAGGCGAGGGTCGCGGCCCAGTTGATCAAGGTGCCGGCACGGTTGCGTCGACCCGAGAGGAACGCGATGTGGATCGCGCCCCACGCGGCCCACCCGGCGAAGCCCGAGAGCTGGATGGGGCCCGCCTGCAGCAGGGCGTGCCGACGCGCGATGTAGGCCGCGCTACCGAGATCGTGGTACTTGAACGGCGACGACGCGCGCGTCCCGTTCTCGATGGTCTTGGCGATCATCGCGCCCGCGTGGCGGCCGCCCTGCATGGCGACCTCCGCGACGCCGGGCAGATCGTTCAGCGCGGCCACGTCGCCCACGACGTACACGGTGGGGTGCCCCGCGACCGAGAGGTCCTTCTCCACCGGGATGCGTCCGCCACGCGCCTGCGTGACGCCCAGTGCCGACGCCAGGGTGCCGGCGAACGGCACCGCCTCGACGCCCGCGGTCCACAGCACGGTGTGGGTGTCGTACGTCGTCTTCTGCTTGTCCGACTTGCGGGTGACCTCGATGTGGTCGGCCGTCACGTCGGTCACGTGGACCCCGAGGTGGGTCTCCACCCCGATGTGGTCGAGGGTCTTCTGAGCCTTTGCCGACAGCTTGGCGTCGAACGACTCGAGGACGCGGTCACCGCCGTGGAACAGCAGCACCCGCGCCTCGCTCGGGTCGATCGAGCGGAACTCGTGCTCGAGCGCCCCGACGGCGAGCTCACGGATCTGCCCGGCGATCTCGACGCCGGTGGGGCCGCCACCGGACACCGCGAACGTGAGCCACGGCCGGCGCTCCTCGGGAGTGGGCAGCGACTCGGCCATCTCGAACGCGCTGATGAGCTTGCGGCGGATCGCCAGCGCGTCGTCGACGGTCTTCATGCCGGGCGCGTACTTCGCGAACTCCTCGTTGCCGTGATAGCTCTGCCGCATGCCGGCGGCGAACACGAGGTAGTCGAAGGGGAGCTCGAACGTCGACCCGTCGATGCGCGACGCGGTGAGACGTCGCTTCTCGAGATCGATGCCCGACGCCTCCCCGAGCGCGACGTGGGTGTTCTTCTGTCGACGCAGGAGGTGCCGCAGCGGCGAGGTGATGGATCCCTCGGACAGCAGGCCGGTGGCGCACTGGTAGAGCAGCGGTTGGAAGACGTGCGAGGTGCCGCGGTCGATCACGGTGACGTCGCCGTCGATGTGGCGCAGTCGCCGGGCGGCGTACAGCCCGCCGAATCCGCCGCCGACGACGACGACGCTCGGGCGCTGTCGTGAGAGTTCATCAGCCATGCTCGAAATCCTGCCACGCGAGGCCGCAGCGCTGTAACGAAGCGGGGCGTCGTCACGAACCTGTGAGTAGGTTTACCTTTCACCATTCTTCCCAGCCGAGAGTTGCCAGTCGATGTTCCGTGTTGTGGGCGAGTGGTGGAGTCGACCCTTCGACTACTCCGCGATGCCCGGCTACATGGCGCAGCGCGGACTGCAGCGGCCCTACCGCCGCATGATGGCCGCAGTGGTGCTCATGGTGGTGCTCGCCGGTTCCCTGCTGCTCTTCACCAGCGGGGCACCTCCCTCATCTGCCGCCCGCGCCGTGTTCATCGCGTGCCTGGTCACGGGCGCAGTGTCGGCGCTGCTGTGGCTCCGCGGGACGTGGCCGACTCGTCGACAATCCCTCGTCTTCCTGTTCGGCGACGACGTGGCGCTGGTGGTGGGGCTGTCGATGCTGGCCGACGTGCAGGCCTCGTTCACCGTGTCCGTGGTGTTCGCCCTGCTCGGCATCTACTGCGGCTACTTCCACTCGATCCGCACGCTCGTGGCGCACATCGCGCTGACGGTGGCCGTGTCGCTCTACTTCTTCGGCTCGGCCGCCGCGGAGGGCGACAGCGACGTGGCGTACCTGTCCGTCCTGCTGGTCGTCCAGCTGGCACTGTTCCTTCTTGCACCGCTGCTCTCGCAGATCCCGCTGTCGAACCTGCGGGACGACGCGTACCAGTCGGGCACCGATCCACTGACCGGGGCGCTGAACCGTCGGGGGCTGAGCGCGGTGGTGCACGCGCCATTGCTGGCGGCGGCACGTCACGACGAGGTGGTGGCGATGATGGTGATCGACCTCGACAGGTTCAAGTCGGTCAACGACCGCGTGGGCCACGAGGGCGGCGACGAGGTGTTGCGACGTGTCTCCGAACGGTTGCAGACCAGTACGACCACCTGGGCGTATGTCGCCCGTCTCGGCGGCGAGGAGTTCTGCGTCGTCGGGATCGTGTCGTGGGCGGAGATGCGGAACCGTCTCGACGACGTCCACGCCGCCGTCCGGTGCGACGCCGACGAGGTACCGGTCACGGCGAGTGCCGGAGTGGCGTGGATCCCCGGCAGCCGGTGGACCCGCAACGCCGACGACGTCGAACTGCTGATCCGCCGCGCCGACCGTCTGATGTACGAGGCGAAGCGCGCGGGAGGGGACAGCCTGCGGTTCGACGACCAGGCGTACACCACGACGGACAACGCGCGCACCTGACACCGGGGCGGACCTACACTCCGCTCATGCATGTCCTCTACGTCTGCACGGGCAACATCTGCCGCTCCCCCACCGCGGAACGGTTGACCGCCGCGTTCGCCCGTGACCTGAACCTGGACGTGACCACCGACAGCGCCGGCACTCGTGCCGTGATCGGGCACGGTGTGCAGGCCGAGGCGGCCCGCGTTCTCGAGTCCCTGGGCGGCGATCCCACCGGGTTCGTGGCCCGCCGGCTCACCCCGACCATCGCGTCCGGGGCGGATCTGGTGCTGACGATGACGTCGCGGCACCGTGACGAGGTGCTGACGGTGGCGCCGCGCAACCTCCGCCGCACGTTCACGTTGCTCGAGGCCGCGGAGTTCGCGCGGCGCACCGGTGTGATCGACACGTCCGCGTGGGTCTCCGAGCGAGCGGCGAACCCGGTGACGCAACTCGACATCATGGATCCGATCGGTCAGTCGACCGACGTGTACGAGCGGGTGGGCGACGCCATCTCGGAGGCGCTCGGTCCGCTGTTCGAGATCTGGGGCGCTCGCTGATCGAAGTTCGGACTGCCACCCGCCGTCTCCCCGGCTACGGTATGACTCGGCTCGAGGACACGGGCGGAAACGGAGCGCGGAGACCATGCGTGAGAGAGCTGCCGTCGCCGTCGTGATGGGCATCGCCGCGGCCGCCCTGGCCGGCGGGCTCACCGTCGCTGCCGCCGGCGGAGTGTTCGACGCGGACGTTCGACGGGTCTCTCCCCCACCCATCGACGGCACGGTCGCCGTCGTGGGCAGCCTGACCTACGCGCCCACCATCGAGGTGCCGCCGTCCCCGACGTGGCAGATCGCGCCCGTCACCACACCCCGGCCCACCACCACGCCTCCGCCGACCACCACCGCGGCCACGACGGCCGACGAGCCGACCACCACGACGAGGCGCACCCGTACGTCCACGACGACCACCACCGACGCGGACGACGCCGAGTCCGGTGACACGGACTCGGGGGACAACTGACAGTGCCGCGTCCCCCGGTCACGGACGTGGTGCACACCCGGAATACTCCGGCCACGGGCGCCGTTGAACAGACCGACGGTGTTCGATCCCACTGCCCCGGGTACCAACCATCAGCCGCTTCGAGCGGCCACCTGCCGAGAGGCGCACTGGCGGGCACCGTCGCCTATGACAAAGCCGCAGACTCCTGGTCTGCGGCTTTCGTCGTTCACACGGTGCGGGTCCGAGCACCCGCCTCTGTCAGGACTGATACGGACGGCGAGGCGGCGGACGCATCGTCGACCGACTCGGAACCTGCTCGGCCTCGTACCCGTTGCCGTTGCCGTTCGCGTTCTCGGCCTGACGCCGGGCAGCTCGGCCGCCATGGCTCCGGGTGGCCTCGTAGCGGGGCGCGGGGTAGGCCTCGGGGGCGGGTTCCGGAGTGGGCTCCGGGGTGGGTTCGGGCACCACGACCGGCGCTGCCGGCCGCACGGCGGCGGACGGAGCGTCCTGACGAGCGACCGTGGTGTCGGTCTCGTAGTAGTGGCGGTAGTCGTAGTCCCGCTTGCCACGTGACGGGGCCATCGTGAGAATGACGCCCAGGATCGGGGCACCCACCTGTGTCAGGTTGCCCAGTGCACGGGTGAGCTCGTCCCGCTTGGTGTGGCCGTGGCGCGCCACGACGATGGCGCCGTCGGCGTGCGCGGTGATGACGGACGCGTCGGTGACGGGGAGCAGCGGCGGTGCGTCGACGACGACGTAGTCGAAGCTCGCGCGGAGCGTGTCCATGACTGTGCGCGCCGCCTCGGACCCGAGCAGCTCGGACGGGTTGGGCGGCAACGGTCCGGAGGCGAGCACGTCGACACCGTGGAACTTGGTCGGCTGCAACACCTCCTCCACGTCCGCCTGTCCCGACAGCACGGTGGAGAAGCCGACCGACCCGACGAGGCCGAGGTACTTCGAGACACGGGGACGACGCAGGTCGCCCTCGATGAGCGCCACGCGGTGGCCGGCCTCGGCGAGGACCAGCGCGAGGTTGACGGCCGTGGTCGTCTTGCCCTCGGCGGGCACGGCGGACGTCACGACGATGACGCGCGGCGGTGAGTCCACCTCGAGGAACTGGAGGTTGGTGCGCAATTCGCGGAACGCCTCGGCGGTGCCGGAGGACGACTCGGCGAACGAGAGCGCCGCCTCCTCCTTGATGGTCTTGTCGAAGGGCACGACGCCGACGACGGGAACGCCCGAGAGATCGGCGAGGGCGGTGCGGTCCTTGATGGTGTTGTCGAGCCGGTCGCGGATCACGGCGAGCGCGATACCGAGCAGCAGTCCGACGGCCACACCGAGCGCAAGGTTGCGCGTGGTCTTCGGCGAGATCGGGCCGGTGGGAACCTGTGCCGGCTCGACGACGCTGACCTGGGCCAGCGGAGCGCCGCCGCCGGGAGGCGTCTCGAGGTCGTCGACGAAGTCCACGAACGTGGTGCCGATGCCGTTCGCGAGATCGCGCGCGGTCGTCGCGTTGGAATCGGAGACGCACGTGTCGATCAGCACGGTGTCGGGTGAGGACGTGGTGCGGACCTTCGACGCCAGTGCCGACGGGCTCATGGAGAGGCCGAGGCTGTCGATGGTGCGCTGCGCGACGCTCTCGCCGCCGAGGAGCTGCGTGTAGGAGGCGACGCGCTGCTGCGAGGCCAGGTTGCCCTGGTACACCTCGGTCACCGAGGACGACGACGAGCCGGTGGAGACGTAGAGGCGTGTGCACGCCTCGTAGACGGGCGTGGACACAAGTGAGAACACCAGCGACGCCGCTGCGGCGATCACCGTGGTCAGAACAATCACGATCCACCGCGCGCGGAGAATTCTCACGTAATCAGATATCTCCACCGAGACGACTCCTCACATCGATGACGGCCGGACCGAGCACCCGGACCACGCATCTGGGGCAAACTTCTGGACTCACCTTAACCATGTCGTGACCATCGGGCATCTCGGGAACGGGGTGAAAGCCCCGCTCCGGTTTTTACGCGATAAATGTGAGAAACACCGATTTCCGAAATCGCCATCGAGTTCGTGAGCACTACATACTTCGGCCCGCGCCGCTCGCCGTGTGGCACAGTTCACCACGTGACCAAGCTCGACCGCACCGATGCTCGCCTGTTGCTCGCGCTCTGCGACATCCCTCGCGCCACCGGAGTCCACCTCGCCTCGGTTCTCGGACTGGCGCGAAACACGGTTCAGGCCAGACTCTCTCGTTGGGACGACTCACATACCCTCGCGCCGATGGACCGGCTCGTCTCCCCTCGGGACCTGGGGTATCCCCTCCGCGCGTACGTGGGCGCAGTGACGGACCAACACCGCCTCGAAGCGGTCATCGATCGCCTGCGGGACATTGCAGAGGTGACCGAGGTGGTCGGCGTCTCGGGCGGAGCGGATCTGCAGATCGGCGTCTCGGCCGCCGACGCAGATGATCTGTATCGCGTGGCCGGGCTCATTCTCGCGGTTCCCGGAGTCGAACGCACGACGGTCTCCGTCGTGATGCGCGAAGCGATTCCCTATCGCACCCGGCCGCTGATCGAAAGACTTGCGCGCGAGAACGACAATTCCTGATTCCACTCCTGTTACGTATGCGCAAAACAGGGATCGGGCCCGACGGAAGCGTGCAACCACCCCTCGACGCAGGTT
Source organism: Rhodococcus sp. NBC_00297 (assembly GCF_036173065.1). Lineage (NCBI taxonomy): Bacteria > Bacillati > Actinomycetota > Actinomycetes > Mycobacteriales > Nocardiaceae > Rhodococcus > Rhodococcus sp. NBC_00297. The sequence continues at coordinate 1,724,165 of NZ_CP108041.1, forward strand.
CCACGCTGATACCGTCCGACAGGTGATACGCCCAGGTTCCGGCGGCCGCAGTCGTGGTCGGTCCCGGGCACCCTTGACCGACGTCGTGCGTCGCCGTATCGCTGTACTGATCCCGACGTTCGCCGTCCCCGGCATCCTGACGATGTTCAGCGCCGCCGGCCCGGCCGCCGGCGCCCCGCGTATCGCTGCCATCGCCGTCCTGCTGTCCACTCTTCCCGTGGCTGCAATCGTCGCCACCGCTCGCAAGTCGTTCACGTGGTGGCGCCGGGCGCGCACCCAGCGCGCCGTCGCTCTGGCCTTCACCGTCTACGCCGACGTGGGGACGTCGACCTTCCTCCTGCTGTGCAGCAGTCACGCTCTGGGTCTCGCCGGGTGCGCCCTGTTCGCGGTCATCAGTTCGTACGTCGCCTTCTTCGGCGGACGCGCCACCGTGGTGGTGCACCTGGTGCTGACCACCGTCGTGATCGGCTGGATGACGGCGCTGGTCCTGCGCGAGCAACCGATCGGCGCCATGGCCACCATCGCCGCGGCGACGAGCATCTGGCTGGCGGTCAACGCGACCATGTCCATCGTCAGCACCACCTCGATGTCCCTGCACCGGCACCTCGAGCGCCAGATCGACAGTGCGCGGACCGATCCGCTGACGGGACTGCTCAACCTGCGCGGCCTGGAGGTGCAGGCGAAGCGGCAGCTCCGCGGACGGTCACAGGTGGGATTCCTGCTCGTCGACCTCGATCACTTCAAGTGGGTCAACGATCATCACGGGCACATCGCGGGCGACGGGGTGCTCGCGCTCGCCGCCCAGCGCCTGCGCAATCACCTGGGTGACCGGGCAGTGGTCGCGCGACGCGGCGGCGAGGAGTTCCTCGTGGTGCTCGACGCGCAGTCCACCGGTCTGCATGCAATCGCCGAGTCGATCCGGCTCGCGCTGTCCGACACGTCCGACCTCATCCCGGTGACGGTGAGCATCGGGGTCTCGTGTCTCGACACCACGCGGATGACGGCGGCCCCGATCGCGTCGACCATCAACCACGGCATGCACCTCGCGGACATCGCCATGTACCGAGCGAAGGCGGCGGGCCGCAACACCGTGGTGGTCTACGCGGACTGACGTCCGCGCGGTTTGCCGTCCTCCTCCTCGGGTAGCTCGCACGCGAGCCATCACCCGACGACGAAAGGACCGTCCCATGGCCGTCAATCCGATCGAACTGCAGAAGCACCTGGCCGGCGCCGACTACCCGGCGTCGCCGAAAGATTTGGCCGATCTCGCGAAGAGCAACGGCGCGGACGACGACGTGGTCGACGCACTGTCGTCCATGCCCGACGACAGCTACGACGGACCCGACGCCGTCAGCGCCGCCATCACCAAGAAGTAGGTCAGGAGTCGAAGCGCCGGGGCGGCACCGGACTCGTCGGCAGGTAGATCAGCTCCGACGATCCGATGTCCGCCGGCGCGACGTTCTGCGCGGCGATGATCGCGGCGGCGTGCTCGCTGTCCGTGGTGCCGTGCGCCCGCGCCAGGCGTGACAGCCGAGTGCGTGCCGCCGACGTGGAGTCGTCGAAGAATTCGGCCAACACACCGGTCGCACCCGAGATGGTGGCCGCGCCGCTGAGCAATGCCTGCACGGCGGCCGACGCGTCGACGCGTCGTATCTCCGACGCTCCGGTGGTGAGGGCCAACGCCGTCAGGTCGGCGAGCATCTGCCCCAGCTCGTCCGGACGCTGGGTCCCCCACGGCTCGGCGGTGTAGACGGCCAGGGCGCCGAGTCCGACGCCCAGGGCGACGACCGGATACGCCCGCACGGCGCCGACGCCGCTCTCCTCGGCGAGTGCGCGGTACTGCTCCCACCGGCTGCTTCCCGCCGCCGAGGCATCGCCGATCATGGCCACGGCCGTTTCCCGGGCACTGGTGCGGACGGGGCCGGACGTGAAGAGCCGCTCGTCGGCGGCCGCACTGCCGACACTGGCGGTGGCCACGGCGTGCAATGCGTCGCCGTCCAGCAGGGAGATGACGGCGATGTGTGCGTCGAACCCGGTGAGTGCGGTGCCCGCGATGCGCTCGAGGAGGGCGGGCAGGTCGAAGCGAGTGATCAGCGTGGCGGTGATGTCGGCGAGGGCGAGCCGAGTGGGCGTCGTGTTCACCGGGGACCTCCGTTGTCTCGTTCGTCTCTCATGCTGATCCGACGGGCCACGACGTCGGCGGCGACCTCGGTGACGCTGCGCCCTCGCGCGAAGGCGTGCGCGCGCAGGCGGTCCATCGCCACATCGGTGGTCACGGCCAGTTGCACCGCGATCATGCCCGCCGCCACGTAGACGTCGGCGCGGCTGTACGGGCCGGCGCCCTCGATGGCGGCGACGTCCTCCGATGCCAGAGCATCCTCCGGGGTGGCCGCCGCGTCGTCGGTGTCGTCCGGGTTCACGTAGTGCCCGAGCACCGTACGCGCGATCGCGACGGCGCACATGCGGGCCGCGTCGTGCTCGACGTCGGTCAGGTCCACGGGCGTCGAGCGGTAGAGCTCCAGGACGCCGAACGACGACGCGCCACCCAGCAGCGGGTAGGCGTACATCCCGCGAGCGCCCAGCGTGGCCGCGCCCTGTCCGAAGATGGGCCAGCGGGCCGCGGAATCGGGCGAGCGGATGTCGCCCACCCGTACCGGTTCTGCGGAGCGATGCGCGTCGATGCACGGGCCTTCGCCGACGGTGAACTGCAGTTCGTCGAGCTGCTGCGAGAGGGCGTCGGTGGCGAAGACGAGTTCGCGCACGTCGTGCGAGGTGCCGAGAAGCGCGACCGCGGCCCCGTCGACACCCGTCAGCCGCACCGACGTCTCGGTGACGTGGCGGATACCGGTGAACGAGGATGCACCGTCACGTGAGGACCCCCGACGATCGTCGTCACGGGTGGGGTCGTCGGGCATGGAATCCACGAGCGAACCTCCTCCGGACGCCCGGTGCGCCTCGCACCCAGTGTCCCACGCGCAGTGTCCCGGACGCGGAATGCGCCTCCTACTTTCCGATCCCGCTGCGCAGCAGCTTCCACGGGACGGCGGCGGACTCGAGCTGCACTGCGAGGCTCATCTTGGAGGTGCCGTCGACGCGCTCCTCGAAGCGGATGGGCACCTCGGCGATGCGCAGCCCGTGCTTGATGACGCGGTAATTCATTTCCACCTGGAAGGCGTAGCCGTTGCTGCCGACGGACGCGACGTCGATGGTGCGCAGCGTCGATGCACGCCAGGCCTTGAAGCCGGCCGTCGCGTCCTTGACCTTCAACCGCAGGATCGCGTTGACGTAGAGGTTGGCCCACTTCGACAGCGCCTTGCGGTGCCACGGCCAGTCCTCGGCGACGGCGCCGCCCGGCACGTAGCGCGATCCGAGCACCACGGCGGCGTCCGACTCCTGCAGGCGCTGCACCATGCGCGGAATGGCCTCGCACGGGTGGGAGAGATCGGCATCCATCTGCACGACGATGTCCGCCCCCTCCTCCAGCGCGCGCAGGATGCCGGCGACGTACGCGCGGCCCAGCCCGTCCTTGGTGGTGCGATGCAGAACACTCACCGGGATGGCGGCGGAGGTGGTGAGCCCGTCCGCCACGTCGCCCGTCCCGTCCGGCGATCCGTCGTCGACCACGAGGACGCCGAGGTTCTTCATGTGCAGGTCGGTGAGCATTCCGACCAGCTTGGGAAGGTTCTCGCGCTCGTTGTACGTGGGTACGACGACGGTGATGCGGGGGTCAGCGGAGGCTTCGGACACTGTGGAATGGTGATGGATCGGCCGGTAGATCGCAAGAACCGGACATACCGCGTCGTTCAGCGGCGCGGGACCATGGCCCACATCGCTGCGAGCACCGTGGACGCTGCGACGCACCACACCATCACGGCCGGTGCCCCGCCCACCATCAGTCCCAGCGTCGTACAGAGAAGAAGGACAGCGAGTACTGACGCTGTGCGAGCGTCGAGTCGCCTGGTCATCGTCGACCCGAGCCTTTGTGTCCACGCGTGACCTGATCGGGGTCGGCCACCGCTCGACCCGTGATCACCCGGTCCTCACACGACGTCTCTCCCCCACCGACCTCACCGACGAATCCGCCGACCGCTGCCCCGACCGCGACACCGAGGGGCCCGCCGGCCGCGCCCAACATGCCTCCGACACTGGCACCGCTCAGTGCTCCGCTGAGCATCCCGGACGAGCATTCGTCCACCGCAAACTCCCACGACTCGGCGAATCCCTGCACCGGATCGATCACCTCGGTCGCCGCTGCCGACCCCGCGCTAACGGCCGCGCACAATCCGACAGCTACTGCGATGACGAGTGTTCGTGCGAGCTTCATCTGATCCCCCGATTCGTGGCGACGCCGTGTCGCCTCGCTATCGAGAGAAACAGCCCCCGAACAGGTAGTCCATGACGTCGCCGCACGAACACAGATTGGCCACATGGACGCACGGCTCGCTGTTCAGATCTGAACTGAGAGTTCAATAGCAGGCGGGTGCGAGCGCGACCATCGATTCCGCGACACCGTCACTGCACACAGCCCGGAGTATCACCTCAATCATTCAGACAGACCACAAATCCTGCGCGGCACCGGCATTCACTGCGATATTCGACACATATCCTGACACTTTCCCCAGCAAGACGGGCACTGCAGCCTGTTGTAGGCTTCGATCAATCGGGACGCGCACACCGCGCACACGCCGCTGACAATCGCTGCGTGGAAATACCGCACAAGTATTGTGGGGAATGCATGACCAATCCATCTGTGCATATCATTGGCACTCGTGGCTACCCGAGTTATTACGGGGGCTTCGAAACGCTGGTCCGTCGCCTCGCCCCGTACCTCGCGGATCAAGGCTGGGACGTCACCGTGTACGGCCGGGGCCGTACCGCCGACGCCGGCAAGGCGGACGGCGACTCTCGCATCCGCTCCATCGACACGGTGGGCGTCGAATCCAAGTCGTTGAGCACTCTCTCCTACGGCCTGACCTCGACCGCTCACTGTGCCTACGCCAAACCCGACGTGGCTCTCGTCATGAACGTGGCCAACGGCTTCTGGCTCCCCCTTCTTCGCGCTCGGGGGATTCCCACACTGGTGAACGTGGACGGCATCGAATGGGAACGTGCCAAGTGGGGCAACGCGGCCAAGAAGTTGTTCCGAGCAGGAGCAACCGCGACTGCGCGGCACGCCGACAACCTCGTGTTCGACTCGAAGGCGCTGGGCGCGAGGTGGGGCGACGAGTTCAACCGTACCGGTGAATTCATCCCCTACGGAGGTTCGTTCGGCAAGGACCGGCCGGTCGTCGACGGACTCGAGCGCAGAGGCTACATCCTCATGGTGGCGCGATTCGTGCCCGAGAACACGGTCGCAGAGTTCCTCGAAGCTGCAGAAACGCTGAGCGAGCGCTGGGATGTCGTGGTCGTAGGGTCGTCCGGGTACGGCGGCGAGCTGGAAGACCGACTCACCGCTCTCACGGAGCGCAACCCACGGGTGCGATGGTTCGGTCATGTCAGCGATGACGAGGTGCTGTTCTCACTGTGGGAGAACTGTGGTGTCTACTTCCACGGGCACAGCGTGGGCGGGACGAATCCCGCACTTGTTCAAGCAATGGCCCTGGGCGCACCGACGGTGGCTCGAGACACAGTCTTCAATCGGGAAGTACTTCAGGACGCGGGTAGCTTTGTACACCCCACGGCTAGCTCAATACAAGAAGGTCTAGCAAATTTGATGGACCTGCCTTCTACACAAGAATCTCATAGCGCGAAAGCCATCCGACGTGCAAAGGAAGCGTATACATGGGAGTTAATCTGCCAGCAATACAACGACGCTTTGATGGCACTGCAACGGTAATATCGATGCCAAGCCAGTAGTGTTCAAAGTATAAGACAACAACATTCGTTCGAACAGTTGGTGCTCATTTGGCTTTCCGCCTTAAGATCGACTTACCGAGGTCGGTAAATACCTTCAGGTCCCGTCGAAAAGGTCTAAGCAATCCTAGCACCGCAATCGAAACGACTGCTGAAATCGAAAATAGGACGGCACGAACTCCGTCACCGTCGATCACCGAAGCAAGTCCAGCGTACGTTATACAAGCCAACGCGGCGTGAAAAAGCACACGGATCGTTACGTTGAATAACTCGACCAGCACTTGCGGATTAATAAAGTAAAACGATAGGTGCGCGATCGCGAAATTCACCATAGCAGCGCCGGCCACGATACACGCCACGGCCAATGCACCACCCTGAGCGAACACGAAGCAGGCCACTATCATCGCCACGCGGCCAGGCAACTCCGCAAAGAATAGGGCGCCCACCCTATTGCTCGACATTGCTAGCCAGTAAACCGAATAGCCAACTGCCTGATAGAAAGAAGCAACGGCTAGGATCGCCATAATCTCGGGAGCGCCGCCCCACCCACCGCCCAAGAGGATCATGGAAACCAACTCTGAATTACATCCGATCCAAACCGCAAGCCCACCAAGCGTATAAGAGAAGATGATGTGAGCACGACGTATAGTATCCGTAAACTGCGAAACGCCCCTCGAGGCAGCCAGCGCAGGCAACAAGACTCGCGTAATGGGCTGACCTATTTGCTGCAACGGTAACGACAATATCTGCAGCACGCGCGAATAACTGCCGACGACCGCCGGGCTGGTTGCTATGCCGAGGGCCGCGGGCTGAATACTTACGGACGCATAATTGACCAGCTGCGTCCCGGTTGTCGAAAACCCGAAGGTGAAGAAAGATCGCATGCCGTTGCCACGTCTCCACGCTTGCGGCCGCCAACGTGTCGCCATGACCAAACCGAACAGCAGAACCGCAGCCGCAGTGACCTGCTGCAACACAAGCGCCATCGCACCGAGTCCGAGTTGCGCACCACCGATAGCTACGACCAGCCCTAAACCCTGCGACGCGACATCGATCGACGCCAAGAACCCGAATCGCCCCTCCCTTGTCAGAAGCACCCTGTACTGCGTCGACAGGCCGTTCAGAAGAAACACTACTGAAATGACCCAGGTCAAGGTATTCAAATCTAGAGCGTAAAACGCCGAGATGAGCGGAGCGAATATGCATACTACCCCAGCAACTGCAGCACCAAGAATGCTATTCAGCCAGAACAGGTTTGAGGACTGCTGATTCGACAGACTTTCCCTAGCTAACGCCGCCAACGAGAAACCGAAGTCACCGAGCACGTTCGCGAACCCAGCAAACGCCAAGACCATGGCAACTGCTCCGAACTGCGCTGACTCCAGCATCCGGCTCAAGATAACAATTCCGGCAAGTTGAAAAAGAACTTTAGCGGCCTGTCCCACCATGGTGATTCCGGCCGACCGTCCCAACGATGGACGACCACCAGTTCTGCGCCCGCTCAAACCCTCAGTCATATACTTCCGTGCATCAGGCCGAGTTTCTTGAAACGTCTCCGGGATGCGCTGTTGTAGACATCCACTGTTTGCTCGACCGTAAAGGCCCAAGATCTGTTCTCATCGAATACAGGCATACCGGAACGCGGGCCTACGGACCAGCAGACTGCCTCTTGCAGGTCAATTGTGTCAAGATCGCCCGAAAAATACCTGACCCATTCTTTACCGACTTCCTGCTGCAACTCAAAAGTGGCTGGCGTGCCTCTAATCAGCAAAGGCCTGCCTACCGAAAGTGCGAACAGAGCGGAACCTGAATTCTCAATATTTCTGTATGGAAGAACGATTAGATCCGCCTTGCGCACTACCTCGTTAAGTTCCTCTTGACTGAGGTACCGCATGTCGAGGCTTGCGCCCGCAGTCTCGTCGATTGCCGTAGAGAGGTACCGCGCGAAGTCAGAATCATTGCATTCACCGACCACAGTCAAGGTAACACCAACGTCATGCTTCTTCAAATCCCGGAAAGCGTCAATCAGATACTCAACACCCTTATACTTTCTCAACTGTCCAAAGAAGACGATACCAACCGACTTAGAAGTTTTTCGCGGCTCGAACGGCGCAATATTACGGTAATCTGGGTGAAGCACCACGACCCGTTTCGTGTCACTCACGAAACCTGAAGAACGGTTCAAAACAAAAGATACCTTGGTCTGCCGGTCGAGCATGACCAAAAGCCATCGATGGACCCGACCGTGTCCACTTTCGTGAGGTGCGATGTTGTGCATTGTGCGCACAATGGTGAACCGCGAACATGCCGAGCGCGCTATCACCAATAGAAGAAGCGCCCGCTTCGCTATACGGCCGTACCAAGTTCGAGAGGCAAGCAATGCCTCCGGCCAGTGAACGTGGAAAACATCCACGCGTTGAAACAGCAAACCACGCCAGGCGAAAGGCACGACGTCCACATGTTCCGCAACAAGGGCCGAAAGTGTCGTTACGTACGGATTTGCTTTTGGATCATCTCCGCGGAAAGAAAACATCACGCTGGTCCGTCTCGACTGTTCGAAGTTCATGCGCGCTACTACCAACGCCGACTACTAACAGGGGGAAGCTGCAACATTGGGTTCACTCTCCGCATTCGACTCGACCTCTTACAGCGTCTAGATACTGTCGCCTAATCCTCGAAGGCGCGAACACTTCGGCTTTGTAAGATCGCACTTCCCGCGATTCCGGTTTCAGCTGGTCGTTGTAGACCCCGTTGTCGAGTTCGAGGAGGAACGATTTGAGAAATGAGATGTCTTGCAGAATAACACCTTCACCGCATCGCAGTACTATCTCGCTGGGCCCATCGCCGGCGAGACATACCGGAAGTGTGCCACACGCTATTGCCTCGGCAACAGTTCGGCCAAACGCCTCATGCTCGGAGATGTTGAACAAGACGTCGATGTCTGACAGTAACTCCATCACCTTATCGGTTCTGTCGATTATTTGCACTCTGTCTGAATTGTCAGCACGTTCGCGAACATACCGCTCGAAGTCGGACCGGGCTTTCTCGTCCGGTTCACCACCTACCACTATAAGTGAAGTCCGCACTAGTTTGAGGTCAGTAAAAAGATCCACTAGAAAATCGACACGCTTGTGTGAAACTACCTGTCCAATTATTGCGGTTACGATAGAACTGGAGAAATCTTGGTCCGGTCGTGTGCTGTCTGAAGGCACTACAATATCTTCCAAAGGCCGCGGTACTACGATCGTTCGCTCATGCTCGATTCCGAATCGATCAATTATTGACTGCGACGGTGCGATGACGAGATCAGCCGAATGACACACCCTGCGGGCGACCATACGTCCGAGACGACCGCCGATCGTCTCGTGGAGGTCCACGACAAGGCGGCATCTTCTGATCTTTGCCGCAACCAGGACTTCCAGCGCTTGCCATAGGCTGAAAGCTACAACAATCTGGCGAGTATCTAGAATTTGCACGAGACGTGCGACACTCAAGATAAATTTCGGCAAACGGCTGGCAACGAGTACCAGGGCTGTTTTGAAGGTAGAGCCCTCCGACCCACCCGACAGCGTCAAGGTGTTATTTAGCGCGAATGCATGACCAACCGTGTCAATACCACGTTCGAACGCAACTGCGTGTAGTGGAGATTCATTATCAGCAACTATGAAGGTGTTGCGTTCGCCGTCCAATAGCGCGAGTAACGAGGTCTCCGCACCCCACACGCTCGGCGATTCCGTAACGAATGCTACTTTTTCATTGCCAACAATATTTACATCCCTACCCATTGCGCGACTCCGGTCGGATGCCAATCTGCTTCGCAGGTACGCCGCCAACGATCGTGAACGGTGCGACATCCTTATTCACCACGGCACCTGCTGCGACGATCGCACCGTTTCCGACCTTCACGCCCGCGAGAATGGTTACGTTTGAACCCACCCACACATCGTCACCGATATCCACACACTGCCGGGTTTCGCCCTGCTCGCGTATTGGCAAATCCCTACGTTCGAACTTATGATTCTCGGACATTATTACAACGTTTGGCCCCAACAGAACATCCGAACCAATCCGTATTCCCCCTTGCCCTTGCAACACGTTTGACATGCCGATCGACGTCCGAGCACCGACAGCAATACCCGTACCCAAGTTTCGGTAGACGCCGGATACTTTCAGGGACGCATTTGAGTCTACTGTTACGTGTTCACCTAGGCTTATATCGCCACCTACAGCATCCAGTCGCACACCAGAACCCAGGGAACAGTTTCGACCAAGAATCAGCCTTCTGCGACTCCGAATAATCACAGCCGGCCCCATGTATACCAGCGGCCGGCCTCTGATGAGACCGCGGACTCGCCAAGCAATCTTTGAAGCGACGAACGCCAGCAGTTCGCTTGTAGAAAGGTTGGGGTCCAGTCCTTGTCCCAGCGCTCGGTTGCGACGGTACAAGTAGTCAATCAGTCTGCGCGCACTCGTACTGACCGACATCAAACCGACCTTCTCTTGTAGTTCAATTCTTCCGCGACTGATCGAATACCGGACACAACAGTTCCCCACTGGGGGAGAGTGTACTCAGCCTTCGGAACAGTCCGGCTGCCGACAGCCTCTGTGATAGCTCGAGCCATGTCGTGATTATCATCTGGGTCGAAGAAGTGGCTGGCAGGTATCATAGATTTGAACTCGCCAAAAGCAGGGATAGAACTAAGTGCAATTGGCGCGCCGCACATCAAAGCCTCCACCACCGGGAGTCCAAAACCTTCGTCCAATGACGGAAAGACAAAGGTGGCGCAATTCTCGTACAGCCACTTCAAATTTTCCGGAGATACCGCTCCAAGGAACATGACATGCTTTTGCAAAGCCTCTTGTGTGTGTTCAAGAGTAAGCCCTAGCCCGTCTCGTTCGCCCACAATATACAAGACCACGTCCTGCGCTGAGTCTGTAGCAGTCATCGATAGAACGGTTTCAATCAGTCGCTCAATATTCTTACGACGATTCAGACGCCCTACCGAGAGAAGGAACGGACGGTTGTCGACAGTCTCTGGACGTTCAGCGCAGGCTTCTGCGAACGAGGACGGGACCGCGAGACCGACCGCTTTGGCTTGTCGTGGTAATCGGAGCTGCTCATTTATATAGTTTGCTTCATGAATCGATGAGGTGCAAAGCGCGGTCGCTCGTCGCAGGCTCAACTCCATCAACTTGAAGTAGGCACGTTCGCCGACGCTGAAGAACTCGGGTCGCCGTCGAAAAATAAGATCGTGTAAGAATGTGATAGTAGGAACAGATCGAACAATTGGTGTGAAGTTCTGGGTAATTAGAACGTCGCCGCCGGTAGCCAAAACCCCTGCTTCAAGCAGGTTGGATAAACCATGTTGATTAATTCTCGCGTTAATCTGCCTGACGTTTGTAGGCAAGTCCAGGATTGGCGACTTACTGATCAGTTGGACCGTGTCCCCAGGGTACGAAGTCGTCCAGCTTTCTACCAGCGAACGGAGTACGTTCCTGCCCGAGGGGGGTCCGTTATTCCACCAATGTGCTTCAAAGACCACCCTCATAGTCGATCTCCGATCAAAGATGCACGTGAGTCTTTCGAACCCCGCTGTTGGGCCAGAGTGAACAGCATGACAACTGCGGCGGTAAGCCAAAAGTATCCGTACCAGACAGGGTTTGTTGTTGTAGACACGACCGCGAAGGTTCCTATCAGCAACAGACCCGCCACTCCATTAAAGAATGCAAAACCGATGAGCGCAAGAACAATTAGGGATGCTCCGACATAACCGGTATCATAAATAATGGCGACCCAAAAGTTTGCTAAATATTCGCGTCCGTCGGAAGCAGTCGCCGAGAAATGGGTTTGCGGATATGAGTTTGTGCCGTATCCAAATAGTCTATTTTCGATTGGTCCGGTGTTGATCTCTTCCAGTGCGTTGGCAGCGACTTGGGCACGCAACGCCCCCGTTCCGGTCGCGCCCGCATTGCCAAAACTATTAACCCGGTCCGCAACGGCGACAGCGAGCGGGTTAGTCGTGTTGTCAACCGAGATGTTTGGCTTCCATACACCGGTTGCGAGTAGTAACACAGCGAGAAACGTCGTTGCCACCACGGTAAAGGCAATTAACGGCGTGGCTCGCTTGCAAATGAGGACCAGAATGAGCGCCAAGTACACGACTATGGCTGTTCTAGTCAGGCTCGCCAGGATTACGAGACCAGTCATTGCGCACTGCGTAGTGATCAGAAGTGTCGGTATTCTACGGCCATAGGCCACCGTGATGACCAGCAGACAACACAGGTAGGACGCTACGAGGTTGGGTTCTATCATCAACCCCTTCGCGCGAAGGACTTCGCTTGCGTAGTCCTGCTGTACAAAGATAGTCAGCTCGTCGTAGTTAACGGAAAGCATCCACGCAAGGAATACGATCGTTGCATAGCAAGTAGCAGCAACGCAGACATCACTTGCGACACTCGCGGCGTCCATCCCAAGCCGCACCACAACGAGTAACGTGAAAACGGAAATCATCAACCACGCAAGAATCTTGATGCTTGAGAATGTATCGTTAGCCATCAGTAGGCTTGCTGTGATACATAGGCCAAGCCACAATACCAAGAGGAGCATGAGCCACTGATCGGTTGCGCGATACGTGGGCCGCCCGAATGGTCGGCCAACGAGTTTCATCACCACCACGGCTACCAGCAAATGTTCCGGTAGGAAAGTAACGCCGAATGCTGTGACCGTAAATCCTGAACATCCGGTTGCCGATACCAATACCACCAACGCGTAGCGATCACTTCTCAGAACGAGGAGTGCCGCAACCAGAACACCACAGGCGTATGCGAAAATCGGGGCGACAAATTGCGATGCGGCAAGCGCAAGGGGCAAGACGCTCGCTGAAGCGATCAAACCGTACCGGTTGGTGCCTGTCGAACGATCTCCCGAGCCTGCATTCGGTGTATCGGCTCCGAGCGAGTCCCGGAGCCGTTCAGCAACTTGATGCGTTGTGTCCATCGTATTCCGTGCCTTCACTCGAGCTTCGGTTCGGTCCTACTTCAAGTGCGAACGCTGTCAAACAACACTCCGACAGATAGTAACTGTTGGCCTCCCCCGCCAAGCCAATGCGCGGTTCGGACCGATCGTCGGACGAAACCCTGACCAGCAACTTCGCGCATACTACGCAGATCGATCGAGGTTCATCGCATACACATCTGCAGACCTGGGTGTTTGCGCTGGACGTGAGGCGGCGTTTTTCGCGAGTGAAGGAACGGAAAACTTCGCGGCCATGCTCCGCTTCGGGGAGTTGTCACCAAAACTGGCTTCGTGTGATCAGTTCTGAGCCGTCGTGGCGGCGACGCAGTTGCAGTTTTGGTAAATCTATTATGGCAGTTTCGAGCATGCAAGCACCGTGCGGTTCCCCCGGTGTGACCGCCCAGTGACCGCTTAATCCCATGCGCCGGCCGATCGAGGAACCGCCGGCTTCTGCGATGCACCAGAGGATCGTCGCCAGGAACGGGCACTATGCTGACAGGTCTGAACTCGCCGTGGTGGGTAGGCCTCTTTTCGCGGATTCCCGACCGCGACCGCACTGCCAGGTTGATCCGCCGCATGAGCGAATCATGACAGAATTAGTCGTTGTTCGCGTGTCGAGTGAGGGCACGCACACGGTCGCCGAGTGCAGCCCCTTGGTAACAGTTGGGCTTTCGCAACCACCTACCTACTGATTCACACCACATCGGCGCACACCATGGCTTTGACAATTGAGTCGAAGTCACGTGTAACGCTCCATCCCAGGGTCGTGCGCGCCTTCGATGCATCGCCGACTGCAACCGCGGCGTCTGCGGGTCGCCGTAACTCGGAGTCCGAGAGGACCAGGTGCTGCCAATCGGAGATACCCATCGTATTGAAAGCCGCTGCTAGGAACTCCATGATCGACCTCGCCTCCCCCGTCGCCACGATGAAGTCGTCGCCCTTCCCGTGCATCGCCATCCGGTACATCGCATCCACGTAGTCCGGGGCCCAGCCCCAGTCGCGCCGGATGCTCGTGTCGCCGAGTGTCAGGGTGTCCTGCTTGCCGGCCGCGATGGCGGCGACGGCCGCGGTGATCTTGCGGGTGACGAAGGTGGTCGGTCGGCGAGGTGACTCGTGGTTGTACAGAATTGCGTTGGTGCCCTCGAGACCGCGGGCTCGGTAGACCTGAACGAGGTTGTGCGAGAACGCTTTGGACGCGCCGTACGGCGACGTGGGCCGGATAGGGGTGTCCTCGGTCTGCGGAGACTCGGTCGATCCGGCGAAGATCTCGGCGGACGAGGCGTTGACCACCATCACCTTCTTCCCCGACTTCTCCTGCTGCTGCAGGCAGGCGTCGAGCAACGCCGCCGCGGAGACTCCGTTGACTCGCGTGGTGGTCACCGGGTCCTGCCACGACTTCCACACGGACGAGATGCCGGCCAGGTGGAAGACGTAGTCGGGCGCGATCTCCTGCACCGCCGTCGTCGTCGCGACCGGGTCGGCGATGTCCTGGTATCGCACGGTCACGCCGTCGAGGTACTGCAAAAACGGGGGTCCGTCGTCGTTCGGGCGCGTGATGCCGTGGACCTGCCACCCTTTCGACACCAGCAGCTCGGCCAGGTAGGTGCCGTCCTGACCACCCACTCCGGTGATCAGCGCTACGGGTGCGGTGTCGTCGAGCTCCACGTCGGTAGGGCCGGTGCTCATGCGGTCAGTATGCCGTCCCGCGTGCCTCGATCCCCAGCCACGTTCGCGGTGTTGCCCAGTCGTGAGCGGGCGAAGTCGTACGCCTCGGTCAACCGCCCGGCCATCAGCGCGAAGTCGAAGGACTTCGCCACCTCCACCGACTGCGCCCTCACGAGCTCCTGGTAGTCCAGGTCGGCGAAGAACCGCCGGACGGCGATCGCCATCTCCACCGGGGTGGTGCCGGCGAGGGGGTAATTGAGCGACACCATGCTGGGAATCGAGCGGCTGAGAATCGGGCATCCCATCTCGGCCGCCTCGAGAGTGGACAGCGGAGCACCTTCCCACGCAGCGGTGTGGAGGTAGAGGCTCGCGGTCTGGACCAGACGACGAACCTCGGCCGGCTCGATCCATCCCGTGATGCGCACACCCGCGCGCTCGAGGCACTCGCGCCCCTCGTCACCCGAGCCGATCCACACGAACTCGCACGACGAGCCCACCACCTCGGCCACCTCGGCGAAGAAGCGCGGGTCCTTCTGGTCGGCGATCCGTCCGAGCATCGCCACCAACGGGCGGTCCGACGCGGGCGGTCGCTCCACGACGAGGGACATGGGGGTGGCGGTGTTGGGCACTTCGCGGCTCGGCATGCTCGGGCGCAGATCGTGCCCGATGGCCAGTTCGCGAGGACTCACGGCCATCAGCATCTGCTCGCGGCCGGCGAGAAAACGTTCCACCGCCCAGTACGTGAGGCGCTTCGCGGGCGGGTGGCCCTCCTCCATGGCGTAGCAGTGCGGGGAGTAGACGATGCGGGTGCCCTTGGGGAGCATCGCGCGCAGCAGCCCCGCGTAGCTCGAATGCAGGTGCACGATGTCGAAGTTGTTGTCCAGGATGAACCTTCGTGCGTCACGGAGGAACGCCATGAGGTCGCCGTCGAACGTCTGGACGGTCGCCGTCTCCGGCACGTCGAACGTCTCGTGCCCCACGCGCGTGCGGACGAACAGATGGTGCTCGTGGGCGTCGGCACCGCGGACGTAGTTCACGATGGCGCTCCGCAGCCCGCCGCCGAACGCTTCCGACACATGCACGATCTTCATCTCGCACCTTCTCGGTCGTGGGTGGCACGACGCTCCCCACCCGCGTGCAGACGAAACATAACGCCCAGAACCATTCTTTGCACGTCGAACAATGTTTGTTCACATCGGTTGCGTTCTTACAATGGAAAAGGCGAGGCTACTTTACCCATAAGGGTGCTGAAACTGGGCAGAAAGCGGCGTCGTGACTGTTTCGAGGCTGCGGGCGCATGCTGACGGACCACGACGATCCGTCCATTTTCGTGCAATAGTTGTCGGCATGGCGGCACCGGTCTCGACGGACGATTCGCGCAAGCAGTGGGTCTCGCGCGTGCAGACGGGCGCTCGGGAGCAGGCCGGTGAGCGGCTCTACAACGTGGTGATCACCCGGATCCCGTCACGCACGCTTCGAGTGGGCTGGTTGCGGCTGTTCGGGGCCACCATCGGCGAGGGCACGACCATCAGGATGGGCACCCGAGTGTTGGGGCTGCGCTCCCTTGTCATCGGTGCGCACTGCGCCATCGGTGCAGGCTGCCTGCTCGACGCGCGGGGGCAGGTCACCATCCACGACGACGTGGAGATCGACGCGCACGTGCAGATGATCAGCGGCCAGCACGTCGTCGACTCTGACGATTTCGGTACCACCTACTGCCCCATCGTCATCGGACACCACGCCTGGATCGCCAGCCGGTCGATGGTGGTGGTCGGCGTGCGCATCGGAGCCGGTGCAGTGGTGGGAGCCGCGTCGCTCGTGCGCGACGACGTGGCGCCGAGGACCGTCGTCGCGGGTGTCCCTGCTCGTCCCATCGGGACACGCGACGCGGCGCTCGACTATCACCCGGTACGGAGCCCGCGCCTCACCTGAGGTGCGTCGTGCTGCCTGCGCCGACGGTGGCTGGTGGCCACGCACCCCAGGACACTCGCGCCGGACAGTCCCAGCTTCCCCACCGAGTGCGTCAGATCCGCCGAGGTGGTCGACCCCAGAAGCGCCACCAGCAGGACGCCGTCCGCGACTCCCGCGAGGACGGCCGCGTCGGCCGAGCACAGCACCGGCGGTGCGTCGATGATGACGAACTCGAAATACTCGTGAAGTTGCTTGACCATCTCGTTCATCGTCACGCGGCCGAACAGGGCGCTCGACGACTCGGTGGCGACGCCGGTACCGATGATGCTGAGGTTGTCACGGTCGGTGGGGACCACGGCGTCGTCGAGTGTGGCCTTGCCGCGCAGCAATTCGCTCAGCCCCGGCACGCCCCCGATACCGAACAGGGTCGGGAGCCTCCCGCCGCGGAAGTCGGCGTCGATCAGGGCCACCGATCTGCCGGTGTCCGCCAGTGCAGCCGCCAGTCCTGCCGCCACCGTCGTCGATCCGGTCCCCACCGTCGGCGCCGCCACCACCATGGTCCGCGGCGGCGTGCCCGTTCTGAGCGCGAGGATCACTGTGCGGATCTCGCGGAACGCTTCCTCCGCCGTCGGAAACGACGAGCCGAGAAGCAAGGAGTCGGCGTTCGCGTCCTCCTGGCGGGGAACGACACCGAGCACGGGCCCGGCGGCGCCGGCCGCGATGTCGTCGTCGGTGTGCACGGTCGAGTCGAGGGCCGAGCGACCCACCGCCGTCGCGAGACCGAGGATCAACCCTCCGAACAGCCCGAACACCAGGTTGCGACCCCAGCGGGGACTCGAGGGAGCGACCGGGAGATCAGCGAAATCGGCCACGGTGGCGGTGGCTGCCGGCAGTTGCCCCGCCTGTGCCGTCTCCAACTCCTGCACGAGCTGACTCGTCTGGGACGCCACCGCATTGGCCAGGTCGCGAGCAGCGGCCGCGTCGGAATCGCTGGCCGTGACGTCCAGCAGAACTGATCCCGTGACCGCCGCGGCGGTGACTCTCGACATCACGCTCTCCGGAGGAACGTTCAGACCCAGTTCGTCGATCGCGCGCTCGGCCACCTGCTTGCCCACCGCGAGCCCCGCGTACGACGCGACGCGACCGGTGGAGAACAGGCTGCCCTGATACGCGTCGCTGATGGAGCCCGCACCGGTGGTCGAGATGAAGAGTCGCGCCGTCGCCACGTAGGTCGGTTGCGACAGGGCCGACACCGCACCGGCAGCACCGACCGCGAGCACGGTGCACAGCACGATGGTGACCCAGTGTCTCCGCCAGGCCGAGAAATACTCCCGTATGTCCATGACCCGTTCTCCCCGCGGAAGATACCCAGCGATTGTGGCCGGGAATGATTGCTCATAGTATGCGGATGATCAGTGAAAAGCGCAGGGCAACATGGGTGTCACAGAATGGTCATCAGCTCGCGCAGGCGCACTGACAGAATGAAACGGCGATACCCGGAAATGGCCCCGTTTACGGGGACGTACATGAGCACGACGCGACGGAGTTCGGCGTTTCGGACACTCGAGCTCGACTGACGGAAGCGATGGTGTGTCTTGACCAAGCGAGCTCTCATCACAGGAATCACAGGGCAGGACGGCATGTACCTCGCCGAACTGCTGCACGAGAAGGGGTACGACGTGTTCGGCCTGGTGGCCGGCCAGAACAATCCCAAGGCGGATCTGCTCCGCGTCACACACCCGTACGTCGAGATCATCAGCGGCAACCTGCTCGATCTGGTGAGCCTCATTCGCGCCGTCGCCCATGCGAAGCCCGACGAGGTCTACAACCTCGGCGCCATCTCCTTCGTCGCGTACTCGTGGGAGAACGCCCGCCTCACCAGTGACGTCACCGGCGGCGGTGTGCTGAACATCCTCGAGGCGGTGCGCTTCTTCCAGGACAGCTCCGGCCGCGACGTGCGGTTCTACCAGGCATCGAGTTCCGAGATGTTCGGCAAGGTGCAGGAAGTACCGCAGACCGAGAAGACGCTTCTCTGGCCACGCTCGCCCTACGGCGTCGCCAAGGTGTACGGCCACTACATGACGATCAACTACCGCGAGTCCTACGGCATGCATGCCAGCTCCGGCGTCTTGTTCAATCATGAATCACCGCGCCGTGGACCGGAATTCGTCACCAGAAAGGTGTCGCAGGCCGTCGCTCGCATCACATTGGGCCTGCAGGACGAGATCGCACTGGGAAACCTGGACGCCAAGCGCGACTGGGGCTTCGCCGGCGACTACGTCGAGGCGATGTGGTTGATGCTGCAGCACGACCACGCCGACGATTACGTCATCTCCACCGGTGAGACGCACTCGATCCGCGAACTGCTCGACATCGCGTTCGACGAGATCGGCATCTCCGACTGGAGCGAGCGGGTGCACATCGATCCGGCCTTCATGCGACCGGCCGAGGTGGACGAACTCATCGGCGATTCCACGAAGGCACGGGAGACGCTCGGCTGGCGCCCCAAGGTCGGCTTCGACGAGTTGGTCCGCATGATGGTGCGGCACGACGTCGACGATCAGTCCAAGCGCGCGGCCGGTGCCCAGTGAACTCCGCGCCCTACTCGAGCACGCGCAAGGAACAACTGGGTGAGCGCGTCTTCAACTTCCTGATCACCCACATCCCGTCGCACACACTCCGTCAGGGGTGGCTCCGCTTCTTCGGCGCCACCATCGGCACGGGCTCGTCGATCATGCTGGGCTCCACGACGTTCGGGCTCCGACGGCTGGTGATCGGCAACAACGTGTCCATCGGGTCGTCCGTGCTGCTGGACGCCCGCGGGGGTCTCCTCATCGACGACGACGTGGTGATCGCGTCCGACGTCCACATCATCACCGGCGACCACGACGTCGACAGTGACGATTTCGGTGTCCGCCTCGGGCCGGTGCACGTGGGACACCACGCGTGGATCGCGAGCCGCGCCACCGTGCTGCGGGACGTGGAGATCGGCGCCGGCGCCGTGATCGGTGCCGCGTCGCTGGTCCGCCGCGACGTGGGCGAGATGGAGATCGCCGCCGGCGTTCCCGCCACGGCGCTGGGCAAGCGCACGTCCGCGTTGGACTACCACCCCACCTTCCGCCCGCTCCTCTACTGATGGGACCCGACGTGGTGGATCTCGCCCGTACGCGGCTGGTCTACGTCGCACCGGCTGCCGGCCGCAGCGGAGTCGGCGACTACGCCGACGATTTCCTCGCCGAGGTCGCCCCGCACTTCCTCGACGTCGTCGACTACCGCATCGAGACCGAGGGCGCGGAGACGGCGCGCGAGGTACTCGCCCATGCGCGACGGATCCGCGCGCTGGTGAAGGCCTCGTCGGCGCAGGGCCCCACCCTCGTCCACTTCGAGCAGAGCGGCGGATCACTGTCGGTGTTCTGGGCGTCGCTGCTGCGCGGGGTGACCGTCACGGCCACGGTGCACGATCCGCCGTACCCGGTGTGGTGGCCCTTCAAGACCAAGTTGGTGGGACGCCACCGCCTCCTGCACCACGCCGTCCACTACCCGTTCCGGATCGTCACCACCGCGCTGCAACGACGAGTGCTGCGGGGGCGCACCGTCTTCGCCCTCACGACGATGGGCGCCGACAGCATCCGTCGTACCTTCCCCCGGTCACACCCGGTCGCGGCACGCATCTTCGTGCCGGCCCGCCCCGACCTCACTCCGCCCGCCCAGCGTCCACTCGCCGTCGGCTTGTTCGGCCATGTCTACCGCGGCAAAGGCTTCGATCTCATCGGCCGTCTGCGCGAAGAACTGGACGCCGACATCGACATCCGCGCCGCCGGACGAGGAACGGCGGCACTGCCGGCGATGGCCGGTGTGACCCTCGTGGGCGAGGTCAACGGTCCCGACGAGGACCGCTTCTTCGAGTCGATCCGACTGCTTCTGGTGCCGTACTCCAAGCACAATCCGTACGGCAAGGCCTATCCCGCCTCCAGCGCCGTCACCCGATCGTTCGCGTACGGAACGCCCATCGTCTGCATCACCGAGGGAGCGCTCGCCGAGACGGTGGAGCGCGGAGGCGCCGTGGGAGTCGACAGCGTCGACGATCTCGCGGCCGCGGTCCTCGGCGTGGTGCGCGACGGCGCCCGGCTCGACGACCTCACCCGCCAGGTCGACGCGGTACGGCGAGCCGACGCCATGACCCACTGTGCGGCCGTCTTCCTCGACGCGTGGTCCGCCGGGGCGAGCGTCGACGCCGCCGAGTACTCGGTGCGATGAGAGCGCTCGACAGCCATCTCCTCCGCACGGGGGTGGCGTCGTTCTGGAACTACAGCGGCCGGCTCGTCGGGCTCGGCTGGACGTTCGCCCTCATCCACACCCTCGGCATCGGCTCCTACGGGCAGTACGCCGTCGCGGTGGCGACGGCTGCCATCGTGAACGCCGGCATCGACAACGCGTTCTACGTCCGCTCCCTTCGACTCGACGAGGCCAGGTACGAGCGGGAGCGTTGCGCCCGCGTGCTGTTCGGCTCGGTGGTGGCGGTGGTCGGTGTCGCCGCGTTCACCGCGTCGTTCGTCGTGGGTTTCGCCGTGATCGTCGCGGCGGGCGAGCTTCTGTTCAACACCTGGAAGAGCCACCTGCTCCGGGAGGGACGTCCCGACGTCGCCATGCGCTACGACGCGGTCCGGCAGATCACGAGCATCGTCCTCGGTGCCACGTATCTGTATGCGGTGGAGGCACCGTCGCTGTCGACGGCCGCGGCCCTGTACCTGCTCCCCTACCTCGTGGTGGCGGCCGCCTGCCTCCGGTACGTCCCCGGACGGACCCCCGCCGCACCCGGCGGGCCGAAGGAGTTCGCGCTGCTCTCCTTCGAGGCTCTCGCCGCCGCCCTCTACGCGCAGGGCGACGTCGTCGTGATCGGGTGGGTCGCGGGCGACGAGGTCGCGGGCTACTACTCCGTGGCACTCGTGGCGGCACTGGCCATCTCGACCATCGGCCAGAACTATGCCAACACCTACCTCGAGAAGATCCGGGCGGTCGGCGGTCACGTGTCGGGAGCGCCGGCGCTTCGCGACGTCGTCAAGGTCGGCCTGCTCACCGGTGGGTCGATGGCCGTCATCGGCGTCGGCATCCTGCTCTGGGGCGGCGCCGACTACACCGGCCACATCACGCTGATCCTCTCGCTGTTCGTGGTCGCGCGGGCGATCAACCACTCGTTCATCGTGGTGCTGTTCGTGCAGAAGCGCGACGCCCTGCGGGTGAAGGCCACCGTCGCCGTGGCGGTGGCGAAGCTGGCGGCACTGGCGTTGCTCGTGGGCCCGCTCGGCGGGTACGGCGCGGCCGTGGCCTGTGTCGTGTGCGAGGCCGCCCTGCTGTTCGTGTACCACCGCGCCGTGCACGGCGCGGCGTCGTCCTCCAACCGAGAACCACTTCACGACAGGGCTACTCGATGAAAGCGGCGTTTCTCCTGGCCAAGGATCCCCGGTTCGAGTCGACCGGTGACCTGACGATGGCGAACCTCGTGATGACGCTCGCCCGGTCGTCGTACGACGTCGCCGTCGTGTGCCTCTCCGGCCGCCCGGAGGTGGTGGAGGCCGACGTCGTCCGCATTCCCAAGACGGCTCCGCGCCCGGCCGAACTGGTGAGCCGGAGCCTGCGCACCCGTCGCAGTCTGGTGCACACGCGCTTCACGTCGGACAGCCTCGTGAAGGCTGTGGACGGCACCGACGCCGACATCTTCGTCGCCGACCACAGTTACATGGCCGAGGCCTTCCTGCACTCCTCGCGGGCACACACCCGTCGACACGGAGACCCCATCCTCGCGGTGAGCACCGTCGTGTCGGAGACGTTGGTGTGGAGGGCCACTCGGGGAGTGCTCGGCCGGGTCGACTCGCGCCGCATCGTGCGCGACGAGCTCCGCGTCGCGCGTCAGGCCTACTCCGTCGGGACGTACGACGCGGAGGAAGCGCAGTTCTACTCCGATCACGGGGTGCGGCGAGCGCACTGGCTGGATCTGACACTGCCCCCGAAGACGCAGGTGGACATCGGCGAGTCCGGCCCTCGACTGGTGTTCCTCGGCGACCGCCAGTGGTCGCCCAACCAGGAGGCGTTCGAACGGCTGCTGACGTGGTGGCCGGACATCGCCCGCGGCATCGACGGTGCGGAACTGCGCATCGTCGGCTCACGCGGACCCGGCCGGCCCGTACCGCTGCCGCCCGGCGTGGAGGATCTGGGCTTCGTCGACGACCTGGACGCGTTCCTCTCGACCAGCCGCGCCATGGTCGCGCCCATCGTCACCGGCGGCGGAGTCCGGGTGAAGATCCTCGACGCGGCCAGCCGGGGCATGCCCGTCGTCGGCACCACCGCAGCCGTCGGATCGCTCGGACCCGTCCTGGGAATCGACGGCATCGACGACACGCACGAGTTCGTGCAGCGTTGCCGGCGCTATCTGCTCGACCGTTCGGCCGCGGTGGCCGACGGCGACGCCCTCTACCGAGCCAACGCTGACCGATGGAACGAGGGCGCACCGCACCGCGCGGTGCAGGAGTGGTTGGCGCCGTGACCCCCCGCGGAGCGTCTCTCCTGGTGGGCATCCTCGGCGCCGGTGTGGCCGTCGCGGTGGGACTGCTCTCCGGCTCGAACACCAGCGCGGCCCGGCTGCTCGCGGTGGGCCTGATCGGCATGGTGGTCGGCGTGACGGTCACCCTTGCCTCACCCAAGTTCATCTATGCTGCACTGGGATTCACGCTCGGTGGCATCCCGTTCGCGGTGATCCCCGGTGCAGGGCCCGCGGTGCTGCTCCTCGCGGTCGCGGTGTGGGCGGCGATGCTCACCCACCCGCCCCCTGTACTGCGGGTGCGCAGCCTCGACGTGATGGTGGCACTGCTTCTGCTCGTCTCGCTCGCCTCGGTCACCCAGAGCGCCACCAGCGGAGTCCATGTCACCGAGTTCCTCAAATGGGCGGTGGCGACGTCACTGATCTTCCCGCTGCTCCGACTCGATGCGGTCGACCTGCGCCGCTTCGGCCTGTCCTATGTGTGCGGCGCGGCGATGGGCGGCGGCGCCTCCCTCCTGATCCTGTTCTTCGACCACACCGGGACGGCGATCTCCGTCCTGTCCCCCATCGGGTACGGGAACACCGGGACCATCGGCACCACGCTGCGCTGGTTCGAGGTGGGCGGCACGTCCATCCGTCGGTTGGCCGGCACCTACATCGACCCGAACGTGGCGGGCATCTTTCTGTTCCTCGGCTTCGCCCTCGCGTTGGCGTTGACCCGCGGGTGGATCCGCATCGTGTCGAGTGCCGTCATCGGCCTGGCGCTGATGGCGACCCTGTCGCGCTCGGCCATCCTGTCGGTGCTCGTCGCGCTGGCGGTGTACCTCGCGTTCCAGCGACTGCGGACACGGACCCGCGTGATCGTCGTGGCGGCCACGCTGCTGGGCGCGGCTGTCGCACTCGCCATCCCCGCCGTCAACGCGCGGTTCCTGTCCAGCTTCGGCTCGTCCGACCGCGGAACCGACGACAGGGCCCGCGCACTCGCGAACTTCCTTCCGTCGATGGACGGGCACTGGCTCTTCGGGCGCGGGTGGGGTGCCCTCGAGCTCATCGACGAGGTGGCCGGCTACAACGCGAACTACGTCGCCAACACCCCGTTGCTGACGCTCTATCGCGGGGGCATCATCGTCGGCGTCGTGTTCCTCGCGCTGCTGCTGGCCGCGCTGGTCATCGCGTACCGACGGATGCGCTCGTCGACGCACTGGCAGGCCGGTGTGATCGGTGCTGCCTTCATCGGATTCCTGCTCGTCGCACTGCAACTGGACTTCCCGGTGGTCACCAATCCGATCGTCACGATGGTGTTCTCGGTCTTCCTCGCTCTGCTCACCGTCAACCCGACACCCCTCTCGGACGACAGCGCCGTCGAACCCGATCATGCTCGACTGCAGGAGGTTCCACGGTGACCGATACCCCCGCTCCCGTCACCGCACCGCCGACCCAGCGGAAGGCCTGGATCGCCGGGCTGGAAGGCCCCCGCGGTGTCGCCGCGATCTGCGTCGTCCTCGCCCACGTGGCCGTGGTGCACACCCCGAACATCGTCGCGTCGACGCGGATCGACTTCCTGGGCCAGGCCCTCACGTTCTTCTTCGCGCTGTCCGGTTTCCTGCTCTATCTCCCGTACGTCACCCGCTTCGCCGACGGGGCAGCGTTCCCGAACACGAAGCGCTACTTCGTCGCCCGCGTCCGACGGGTGTTTCCCGCCTACATCGTCATCTTCCTGATCGTGAACTTCGTCCTGGGCGCCGGCTACGTGGTGAATCCCGTGACGAGCGGCTGGGATCATTCCGCCGACGGCACCGGCACCATCACCGCGCCGCTCCCCCTCCTGGCGCACCTGACGCTGACCCAGTCGTATTTTCCCAGCACTCTGCAGACCGGAATCAATCCCTCCTGGTCGCTGAGCACCGAGTGGGGCTTCTACCTCGTTCTGCCGATAGCGGGCTTCCTGCTCTTCCGGTTCGGCCGCGGCGGCCGGCGACCCCTCGTGACCGCGCTGATCCCCGCGGTGGCGCTCATCGCGCTCGGGCTGATCGCCAACACCATCGTCGGCAGGCTGCAGCACGCGAGCGGCCTCCCACCGCTCGAGCAGTACTGGGGACCGAACTGGGTCGCGGTGTTCTCGCGCAGCTTCCTCGCTCTCGCCGACCACTTCGCCTGGGGCATGGTGGCGGCCGTCGTCTACGCCGCGATCGCCCGGGGAGCTTTCTCCCGCTTGTCGACGTCGCGGTTGTCGGCGGTTCTCCTCAGCATCGCCGTCCTGGCGCTGTCCGGCTCGATGCTGTTGTTCGCGCTCGGATCTCGCTACATCTCCTCGGTGTTCGCGATCGCCTCGTGCGCCTCCATTCTCGCGATCGTCGCGCCTCTCGGCCGCGGCGAGGACTCCCGCCTCGCGAGGATGACCGACTGGGCGCCGCTCAAGTATCTCGGCATGGTCTCCCTGTCCTCCTATCTGTGGCACTACCCCGTTCTGATCCTGGTCGGCCGTGCGGGGATTCCGATCCCGCCCACCGCACTCGGTCTCGTGTGGGGATTCGTGCTGGTCATGTCCTTGACGGTGGCGCTCGGGTCGCTGACGTACTACCTGGTGGAACGACCGATGATGCGATGGCGAGCCGGTCGTACCACGTGAACCGACGGGGGTTCCTCGTGCTCGCGGCCGCGGCAGTGGCGGCGGGGTGCACGCGGGACCGGAGTGCGCCGCCCGTGCCCGAGGAACTCCAGGCGCCTCCCCGGGTACTCGGCTACTCCACCGGGTCGTCCATCCTGTGGGCCGAGGACGCGGACGTCTCCCGGACGATGGCCGCGGTCCGCGACGGCGGGGCGACATCGGTTCGTATCGACATCTCGTGGCGCTTCGCCGAACCTGCTCGGGGTCAGTACGACTGGCGACCCTCCGATCGGGTGGTCGACGCTGCCAGGGCGGCCGGCCTGGACGTGGTGGTCACGCTGACCACGACACCGGCGTGGGCGGCCATCGGGTTCTCCGACCTCGCCGCAGCGGCTCCCCGGAACCCGCAGGAGTACGGCGTGTTCGCGGGCGTCGTCGCCGATCGGTATCGCGGGCGGGTGTCGACCTACGAGATCTGGAACGAGCCGAACGGCCGACTGTTCTTCTGGCCGAACCCCGACCCCGCCCGGTACACCGCCATGCTGCGGTCCGCCTTCACCGCCGTCACCGCGTCCGATCCCGACGCCGTCGTCGTGGCGGGGGCACTGGGCAACACGGACACCACCGACGGCCGAATGGACTCGAACGACTTCCTCCTGGGTATGTACGACGCCGGTGCGGCCGGGTCGTTCCACGCGCTCTCGTACCACGCGTACGACTACGGCACCACCCTGGCCGACGCCGGCCTGTACCCCAATTCGGCTGTGCAGCAGATCATCAGGATGCGGCAGACGATGGTGGCGCACGGGGATGCGGCGGCACGCATCTGGATCACCGAGTACGGCGCGCCCGACACCGGCGTGGACGCGGACACGCAGGCGCGGCTCATCGTGGAGTCGGCGCAGCAGTGGGGCGAGGTGCCGTACGGCGGGCCGTTCTACGTCTACACCGTCCGTGACGGCGACAGCCTGTCCCCCGATCCGGAGGCACGCTTCGGCGTGCTCGACGATGCCTTCGTACCCAAACCCGTCTACGGACAGTTGGCCGCACTGGCCGCGGCGGGGCTGCCCCAGCGCGACATCGCGAACCGGTTCGACGCCGCCGCACCCACCGACTTGGGCGAGCCGTGGGGCCCGGTCTTCGCACTCCCCGCGGGCTCGGGCCGCCAGTACGCCCACGGCAGTCTGTACTCGACCGCGAGCGGCTGGCTCACCTCACCGCCGGCGGTCGCCGACATCGCCCGCACCACGGGGCTCGTTCCGGCGGGCCCCTTCCACGACGGATACCAGGACCTGCTGGCCGACGGCGGGTTCCGGGTGTTCTCCGATCCGCGGTTCGGCACATGGGCCGTCGTCGGCGCGATCCTCGATCAGTGGCGGCCGGAGCTCGGGTTCCCGGTCACCGGGGAGTACGAGGCGCCCGACGGTCAGCGCGTCGTGGACTTCGAGTCCGGCCGCATCCTGTGGAACCCGACGGACGGGGCAGTGGTGGTGCGCGACCGGTGACGCGGCTGGGCGCGCTGCGCCGGGTTTCCGCTGACGTCGCCGTTGCTGGACATTGCGACACCGTTTCACGGGCCGCTACTCGAGCGTGACGGGCGTCCGGGAATTGCGGTTCAGAGGCGTCTCCTCGCGCAGAATGCGAGCCCCGTCCTCGATGTCCGCATTGTGAATGGCACGGCCCATGACGACGCCGATGACCAGGGCTGCGACAACCCAGACGGCGCCGATGCCGTAGACGATCCACCACATCGCACGAGTGTGACACCGAAATTCGGAAATGTGACCAGAAATGGCAATAAAACCATTGAGAACGTTTCTCAGCGGGGTTCGAAGCGCCACCACGGGCGTCTTCGGTACGCACTCCGCACCACAGAGCCTGTCATTCGATCGGAGGACGGGGTCGACGACGCTTCTGTGCACTCGGCCTGTTCAGGCGTGTTTCGAGTTCTTCGACGCCGAGGACGAGTCGGATGAGATGACGGGATGACTTGCAGCGGAAACAGCGGATGGCCATACTTTCCGCATGGCCAGACGACGTTCGCGCATTGTTGCGCCCGATAAACCGACTCTCGGACAAGTCAGCTCCGTCGGTGTCAGTTTCGTCGCTTTTCTCGTTTTGCTGTTTCTCTGCATCAGCCACGGCCTTCTCTGAGTTTCAGCCCACTTGCGCGCATGTAGGTAGTTCGAACACATGTTCGAATTTTGTCGGTGGGTCGCGGTACTGTGAGGCATGTTTTCGGGGGGAAACGCAGGGGATGGTCGTCGTGACGACGGCTCCATCGGTGACCCCGTTCTCGCTCAGCTCGTCGCTGCGCAGGAGGAGCTGACGCGCCGTATCGCGGCCTACGACACTCAGCACATCGGGACGGCCGACCGTCTCGCCCTTCTGGTGCGGGACGAGAAGGTGACGCGGTCGCGGCAGGCGCAGGCGCACGTGTGGCTGGCCGAGCTCGTCCAGCAGCGCGGCTTCGAGGAGACCGGAGCGCACAACGCCGATGCGCTGGCTCAACTCCTCACCATCGATCGCGCAGCCGCTGTGGCGCGACTGTCCGTGGCCGCCCAGCTCGGCAACAGGACCACCCTGCTCGGCGACGTCATGGAACCCGAGCTGCCCGCCACCGCTGCGGCGCTGCGCGAGGGTGCCATCGACCCGGCCCACGTGAAGGTGATCCGGAAGTTCGACAAGAATTTCCCCGCCGCTGTGGATGCAGACACCCGCGCCCACGCAGAGCGTCACCTGGCCGACGCGGCGCGCGAGGTGCGTCCCGCAGAACTCACCGCGCTCGCCGAACGCATCACCGCGCACATCGTCGAGGAAGGCGAGTTCGAGCTCCCGCCGGAGCGCGTCCGCAAGCGCGGCATCTTCATGGGCAAGCAGGACAGCGACGGGATGCGCAGCGGCAGGTTCGTTCTCGATCCCGAGACCGCGGCGTACCTCGATGCCTACAACAGCAAGTACGCGGCGCTCGGAGTGGGCAATCCCGAGGACACACGCGCGCCCGTCATCGAAGAACCGGACGACGAGACCCGCCAGCGCGACACCCGTACCACACCGCAACGACGGCACGACGCCCTCAAATTGCTGCTGCGCGACAGACTGTCCTCCGACGATCTCGGCAAGCATCGCGGTGTCCCGGTCAAGGTCATCATCGTCGCTCGTCTCGAGGATCTGGTCCGGGGCACCGGGCTGGCCACCACTGCAACGGGTTCCACCATGCCGATCCGCGACGTCATCCGCATGGGGTCGCACGCCGATCACTACCTCGCAGTCTTCGGCGACGACGACGGCAGACCACTCCACTTCGGCCGCACCCGCCGCATCGCCAGTGAGGACCAGCGCCTCGTCCTCATGGCCACAGACCGCGGATGCACAGCACCGGGGTGTGATCGCCCTGCCGTCGCACCACATCCACGAGTGGCAGGACGGCGGGCCCACCGACATCGAGTCGCTCACCTTCGTGTGCGACATGCACCATCCGATGGTCCATGACGGAGCGCTCGGATGGTCCACCACCACAGCGCCACCAGGCCATCCCTACGCCGGGCGCACTCTGTGGCACCCGCCTGCCCTCATCGACCCGTCGAGGACGGGCCGGGTGAACCACTATCACCACCCACAGGACTATCTGTGGGAGGACGACGAGCCGGCGGCATGAGTCATCTCGCTGAGTCGCAACGCATCCCACGGCGCGAAGCCCTTCGCGTCGTTGTCGAAGTAGACGTACACGTCTCGCTTCGCAGCGCGCCACTCACCGATGCGCTCGGCCCACCGGCCGAGCGCCTCGTCGGAGTACCCACTCGTGTACAGCTCCGTGTCGCCGTGCAACCGGACGTAGACCACGTCACTGGTCACCTCGGTGAGCATCGGGAACTTCCCGGCCGAGTCGGCCACCACGCACCCGATGCCCTGTGCCCGCATCAGCTCGTATGCCTCCGCTGAGTCGAAGCTCGGGTGCCGCACCTCGAGACAGTGTCGCAGCGGCCGGTCCT
Source organism: Rhodococcus sp. NBC_00297 (assembly GCF_036173065.1). NCBI lineage: Bacteria > Bacillati > Actinomycetota > Actinomycetes > Mycobacteriales > Nocardiaceae > Rhodococcus > Rhodococcus sp. NBC_00297. The sequence goes on from NZ_CP108041.1 coordinate 1,753,744, forward strand.
CGTCGACGTCCAGGAACACGCGGTCGTCGGCGAGCTTGTCGTCGTGCTTCTCCCCCAGCCGGGCTGCCTCCGTCGTCGACCGCGGCAGCAGCGCGAAGAAGTCGGCCATCCTCGAGGCGTCGAAACGGAACGTGGCCGGCAGCTGCCACAGGATCGGCCCGAGCCGTGGCCCCAGCGCGAGAACACCCGACGCGAAGGAGTTGCCCAGCGCCGCGTCCACTCCGACGAGCTTCTTCATGTGCGTGACGAAGCGAGGCCCCTTCACCGCGAACACGAAGCCCTCGGGTGTCTCCGCACGCCAGCGCCGGTAACTCGACGGCCGCTGCAGGGAGTAGAACGAGCCGTTGATCTCGATGGAGGTCAGTGCACGGGAGGCGTACTCGAGCTCGCGGCGCTGCGCCAGGCCTGCGGGATAGAAGTCGCCCCGCCAGCCCGCGTAGCGCCACCCGGAGATGCCGATGCGCAGTTCCATCGGCTACCTCCGTCCTGTCGGCCTCCGTCAGCAGGTACCCGCACACCGAGCTGCGACACATGTGCCTGGTGCGATCACGGTCGCGGTGGCCAGGCGGCCCAGCCGTCAGGAAGTGCACGGAGAATGGGATCCGCAGCGTCGAGACGCGCTGCGGGGATATCGCCGGCGCCGGTCCGCCCCGAGCTCGCGCCGTCGGGAAAGGTGAATGCGTACCCGACCATCGGACGGAGCCCGCGCTTCACACTCTCCCGATAGTTGCCGTTCACGACCGCGAACACCTGACGCTCGAGGCCGTCGGCTTCGTCCTGCCAGGTCGAGTCGCACGCGTCGCACCCGCAGCTCGGGAAGTAGAAATCGTGCAGCAGACCAGCGTGCATCCCGATCCCGGGGTAGGACGTGAAGATCAGTGTCAGTGTCGCGCAGTCGGGATCGCTCGGTCGGATTCGAACTGCACGAGTCGTATCGCGATGCGGCCGAACCAACTCCGCAATCGCCTCTGGGCCCTCGTCGATCTCGACGTCGTAGGTGTCGCGTAGGTGCTCGATGAGGGCATCCGCGATCACATGAAGTGGCGCATAGCGTTCCGGGTGTTCGGTCACGGAATAGGCACTCTCCGGCGGAGAGTCGGCCCACAGGTTTCCGTAGTCGATGACCCGACCGTCGGAGTCGCGGAACACCGGCTCCTCGATCGTGGGGCGTACGTACGAACTCACGTCAGTCGTCCTCTCTCGCTGCGAGCAGTCCGATCGGCGCTACTGCCCGGTCGGTGCGGGGATCGCACCACACCGCGACACCCGTCTCGTGGAGCGAGAGGGTCCACCGAAGTCGGTCGAGGTCCAGGTGCGCACCGGACCGGCGCCAGTGCAGGTCCGACCCCACCGCGACACACGCGTCGACCATCTGGGTGGGCGCACCCATTCCGGAGTCGGGGAGCAACGGCAACGTCCACTCGTCGATGTACTCGAGATCGGGGCCCCACATCGGTCCAGTGTGGCAAGCATTCCGGTGCTCGGAAAACTGTTTTTCACGATCCCGCCGACACCGTACGGTTCGGTGCATGGACGAGGTCGTGACCCGACGGAAGAACCAGCCACCGCCCCGACATGTGGTCTTCGACGATCTCGCGCATCCGGGTCGAGAGACCAGACGACCGTGGTTGCACCTGCTCGATGACGAGACGCTTCCGCGCGTCATCGAGTCCGAGCCGCCGTCGCTGGTCGTGTGGTCGTCGCTCTGGCCGGCGAGACCCGATGCCCGTATTCGATTCGACCTGGCCGACGATGGCGCTGGGACGAACCTCCGGTGGACGTTGCTCCTCGACCCACCGCGCCCTGACGACGACGCCGTTCGCGGCATGCGCAAGCGCATCGACAGGCTGATCAATGGCAACCTCCGCCATACCTACGGGCAGTGACCGACCGGTGCGGTGAATGGGAGCGTGCGAGAGCCACCATGACGCCAGGGATCAGGGACTGTCCAGCACCCGCTCGAGTGGCACGTTCGGGATCGTGATCCCCCTCGACGCGCCGAGGCCGGTGATCTGCAGCCAGATGGTGTCGGCGAGGAAGGCGGCGAACGTGTCCAGATCGACCGAATCCTCCTGTGCGCGCCACGTTCTCACGGCGCCGACACAGCCGGAGATGAGGCTCGACACCCACGGTCCGACCAGCCGCAGGTCGTCGTCGCCCAGGTCGGCGTCGACGAGGGCGAGGAAGCCGCCGACGGCCACCTCGATCTTCTCGGCGACGCGGGCGATGGTGCTCTGCAGCGGTGATTCGGACGATCCGGTGACGTTCTGCTCGATGACGTACGTCCAGGTGGGGTGGGCCACGACCCAGCGCACGTACGAGTCGACCACCCGTTGCACCACCGAGCGGGGCAGACCCTCGAGTGTCACCGACGCCGTCAGGGTGTGTTCCAGCTGCTCACAGATGGTGCGCTGGATGGCGACGTCGAGGTCAGCCCTGTCGGCGAAGTAGCGGTAGATGCCGGTGCGATGGATGCGCGCCTCGTCGGCGATCTGCTGCGCCGTGACCCACTCCCCCGGATGCACGCCCCGCTCGAGCACGTCGAGGGCAGCGGCGATCACCTGACGGCGGCGGTCGGCGTTGTGCTGATCCCACCGTCGCCTCCGGCCGTCACCGGAGGTGGTGCGCTCGGTGCTCATCGCACCGAAGCATCTCACGTACGCAGTAGTCTCCGCGGCGCCCTGACCGTCACACGTGCCGCGACGGCCTCCTGGTCGAGCCGATCGACGATCTTCACGCGCGGCCGACCGTTCCGTCGACCGAGGGCGAGCTCCTCCGCATCCAGCCGGCGCCATGCCGCCAGGTCACCCGCCCGCGGGATCGCTGCTGCGATCAACTCGTCGGGCGTGTGGTGCGGCTCGGTGATCTCAGAGTCCAGGTGGTCGAGCACTGCCTCCACCGTCTCCTGCGCACAGGTCTTGTTCGTGCCGATGAAGCCGCGCGAACCGCGCTTGATCCACCCGACGACGAACACACCCGGCGCCACCCGCCCGCGATCGTTCGGCACGGTGCCCGTGCGCTCGTCGAACGGGAGCCCGGGCAGACCGACACCGCGGAAGCCGACCGACCGCACCACCAGGCCGGCGTCGAGGACGTACTGGTCGGACGTCGGGACGGCGACGACGGCACCGTCAGCACCCTCGACCAGGTTGTTCCGGGCGACGCGGACGCCGGTCACCCGGCCGTCCCGGCCCAGGATCTCCACCGGAGACACCGCGAACGTGAGCACGATGCGACGGCGCGTGGCGTCTGTCGATCGCGGCCGAGCAGCCAGCTCCGCGAGCAGGCGACTCCGCTGATCGTCACCTTGCAGCTGTGCGGGATCCGCCTCGACGATGACATCGACATCGGTGAGCGCTGCGAGACCCATCAGCTCGGGCACGGTGAAGGCCGCGTCGGCCGGTCCGCGTCGGCCGAGAATCTGCACCTCTCGGATCCGAGAACCCCGGAGCTGGTCGAGAGCGTGCGGCGCGATGTCCGTTCTCTCCGAGAGCCATTCGGTGTCACGGGTGAGCATGCGCGCGACGTCGAGGGCGACGTTGCCGTTGCCGACGACGACGGCGCGCTCGTGATCGAGCGTGACGGCGGCGTCCCGATGGTCGGGATGGCCGTTGTACCAGCCGACGACGTCGGTGGCCGCCACGGAGCCCGTCAGGTTCTCACCGGGAATGCCGAGCGTGCGGTCGGACGACGCGCCGACGGCGAACACCACCGCGTGATAGACCGACTGCAGCTGCGCCACAGTGACAGTCGTTCCCACCTCGGCGCCCAGCACGTAGCGGAAGCCCGGCTCGTTCTCGATCGCCTCGAAGAGATCGGTGACCTTCTTGGTCGTGGCGTGGTCGGGCGCGACGCCGTGCCGCACCAGGCCGTGCGGAGTGTGGAGCTTGTCGTAGACGTCGACCGACGCCACCTCAGGATGCTTGAGCAGCTCGTCCGCGGTGTACAACCCGGCAGGCCCCGCACCGATCACCGCGACGCGGAACGGGCCACCGCGGCGCAGACGGCGTTGCGGCGCAACGAGAGCCAGCGGAGTGCGGTCCGCGTGCGGAGACCGCTCGAAGTACTCCGCGTTGAGGGCCGCGTACGGAGCCGTCTCGATGGTCAGCTTCGTGTCGGGGACGATCGCGCCCACCGGGCACGCCGTCACACAGGCACTGCATCCCACGCATGTCGCCGGGTCGATGAACAGCATGTCGGTGGTTCCGAACCCGGGCTCCCCCGGCGCGGGGTGGATGCAGTTGACCGGGCACGCGAGGACGCAGGACGCGTCGGCGCAGCACGTCCCGGTGACGACGTGGGGCATCGAATCAGGCCGCGGCGGAGGCGGGTTCGCTGCGGAACCGCGAGGGGCGCCCGTCGATACGCAGACTCGTCCACAGACGCTTCGAGACGCGGTTCATCAGGCCCATGTCCTCGGACAGCTTGCGGACGTCACCGAACATGTCGCGCAACGTCTTCGCGGAAGCCTCGTTGTCCCACCACACCTCACGCACCACCTCGGGCGGGATTCCGAGCTCGCGCTGCACCTGCTTGCTGGGCTTCATGATGACATCGCACAGCACGCGCATGATGATCGGCGTCGCGATGGACATCGCGAACCGCTGACGTCGGGACAGCTTGGGCGCGCGGTGCTCCAGGTACTGGTGCGCGAAGCCGATGTGCCGCGCCTCCTCGGCGACGTGGATCTGCATGATGCGCGTCATCAACGGGTGCTGCGATGCACCGGCGCGCAGGATCGACTTCTGCGCGTGGTCGATGGGCTCCTCGCCGGCCAGCACTCCGACGAAGAAGCCGAACGGCAGCGGGCCCGCGAAGAGGGGAAGAAGAGGGCCGGCCTTGCGGAACCACCTCGGGCCACCGGGCACGGCGACCCCGATGCGGTTCACCAGCTCCTGGAACATCTGGGTGTGATGGCACTCCTCCGTCGCCTCGTGCGTGGAGTAGCGGAACTCCGGCGAGCCGTTCGGGAGCCGCAACGCGTAGTTCATGATGCCGGCGATGAGCACCTGCTCGAACTGCAGACCCACCTTGAGGATGTTGGCCTGCCGGTACATGCCGACCGCGATCTGCCGATCGAGAGGCAGCGACCGGTACCACTCGGTATTGCCCAGCGGATCGGCTGCCGGGAGCACCCAGCGGGGATCGTCGGCCACGATCGCGTAGTGCGGATCGTCCCAGGGGATGTCGAGGAAGGCATCGAAGTGCTGGTGAACGGACGCTTCGGACAGGGTGCGCAGCGTCTGCTCGTACTCGGAGCGCGTGTCGGATGTGATCGTCATGGCGTGAACCTCCGTGAGTGCCGGGCCGACTTGGTGCGACAGGCTGTTGCAGTAAAAGTTACTGCAACTCGGTGTACCACGCAAGCAGTGAGCCGTCGCGAATTGGTACAACGAACGTTGTCATCATGGCCGAAATCAGGCCATTCTCGGTTGTTGCATTCACTCGGCATCTATTCTTCGATCATCGGGTACCGTTTGCCCGTCCTTGCGAACCGCAGCTCCGAATACCGGGAACTCGACCTGTCCTTCTCCTCACTGCCGCATCGTTCGTCGGGGGTCGACGCGGCTCGACGAACGAGAGTGTGTGTTGCCCGTACGTCCGATCCCGACCGCCGACCACGCCGCGGCACGCCTCGAGTACCCGAGCGTGCCTGCGATGCGTCTCGTCGTGTTGACGCTGGTCATCATCGTGGGCCTGGCCGGGATCACCTGGGGTCTGTCACCGCAGTTCGACAGGACGTCCTTCGTCATCGTCGCCGTGGCGGCGCTGACCACTCTTCCGTCCGCGTTGCTCATCTACCTCTACGGGCGGAACCTCCGCTACTCGATCCCTTTCGTCGTCTACGCCGACATCGGCATCACCGTCGTTCTGTTCGCTTCCCGCTCGCCGTTCGACGCCCTTCCCGGCGTCGTGCTGCTGATGCTGGTGTCGTTGTTCGCGGGTGTGTACGTCTCCGGGCGGATCCTGGCGGCCCAGCTGGCCTTCGCCGCGGCGATCCTCGTCGTGCTGTCTGTGCTCTCGGTACACGACGGAGTCCCCGGCTGGCTCGTTCTGTCTCGAGCGCTCACCCTGCTCACCGCGGTCATCGTGCCGATCCTGCTCAAGATGCACGTCGACTTCCTCACCGACAAGCTCGAGAACAGCCGACGCGACAGCGTCAGCGGCCTGCTCAACCGTCGCGGCCTCGACGGCGCCGTCGCCCGGTTCGATGTCCCCCGCGGAGTCGAGCAGACCCTGGGCACGGCCGTCGTCCATCTCCGCGACTTCGTGCAGATCGAGCGACGCCTCGGCCGCGCCACGAGCCACGACCTGGTCGCCGAGACATCGAGTCTCCTCACGGATGCGTTTCCCGACGCCATCGTGGCCCGGACCCAACCGGGCGAATTCGCTTGTGTCTGGCTCGGTTCCGCGGACGACGTGGCCGAGCGGCTCGCCGCGGCGCGCGCCCTGGTGGAGTCGACCCGCCTGCGCAGCGCCACCGTCAGCATGACCTGCACCAGTTCCACCGTGCCGGTCGACTACCGCACCACGGTGACCGTCGCGCTCGGCAAGACCCTCACCGCCGCCGCGTTCCTGCAGTACGGCGACGCCGTGGCTCCGCGCAGCAACCACCACGTCGCCGAGCTGATCGCCGACGGCGGGCCCGCCATCGTCTTCCAACCCGTGTTGTCGGTGTCGACGGGTCGCGTCATGGGCTACGAAGCGTTGTCCCGCTTTCCTTCCGGGCACGGCACCACCCAGAGCTGGTTCCTCGACGCGGCCGCCGACGGCCTGCAGATCCCGCTGGAGCTCGCTGCTGTCCGACGCGCCGTCGCGGCGTCCCGAGACCTCCCGACCGACGTCTTCCTCGCAGTCAACGTCTCGGCGACCACCATCGTCGCCACCGACCTGGTGCCGATCCTCGACGAGGCCGCCGAGTGCCGACGCGTCGTCGTCGAGATCACCGAGCACGACCTGGTCAGCGACTACACCGCACTCGGCGCCGCCCTCGATCATCTGCGCGACGAGGGCCTGTCCATCTCCGTCGACGACGTCGGGGCCGGCTACTCCGGTCTCCGTCAGCTCGTCGAGATCAAGCCCGACGTCCTCAAGCTCGACGCCTCGATCGTCCGCGGCATCGACACCGACCCCATGCGCCGCGCCGCCGCCAGCGCCCTCACCACCTTCGCGGCCGCCATCGGTGCGGAATGCGTGTACGAGGGCATCGAGACGCCGCAGGAGCTGGAGTCGGCGCGCAGCCTCGGTGCCGACATGGTGCAAGGGTTCCTGCTGGGGCGCCCCACCTCCACTCCGATCCTGAGCCGTCAGGACGGCATGAACGCACTCTGAGCGGGTATGGCCCGGCCATGACGACACCAGGTTCCGACTTCGTTCCCCGCACCGCCGTCGTGACCGGCGGCGACTCCGGCATCGGCCGCGCGGTGGCCGTCGCATTGGCCGGTGGCGGCCTCGACGTCGGGGTGACCTACAACCGCGACCGCGAGGGCGCCGAGGCCACCGTCGCGGAGATCCGCGCGCTCGGGTGCAGCGGGTTCAGTGCCCACATGGACCTGACCGACCTCCCGGGCGCCCCGTTCGCCGTGGACTCGCTGGCCAGTGAGCTCGGCGGGATCGACGTGCTGGTGAACTGCTCCGGCACAGGCACCGCCACCTCGTTCCTCGACCTGGACTTCGACTCGTGGCGCACGGTGCTGTCGGTCGACGTCGACGGGGCGTTCCTGTGTGGCCAGCACGCCGCACGGCTGATGGTGGAGCAGGGCCACGGCGGGCGCATCGTCAATGTCACCAGCGTGCACGAACACCTGCCCAAGGTCGGTGCGGCACCGTACTGCGCCGCGAAGGCCGGTCTCGGCGGACTGACGCAGGTGATGGCGATCGAGCTCGCGCAGTACGGCATCACCGTCAACTCGGTTGCGCCGGGTGAGATCTCGACACCGATGACCGGTCAGACCGACGAAAACCCCGAGAGCAACCCCCGGCCGGGTGTCCCGCTCGGGCGTACCGGCGACGCACGGGAGATCGCCTCCGTCGTCGCGTTCCTCGCCGGCCCGACGTCGTCGTACATGACGGGCGCCTCCCTCGTCGTGGACGGCGGCATGGCCCTGATGGGGCCGCAGGCCGTCCAGTTCGTGAAGGACGACGCCTGGCGGAGCGTGTGACGTCCGATGGCCCTGCACTGCAGGGCCATCGGGGTCGTCAGGTGCCCTTGACGTTCATGATCTGGCGGAGCTCGTGGAGCACCGTGACCAGATCGCGAGCATCCTCCATCACCACGTCGATGGACTTGTAGGCATCGGGGATCTCGTCGATGAACTCGGCCGAATCCCGGTACTCGATCCCCACCATCCGCTCACGCAGGTCGTCCTGCGTGTAGCGCTTGCGCGCCTCGGCACGGGAGAACCGCCGACCCGCACCGTGCGGAGCCGAGTGCAGACCGCTCGCGCTGCCCTTGCCCTCGACGACGTACGACCGCGTTCCCATGCTGCCCGGAATGATGGCCCGCACACCCTCGGCCGCGTGAACTGCGCCCTTACGGGTGAGCCACACGTCCTTGCCGGCATGCTTCTCCGGCCGGGTGTAGTTGTGGTGACAGTTGATTCGGTCCGACTCGACACTCGTGTCGGTACCGGCCCGATGCACGAACTGGTGCAGGAACCGATCCATCATCTCGGCCCGGTTGAGGTACGCGAACCGCTGCGCCCACGTCAGATCCGCGATGTACCGATCGAACTCGGGCGTGCCCTGGGCCAGGTACGCGAGGTCACGGTCGGGCAGCTGGATCCACCACTTCTCGCACATCTTCTGCGCGATCGCGATGTGCTTCTTGGCGATCTTGTTGCCCACCCCTCGCGAACCCGAGTGCAGGAACAGCCACACCCGGTCCCGCTCGTCGAGACACAGCTCGATGAAGTGGTTGCCACCGCCGAGAGACCCCAGCTGCTGACGCCACTTCGGCGAGTGCGACAGGTCCACCCCGCTCTTCTCTGCCAGTTCCTCGAGCTCCGCGATCTTGGCAGCGGTGAACTCGAAGCGGTCGAGGTGCCCGTTGTAGTTGCCGGGCGAGAGGGGGATGACACGCTCGACGTCCTGACGCAGCTGCGCCAGGTCGAGGTCCGTGATGTCGCTGTGAGTCAGCGTCGTCTCGACGCCGATCATCCCGCACCCGATGTCGACGCCGACCGCGGCGGGGATGACCGCGCGCAGTGTCGGAATGACCGTGCCCACAGCGCTTCCCATTCCAGGGTGCGCATCGGGCATCAGGGCGACGTGGGGGTGGATGAACGGCATGGCCGCGGTGCGACGCGCCTGCTCCAACGTGGCGTCCTCGATGGCCGAGGCCCAGTTGAGCAGCCGCGTTCCCGCGCCTGTCGGTGGCATGGTGATCTCCTTCGTTGTCGGTGAGTCAGTGACGGTACGAGGTGTGGGTACCTCGGTGCCAGGCAATTACGCTGTCTCGCATGCACTCGGAGTACGACGCGATCGCCCCGGACTACGCGGCCGCCTTCGCCGACGAGCTCGGCTCGCGCCCCTTCGACCGCGGGTTCCTGTCGTCGTTCGCTCGCTCGGTACGGTCCTCGCGCGGCACGACGGTGCTCGACGCCGGGTGCGGGCCCGGCCAGGCGGCACGCGAGCTCGCGGGTGCCGGCCTCGACGTCCTGGGTCTCGACGCGTCGAAGGGCATGATCGCCGCAGCATCGGGGCCGGCCTCCTGGGTGGTGGGCGACATGACCGCGCTCCCCCTGGCCGACGGTTCTGTGCACGGCGTGTGCGCCTGGTACTCGATCGTGCACACCCCCACCGCCGATCTGCCCGCTCTGTTCGCCGAGTTCCGCCGCGTCACCGTCCCGGACGGCTGGCTGCTGCTGGCATTCCAGACCGCCGCACCCACCCGCGAGCTGCGCACCGCGTTCGGGCGGGACGTGCACCTCGACTACCTCCGCCACGACGTCGACGAGGTGCAGTCGCTGCTCATCGACAGCGGGTACGTGCTGCACCGAGACGCCGTGCGATCCGCTCACGGCACGGAGACGGCGGCGCAGGCGTTCGTCGTCGCGCGGGCACGCGATCACTTCGTGGAGCCGCCGCCGCGAGGGTGTTGATCGTGGATGTCAGACCCCGGAATCCAGGGTTCCGATTCCACTGTTCCTGCGGGGATCCCCGGTGGGCCCACGCCCGTCCAACAGTGCGTGAACGAACTGGACAGATTCGCTGGTCGGCACGACGGCGTCATCAGCCGGGCGCAGGCCCTGGCACTGGGGCTGTCGTCCACTGCGCTCGAACGCCGCGTGTCCGCAGGACGCTGGACCCGCATGGCTTCGGGCATCTACATGCCGGCAGGTCAACCGGTCACCCAGCAGGCGATGGTGCGCATCGCGGTGCTCCGATGCGGTCGCGGAGCACTCGCGAGTGGGCCCACCGCCGCATGGTGGCTCGGCCTGCTCGAGCGGCCGCCCGCCCACTCCTGGGTGACCATTCCGCGTGCTCGGCGCTACCTCGATCGGTCGGTCACCGTGCGACGACGCGACGTTCCTGCAGTCGACGTGGCGGTGGCCCGCGATCTCCGCGTCACCGGCCTCGCTCTGACTGTGCTGGAGACCGCGGTGATCCTGGAGGAGGCGCGACCCGGCGACGGAACCCAGTTCCTCGACCGCGCACTGCAGACCCGCACGTCACTGGACCGGCTGCAGAGTGCCCACGCTCGCAACCCCGGACGTGTCGGCAGCCCTCGCGCCGCGGCGATGCTCGTGCACGCGGCGACCGGCGGCGAATCCGAGGCGGAGCGAATCTTCCTTCGACTGCTGCGCACCTTTCGCATCACGGGATGGGAGTGCGCCGTGCGGTCATGCGGTTACGTGATCGACGTGGCCTTCGTCGACCGACGGGTGGCGATCGAGATCGACGGCTGGGCGTATCACCGCACGGCCGAGCGCATGGCACACGACGCGGTGCGTCAGAACGCGCTCGTGAACGACGGCTGGACGATCCTCCGGTTCACCTACCACCGGCTGATTCGAGAGCCCGAAGCCGTGATCGCCGAGGTACGTCGAGCACTGCGTCGATAGTGGAATCGGCGCCCCGGATTCCGGGGTTCAGATTCCACGATCAGCGTTTTCCACGCAACAGGATGATCGCGAACGCCGGCACACCCACGAGCGCCGTCACGACCCCCACCGGAATCTCCTGCGGCGCGAAGACGCTGCGCGCCAGGGTGTCCGCCCACACCATGAACACGGCACCGATCGCCATGGACACCGGCAGCACGCGGTGATGGGCGGTGCCGACGAGGATGCGAGCCGCGTGCGGGATGACCAGCCCGACGAATCCGATGGCTCCCGCCGACGCCACGATGGTCGCGGTCATCAGTGCAGTGACTCCGAGCAGGACGACGGACAGGCGGAGCATCGAGACACCGAGCGCGCGGGCCGTGTCCGATCCCAGCGTGACCGCGTCGAGCGACGGCGCCGCCACCACGCACGCCACCGCCCCGATCCCCACGGCGCCGGCGCACACCGCGACATCGCTCCACCCGGCACCGGCGAGCGAGCCCAGCAACCAGAACAGCACCCCGCGCGTCTGCTCGGCGTCGGCGGAGGACAGCACGATGAACGAGGTGAGGGCCGAGAACAACTGCGTACCGGCCACTCCCGCCAAGATCACCGGCCCAGTTCCACCGCCGGCGCCGGTGGCCAGCATCATCACCAGCACGAAGGACACGAGAGCACCGACGAAGGCGCCGGTCGACAGCGACAGTGCGCCCGCACCCACACCGAGCACCGCCACCGACACGGCGCCCGTCGAGGCACCGGACGAGATGCCGAGAACGAACGGATCCGCCAAGCGGTTACGCAGCAGCGACTGCATGATCGCGCCACACAGCGCCAGGCCGCACCCGCAGATCGCCGCGAGAAGTGCACGGGGAAGCCGCAGTTCCCAGACGATGCCGTCCTGGATGCGGCTGACGTCCGCCGGCGGGCCACCGAGATGCGCGACGACGACGGCGACCACGTCGGGCACCGTCACGTTCGCCGGGCCCAGCGCGATGGACACCGCCACCGACGCGACGACCGCCAGCAGCGTGGTCACGACCGCCAATGCCGGTCGCACCCTCACCCGTTCGACCACTCCTGCAGTGCCGCAGCCACTTTCTCGATACCGTCGATGGTCCGGATCGACGGATTGAGGTCGGCACCGTTCACGACGATGTAGCGCTTGTCGATCACCGCCTGCATGCGACTCGTCACCGGGTTGCTCTCGAGGAATGCGATCTTGCTCGCCAGCGCGTCACCGTCGATGCTGCGCCGGCTGAGGTCGGCCAGCACGAGTGCGGAGGGGTTGCGGTCGGCGACACTCTCCCAACTCACCTGCGGCCATTCGTCCTTCGTGTCCGCGAAGACGTTGCGCACGCCCACCGCGTTCGAGATGACACCGGACGCTCCGCAGCACCCGGCCATGTAGGGGGCAGTGGTGTCGGCGAACCAGTACGCGAGCGACGCCTCCGACACCGGCGTGGATGCCGCGTCGTAGCGCGTTCGCAGCTCGTCGACGAGGGCATCCCCTCGGTCGCGGACATCGAAGATCGCCGCGAGATCGCGCACCTCCTCGAACACCGTCTCGATGCTCAGTGGCTCGTCCCGGGCACCGTCGGCGTTGACGCTGGTGGCCGACTTACCGATGCAGTCGGTCGGCGACAGGTACGTCGGGACGCCCAGGGCATCGAACCGGTCGCGGTCCGCGACTCCACCCTCTCCCAGCGTTCCGCCGAACGACCCGGTGACCAGATCGGGCTCGGCGTCCAGCACCACCTCGAGCGAGGGCTTGTTGTCCGCCAGCCGAGGAACCTGCGCGTCGGCGTCCGCGAGGTCGGCCCGTACCGGGTCGGTCCAGGTGGCGGTACCGACCATCCGATCTTCCAGCCCGAGGGACAGCAGAATCTCGGTGGATCCCTGGTTGAGGGAGACGGCGCGCTGCGGCGGCGCGTCGATGGTGACGGTGCGGCCGCAGTTCTCGAGGGTGACGGGATAGTTGCTTCCGGCCTCGGCCGCAGCCGTCGTGGTCGGGCCGGTGGAGCATCCTGTGGCGAGGAGGCCGACTGTCGTGACGACAGCGGCGATCGCGAGGCGTGGGGTCATGTTCGGTTGTGCCGTCCTGCTGGGAGCCCGTGCGCGGAGCTTCGAGGGTGGTGCCGGACAGCAAGCGATCGGACTTCGAGCCGAAGCTCGTCACCGTTGCGCGCCAGTCCCGGAATCGCACCGGGTTCCCTCGCTGAACGACTGTTCGAGGGTCACTCTAACGGTCGGTCGTCAGGCCGCCGAGTCGCGGCGGTGTTCGGGAGTCGACTCCTGCCGACGCGCGTCGCGCTCCGCCTTGCGGACGGCGCGACCGATCCAGACACCGATGAGGACCGCCATGAGAAGCCACGCGACCGCGATGCCCACCACGAGCATCCAGCCCGTGGTCACGAGCGGGTCCCGAGGTGGTGCGGTGTCGTCACGACGAGTTTTCGTCACGGCCATTCGCGAGGATTGGCGTGCTCGATCACAATCAGATCTCGGTCCCCATCACCTCGTGGGAGCGAGTGGCGCGTCACCGTCGACGTCGTGTGCGTGCTCGACGTCTTCCTCGACGTCGGCCACATGAATGGCATGGCCGACTCGGACGCCGAGAACGACCGACACCACCATCCAGACGGCCACGAAGCCGATGACGAACCACCACATGTCACGAAGTGTTCCACCGATACCGGCGACCGAACCGCCTGCGAGGACGCGACATGGTCACGGTATCCGCTCAGTTCACATACGGAATGTTCACGAAGCTGGGGTTCGCGGGGTCGAGTTGCACGTGCTGGGGTGCCAGCGCGGAGTCGACGAGCATCGGCCCCAGTGGCAGGTAGCGCGGCACGCTGGCGGCGTAGACGTCGATGCGGATCCGGTGGCCCGGCGCGATCACGGCATCCGTGGGGAGCAGGTTGATGTCCACCGTGGTCGGGACGCCGGGCACGAGGGGTTGCCGGCTCGCGAGCGTGAGCGCCGGCTTCGCGTCGACGTAGTCGCCGTTGGCCGAGCGGGTGCTCTTCGCCTCGTCGATCTGGCGAAGCGATGCGGTGAGAGCGCCGTGGCTGATCGGGGTGGACGTGCCGTCCGGCGCGACGTCGTTCATCGTCGCGGCCCAGAAGCCGTCGGGCCGATCGAGCACCGTGTTGAGATGCAGGTTGGTGGCACCCGAGATCTGAGTGGGCTTCTCGGCCGGCGCGCTGGTGAAGGTCAGCGCCTCGGCCTCGTTGAACCGGGAGTCCTTCGTGCACACGGACCCCAGGATCGCCGCCGCACCCGCAGTACCGACCGCGGCGTCGCGGGAACAGACCCCGCGCAGGCCCGGCGCGACGGTGAGGCGCGCGGTGTCGGACGTCGGCGACGAGGACAGCGAGCCGTCGTGGAGGCTGTGCCCGGCGGTGCCGCTGGGGGCGGCGGAGAGGTAGGTGCGCTGAGACTGCGCTCCGGCACGGGGGAACTGATCGGTGGTGGTCCACCCGCCGCCCTGCTGGAACAGCGTCACGGGGCCGTACTTCTCGACACCGTTGTCGACGCCCTTGAGCCAGTGGTCGAACCACGCGCGTTCGAGTGCATCGAGCCGCGGCGGGTTGCCCGGGCGTCCGAAGCCCGCGCCCGGATTGACGTGGTACCCGTCGCCCATGATCAGCTGCTTGCGTCCGGGCGCGACCGGGATGTCGTTGTAGATGCGCGGCTCACTGTTGGTGAAGATGTCGTGCCAGCCGCCGTAGACCATGGTGGGCACTTCGATCTGCGACAGATCCGCCGAACGGTCGGCGTAGAACTCGCCGTCCTGCGCGACACCGAGTGTCTCGGGCCGGATGTCGGCAATGGTCGGCGCCGTGAAGGCGTTGGCGAGTTCGGGGATCAGGATCGCCGGGTCAGCCAGTCGATCGGCGAGCCACCGAGTGTCGAACTGCCCCTGCAGGATCGACTGCACGTTCGGGACGAACTTCAGCACGTTGACCAACGTGAGCCACAGCGGCATGAACCCGACACCCAACGCGCCGCCGGTACCCACGATGTCGCGCAGCAGGTCGTTGCCGGGCTCGACCGGGAAGATGGCCTTCAGCGCCGGCGGACGCAGCGCCGCGGCCTGCACGGAGTTGATGGCCGAGTAGGAGATGCCCGACATACCGACCTGACCGTCCGACCAGGACTGCCGGGACGTCCAGTCGATGATCTCCGCCGAATCCTGTTGCTCGCGTGGACCCAACACGTCCCACGTGCCCTGCGAGAACCCGGTGCCGCGGGCATCGACGATCACCTGGGCGTAGCCGTTCTGGACCAGGTTTCGGTTGACGGCGAAGATGCGCAGGCCCCCGCCGTCGACCGCCTGCGTGAGATCGGTGATGCCGTCGAACGGCGTACCGGCGAAGTTCAGGCTCGCCAGGAAGTCGAGCACCGGCTCGCTCACTCCGGGAATCTGCTGGATCGAGTCGATCAGGTTGCCCACCAGCTTGGTGTACGGCGTGATGTTCAGGACGGTCGGGAGGTCGGTCTCCACCGGGCGACCGGACGCATCGGCGGGCCGGTAGATGTTGGCCTGCAACACCGTTCCGTCACTCATCGTGATGGGGACGTCCCAGTCGATGGCCACCTGCGGGTACTGCGGCGGCGCATCGGCCGCGGCGGTCCAGGCGACGGCGTCCGCGCCGCCGGTGGGATCCGCCGTGGCCGGCACCGCGGTACCGGATGCGACGAGGAGGGCGACGAGAACGCCCGAGATGACCGTGGAACGACGCCGCACACGAGCCCCCATGCTCTGATCGGCACCCTCCCCTGTGATGGGCGCCACTAACCTACCGGACGGTAACCTACGGTCACGGAAAGGTCAACGACCATTCATGCGCCGAACAACAAGAAGAGACCGAGGAAGGTGTACAGCACCATCACCAGCATGAGAGCCAGTTCGCCGAGCAGCGCGTCCTTCTTCGGTAGGAGCCGCAGAGCCGCGTCGTGCGCCAGTGTCACTCCGACGATGTGCCCGATCACCACGCACAGCACCGTGATCGATGCGACCACCGACGGATGCGAGGACAACGCGTAGTTCACCGACGCGTCCGCGATGCCGAGCGGATTCCATCCTCGGTCGAACGGATCGAACAACGTGAAGACGCTCTGCTGACCTTTCTCCACGAGATAGGTGAGGTAATGGGCGAAGAAGTACCCGACGACGATCGGGATCAGCGAGTGCGCCAGCAAGCCGGGCAACTGCGCGCGACGCTCCCTCGTCACGCCGCCGGTGGTGCGCGCCGCGAGCCAGAACACGGTGCCCACCAGTGCGACACACGCCAGCACGCCGGCCGTGCGGATCAGCACCGGGTCACCGAGGTCACGCGCGAACGACTTCCATCTCGGCGTCTGCGCCAGCGAGTCGAACGCGGTGGAGCCGAGCAACGTGGCCGTCACGGCGACGGTTCCGCGTCGTACGGGGAGGGTGGCGGCACCGTCGAGCGGGTTCCGCAGCATGAGGGCGCGAGACTCCCTGTCGCGCGCCAGGATCGACAACCGCGCCACGGTGTCGCTGAACACCTCGAACGGATCCGCGCGCGCGAACCATTCCTCGCCGAAGATCAGGGCGCCGCCGAGCAGGACCACCACGTACAGCAGACACCAGGTACGCACGGCGGCGACCGAACCGGGATCACTCGACGCCAGTTCGAGCCACACGAAGGCCAGCAGGCCCAGCACCGCCGGGACCACCCCGATGCCGTCGGGCACGGTCCGCGGCCGGCCGTGCGGCAGAACGCGATACAGCGCGCGGACCGGCGACACGATGCGCCACACCGGCCCGAAGACCAGCGATGCCGGGACCAGCCCGACCCACACCAGCACGTAGAACACGCCGAGCAGAGCGTTGGATGCATCCTGCGGACCCAGCACCGACGCCGCACCGACCCACACGGCCAGCGCCACCGACGCGGCGCCGACGACGCCCCGGAACGCGGCAGCGTCCACGAGTCGCGCCAGCGGCGTCCGGACCAGGTGTCGATCGGGCGTCAGACGCGGAGTCTTCCACGCCAACAACAGGACCGCGAAGGACGCTGCCAGCGCCCAGGCACCGCCGATGAGGGCGTACGTCACCGGGATCGGCAGGTCGGTCGACCCGCCGAGACCGTGCGCGAGGACCTCGCTGCTCACGACCGGACGAGCACCGTCGCCACGGTGACGTCGGCCTCGTGCAACTCGATGTCGACCGAGCCCGGCACGTCGACCGTGAAGCGGAACTGCTGATCGTCACCGACCGCCACCGGGAAGCTGTGCTCCGGAACGGAATGCACGTGGATCTCGTCCTCCGCGTCGCTGGACACGGTCACGAGGATCTCCTCGCCGACCCTGCCCTCGAGACGCTGGTCGACCGGGGTGACCTCACCGCCCGCGATGGAGACGTCGAGCGTGGTGGTGGGCGTGATGCGTGGGACGTCGGACGCCGCTACGGACGTGGCCGGTGTCGAGGAGACCTGCTCGGGCGTCGCCTCGGTCTCCGGCTCCGCCTGCGAGCACCCCGCCAGCGCCAGTACCGCCAGCCCGACCACCACTACCCGCCTCACTCCGTGCCCTCCCTCTCGTTTGCATCCTTCAGGTCGTTCTCGGCGTTCTCCGCCCGCTCGGTCCGCCGGTCGCGCACGACGATGACGATCACCACGAGAGCGATGAGCACTGCGGGTATGACGGCCGGAAGTGCCAGCACGACAGAGTGATCCGCGAGGTACGTCACGTTCGGATCGGGCGTCATACGCGACTGCGCTCCTTGCTGCCCTTCGTCGCGGTGTTGCCGGGGGTGGCCAGGCTGATGCGTGCGGCGCCCCAGGACAGCGACCAGATGAGGGCCAGCGAGCAGGCCAGCACCACGAGGCACGCCGCCGTGAACAGCCATGCCGGGTGGTCGAACGAGCGCTCGCGCTGCAGCAGCTTGGTCTCGTACTGGAATTCGCGGGTGAACTCGGTGGTCGCGGGGACCTCCTCGGCGCCGATGCCCTCGTCCGCCGCCATGAAGATGGGCGCACCGGCCATGGTGCGGCCGTCCTGGATGCGCAGGAACGTCTTCCACGTCCCGTCGACCGGCATGGCACGCGTGGAGCGGTACTCACCCGGGCCGGTGCGCTCGAGGTTGTCGACGACGAGTCCGTGCAGCGAGTCGCCTGCGCCCTGCCAGGCGAGGATGGAGACCCACTCGGGATCGTCGGACACCAGGTCGCTCGGGTCGATGCTCACCGTGGCGGTGACCATGCGGAAGCCGTCCTCGCGGGGAGCGTCGGTGAGACTCACGGTCGCGCTCGCGCCCTGCGGAACGTCGATCATCAGGCCGTTCGCGACGCTGCCGCCGAGCACCAGCACCATCGCGACGACGACGGAACGCCGGACGGCGGGACGCGGGAGTCCGTCACCGCTGAGAGCCTGTGCGAACAGACCCGCGGTGAGACCGACGACGAGGCCGGCCGGGATGCAGGTGGCGAGCGCCTCGACCCACATGCTGTTCGGCCACGGGTAGAGGAAGACGGCGTCGACCCACATGGACTCCAGGTACAGGCCGACGGTGCCCACGGCGACACCGGTGACGGCACCGAACAGGAGGCGGCGGCGGACGAGAGTGGTCAGACCCATGATCTCGACGACCACGGCCATGCCCAGGTAGAGCGTGAACACGCTGTGCGGCTCACCGAGGACGGGACCGACGATCAGCGCGGTGACCTCGCGGATCACCGCGGCGAACGCGACGGCGAACAGAGCGGATCCGCGGCCCACCATCAGGCGGGCGGCGATGAGCGCGAAGGCGCCGGCAGCCGTCATGAGCAGCGGCTGGAAGACGAGGCGGAACTGCTCGACGCCGAAGTCGTACTCGATCTGGAAGACGGACAGGCCGATGACGAGACCACCGAAGGCGGAGCTGCGCATGAACCAGGTGATGATCGAGCGCTTGCGGGAGTCGACGGCCTGCGCCGGGTCCGCCTTCGTCTCGCCGTCGGGCTCACCGGCGGTGGCGGCGGTGGTCACGGCGGTGGAGGCCATCGCGACGCGACCCTCGTGCTCGAGCAGCAGCACGCCGACGAGCGAGAGCCCGGCGCCGCCGATGAGCATGAGGTGCGTCGGTCCCCACAGCGTCACGTCCTGGCCGAACATGCGGTGCCAGATGTCGTCGAGCGGGAAGCCGATGAGCGCGTACAGGCCCGAGCCGGCGATGAGCAGCCCGCCGGTGGGGGCATACCAGGTCCGGGTGATCTTGATGGCTGCCGGACCGGGCTTCTCGTCGCGCGGCAGGATGATCGCCAGCGCACCGGCGATGAACAGGAAGAACAGGCCCACCAGGATGAAGTAGTGCGCCGGGTTGGCCAACGGGCCCTCGTCGCGACCACGTCCGATGTGCAGGCTGACGTCCCAGATGAAGCCGAAGAACGCGGTGAGGATCGTCGAGATGAACATGACGAGCGGCAGCGCCACCCACCCGGGGCGGTGCAGCTTCTCGCCCGCGTAGTCCGCGAGGCGCTGCAGCCACGTGATGCGCCTCGTCCGGTGCATCACGGCCAGATACAGCAGGAACAGCGAGATGACACCGGCTGCCGCGGTCATGCCGAAGACCTGATCGAGCGCGGCGCCGCCACCGGCCGGCGCCTGTGCGATCAGGTTACTCGAGGTAACACCTACATTGTTCACGCATCGGATTATGTCTGTAACCGGGCGTCGACACCAGAGCTACCCGAAAGTAATTTCTCGGGCACTCTCACGTGCCGCGCGCGGCGGTCGTCGCTGCTCTATCGTCTGCGCATGGACGTCGAACTCCGGCACAACCCCTCCAACACCGTCGCCCGATGCCGCCTCGCACCACGGGAATCGCTGAACACCGAGGGCGGGGCGATGCTCGCGTGTTCGGCCGGTGTGGACATCCGGAGCAGCACCCCGGGCGGATTCCTCGGCGGACTCAAACGCAGCGCGCTGAGCGCCGGATCCTTCTACGTCACCACGTACACGGCACCGGACCAGGGCGGCTGGGTCGACCTGGCCGGCAAGCTGCCCGGCGACGTCATCACCGTCGACGTCGCCGACGGGCAGGAGTGGTTCGTGGGCCACGGTTCCTGGCTCGGCAACTCCCCCGACGTCACCGTCGACCCGCAGTTCGGCGGAATGAAGCAGATGTTCGGCGGCCAGGGCGCCTTCGGCTACAAGGCGTCGGGACGCGGGCACGTGCTGCTGGGTGTGTACGGCGCCATCGACGTCATGGACCTCGGTCCCGGGGAACGCGTCACCATCGACACCGGTCACGTGGTGGCGTACCACCTCGCGATGACGTTCGACGTGCGTCGAGCGGTACAGGGAAAGACGATGCAGACGCTGAAGTCCGGCGAGGGGCTGGTGTTCGACTTCACCGGTCCGGGCCGCGTCCTGCTGCAGACCAGGAACCCTCGCGAACTCGAACGGCTCATCGACGAGAACCGGCCACGCTCGAGCTGATCGTGGAACTCAGACCCCGGAATCCGGGGTTCAGACTCCACTATTCGCGGTGTAGGCCCGCCAGCCGCCGAACTCGGTGATGTCGGTGCCCGCCTCCGCCGCATCGGCGGCGCACATGAAACCGACCACCTCCCGACCGTCGGACAGCGTCACCGATCCCAGGCCCATCGGTGCGGGCAGCCCGGCCAGGAACGTGCCGAGGTGCGCCGGGGCCATCCGGTACAGCTCGCCCGCGATGGAGGCGCTGCCGCCGCGCACCAATCCGGGCTTGGGCGGTGTGGTGCCCAGATCGACCAGGCGGTAGTCGGCGGAAGTGCTCACCTCACCGACGAACCGCGCACCACGCTCGACCAGCTGACCGTTCAGCGGGAACCCTCGCAGGTGCGCGCCGACGACGAGCACGTCCACGCCGTCCTCCACGAGTACCGCCGTGTCCTGATCCGCCACCGCGGCGCCGATGTCGAGCAGTACCTGATCGGTGAACGCGGGGCCCACGACCATGACGCCGAAGGGATCACCCGCCGTCGTGCGCGCACCCGGCACCGCGACCGCCGCCATGTCGAGAAGGTTGCAGAAGTTGGTGAACGTGCCGAGCCTGCGATTGATGCCGAGCGGATCCGCCTGTACCGCAGCGATGGTGGGGTGCTCGGTGGTCGTCGGCAGCACCAGGCCGTCGAGCCCGTCGAGAATCGACGCCGCGTGCGCCTTGGCCGCCAGCAGCGTCGAGAGGTCGTCGACGTACGCGTGCGCTGCCGGATCCTTCGCGCCCAGCACGATGCGGGAGACGGTCGGGTCGGCGTGCTCGGGCGATGTCGACAGGAACTCGCCGACCGCCGCGTAGCGCTGCGCCACGATCGCCCCGTCGTACAACAACACGGCGGCGTCCAGCAGCACGGAGATGTCGACGATCTCGTGGTCGATCCCCACAGCGTCCAGTCCCGACACCGTGCGCTCGAACGCCTCCGCGTACTCGGGGCACAGCGCGCGGAGATCCTCGGTGCGTGGAACGGCGACACGGGGGCGCGGCGGGGCCGACAACGGCACCGTCGCGGGCCACGCACGACTCCGCGGATCTGCCGAGTCCGCACCGATCATGATCGCCATGGCTGCTGTGGCCGTGGTGATGTCGGCGGCGAAGACCGTCACGGCGTCGTAGTCCACGCACGCCGGGACGACGCCGGTGTTCGGCACCAGTCCCAGCGTCGGCTTGATGCCCACCAGGGACGCGAAGGCCGCAGGAACTCGGCCCGACCCTGCCGTGTCCGTTCCGAGGGCGATGTCCACGATGCCCAGCGCGACCGCGGTCGCGGAGCCGGAACTCGACCCGCCGGAGATCTTCTCGGGGTCGTGCGCGTGCCGCACCGCGCCGTACGGGCTGCGCGTTCCCACGAGTCCGGTGGCGAACTGGTCGAGATTGGTCTTGCCCAGCACCAGAGCGCCGGCGGCGCGGAGTCGCGCGACCACGGTCGCATCGACGTCCGGGGTACGCGAGAACTCGGGGCACGCCGCCGTCGTCGGGAGACCCGCGACGTCGATGTTGTCCTTGACCGCGAGCACGGTCCCGTACAGCGGCAGGCTCTCGTCCAGACCGGCGGCCTCCGCGAGGACGTCCGCCTCGTCGCGCAGCGTGATCCACACCTCGGGGCGGTCGACCTCGGCAATACGCTTGTACGCGAGCAACACTCGATCGGTGGCGGTCGTCATCATGCTCCCTGTGCTGTGGTGAGGGCGAACTCGCCGGCCGCGGACCAGGCATCGCGCTCTATGCCGAACGCCTCGGCCTGCTTCTTGCGGAACTCGGCGATGGAGCTGTCGTTCTCGGCCAGGAACTCGTCGTGGTCGGCCAGAGAGAAGGTGCCGTCGGTGATCTCGACACCCGCTCCGCGCCCGGCCGCGAGATCGGCGCGCATGTCGGCGAGCTCCTCGGTGCTGACGGGGTACCAGGAGATGCGGTCGAAGAAGCGCAGCAGCCAGGGCGTGCCCTCTTCGAAACCCTTGACTGCGGAGGGGTGTCGGTGGTTCCAGACCTGCGTGGTGCGACCGACGAACTGGTAGCCGCCGGGTCCCTCCATGCCGTAGATGCACAGATACGCGCCGCCGATCCCCACGGCGTTCTCCGGTGTCCACGTCCGCGCCGGGTTGTACTTCGTCGTGACGAGGCGATGCCGTGGATCCAGCGGAGTCGCCACCGGCGCACCGAGGTACACGTCGCCCAGGCCCAGCACCATGTACTCGGCGTCGAAGACCGTGTCGTACACGTCGTCGACGGACTCGAGCCCGTTCATCCGGCGGATGAACTCGATGTTCCACGGGCACCACGGCGCGTCGGAGCGTACGCCGTGCATGTAGCGCTGGATCGCCTCGCGCGTGGACGGGTCGTCCCACGAGAGCGGCAGCCGCACCTGCCGACTGGGCACCGTGAGCTCGGAGGTGTCCGGCAGCGCGTCCTCGGCCTCGAACAGCAGATCGAGGAGTTTCGCAGTCGGCAGCACATCGGGGTCGACCTTCACCTGCAACGACCGGATACCGGGCGTCAGATCGACCAACCCGGCGGGAGCGATGGCCTCGACGGCCTCGTGCAGGGCGTGCGCACGGGCCCGCAGCGCGAGGTCGAGGGACATCTCGCCGTACTCGACCAGGATGTTGTCGTCACCGGAGCGTCGATAGGTGACCGGCGTGGCACCGTCGCGGCGCGCGATGACACCGTCGTCCCCGTCGCCGCCGCGCGAGAACACCACGGGCAGGCTCGCGCGCCGGCCGACGCCCAGCGTGTTCTTCGAGGCGGCCGCGGCGGCCTCGAGCGCGACGAAGCACACCGTGTCGCCGGGGCGCAGCTGACCGAGCTTCCAGCGATCGGCCGCGACCACCGTCACCGGGCACACGAAACCGCCCAGGCTCGGGCCGTCGGGACCGAGCAGGATGGGGGTGTCGCCCGTGAAGTCCAGCGCGCCGACCGAATACGCGTTGTCGTGGATGTTCGACGGGTGCAGACCCGCCTCTCCCCCGTCGGTGCGCGCCCAGTCCGGGCGGGGTCCGACCAGCCGCACGCCGGTGCGATCGGAGTTGAAGTGCACCTCGTAGTCGGTGCCGAGAATGGTGTCCATGTCGGTGCGGGTGAAGAACTCGGGTGCTCCGTGCGGCCCCTCCGTGACGGCGAGCTGCCACGAGTGCGTCAGCGCCGGAACGTGTTCCATCGGCACGGGGGCGGGCGTGCCGATGGCGCGATCCGCCGGGGCGAGGTCGTCGCCCGCCTGCAGCACACGGCCGTCGAGCCCGCCGAACGTCCCGAGTGTGAAGGTCGACGCACTGCCGAGGTACTCCTCGGCCAGGACGCTGCCGCGGATCGCGATGTACATCCGCAGACCGGCCCCGGACACCGCACCCACGTCCAGCACCCCGCCCGCGGGCACCGTGATCGGCGTCCAGCGCTCGGCGGGTTCGCCGTTCACTGTGACGGGTGCGTCCGCACCGGTGACGCACACGACGGTCTCGTCGTCGAAACGCAGTGCGGGACCGCTCATCGTGGTCTCGAGCGCCGGCGCTCCCTCCGGGTTGCCGACGGCGACGTTGGCCAACCGCAGCGACAGGTCGTCCATCGGCCCCGACGGGGGTACTCCCACCTTCCAGTACCCCACCCGGCCGGGCCAGTCCTGAATGGTGGTGAGCATGCCGGGGCGCTCGACGCGGATGCTCATGCGGGCCGCGTCACGATCAGACGAACCGGTGTCGGGTCGAAACCGTTGCACGGGTTGTTGATCTGCGGGCAGTTCGAGATCAGGACCAGCGAGTCGATCTCCGCGCGCAGCGCGATCCGCTTGCCCGGCGCGGACAGTCCGTCGACGATGCCCAGACTGCCGTCCGCGTCGACCGGGACGTTCATGAAGAAGTTGATGTTGGAGACGATGTCGCGCTTGCCCAGACCCCACCGCGACCCCTCGAGCACGAAGTTCTCGACACACGCGTGCTGGTGCTTGGTGTGGTGGCCGTAGCGCAGCGTGTTCGATTCCTGCGAGCACGCACCGCCGATCGTGTCGTGATTGCCCACCTCGTCGGCGACGATGGTCATCATCGGCCGGGACTCGCTGTCGCGCAGAACAGTTCCCGTGGTGAGGTAGACGTTGCCCTGACCCACCATGGTGGCCGGTGCGCTGTAGCGGACGGTGTGATCGTCGGCGCCGTAGACCAGGGTGTCGACGGCCTGGTTGCCCTCCAGGTCGAGGATGGTGAGGACGTCGCCGGCGCGCACGACGGCGGACCACGGGCCGCGGGCAGGCGCGACCTCGTCGAGCACCACCTCGCCGGAGACGAGGGCCAGTTCCTGTACTGCTGCGGTCATTTCGAGCCTCCTGCTGCGTACGTGTCCTCCGTGTTGGCGACGGCACGGAGGTATTCGGGATCGGTGTTCGGCAGCGCGTCGAGATCCTGCGGCGACGGCCAGGCCAGCACCTGGAGCGACGTGGTGTCGAAGGTGGGCGACGGATCGATCGGGTGCGCCGTGTTGGCGATGCTCACGATCACCGGCAGGTGCAGGATCAGGTCGACCTCGCGGCCGGCACCCGCGGAACCCGTGCTGCGGAGGGCCCCGTCGGGATCGACGGTGACGCCGTGGAAGAAGCTGAGTGTCGGCGGCACGTCGCGGGGACCGAGGCCGTTCTTCAGGGCGGCCAGGATCAGCAACTCGCGGCCCGCGGGCGACGCCGAGTACGCGCTGCCGTCACCGTACTTCGCGGTGTTGGAGAGCAGCGTCGTCGTACCGCACAGTGCGTCGTGGTGTCCGGACGAGTCGGCCAGCACAGTGGCGAGCACCCGCCCCTGGTCGGACAGCAGCGGATGACCCACCCCCATGTACGCCTGCCACGGCACCTTGACGGTGTCGGCGGTGTTGAGGCGTTCCCACGGTGCGTCGGCACGGTGCAGCAGGACGTGCGCGCAGGCCGCTCCGTCGATGTCGCGCAACCGGACTCGGGTTCCGCGCTGGAGCACCTTCGTCGTGTACCGCCCGCCGGGAACGGTCTCGGCCCAGACGAGCGACGCGGCATCGGTTCCGGGAACCTCGTGCGGCCACAGGGAGGGTGGGACCACCGGCATCGAGTCGGTGATCTCCCGAGCCTGCGACCGGGCGTGCTCGCGGGCGGCTGTGGTGGTGGCGGTCATGCGGACACTCCTGTGGTGACGGGGTTGGGGTGGGCCTTGCCGCGCGGGAAGCACAGCGCACCGACGGCGACGACGGCCAGCACGGTGAGGGGCGCGGCCCAGCGCAGCAGCGGGAAATCGCCGGAGGGGTCGTAGATCTCGGGGCGCGGCCAGGACAGGTTGACCACCATGGCAGCGCCGTAGACGACGGCGAGAAGGTTGACGGGCAGGCCGAGTCGGCCGAGGGTGAACAGCGGCTTGCCCTCGGAGTCGACCTTCGGTGCGCCGGTGGTGTTGTGGGGCCAGCCCTTCAGCCGCTGGAGGAGCAGCGGCACGGTGACCATCATGTAGGCGAGGTAGATGAGCACGATGCACACGCTGGCGAGGGTGGAGAAGATCGCCGAGTTGCCGACGTTGACCACGAGCACCAGGACGCAGCCCAGTCCGATGACGACGGCCGGGGCGATGGGCGTGCCCGTGGTCTTGTTGACCGATCCGAGAACACGGGACGCGGGGAGCCGGCCGTCGCGGGCCATCGAGAACATGAGCCGGGACGCGGCGGTCTGAATGGCCAACGTGCAGATGAGGATCGCGATGGCCACGTCGATCAGGAGCACGGTGCCCCACGGGGACGAGAGCACGGAGTTCAGCACGTACGGCAGGCCCTGCGTCGCGAGTTCACCGTCGGTGAGGCTGGGTGCCGCCATGAGCGCACCGATGATCATGAGCCCGCCGCCCAGCGCGGAGACGGACAGCGCGAGACGGATGGTGCGCGGTGCGACCCGACGGGGATTCTTCGTCTCTTCGGCCAGTTCGCCGGCGGAGCCGAATCCCACCATGACGTAGGCGGCCATGAGTCCCGAGACGATCCACGCCCCGATGTAGCCGGAATCGACGGGCACGCCGCCGGTGTCGAACACGACGTCCGGTCCGCGCTGAGCATGAGTGAAGAACACGCCGATCACCGCGATGACACCGACGATCTCGCACGTCACGCCGATCGAGTTGATGCGCGCCATGGCGTTGACACCGATGGAGTTGATGGTCGTGGTGATCACCAGCAGCGCGGTGCCCAGCACGACGGCGTTGGTGGCGCCGTCCGACGAGGTCAGTGCGGTGTCGGTGCCGACGATCTGGAAGCCGCTCCAGACGTTCGGCAGCACCACCTGCAGTGCGATGGCGGCGGCGGAGGCCGTCACGATCTGCGCGATGATCATGAACCACCCGGCGAACCAGCCGGTGATCTCACCGCCGACGCGGCGTGACCACTGGTAGATGGCCCCGGAGATGGGGTAGCGCGCGGCCAGTTCGGCGAAGCACAGCGCCACCATGAACTGGCCGACGAACACCACCGGCCACGCCCAGAAGAACGCCGGGCCGGCGAAGCTGAAGCCCAGGCCGAACAGCTGGAAGATCGTCGTCAGGATCGAGACGAACGAGAAGCCCGCCGCGAAGGACGCGAACTTCCCCAGCTTGCGATGCAGCTGTTGTTCGTACCCGAACTCGAGGAGATCGTCGGAGTCGCCGTCCGCGTGACGGTCCGACGGGGGTGGGAGCACGGCCTGGCTCATGGGTGTTCTCCATCGACGGGAGGGGTGTATCTGTCGAGTGATAGTTAATCGGACGCAGCGGCCGCGGTGGTGTCCGTGATGTATCGAGATGTTGCGAGTGCGTTACGAGCTCAGGGCGCGCAGGAAGAAGGGAAGGAAGGGGCGTGCGGACGGTGCGCCGGCCTGGCGGAACGGTGCCGAGTCCTGCGATGCGGCGATCCAGTCCCGCCGCTCGACGTCGGTCAGATCCAGCCGGAACCCGGTCGGCGCGACGAGCAGATGCAGCAGCATGGTCGCGGCCCGTCCGTTGCCCTCACGGAAGGGATGCACCTGATTGAGGTCGGCGTAGGTGCGGCTCAGGAGGTACGCGAGCTCCCCCCGGTCGGCGGCCGCCCAGTCGGCGCTCAGGATGGTCTCGTGCACGCCCATGAGGCCGTCCCACACGACGGAGCACCTCGCGAACGCGGTGCCGTTCTTCGACAGTTCCACGGTGCGCACGTCGCCTGCCCACACGTAGAAGTCTTGGAAGACGTAGCGGTGCACGCTCAGCAGGCGGTGCACACCGACGGCGCCCCCGAGGTCGGCCCGCCCGGTGTGACAGCGGACCAGACGGAGTGCGGTGAGGATGCTCTCCGCGCGGTGCAACGCGGCCGCGTCGACGATGCCCAGCACGTTGCGCAGCGTCGTCGACCCGGGCAGCAGGTACGGGGTGTGCCGCGGACGCAGTGCCGCCCAGCGTGATTCACGCTTCGGTCCGTCGCCGACGAGCCCCTCGCGCACCGACGGCAGCACCGTCTCGCCGCGACACTCGGCGACGAGGAGTGCGAGGTCCGCGGGCGTGGGACGCCATCCCTCGAGTCGTTCGGCGGCGACGGCCTGATCGACGGCGTGACACTGATCCGGGGTGAGCCCGGCGAACGTGTCGGGATGTTCCTCGGACGGCCTCATCGAGCCAGGTACGCCGAGGCCCGTTGCACGCCCGCCACTTCCCGCGCAGCCGCGTCGAGCAGGCTCCGGTCGAGGGGCGTGAGGTCCGACGGGCGCACCAGGTCGTCGACGGGGCGGCCGTCGCGCAGTGCCTCGCACTGGTGCCGCAGCCGGATGCGCTGGACGACGTCGAACGATTCCGCGAGCACCGCGGCGTCGTCCTCGGACAGCACCTGCGCGCGAGCACCGTGCTCGAGCCGAGCCGGCGTGCCCACGGCGTCGTGCCCGGCGGAGACACCGGCCCAGCGCGCGATGTCCACGATGGGAGTCAGGATCCCCGCCTTCACGTCCATCGTGTCCGCACGACGGAAGAGCTTGTCCCGCAGCGTCACCCGCGCCTTGATCGTCGTCGCCTCACGCAACATCAGCAGTCGCGAGTGAGCGGCGTCGGCCAGCGCGGCGCGCGCGGGCTCCGCCGGTGTCCATCCGCCCGGCACCACCGGACGCGCATCGAGCGCGAGCGAGAGCATCACCACACCGGTGTCCTCGTACGGATCGGCCACCCAGCCCGCCACCGCGTCGGACCACTCGTCGACCGTCCGCACGAAGCGCGGCGACGCGGCACTCGCGTGATGGGGATCGGCTGCGAGACCGCAGCGTTCGAGTACGGCGTGCACGTCCGACCCCATCGGGGACGGGCCGCCCACCCGCGCCGTCTCGACATCGGACGACGGGACCGATTCGCGTCGAGCGACGCTTCCGGAGACCAGCCAGGTGGACGCGTCGTCGCCCAGCAGTTCGGCGGCCCGGCGCACGGTGGCCGTCACCACGGACGATCGCACTGCCGTCACGTCGGCCGACGGGACGCGGGAATCGTTCAGCGACAACGTCACCGAGGCAAGCCGCCCGCACGCCTCGACCAGATCGTCGACACTCGCCGAGCGCTCCACCGCGGTGCGCAGCGCTGTGCCCGCACGCAGCGCCGGCGAGAGCAGGTCCTGTTCGAGGGCGATGCCGAGCACGCCCCCACTCGCGTCCAGCACCACCAGTCGGCGGACACCCGCAGCGAGCGCGAGGGCGGCCGCCTCCGCGACGGGCACCTCGGCGTCGACAGTGACGGCAGGAACGGACGCGACGGCCGACACCGGTGCCGCGGTGCTCAGGCCCGCGGCGATCACGCGTCGGCGCAGGTCGCCGTCGGTCACCACTCCCCACGCCGAGCCCGGACACTGCACGACGAGGGTGCTCGACCTCGCCCGGGTCATCGCGTCGGCTGCCTCCGCGACGGTGATGTCGGCTCGACCGATCGGGACACCGCGACGCGTCAGCGCGCTCACCGGGGAACGCCGACGCGAGGAGGTCACCCGGCCACGTTAACCCCGACGGCCCCACTGTTCCCGGTGCACGGCGTCGGACAGGGGCCGACGCGGACGCCACCCGAACCTCTCGAGGTCCGGAACCTCCTGGAACTGCGTCACCGGACCGACGCACAGCCACGCGACGGGACGCACGGCGTCGTCGCCGGTCAGGCCGATGATGTCCCGCAGCACCGCCTCGTCGTAGAACGACACCCACCCGACGCCGACACCCTCGGACACCGCTGCGAGCCACAGGTTCTCGATGGCGAGGGCCACGGAGAGCAGGCCCGTGTCCCGCACCGTGGCCCGGCCCAGGACGTGCTCACCACCGCGGGAGTCGTCGTACGTCACGACGACGCCGGTGCCACTGGTCTCGATCCCCTCGACGCGGATCGGCTCGAAGGTCTCGGCGCGGTCGGCGGGCAGCGATGCCGCGAAGTCGGCGCGGCACTGCGCCACGTGCGCGGCGAATCGCCCCAGCGTCTCGGGGTGTCGGACGACCACGAAGTCCCACGGCTGGGTGTTCCCGACACTGGGTGCGCGGTGGGCGGCGGCGAGAAGACGGGTGAGGACGGCGTCGTCGACCACCTCACCGCTGAATTCGCTACGGACGTCCCGACGTGCGGCGATGGCGTCGTGGACGGACAGGTGCTCGGTGCTCATGTGGTGACCGTGCCAGAACACGCCTAGTGTCGACACCACTCGGTGCGTCCGAGTCTCGAGACAACGGGGGGTCGATTCATCGTGGGTTCGACACCCGGCACCACGCCACCGCCCGGTAGGGGTCAGCTCACCCGCACCGTCATCCTGCGCGCGGGCATCGCCTTCATCGACGACAACGGCGCTCGCGATCTGACGATGCGCCGACTCGGCGGGCGTCTCGGCGTCGAGGCGATGGCGCTCTACCACTACTTCGGTGGCAAGGAAGAACTGCTCGACGGCATCGTCGACCAGGTCATCGACGATCTGGGCAGCGACCCGCAGGTGCTGATGAAGGGCGCCTCGAGCTGGCAGGACTACCTGCAGCGGCTGGCGCACGGCGTGCGCCGGATGGCGCTCGAACATCCCGAGGTGTTCCCGCTCATCGCGACCCGGCCGAACAGCGCGCCGTGGGTGCGGCCCCCACTCCGCAGCGTGCGGTGGCTCGAGAACTTCCTCTCCAGCCTGAAGGAATGGGGATTCGACGACGCGGCCGCGGCCGCCGCCTACCGCTCGTACACGAGTTTCCTGCTCGGACAGCTGTTGCTCGAGGTCTCGGCGCAGGGAGTCTCGATCGGTCCGACGGACCCCAACGATCCCGACGATCCCCGCGCCACCGCTCAGCCCGGAGACGACATCGACCCGACGGAGTTCCCCACCGTGGTGCGGATGAAGGCGGAGCTGGCGCGCGATCTCGGCCTGCCCGAGTTCGAGAAAGCGCTCGAGGCGCTGCTCGACCGACTCGCCGCGACCCTGCCTCAGGTGGACGGGTAGCGTAGCTTGGCTCCGGCCTCGACGATGTCCGCGGCAAGCTTGTGCAGCGGTCGGTTGTTGTTCTGCGACAACTTCGAGAGCATCTCGAACGCCTGGACCGAATCCACCTCGAACCGCTCCATCAGCATGCCCTTGGCCTGACCGATGATGTCGCGGGACGCGAGACCGGACCGGAACTGCGCTTCCTTCTGCAGACTCTGCACCGCGATGGCGGCGTGCGCCGCGATCGCCGTCGCCACGGTCAGGCTGTCCTCGTCGAACGCCGCGGTCGACGACGAGTAGAGCGTGAGCACTCCCAGCGTGCGCTCGTGCATCGCGAGCGGTACGGCGGCCAGCGCGCGGACACCGACGGCGTCGGCCACCTCCGCCAGACCGGGCCAACGATGCACCGGACCGGCGACGACGGCAGCGAGGTCCACGCCCGCCTGGGAGGACCGATGCAGGAGATCGACGGTCGGTCCGTCCCCCGGTCGCCTCTGCACCCGGTCGAGTGCGGCCGCGATGTCGCTGCTCGTGCGGCTGGGCTCCGCAGGCCCCGATACCTCGGCCGCCAGCCGCACCGACGCGTGATCCGCGGCGTCGATCAGATCGACCGACACCGCGAGGACGTGATCGAGAACCTCGTCGATCGTCCGGACCTGGCGCGACCCGGCGAACTCGCGCGCCAGCTCGGCCAGAGTGCGCACCAGATCGAGGTGCTCGGAGCTCGGCGGCCGACCGTCGTTGCTCATGTGTGGTGCTGATCCCTTCGGTTCTCTCATCATCCGTCGTCACTCGGTCATCGCAGACCGGACGACAAAAGGCGACACCCACCAGTGCCGACGCCTACTGCTGGACGCCGGGCGGGGTATCGCCTTCCGCGCAACTATAACCGGACAGCCCGACAGCGGTACGGTGGTCTCGCACTCCGCGTACGGGTCGTCGAGTGATGAGTCGGCGAAGGCGGGAGATGCGGTAATGACCGACAGCGCGGACACCACGGACGAACGACGGGCGTTGGCCCTGTTGGCGGAGGCCCTGACAGACCTGGACAGTGCGCTCGCCGTCTCCCACACGGCCGACGGCGCGCTCGACACGATCTGCGCGCGCGTCGTGACGGCGATTCCCGACGCCGACGCAGCGGGCGTCACGGTGTTCCGCCGCGGCAGGCCGCAGACCGCCGCGAGCACAGAGACGTTCGTCCTCGAGGTGGACCAGGCCCAGTACCGCAGCGAGCAGGGACCGTGCATCGAGTCGGCGTTGACCCACGAGGTGGTGCGTGCCGATCTCGACGACGTGTCCCAGCGCTGGCCCGTGTTCGCGAAGGCGATCGATCACCTCGACGTCGCGAGTTTCCTGTCCGCGCCCGTCACCGCGGGTGGTGCCCACATCGGCGCCCTCAATCTCTACAGCCACACCGGCCACCGGTTCGATTCCGTCGACGAGTCGGCGATGCGGGTGTTCGTGCAGGCCGCCCAGTCGGCCCTGACCGGAGCGGAGAACTCCGAGCACGCCGCGAGACAGGTCGAGACCTATGCCGCCGCGATGGAGTCCCGCGCCGCGATCGAACAGGCCAAGGGCGCCCTGATGCTGGGACTCAACGTGTCGGCCGACAAGGCCTTCGACCTGCTGCTCTGGCGCTCGCAGACCACGAACATCAAGGTGCGGACTCTCGCCGAGCAACTGGTCCGCGACATCGGCTCGCTCGGCGATGCACCGGACGCCCTGTCCACCGAACTCGGCAAGCTGCTGATGACAGCGCACACACGCGTGCCGACGGGCCGGGTCACTCCGGCCGAGTAGTGCGCCCCGACCGCGTCGACGGGTCTTCGCCTCGGGTCAGCGGCGGCACGTGTTCCACCGCACCCGCCACCGTCGCGAGCAGTCCGCTGGTGCGCTGCAGCAACTGCACCGCCGACGGCGTGGTCACCCGCCTCGACACCACGTCCAGTGCGTCCCGCGACCGGTCGAGCACCGTGAGCGGCAGCGCGGCGACGACGTTGCCCGGTGGGCGGCGGGCCACCACCGGATGCGGCCTCGTCGGGGCCGTGCGCCGCACCGCGGTCCACGCCAGGCCGAGCCGACGGAGCTGCGCGTCGTTCATCGCGCGGCGCAGCATCGGGAACAGCCGGTCCTCCTCGTCGCGCACGTCCTCACGCAACAGGACGACGATGCGATCGAGCAGCGCGCTCCCCTCGTCGGTGCCGTCGCCCTTCTCCTCGAGCGTGGAGAACAGCTCGTTGATCTCCTGATGCTCGCGCTCGATCTCGAGGGTCAGCGACTCGCCGTCCGGCACCCACTTCCGGATCGCGGGCCACAGCACCGACTCCTCGGCGAACGCGTGCGGGAAGACGAGCCGACAGATGCGGTTCAGCACGTCGGCACGATCTGCGGCCGGCGTCTCGCCGAGCTCGTGGAGCAACTGGTCGAGCTCGATGTGGTCGTCGCGTTGCCGGGTCAACACGCTGGTGCGGCCGCCGAGCTCGGCGACGGAAGCCGTGGCGATGGACGGAAGTTGTTCTGTCACAGCAGATCCTTCAGGTCGGGGACTCAGGTTCGGGGCTCGAGAGACAGCTCGACGCCGTAGGTGTTCAGAGTCGGGGGAAGTGGTCGCGACGGTGCGAGCGCAGGGTTCGTGAGAGCCACCCCCGACCGAGCGAGAATCGACGCCAGCATCGACGACGCGGTGAACAACACGAGATTCTGACCGGGACACACCACCGGCCCGGCACTGAACGGCACCAGCTGCGGGTACTGCTCCGCGGTGCCGTCGAGCCAGATGTCGGGCGCGAACCGATCGGCGAAGGGCAGCGCGTCCGCGTCCCGGTGGAACCCGGACGCCAGAATGGCGAACGCCGTGCCGGCTCGCACGATTCGAGTGCTCGAATCACCGGTCCACTCCGTGTCGACGGTCGAGTCCCGCAGGATCGCCGGCGTCGTCGGCCACAGACGAATCGACTCCAGGATGCACGCCCGCAGGAACGGCAGTGCTTGCGGACGGCCGACGTCACCCGCGCTCGCCTCCTCGACGGCCCGCCGCTCGTGGTCGGGATGCGAGGCCAGCAGCGCGAGCGCCCGCAGCGTCGCCATACCGGCCGCGTCGAACGCGAAGAGCCATTGCGGCATCTGACCCACCGGGTCCACCGCACCGCCCACCCGACTGTGCGCGACGACGGCGGCGAGCGAGTTCGGCTCCGCCGCATCGACATACGAGTACAGGTCGTCGATGAAGCGATCCCGCGCACGGCGTCGCTGCGGTACGAAGTACGACCAGTTACCGTTCCCGCGCAGGGAGCGCAGACGGTCGGTCACCGTCTCGTCGTCGCGCGCGGACGCACCCAGCACGACCCGGCGCACCACCCGCCACCACAGCTGCAGGAACTCGTCCGCCGACACCGGGCGCGGCGCTCCCGCACCGGGACCGGACAGCAGAGTGTCGACCTCCTCGTCCACCACGGCCACGAACGCCGACGCGAGGTGGTGCAGCGGCTGAGGGGTGTCCAGGACCTGCTCGTTGAACGCACGACGCTCGTCGCGCAGCCGGCCACGGGAGATGAGCACCCCGTGCGGCTGGAACGGTCCCAGCGCGCCGATCTTCTCCCGGTTCGCCGCCGTGAAGTCCTCCGGGGAGTCGACGAGGATGCGCCGGACATCGGCAGGGTCGAGCACGACGGCGATGGTGCGACCGGGCAGAGCCAACTGCACGGGCGCGGAGCCGTACCGGAGTCGCAGCTCCCGCATCGCGGCCAGCGTGGCCGCATCGGCGTCGACCTTCTCGGCCAGCGCCATGGCCGCCGGACGACGAAGGATCACCCCCGAGGTGATCGAGGGTCCCATCAGCCGCGCCGCGTAGGCGAGAGCCCGTGGGCCGGTGACGGCCGGCGCGACGGCGGGGCGGTCGTCGGTCGAAGTGTCGGTCATGGACCTGCGGTACCCCGGCAGGGGGCCGTGAAACGAGCCGGTCAGCTCAGGGCATCGATCACCGCACGCGCCCGATCTGCGAGCGAGGTCCGTGAGCGGCGGGCGTCGGTGACGAGCAGGTCGGTCGCGGGGCCGATGTCGAGACCGTGGGTCTCGGCGAGCACACCGATGGCCTGATCGATCACGGCGGCGTCCTCGAGGACCTGCTGTCGACGCGTCGCCTCGACCGACAGGCGCACGTCGCCCTCGGTGTCGACGCTGACGGCCAAGGCCGCCAGATCCGCGACGGCCTGGACGAACGCCGCCGCGTGACCCGGTGCCCGCCACGGCCCCGACGTGTGGACCACGACGGCGCCGATGACCCGGTTCGCGATCCGAGCCGGGTAGGCACGCATACCGCCGATGCCGGCCGCACGCGCCGCGCGGGCGTGGTCCTGCCAGCGCCCCGGAGCGTTCTCCAGATCGTCGAGCAGCACGGCCGCGCCGGTGCGCACGCACATCGCCACCGGTCCGCCCACGGACAGCGATCGGTCGAGCAACCCGGTCGAGGCCGCAGCGACCAGGTCGAGGTCGACCGACCCGGACCCGTCGAACACCACCGACACCGCGGCGGCCCGCAGGGCCTCGCGGGTGCGGGTGGCGAGGAGGTGGAGCAGATAGGGGGCGTCGACCCCGGCGGCCAGATGGCCCGTCAGCTCGGCGAGGACGACGACGGGCGACGGCACGTCGGTATCACCGATCCGCCCGGTACCGGGCGGATCGAAAGTGGGCGGGAAAGTCACGACGGCTGTCCTTTCGTCGTCGAGTCCGACGCGGTGTCGTCGGTGGAGAAGCGCACCTTGCGCTCGACCACCTCGCGGGCGATGTCGTCGACGGGGCGTCGGGCCGAGTACGCCGCGGCGCGCAGCCGGGCGAGCGCCTCGGTCGGCGACACCCGCATCTGCACCGTGATCATGCCGACGGCCAGATTGACGTAGGGCCGGGTGCGATGGTCGCCCAGCGGCGAGTCGTCCGAGGCGTCGCCGAGCGACTGTCCCGCGCCGAGGCCGGGCGCGAAGGCTTCCAGCAGGCTGATGGCTGCCGCGTCCGCGGTCAGCTGGGCGACAGCGGCGAACTCGTCGCTGAGTTCACCGACGGATGCGCGATACAGCTCGAGCACGCCGAACACGGTGTTGCCGCCGCGCAGCGGGAAGGCGAACAGAGCGGCCGCGCCCCCGTCCGAGGCGTCGGCGGCGAATCCGGGCCAGTGCTCCTCCGCCTCGTTGTCGAGGTCGGCGACGAACACGGTCCGGCCACGGTGGAACGCGTCGACGCAGGGACCCTGACCGGTGGTGAACTGCAGTTCGTCGAGGTACTGCGACACCGCGTCGGTGGCGTAGACCAACTCGCGCGTGGTGCCGCTCATGACGGTGATGGCGGCGCCGTCCACCTCGACCAACTGCACGACACTGCGGCACAGATCGGCGATGTCGGTGATGGACAACGGTGCGTGCGCGTCGTCGTCACCACCCGATCGCGTCGTCATGACCTGCACTCACTCCTCGTCGATCGACGTCCACACCGTTGTCCGCGACCCGAGGAATGCCCCGTGTGCCGCGAGTCAACCGTAGCGACAAGTCTGGACCGCGCGGGCGACCGGCGTAGAGTTTTCCCGCACCGTTGCACTCGTGAACGGGCGAACAGGCGAACGACCGAGAACACGGAGACCCATGACGAGCGACCCGGAGCAGTCGTTGCACGAACGCATCCGCGCGGCCGCAGACGAACTCGTACTGCTCGAGCGACTCGGGGCCGTGGTCACCGAGCGCATCCGGCTGTCCCTCGATGCGCGCGCCGCGATCGATCTCGCCGTGGGTGCACTGATGGTGCGGCACGGATGCGAGGCACCTGCCGCGGTCGCGCGACTGGCGTCGACGGCGTCGTCGCTGTCCGCCACGATGCCCGAGATCGCCGCCGAGGTGCTCGCGACCATCCGATGAGCGGTCGACTCAGTACGCGCCGTCGCTGCCGACGACGGCCTTGAGGGTCTTCAGCACGATGAGCAGATCACCTGTCATGGACCAGTTCTCGACGTAGCTCAGGTCGAGGCGCACCGATTCCTCCCAGGACAGGTCGGAGCGGCCACTCACCTGCCACAGGCCCGTCAGACCGGGTTTGACCAGCAGCCGGCGGCGCACGTCGCCGTCGTAGGTCTCCACCTCGCGGCGCAGCGGCGGCCGCGGGCCCACGATCGACATCTCGCGGCGCAGCACGTTGAAGAACTGCGGCAGCTCGTCGATGCTCAGCCGCCGCATCACGCGGCCGACCTTGGTGACACGCGGATCCTCGCGCATCTTGAACAGGACGCCGCCCTCGCTGTCGTTGAGCGCCAACAACTCCGACACCCGAGCGTCCGCGTCCTGCACCATCGAGCGGAACTTGATCATCTGGAACGGTGTGCCGTCGAGGCCCATGCGCTCGGATCGGTAGAACACCGGACCCTTGCTGGTGGCCTTGACGAGAAGGGCGGCGAGGAGGAACAGCGGGGCCACGGCGACGAGGGCGACCACGGCGAACACCATGTCGAACGCCGTCTTCCCGAAGCGGCTCGCACCGTTGTACTGCGGCTTCTCCACGTGGATGAGCGGGAGGCCGGCGACCGGCCGCATGTGCAGGCGCGGGCCGGCGACGTCGACGACGCCGGGAGCCACGACCAGATCGACGTTCTTCTTCTCGAGATCCCACACCATGCGGCGGATGCCCTCGTGGCCGATGTGGTCCGTCGCGGTGACGGCGACGGTGTCCGCGCCCGTGGCCTCGATGGCATCGAGCACGTCGTTCTCGTTGCCGAGGACGGGAATCTCGAGACCGTCGACGGACAGCTGATCCTCGGTGACCGACTGGGTGCGCGGCAGGCACACCCCGACCACGGCGTATCCGGCACTCCCGTCGCGGTTGAACGACCGCGCCATGGAGAGGGCCGAGCTGTGACTGCCGACGATGACGACCGACGTCTGATAGTCGCCGCGACGACGTCCGCGAGCCACGTGCTTGCGGAAGAGCCACCGCGAGACCAGGAGCCCGATCAGCCCGACCGGCAGTGCGATGGCCAGGTAGCCACGCGCCAGTTCGAAGCGGAAGAGCAACGAGATGATGGCCACGAGCCCGAAGAGGCGGAAGGTGGCGGACAACAGACGCCTGTACTCCTCGGCTCCCCCGCCGAGCACACGCGGCGAGCGGGTGCGGAAGATCGCGAGGAATGCGATCCACGTCAGCGCGAGGGTGACCGAGACCAACGTGTAGTTGAACGCCGCGCGCGGTACCTCGAGATCCGGCCGACCGAAGCGCACCACCTGTGCGCAGGCGACGGCGGCGACGACGACGAGCACGTCGGTCACCCGGAGCCGGTCCATGTACGCGCGCTCCCAGTCGCGTCGCGAGGTCGCCCTCCGCGATCGCCGAGCCCGCGGCAGTGCGACGTCGCGGCGCTCGGCCGACTCGCTCTCCGCCGGGCTGGGAGCAGACACGTGTACCTCGTTCCGTTCGACTGGATCCGCCTGGGACTCGACCGCTGATACGTGTACCAGGGCAGTCGGTAGCTTATTGCCTTCCCGCAAGGCTCGCTCAGACAACCACAGTGCGGTGAATCACACGGTGAGTTCACACAGATTTAGCGTGTTCGAACGACACGATTTCAGAGGACCCTCAGGCCATTTCTTTGCGGCCGCTCACGAAGAAGACGATCCGCGACGCGACATCGATGATCTGGTCGGCGTAGCGCTCGAAATACCGTCCCAGCAGTGCGATGTCCACGGCATTCATCACGTCGTGCCCGTGATCGTCCGCCGACACGGTGTCCACGACCGTTGTCTTCAGAGAATCGACCCGATCGTTCTGTGAACTCAGACAATCGATACGCCCGAGATCACTCGTACGCAGTGCGTCGACTATTCGACCGGACATGTCGAGACACAATTCGCTCATCTCACGAAACTGCGGCATCAGATGATCGGGAACGATCGGCTCGGGAAAGCGACGGCGCGCGGCTTCGGCGATGTGCACCGCGAGGCCGACCATCCGTGAGAGGTCACTGCTGATGCGCACGGCCGAGAACACTCGCCGGAGATCCGCCGCGACGGGTGCCTGCAGCGCCAGTACGGTGACAGCCTGATCCTCGCAGCGGGCACCGAGTTCTCCGAGTGCCTCGCCGCGGGCGATGACGGACTCCGCAGCCCGCAGGTCGCCGTCCAGTAGAGCGATGCTGGCGTCGCGCATGGCGGTCTCCGCCGCCTGCGCGAGAGCGCACAGATCGTCGTTCAGTCCCTCGAGTTGAGCTGTGTACGCGTTGCGCATGATGTCCCCGATCCTGGCCGTCCCGCCGACGCGTCCCGGAGGACGCGACGATGGGGGGTACCCACGAGAGCGCCCCCTAATCGAGCAGAGAGCGAACATCGCGCGCGGGCACCGCACGAGAGTAGAGAAATCCTTGGACGCGAGTGCACCCAGTATGGCGGGCGGCCGCGACCTGGTGGTCGCTTTCGATTCCCTCCACGACCAGGGCACGGCCGGTGTCGACCGCGAATCCGGCCAGTGCACGGACCAACGAGTCGCCCGCGGCGGTACCGAGCGTGCGCGCGATGCCCGCGTCGATCTTGAATCCGTCGACCGGGAAATCGACGAGGCGTTCGAGGGACGAGAAGCCGATGCCGATGTCGTCGAGCAGCACCCGGAACCCGACGGCCTGCAGGGCGCTGACGAACTCGTGTGCCCGTGCCGGGCGAGCATGCGACACGGTCTCGGTCAGTTCGAAGACCACGCGCGCCGCCGGCACCGCGGACGCGGCGACGATCTCGATCAGGTGGCGCACCGCGTCCGGGGCCGCGAGATGCCGCGCGGACAGGTTGACGTGCAGGTCCATCTCGGGAGCGTCGACCATCCACCGCTCGAAGTCGACGAGCGCGCGGACGAGGACCGCGTGGTCGACGTCGATCTCGAGGTCGCTGCCCTCGATGGTGGGCAGGAAGTCCGCAGGACTCACCATCGACGGCGCAGTGGTGCCGTCGCCCGGACGCGTCCAGCGGGCGAGAGCCTCGACCGCGGTGACGGCGCCGGACGACACGTCCACGATCGGCTGATACCAGGGGGTGATCTCGCCCCGCTCGATCGCGGCCGCGACAGCGCGAACGCACCCGGCGGTCTTCGAGCGCCCGTGACCACGCAGCGCCTCGAGATGGGTCTCGACCACCCGACCGAACTCGGTGAGAGTGGTGACCGTGTACTCGTTCGCGGGGTGCGGCACGGTGTCCAGCACGCAGAGGGTGCCGATGATCAGCCCTTCGCGTCCACGGAGCGGTACCGCGACGTAGGACCCGAGCGACAGAGCGTGCAGAGCCTGAGCGGTGGCCGCGCGGACCGGATCGTTCGAGAACCGGTCGAGGCCGGAGTTCGAGACCGCGACGGGCCCCGCGGACGCGACGACGTGCTGACAGGCGGTGACGGAGCGCGGCAGTGTGTGCGGGAACGGTCCCCCGTGCTGAGCACGG
The DNA here is from genome assembly GCF_036173065.1 of Rhodococcus sp. NBC_00297. Classification (NCBI taxonomy): domain Bacteria; kingdom Bacillati; phylum Actinomycetota; class Actinomycetes; order Mycobacteriales; family Nocardiaceae; genus Rhodococcus; species Rhodococcus sp. NBC_00297. Next base: position 1,794,111 of record NZ_CP108041.1, read on the forward strand.
GTGTACTGCACGTCCTCGTCGAGGATGTTGAGCTGCGCGGCGGAGAATCCCAGCGTGGTCGCCGCGAGAGCTGTGAGGGTCTGCAGCGTGGAGTCCGTGGCCGTGAAGTCGACATAGTGCCGCGCCGACTCACTCTGGCGCCGGAGTGCGCTCCTCTGCATGACGTGTCCGTTCTACGAGGCCACCGTCGGATGGTTCCGACGTGGCGTGTCCCGACACCGTGACCCCCCGGATCGTCAGTGATTCGTACCTGTTCCAGCCCCGTATCGGTCACGGGCGGGAAAAGGTTTCGTCCATTCCACAGCCGAGTCATCGTACAAGCCGTCAAACGGGCACGACGCCGGGTATCGGAGGTTCCGCCGTAGTATCACCGAATGACAGCGGACGGGCCCCTGGCCGGGTCGGACTGGAACGCACGCGAGCGGCACGAGACCGAGACCGAGCGCCTCGATCGCAACTGGTCGAACCTTCTGCAGGAGCTGCGCGTGGTGCAGACCGGTATCCAGTTGCTCACCGGCTTCCTGCTCACCCTCCCGTTCCAGGCCCGGTTCCCGGAACTCGAGACGTACGAGCAGGCCGTGTACCTCGTGACGCTCGGAGCATCGGTCACCGCCACCATCCTTCTGGTCGCGCCGGTGGCTCTACACAGGATCCTGTTCCGTCGACGGGCACTGCGTCAGCTCGTCGACCACGCGAACCGGTTCGCTCTCGCCGGCTTCGTCCTGCTGGGCATCGCGATGTCCGGCGTACCGCTGCTCATCTTCGACCTGGTGGTGGGTCCCACCGCGGGCATCATCGCGTGCGCAGTGGCGGCCACCCTGTTCGTCTCGGTCTGCCTCGTACTGCCCGTGTCGCTGCGCCGCCGGCTGGGTCCGGTGAACGATCGGTCCGATTCGACCGAGTGATCTCGACCATGGATGTGCTAAATCTGCGCGCAGTGGGTACAGGGCTTCCATGATCACCGACGTCGCCGACGACATGCCGGTCACCGACCGTGGTGACGCGACCCGCGATCTGATCCTGCAGGACATCCCCGCCGAGCCGCGGGCGCTGACCGGTGTGCGTACGACGGTGCTCGCATGGCTGCGCGACCGAGGCCTCGACGAGGACCTGTGCCAGGACATCACCCTGGCCACGTACGAGGCACTGGCCAACAGCGTCGAGCACGCCTACGAGCGCTCCGCGGACACCGTGGTGCGCACCGTCGGACTCGAGGTGCGTACTCCGCGGGCCGGCGAGGTGACCATCGACGTGACCGATCGGGGATCCTGGGTAGACAACGGCAACGATCCGCGCCGAGGTCGAGGGCTTCCCCTCATTCATGCGCTCGCGCACGAGGCGTCGGTGGATTCCTCGGAGGACGGCACGACCGTCCGGATGCGGTGGAACGCGGCCTGACGGTCAGACCAGTGCGTGCCGCGACTGCGTCGTCACCGCGGGCACCGGTTCCGACCGCGTCGGTACCACCGGCAGCGGCGCGCTGAACGGAGACTCCGACCGCCGTGCGGCGAGGAGGGCAGCCCCCGTCGCGGCGATGGACTGCGGATCCTGCGGCATCACCAGAGCGGAGCCCCACTCGCGCGCGAACACACCGCGCAGCAGAGGGAGGTTCGCCGGTCCGCCGGCCAGCACCACGGCGTCGACACGATGCGCACCCCGGCGCACCACATCGCTCACCCAGTCGGCAGCCTCGGTGACGTAGTCCAGCATCAGCCGGTCCACCGTGGTCCGCCAGACGTTCACGGTGCCCCCGACGAACGGTCCGCCGACGCGCACGACGCGGTGCAGGGCGATCATCTCCATCGCCCACTCGACGCCCTCGGTCAGTAGCTGAGAGTCGTTCGGCGACAGCGGTTCCGCTGTGCCGTAGGCAGCCAGGAGGTGCTCGCGGACACTGTCCGCGAAGGCGCTGCCCCGGTAGCGGTCGGTCCACGTCGCATCCTTGACGAAGCCCGTGGCCACGTCGACGACGGACACCGACGTACCGCTCTTCCCCATGTCGACGACGGCGATCGTGGATCCCGACTCGACCAGGCCGCGCATTCTCAGATACATCAGCTGGGCGCCGAGTTCCGAAGCGAGACGGACACATCCGCCGGTGTGCACGGACAGGGAGATGGTTCCCACGCGTGACCGGGGCTCGTCCGGAACCACCAGCACGGCGGTCTCACGATCGGCGCCGTGGCGCGCACAGACCGAATCCACCACGTCGACAGCGGCTTCCAGTCGATCACGACCGCGTGCCACCGTGACGGACTCGGTACCGAGCAACGCACGGCCCATGGGATCCATCACCGCGGCTCGTATCGCCGACGCTCCGAGGGAAATTCCTACCACTGCTCGCATGACCCGCCCCGTTCCTGGTGTTCCGCGACGAAGCCTAGGCGCTCGAACAGGGAAAAGGTCGGTTCTCAGTGGCTATTGGCAAAGTTTGGTTGGTTTCACTAGGAGCCGGGGCGTCACTCGACCGACGCGGTACCGGACGTGTCCGGCGTCGGGTCGGGCTCGGACGGCTGGCTAGGCGGCTCGGAATCCGTCGGCGGCTCGGACGACGAGCCTCCCGTCGATCCGGGTGTCTCGCCGCCGCCGGAACCACCGCCCGTACCGGTGCCGGGGTCGGTACCACCCGTGCCGGTTCCGCCGCCGCTGGTCGATCCGCCGCCACCGGCGGAGCCTCCGCTGGTCGACCCACCGCTGGTCGACCCACCGCTGGTCGAGCCTCCACTCGTCGAACCACCGCTCGTCGAACCACCGCTCGTCGAACCACCGCTCGTCGATCCGCCGCTCGTCGATCCGCCGCTGGACGGCGCCGCCGACGAGGTTCCCGGTCGCGTGGTCGCGGCACCGGGTGCGGCGGGCACCGACACGGCTCCGTTCTGCTGCGTGACACCGGGGCGGATGCCGGTGAGGGCGTCCGCGGCCGTGGTGCCGCCGGGCACGGGTGCCGGCACGGCCGTGGGGCTCGATCCGGCGGGCGCTGCGGGATTGGGAGCGATACCGGTGCCCGCCTCGGCCGAGTCGGTGGCCGACGTGGACAGGGGTTCCGCGACACCGGCGGCCTCGGGAGCCCGCGGTCCCGTCACGGCCCAGACCGCGAACGATCCGGCCAGGACGGCGGCAGCGACTCCCGCACCCACGACGGCGAATCCCCGGCGCGTCTCGCGTGAGGACGCGTCGACCGGCTCGGGCAGCACCACCGGGATCGGACCGGTGATCGCGTCGCCGGCGTCGTGGTCGGCCCACAGCGCGACGGCGACCGCCGGTTCGAGGGACGGATCGACGTCCACCGCGTCGACGACGACCACGTCGCGAACGTGACCGTCGCGCAGCGCGGACTCGACGGGCTCACGCAGATGCGGCGACTCGAGGACGACGGCGGCACCGGTGAGCAGCAGATCGGCGCGGGCAGCCCGGAGCCGCATGACACCGATGGACGTCGCGACCGCCGCGGCCACCTCGGCCGGCGACCCGGTCTGCATCGGGATGGTGCGCTCGTCGACCGGACCGAGCCGAGGCAGCTCGACGTCGACGAGAGCCGCCGTCACCTCGTCGCTCGTCGCCGAGATTCCCAGCACGATGTGCATGTCGTCGTCGTCCGCCTGTTCGTTCTCGATGATGCGTGGTCTCGTACGGTCCCGCCCGGCAACGTCAGGGCGTCGTGGTGGCCTGCGCGCTGGTTGCCGTGGGCGTGGTCGTCCGAGTCGTCGTGGACGTCGGCGACGGAGCCGCAGATGTCGTCGTCGTGCTGGTGTTCGAGTTCGGTCGCCGTGCCGTGGTGGGCGCCGGCGTCTCCTCCGGCTCGTCCTGTACCGCGGTGGAGGGTGCCGGGGCGAGCGTCGGGCGCTGGGAGATCGAGGTCGACGGGGTGATGCTCGACGGTGCTGCGACGGGCGACTCCGTGGACGGCGCCGGTGCGGCGGTGGCGCTCGACGACGCCGCCGAGGGCGAGGCCGGCGCCGCGTCGACGCGCGGGGCAGTGCTGGGCGCGGTGGCGGCAGTGGGCGTGGCGTCGACGGACGACGTGACGACGACGCGATCCGTCGCCTGCACGGCCTCGGTCTCCGACCGTCCCGACGCACCGGCGGCTGCGCCGAGGGTGACCGCGGCGACGAGCGCCGTGGTTCCCACCACGACACCGGCACGGGACCGACGTCGCCGCGTGGAGCGGGCGCGTCGAGGCGCACCGGTGACGACGCGCGGCGTGGGCAGCGGTGGTCGAGCGTTCTCCGGCTCCGGTGCCACCTCGGGTTCCGGGGTGGGAACCGGCTCCGCCGCTGGGGTGTGAGCCGGCTCCGCCACCGTGGTGAAGGCGGCCGTGACCTCGTCGTCCGCCGGCGGTGCGGTGACGACGGGCAGCGGCACGGCGTCCACGGCGGGGGGCACGACGGTGGAGAGATGTGCGGCGCCCATGGCCGCGAAGAACTGCGGCCAGCGCGGCGTGATGACGGGGACCGCGACCCGAGCGGCGATGTCGCGGCGCACCGACGGGATGTGCGCACCGCCGCCGACCAGGAGCACGGCGTCGGCTCCCCGGGCCACGGCGTCGTCCACGAGGTCGACGAGCATCGCGGCGGGCTGGTCGATGAGAAGTTCGAAGTCGGTGCGGCGCAGGCGAACCGAATCGGTGACGAACGGCCCCGACAGGTCGACCGCACGCTCGTCGGACAACATCTCCTTGGCCGCGAGACTGTCTCGGGCCAGGGTGCGCACGGCGGCGGGGCTCATCTTCTCGGCAGCACCGAAGGTGGTGGACAGGTGATCGGCGACCGCGGCGTCGATCGCGTCACCGGACAGTTCCGTGATGCCCACGCTCGAGTACAGGTCACCGGTCTGCGTGTCCAGGACGTGCACGCGCGTACCGACCCGACCGAGGTCGACGATCGCGAGGGTGCGAGCCGCGTCGACGCAGCCCTCCATCCGTGCGGCGGCCAGCAACGCGTCGCACTCGGCGACGAGTCGGACTCCGCCGGGCCCGTAGGTGCTCTCGGGGTCTCCCCCCACGGCGATCACCGGCGCGTCCGGACCCACGCACAGATCCGCGGCCATCTCGAACGCTGCCGCAGCGGCCGCGGACAGAGGATGGTCGGATCCGGTGGCGAGCGAGCGCACCTCGACGACCCGGCCCTCCGGGTCCATCACGACTCCGCGCACGCACCCGGTGCTCATGGAGACACCGAACGTTTCCGTCTCGGTTCGCATCATGGATCACCACCATCGGCTGTCGGAGTTTCAGACAGACCGATAGTAGAGCGTCAAACCGGGCATAGCAACGTATACGACGGGTAAAACCGACCGTAGGTCTACTGGAGAAAGTTCAAATAAGCCTTCGACGGGGTCGGGCCGCGCTGTCCCTGATACTTCGATCCGAGCGCTGAGCTGCCGTAAGGATTGATCGCCGGACTGGAGAGACGGAACAAGCAGAGCTGCCCGATCTTCATGCCCGGCCACAACGTGATGGGCAGATTGGCGACATTCGAGAGCTCCAGCGTGATGTGTCCGCTGAAGCCCGGATCGATGAAACCCGCCGTCGAGTGTGTGAGAAGTCCCAGCCGGCCCAGACTCGACTTGCCCTCCAGTCGCCCCGCGAGATCGTTCGGCAGGGTCGTCAGCTCGAGCGTCGACCCGAGCACGAACTCGCCCGGATGCAGAACGAACGGCTCCCCCTCGGCGGGCTCCACCAAGGTGGTCAGCTCGTCCTGCTGCAGCTTCGGGTCGATGTGGGTGTAGCGCGAGTTGTCGAACACCCGGAACAGCCCGTCCAGGCGCACGTCCACACTCGACGGCTGCACCATCGCCTCGTCGAACGGCTCGATGCCGAGCGTTCCGGCATCCACCTCGGCCTTGATGTCGCGATCGGAGAGCAGCACGCACAGAGACTATCGACCGAGCC